>NZ_PVNK01000107.1 GCF_002994615.1 Enhygromyxa salina | reverse complement strand
CAGTATCCCCGTCCCCATCTCCGCTGTCCCCATCCCCCGCCGTCTCGGTCCCAGTCTCCATTCCGGTCTCCGAGTCCCCGTCGCCGGTCGTCGGCGGCGGCTCCTTGCACTCCTGCGTGATGCAGCGGCAGATGCCCTGCTGGCAGGTGAGCCCGGCGTCGCACTGGTCACCCGCCGCGCACTCACACTCGAGGTCACCGAGGATGCAGCCGTAGTCCTCGGCCGCGCTGTCGTTGTAGGTCTCGAGCGAGACCTCCGGGCCGCCGTTACAGGCGAGCCCGAAGCCCGAGCTGATCACCGCGCCGAAGAGAAGGAGCCGAGCGTAGTCCGCAGAAGCCATCGTGGGATTATATGCCAAGCGCGGCCGCTGGACGGCAGGTCGCTCACTCACCCGGTCGCCTGGGATGAGCTTCGCAGACGCCTGCGTGGCCCCCAAAAGGGGGCGTGGCGCTCGGTGTCTGGGGCCGGCTTGGGCCGGGGAGCGCTCGTGAGTCGCGCCCTCTACTCGTTCTCGACGGCGCCGTTGGTGATCCAGGTCAAGACGTCGGCGAGCTCCGCCTCGCCGAGGGTGCCCTCGCCGGTCAGCGGGTTGTAGGGCATCGGGTTGCCCGTGATCGAGTCGTCGCCGATCAGCTTGAGGTAGAGGTAGCTCTCCTCGGGGACGCCCGGTGTGATCAGCGGCAGCTCGGGGTTTTGGGTCGAGGGCTCGAGCAGGCGGGCGTAGACCTCGTCGCCGACGAGCGTGAGCCCGGCCTCGGGGTTCGCGCCTCCGTGGCACCCACCGCAGTTGAACTCGAGGATCTTCGAGATCCGCGCCGACCAGGTCACGCCCTCGCCGAGGAGGCCGAGCCCGGCCGGGTCTTCGCTGTAGGAGCAGTTGGCGTAGTCGATGCCGCGATCGAGGTCGGCCTCGGTCCCGTCCGCGGGGAAGCCCTCGACGAGGCAAAACAGCGCGAGCATCTCGGGGATCGTGAACGGCGCGTTGGCCAGCGGCATGCGCGAGCCGGGGATCTCCTCGCCGAGCATGGTCCCGCGCAGCCGCGCGATCAGGTAGCTGGTCTCGGGCGAGCCGGGCTCGAGCAGGTGGACGGGGTCGTCCTCGCGCGCGCCGAACACCTCGTTGCGGTTGGCGTCACCCTCGATGATGCCGACCGTGAACAGGTTCTGGACCTGGTCGACCTGGTACTCGCGGACCTCGCCGATCAGGTGCTTGCGCCCGGGCAGCACGTACCACAGCGTGGTGTACTCGGCGAAGGTGAAGTCCTCGACCTTGCCCTCGTTGATGAAGGTGCGCTCGAACTCGCCGGTCGTGTAGACCTCGGTCTGCTCGCCGGGGATCGGATCGGCGAGGTGGATGTGAAAGCCGGGCGAGTCCTCGGGCGGCAGGCCCTCGCCCTCGAAGATGTCGCCGGGGATGCTCTCGATCCAGCCGATCTCGATCTGGCCGCTGTTGAGGCCGCCGCCGGCGATGCGGAAGCGATCGCCGGGTCGCTCGCAGCGATCGTAGACCGACTCGAACTCACCGTACTGGACGTTGCAGTTGGCCCCGAACGCGTTGACGAAGTTCGAGGGCGTGCGCAGATCCGGGAATTCCTTGCTGTTGTGACAGACGCCGCCGTTGGGCGTGCAGGTCCGCCAGATGACCTTTTGATGGAGCTCGATCCCGGTCCGGAAATTCGACTGGGCCTCGAGCACGATCTCGTCGTCGCCGG
The DNA here is from genome assembly GCF_002994615.1 of Enhygromyxa salina. Classification (GTDB taxonomy): domain Bacteria; phylum Myxococcota_A; class Polyangia; order Nannocystales; family Nannocystaceae; genus Plesiocystis; species Plesiocystis salina_A. The sequence goes on along the minus strand of NZ_PVNK01000107.1, from coordinate 49,561 downwards.
TGTAGGGGTCGGGGTCGTCGGGCGTCGTGGTCTCGGGCCGCTCGGGCTCGAAATCAATCTCGCCGGGGTCGAAGCTGGTGCTGACAGTGCAGGCGCCGAGCGCCAGGGCGGCGCCGGCCAGGGACAAGGAGGACGGGCGAAACAGGGTCATGGCGGCTCCTTGGTTGCTCGTCAGGCGATGAACAGATCGTCGAAGGGCTCGTCGGCCGGGAAGAAGGGCTCGTGGTCGCAGCCGAGCGCGTCGAACATGGTCTTCATGGTCGAGCGATAGCTCAGGACCTTGCCGGTCGGCGAGAGGTCGCCCGCCGCCGTGCTCCCGATGCTGCGTCCGCCAGCCGCGATCGGGCCGCCGAAGAAGGGCATCGACATCCACCGCGTCGCGTAGTCGCCGCCGTGGTCGCTGCCGCGGGCGGAGTTGAACCGGCCGCCGCGAGTGGTCCGCGAGAACTCGCTGCCGAGGGTCACGATCGTGTGATCCCAGTAGCTGCCGCCCTCGGGGTGCTCCATGGTCTTGAGCGCCCAAAACAGCCCGGACATCAAGCGCGTGAGCTCTTGCAGCCGGCCCGGGAGGCCCTCTTCTTCGCCCGAGTGATAGTCGTAGCCGCCCTGATCGAGGTAGATCGCCGGGCAGCCATAGTGGAACAGGCGCAGGCCGAGGCGGAGGTTGCGAGACGCCCCGCTGTTGCCGAAGACCGCGGCGAGCTCGGCGTTGCTGACCCCGTCGAAGGGCTCGGTCGAGCCGTTCTCGATCTTGAGCGGGTCGCTCGAGAAGATCTCGGCGTAGGCCTTGGTCGCCTCGCGCGACTGAAGGTAGGCGTCGACGGTCGGGTAGTGCGGCAGCTGGACGCGATCGCGGTAGCGCAGATCGTAGTCGTTGGTCATCAGCCGGGCCCACTCGGGCAGCAGGTCGTCGGTGTTGAAGCCGAAGCGATCGAGGTCGTCGCCGCGCATCAGCGGCGGGCGGTAGGCGGCGTACTCACCGATGCCGCGGCCCATGCCCGACTGGCCCATGATGATCGCCGGGAGCAGCGTCACGCCCTCCATCGCGGCGAGGGCGTAGCGCTCGCGGAGGCCGTAGTTGATCATCGTGAACAGCCCCGTCTGGCCGTTGACGTGACCCGTCAGGTAGCGCTCGAGGCCGGTCTGGTGGTTGCCGTCGGCCGAGCCCGAGAGCGGCTCGTGGTCGACGCAGGGGATGACCGCGACCTCGTTGGCGACGTCGGTGAAGCGCTGGACCCCCATGTTCTGGAGCTCCTGCGAGTACCAGCTGCCCTCGCCGCCCGCGGTCTCGAGCAGCTTGCCGACGCCCCACTCGGTCCCGCTTGCGACGCCGTTGGCCGTGCCCCAGGGGCTGAACTCGTCGCTGACGTCCGAGTTGAAGGCGGTCGGGAACCGGAACCCGCCCGACAGCCGGATGCAGATCAGGTGCTTGGCGGTGCCAAAGCCGACCGTGTTCGCGTGGGCCTTGGGGATCCACAGGTGGGGCGCCCCGATCGCGGCGCCAGTCGCCACGCCGCCGAGCCCGACCGTCTTGAGGAAGCCGCGCCGAGTCGTCTTGAACTTCTTGTCTTGCGTAGTCATGAGTTGGGCCTCCTCGGAGCTAGTAAAACAACATCTCCGCCGACGAGAGCAGCGCGAAGCAGGTCGGGCGCGCGAAGCTCTCGGCCGTGCAGGGCTTGGGCGTGCACTGATCGGCGTAGCCCTCGACTTGCGCGATCTCGTACTCGCTCGGCTCGCGCCCGTAGAACAGCCGGGTCTGGCGCGCGACGATCTCTTGGGCGACGTCGGCGGTCAGGGCCGTGCTGGCGTCCATGCCCTCGGGCAGCAGGATCGAGGCGCTCACGCCCCCGCCTTGAAGGGCCGGGTCGCAGACCTCGGCCACGTAGGCCTCTTGGACCGCGGTGTTGAGGATCGAGACGGTCGTGAAGCGCCCGCCGATCTCGTTGGTCGGGCAGCCGCCCAGGGTCTGGGCGAGGCCGCGGTAGTCGGTGACCAGGTCGCGGTCCTCGTTGATGATCCAGCGCGAGTTGTTGATCAGCGCGAAGGTCCAGCCGTTGGCGCCCATGTCTTCGTCGAGGTAGTCCTCGGGGTGCGAGATCCGGTGGTCGCAGGTCGCGAGGTCGGCCCCGGTCGTGCGCTTGATCGAGTCGAGCCAGCCCTCGGGAGCGATCTGCTTGAGCGGCCCGAAGGTCCAGCGAAACTCGCTGTCGTCGTAGCCCTGCGAGCTCTGCAGGTAAGGGATCGAGGTTGCGACCGCGTAGTGGACCGAGCGGATGTCGGCCTCGTTCTCGAGCAGGTAGGTGACGAGCTCGTGGCGCACGGCCTGGACCTCGGTCCCGAGGTCGTAGCCGAGGTACTGCATCAGCACGTCGTCGACCGCGGCCTCCCAGAAGATCGTCTCTTGGGCCATGATCCGACCGGGGAGCTGGACGGCCTCCCACTCGTCGGCGGTCATGTAGCCGCTCCACATGATGCCCTCTTGCTCGCCGCTGTTCTCGCGCCGATCGTCGGGCTCGAGCGTGAGCTTGTTGTGGCCCCACAGGACGCTGGTGCAGGCCCCGGCGTCGGCGTCTTGGCCGTCGCTCCCGAGCACGCAGTTGTAGTTGACGTAGGCGTCGGGCACGGTCCCGAGGTGCGAGTGCTCGCGGTAGCCGTTGGTCCAGACCGCGTAGAGTCGGGCCATGTCGCTGCGCTCGCTCTCGTAGGGCGGGCGGTGGAGGAACAGGCGAAACGCAGCCTCGGCCCGGTCGCCCGCGGTGTCGTAGCGACGAACCAGGACCGGGTGCGAGGCCGTGACGGCCGCGAACAGATCCCAGGGCACGTAGCCTTGGTAGGCCTTGCGGACCAGATCGTCCTGGTCGAAGATACGCTCGACGTTGACGATCCGGTTGTTGTAGAGCATCAGGTCGGCCCAGCGGCGCTGCTGCACGAGCACGAACTCGTCGGTCGCCATCAGGGCCTTGACCGTCTCGCTCCAGTCTTCGTTGTTGCACACGCCGTTGAGCTCGGCCGGGGTCGGGTAGCGACCGACCATGTCGGCGTAGAGCTTGCGGCAGGCCTGACGGCGATCGACCGGCTGGGTGGCCAGGCCGACGCCCCACAGGTTCGTGCAGACCCCGCGGTTGACCGGGTTCGTCAGCGCCAGCGACTCGCAGTAGTCCTGGCAGACGACGTCGCACTCGATCGGAGCCTCGGTTGGCGGGACCGCGTCGTTTGGTGCCGGCGGCTCGTCGTAGCCGCCGGGGAAGTTGCCGTCGGTGATCGGTGCGCCGTTGCCAACCAGCTCACCGGGGCCGCGCTGGGGGCTGGCCGGATCCATGCCCTCGACGTCGACGCAGGCGCTCGAGCCGAAGCCGGCGAGCGCAATCGTGAGGGCCAGGCCGGTCGACGAGAGCCAGCGGGGTGACCGAAAATCTGAGGCTTCGTGCATGAGACTCCTAGTGGGCGGCCGACATCGAGCGGAGACGACGCGTCGGCACGCAACAATGATAGGCGGCGGCCAGCTCTGCGCCCAGCCTCCTGGCGGCCTCAATCGCCCGCTTTTGCCGTGGTCGCCAACCCCCAGCCCGACCCCCGGACATGGCCCCTTCGTCGAATTTCTCCTGCGCACTCCGCCCGGTCGAAGCTTTGGTGATCTCGCTCGCAAGGGGTACAGACTGCGTCCAGAATCACATGCGGGGCGGCTTGGGCTTTGGGGGCAGCGAGCACCGGGGTATCTTCCGGCCCATGAAGCTCGGCCACGTTCAGCGTTTCGTCGCGTCTGCGACCGCGATCGCCGTCCTCGCCCTCCCAGCTGCTGCCAGCGCGGCCCCGGCCAAGGGCAAGAAGGGCAAAGACAAAGACCAGGAGGCCGAGGCCGAGCCCGAGGTCGAGCCCGAGCCCGAGCCCGAGCCCGAGCCCGAGCCCGACGCGAGCTTCGACGCCGACGCCGCCGCCATCGACGACGCCGAAGACACCGCGGGCATGAAGGGCCGCGTCGGCCTCGGGGGCACCCGCTCGCTCTCGGGCGTCAACGCGATCTCGCTGCGCTACTACCCGGTGTCCAAGCTCAGCCTCGGCGCGCTGGTCGGTTTCTCGACCTTTTCGCACAAGGAGGCCGGCGACGACGGCGACTTCAGCGAGACTCGCACGGTCGGCCTGCTCGGCGCGGGCGTCCAGGCGTTCTACTGGCCGGTCCAGGGCAACCGCGCGAAGTACATCTCGGCCGACTTTGGCTTCGGCGGGCGCGGCGTCGTCTACGTCGGCTTCGAGCCCGGCGACGAGAACCCCGACACCCTCGACCGCCCGCTCGAGATCGACATCGAGATCCCGATCACGACCAACGTGTTCATCGGTGACTCGGTCGCGATCACGCCCGAATTCGGCTTCGTCGCCCGGATCATCCCCGGCAACCGCGAGCCCGACGAGCAGGACAACTCCGACACCAACCCCGGCTCCGGCGTCGGCGAGCGGCTCGGGACCACCAACGGGCCCGGGCTCGGCTTCGAGCTCGGCGAGCACGGCGGCGTGTTCTTCGGCCTGTCGATCACCTACTTCTTCGGTGGGGCCGACCAGAAGGCCAAGAAGGCCGCCCGGAAGAAAAAAAACAAGTAGGCCAAACTTTTTCTGCAATGCCTTCGGGACCGGGCCGACACCACGGCGAGGTCCCGAAATCATGTCGTGGTCAGCACCCAATTGTCCCCACTGTCCGTCCCCCTCCCCGCTCACCTTCGAACAGCCCGTCGACTACGGTCCGAGCTCGCATTTTTGCCTCGGCTGGGTCTGTGAGCGGTGCAAGAACAAGGTCCTGCAGCTCAACCCGATGGGCCCGAGCGAGCCGCGGCCCGGGGTCTGCCTGAGCTGCGATCGCGGCGAGCTCGACGACGCTGGCCGCTGCCGTCACTGCGCCCAGCTTCACGCGCAGCTCGTGACCCAGGTCGAGCGCGAGTGTGAGCTGCCCGCGCAGGCCGAGCAGATCCTCGCCCTGCGCGAGCGCGGCCTCTACCGGCTCGCCTTCCACGCCGTGGATCTGCGCCTCGTCGCCAACCCCGACGACCCCGAGGCCCTCGCGCTCAAGGGCAAGCTGCTCGTCGCCGTCGACCGCCCCGAGCCCGCCAAGCCGATCCTGCGCCGCGCGATCGAGCTCGGCGCCGACCCCGAAGCGCAGCTCAACCTCGGCATCGCCCTCGCCAACACCGGCCACCCGCGCGAGGCGATCGAGGTCTACGAGCGCCTGCTGGTCGAACACCCCGACGAAGAGGCCCGCAGCTTCGTGCTGACCAACATCGGCGGGTGCTACACCGCCCTCGGCGAGCGCGACCGGGCCGAGGCCTACCACCGCCGGGCGGTCGCCGCCGACCTCGAGAACCCCGGGCCGCGGTGGAACTTGTTTGCGAACTTGTTCGGCCGCGGCCGCGTCGAGGAGGCGCTCGCGGTGCTCGACGAGGCCGTCGAGTTCCCCTTCTTGGACCCGGACGAGCGGGCCAATGTGTGTCAATTTCGCTCGCAAATGCTGGCCGCGCTCGGGCGGCTCGACGAGGCCCTCGAGTCGATCGACGACAGCCTGCGCTGGGATCCAAACAGCGCCGAGCGGGTGTTTGCGCGGGCATGCACGCTGCGGCAGCTCGGGCGGCTCAACGAGGCGCGGGCGGCGTTGTTGCGGGCGCTGGAGCTCGCGCCAGAGTTCTCGGCCGCGCGGGATCTACTCGTGAAGATCAACCGGGCCAGCGGCGCGGCGTCGAACTGACCTCGGCAGCAAGCCTCGTAATCGTATTTTAAAATACCTCTTCGACAACGAACAAGAACTCGAATACCAGGAATGCCCGGCTAAGGCTCGCACCATGCCGGGCATTTCCGTATGTTCGACCTCATGTTCCTGCCGAAGCTCACCCGCGTCGTCCCTGGCTTCGCGCTCGCCTCGCTCGCGCTCTACGGCTGCGGCAGCGACATCACGGACCTGACGATCGACGACGCGGGCATGGGAGCGAGCGAGGGTGACGGCGACGAGGCCGCCACCGAAGACGCGGGCACCGAGGGCACCGAGGGCACCGAGGGCACCGAGCCCCTCGAGCAGTACCCGGCGACGGGCATCTCGATCACCCAGGTCGAGGCCAACCAGGGCACGGCGATCTTCGTCGGCGAGGAGGGCGAGTGGATCCCGGCACAAGAGCGCTTCGGGCCGCTGGTCAAGAACCGCAACACCCTGATCCGCGTCCACTACGAGCTCGACCCCAGCTTCGTCCCGCGCGAGATCGAGGCCCGGCTGATCCTCGGCTTCCCCGACGGCACGGGCAAGACGCTCAGGCAGGTCCGCGAGGTCTCGAGCGCGAGCGCCCCCAACACCCTCGACGAGATCTTCTTCTTCGGGCTCGTCGCCGAGTCGAACGAGGTCGTGCCGGGCATGACCTACAAGGTCGAGCTCCACGAGCTCGCCGCGGGCGCCGGAGGTGGCGAGCCCGAGGGCATCTGGCAGACCCCACGAGAGCCCGACGCGCTCGGCATCCAGCCCGAGCCGGTCGAGCTCAAGATCGTCTTCGTCCCCTACCACCACCTCTACGACAACATCGACCGCACGACCGACACCTCGGACGCGACGATGACCGCGATCACCGACTACCTCTACGAGCAGAACCCGGTCGAGCAGGTCGACTGGGAGCTGCACGAGCCGGTGCTCTTCGAGCTCCCGATGAACAACCTCGGCCAGCTCCTCGGCCCGCTCGCGGCCCTGCGCGACAACGAGCTCGCGTTCCCGAACGTCTACTATCACGCGCTGTTCCCGGTCCCCAACGGCGGCGTCGCCGGCGTCGCCGGCATCGCCTCGGTCCCCGGGCCCGGCAAGGGCGAGGGCGACTCGCGGGTCTCGGCCACCGCGGTGCCCAACAACGGCGCCAACGCCCGCGGCACCGTGGTCCACGAGGTCGGCCACAACGAGGGCCTCAACCACGTCTACTGCCCCTTCGCCAACGCCGCGAGCCCCGACCCGAGCTACCCCTACGAGAACGGGCTGCTCGGGACCTGGGGCTTCGGCATCGTCAGCCTCCAGCTCTACTCGCCCGACAACCACTACGACTACATGAGCTACTGCGGGCCCTCGTGGGTCTCGCGGTGGAGTTGGAACAAGACCTTCAGCCGCGCACGCACCCTGACCAGCTGGGACTACGAAGACGCCGACAACGGCGGCCTCGACCTCGCGCTCGGGCCCGCGGGCTACGCCGAGAAGGACCTGCTCACGGCCTCGATCAGCAACGACGGGACCGAATTTTGGTGGACCTCGCACGGGACCTTGCCGACCAACGCGGACCCCTACGGCGACGACTACGACCACTACGTCGAGCTCCGCGGCGACGGCGAGGTCCTCGCCCTCCTGCCCTCGGTCGTGCGCTACACCAACGACTACTCGACGGCCTGGCTGATCACCGAGCTGCCCCCAGAGCTCGCCAAGCTCGACGGCGTCGACGAGATCGTCCGCGTCGACGACGACAGCGAGCCCCACATCATCCCGCGGGCCCAAGTCCAGCTAAGCCGCCGCTAGCAGCCCGGGGTGCTAGCGCGGCGACCTCTCAGACAGTCTCCCAGAACCGAGGCCCCGAGCGCACCGAGGTTGTCGGCCCGCAGCCCCGAGTCTCGAAGACGAGAAAGACAGTCTCCCAGAACCGAGGCCCCGAGCGCACCGACGTTGTCGGCCCGCAGCCCCGAGTCTCGAAGACGAGAAAGACAGTCTCCCAGAACCGAGGCCCCGAGCGCACCGACGTTGTCGGCCCGCAGCCCCGAGTCTCGAAGACGAGAAAGACAGTCAGCCGAATGACGCTCGCCAGTCCGGAGCGGGGTCACCCCCTGCCAAGAGCAGAGCGCAAAAAGGCCGCAGGAGGTCCGAGTTCGGGGTATCGCCGTACGAAAAGCACCTTCGACGCCCAGCCAACCGACCTGGAGAAGCGGCACCAAGAGCCTTCTGCACTCCAGATGGAGAGGCGACGCCCCGAACTCGGACCTCCTGCGGCCCTGCGCGGACCCTCAACGGCACGCCCCAGCCTCATCAACAACCCCGAGCCCCCCGCCGAATCCCCCCCACGAAGAACGCAGCTCAACTCTCGAGCTTGTCGACGACCAGCGCCACAAACGCCTGCGCGTCGAGGTCCCCGTAGGCGTACTCGTCCTCGAACCATTCCACGACCGAGTCGGCCTGGCCCTCCTTGACCTGCGCCGTGACCGACGGGTAGCGCTTGCACAGCTCGACCATCCGCCCGATGACACCCTCGGCCGCCGGGTCCGATCGGTAGCGCACCCGCAGCCAGGTGAAGATCAGGTAGACCAAGGTAGGATCGGCCTCCTCGATCAGGTTGAACAACTCGGGGCTCGACAAGGAGCCCAGCTCGATCGACTGGAGGATTCTCAGCGCTGCGGCGCGTTGGTGCTCGAAGGCCACGCCGCACTCTAGCAGGTACTTTGTCCCCGGTAGGCTGGGATGAGCTCCGCCATCGTTTGCGTGAAAACGGGCGCCCTCGACGCGCGCCCTCAGTAGGCCTGAAAATAGATCCGCGAGCGACCCCGGCTGCTCGGCTGCCCGCCCGATGGCGCACATGGCTGGGTCAGGGCCTCACTCACGGCGCCCGAGAAGGCGGGCACCGTGCCAACTCGAGCGGCCTCGAGCGTCCGCGACCTGGCCATCCGAACGAGCACCTCCTTGATCGACTCGCTGGCATCGCGGGTCATGTCGAACTCGTCAAGCTCACCGTAGAGCTTGCGGCTGCGTCGGCTGACCAACCAGGCGATGGAGAAGACGACGACGGCCACACACGCTGCGATCCACGGCACCTTCGCATCCGCTGCAAGGTGGGTGCCGTGATCCGTCGGTCATGCGACGGTCGAAGACGGCCGCGCGACGGTCCGGTCTGTGTGGCGAGCACAGTCGCCACCCGGCGAAGCTAGCAGCCCGGGGTGCTATGCCTCGCGCCGCCTCGCTTGGCCTTTTCCCCGAGGGCTTTGTCGCCAAAACTTGCAGTACGCCCGGTACAGCGGCGTTTTGGCTTCGCGCCCTCGGCAAAAATTCCGGCGCGAGGCGACACGATGCATTGCACCCCGGGCTGCTAGCAGCCCGGGGTGCTAGCAGCCCGGGGTGCTAGCAGCCCGTGGTGATCTTGGGCTGCGCGAGGACCCCTACGGGATGTAGATGACCTCGGCCTTCATCCCGCCCATGTAGCCGTACCCGGCAGAGTTCTGCTCGGCGCCGACGTGCTCCGAGTAGCCGTACTGCACGATGCCGAACGAGCCGGCGCTGGTGATCTCGTGCGGGCCCTCCTCGATCAGCACCGTCGCGACCTCCCAGCCCGCGACCGCGGACCAGCCGGCGACCGCGGCGCCGTCGAGCATCACGTCGGGGGTCCCGGCCTCGCGGATGACCTGAACATAATTTTGGGAGTAGCCGGATCCGGTCACGAACACGTAGCGGTCCAGGAACTGCGCGGTCGGGACCATCTGGATCATCGCTGGCGAGCCGATGTTGTTGGCGTTGTCATGGTGGCCGGTCACGTACTGGACGGGCATGAACACGCCGTCACCCTCGAACAGCAGATCGGTCCCGGTTGGAACGATGAACTCGACCCAGTCGCCGCGCTGGGCCAGGTTGATCGGTGTGCCCGGCTGGGCCGGGGTCACGGTCACGTTCACGTTGTCCTCGCCCGCGAACACCCGCCAGTGGTGCTGCTCGCCGTCGCGGACCGGCGACGCGGGGCCGACGTACTCGCGGCCCCAGTAGTCGAGCGGCAAGTTCTGCTCCATCGCAAAGTCCGAGCCGTAGTCGCAGCTCATGTCGTCGACGTCGTTGCAGCCCGGGACGATCCCGCCGCACCACGGCAGCCGCAGCACGCGAACAGCCGAGACCAGCCAGATCGGCTTGTCGGCCGAGACCACCGTGCCCGACAGATCCTGCTCGCACTTGAGCCGGTCGTGCTTGATCGAGGTGTCGATCCGAATGTTGTCGAAGCGGTTGAGGAGCTGGCTGCCCATCTCGCCTTGCTCGACGAAGGGCAGCGGCAGCGAGTTGCCCGCGGTCTCGACGCTCGGCCGCCAGGTCACGGTTGTCTGGTCGTGGAGCGCGATGACGGTGAAGTAGTTGGGCATCTGCCAGGCCCCGTGGCTGTAGACCACGTAGTCGTTCTGCATCACGTGCTCGGGCAGCAGCAGGGTCGAGGCGTTGGTGTTTTGGGCCTCGTAGGGCGCGTGGAGGTAGGCGACGACGGGCAGATCACTCTCGGCGTGGTAGACGACGCCGCTGCGAAACAGCGAGGTCTCCTGCTCGTCCTGGTAGATCGTGATGGTGGGATCGAGCAAGAACACGTGGGACTCGCCGGGCGGGATCACGACCGGGTTCTCGATCGGCTCGCCGCCGATCTCCTCGACGAGCTCCTCTTTGTTGCTGCCGTAGGGCACATAGTAGAGCGACACGGTCGCTTCGCGATCGAGCTGCGGGTTGCCGACGACGATCGCGTCGGACGGCTCCTCGGTCACGTTGAAGGGCAGCGTGGCCTGGTACATGCTCGTCGTGTAGAACGAGCAGCCCTCGGACGAGGCCGAGTCTTGGAGCTCCTCGCACGGCCCCAAGCAGACAGCGGTCAGGCTGCCCTCTTCGTCCATGAAGTTCGGGTCGCACCGCTCGTAGCCCTCGCAGGGCACCTGCTCCCAGCTCAGCCCGGTCGGCGCGCAGACCTCGAGGGTCTCGGCGTCGAGGCACTGGGTCTCGCCGGGCTTGCAGATGAGCACCGGGCCCTCGTCCCCCGTGTCGCCGTCGCCGTCGCCGTCGCCGGTCGTGTCGCCGTCGCCGCTGCCATTCTCGGACGACGGCGGATCTGTGCAGGCAGACAGGCTCGCGATGAGAAGGAGCGGCGCGACGAGTCGCAGGGGCTTGAAGCTAGTCGAAGTTAGGCGCATGGCAGCGAACCAGCGATAGCACGACCGCGCCGCCCTGCGCAGGGTCTTGTCACCCCCTGCCCCACTTGCGCCAGGACCCCGGGCGCGTGCACGCTCGGGGGTGTCCGTCGCGCCCGTCAGCGTCCGCGCCTTCGTGCGCGAGCTCCTCGCGCGCGTGGCCGAGCACCCGCGCGCCTGGGCGGTGGGCTTGGCGCTGCTGTGCACCTTCGCCTACTTCGTGGGCCCGCCAGCCTGGAACCAAAACTCCCGCCTCGCGCTGACCCGGGCGCTGGTCGAGCACGGCGACGTGACGATCGACGACTGGCATGTCACGACCGGCGACAAGAGCCACCGCGACGGCCACTTCTACAGCGACAAGGCGCCGGGCGTGTCGCTCCTCGCGACCGTGCCCTACGCGGGCTTTTATCTGGTCCGGCGAGCGACCGGCGGCGAGCTCCCGAGCGTGCGGGTCGAGCCCCTCGACCCCGCGATCGAGGCAGCGGGGCTGACCCCGGCACCCGAAGATCGCGAGCCCGGCGACGTGCTCGTCTACAACCCGGCGACGCTGGTCGCGCTGTGGCTGTGCAGGATGTTCGTGGTCACGCTGCCCACGCTGCTTGCTGGCGCGCTGTTTTACCTGGTCATGCTGCGCGAGCTCGGGGGCGAGCGCCGACTCGCAACCTGGGCGACCCTCGCGTGGCTGCTCGCGACCCCGGCCCTCGGCTACGCCTGCGGCTTCTACGGCCACCAGCTCGTCGCGGATCTGCTCTTCGCCAGCTTCGCGCTGGTCGTGCTCAGCGACGTCCACGAGCGGGTCTCCCGGTCGCTCGCGCTGATCGTCGGCGGCCTGCTTGGCTGGGCCGTGCTGTGCGAGTACACGGCGGCGGTCCCGGTCGTGTTGATCGTCGCCTGGGCCAGCTGGCGTCGGGGGCTTGGCTTCGGCGCGTGGATCTGCCTCGGCGGCCTGCCCTGGGCGCTCGTCCTGGCCGGGTACCACAGCTGGGCGTTCGGAGGCCCGTTCGCGACCGGCTACGACTTCGTCTACCTCGACGAGTTCGCGGCTGGCATGGCGGTGAACTACGGCATCGGCGCCCCGAAGCTCGAGGTCCTCGGCCAGCTGCTCTTCGGCAGCTTCCGCGGCCTCTTCTATCTGTCCCCGGTGCTGCTGCTCGCGGCCTGGGGCCTGGCGCTGCGGATCTTCGAGGGCGGCCCTGCGCTCGGAGCCCAAAGCGCGCTATTGCGCAGCCGAGGCGGCCCGCTGCGGACCCCGGATCTCGTCCTCGGCCTCGCGATCATCGCCTGGTACCTGCTCCTCAACAGCGGATATTACATGTGGGACGGCGGGGCGGCCCTCGGCCCCCGCCACGCTGTCCCGATGTTGGCCTTTTTGGCAGTTGGGCTCGGCCCCGCGCTGCGGAGGGTCCCGTGGGCCACGGCCGCCCTCGCCGGGGTCGCCTGCGTTCAGATCACGCTGATCACGGCCGCGGGCCCCGAGGCCCCCGGCCACGGCAACCCAATCTGGGCGTACGCAGTTCCACAGCTGTTTTCGCCCAGTTCGCCGGGCACGGCGACGACCCTCGGCCGCCTCCTGGGTCTCCCCGGTCCGCTCAGCTTGGCGCCCCTGTTTGCGCTGTGGTGGCTGCTGTGGCCGACTGGAGCGGACGAGGGTCCGAATTCGGGCAGCGGCTGATCGGATCTTCGGCCCGTGGCACCCCCGAGAGACCCCCAATCCCGAGTGAGCCCCATGATGACCTTCCGATACGCTTCCCTGATCGCCGCGCCGGCCCTGGCCCTGGCCCTGCCACTCTTGACCCCGAGCACCGTCGACGCCTGCGGAGGCACCTTCTGCGACGCCGGTCCAACCGCGATGCCCGTCGACCAGACCGGCGAGAACATCCTGTTCAAGATCGGCGAGGACAGCGTCGAAGCCCACATCCAGATCCAGATCGACCCCAACACCTCGGCCGAGGCCTTCGCCTGGGTCATCCCGGTCACCTCGCTGCCGGAGTTCGAGGTCGGCTCGCAGATCTTGTTCGACAACATGCTCGCCGGCTCCGTGCCGACCTACGGCCGCAACTTCACGACCGACGACTGCGCCCCCGCCGACGACGACGCCAACAGCACCGCCGCCACCACCTTCAGCGACGAAGACGGCGGCCAAGGCGGCGAGACCGGCGGGGACACGGGCGACCCCGCCGGCCCCGACGTCGTGTTCAGCGGCAGCGTCGGCGCGTTCGAGATCGCCGTGCTCGACGGCGGCACCGTCGAGGGCGTCATGACCTGGCTCGGCGACCACGGCTACCAGCAAGATCCCAACGCCGAGCCGATCCTCGCCAGCTACCTCGAGGAGGAGTACCTGTTCGTCGCCCTCAAGCTCGGCGTCGAGGCCGGCGTCGAGGACGTCCACCCGATCGTCATCCGCTACAACGGCACCGCGCCCTGCGTCCCGCTCCGGCTCACGGCGATCGCCGCGGCCGACGACATGGACATCCGGACCTTCTTCTTGGGTGACGCCCGGGTGGTCCCGATCAACTACCGCCACGTGCTCGTCAACTCGCTCAAGATCGACTGGCTCAACGACGGCGACAACTACAAAGAGGTCATCTCCTTGGCCGTCGACGCCCAGGAGGCCGACGGCAACGCCTTTGTAACGGAGTACGCCGGCCCCAGCGACGTCATCTCGCTCAACAACGTCTACAACCAAAACTGGGATCCAGCCCCCTACGCCGCGCTCGCCGACAGCCCCGTCGGCGCGATCGACCAGCTCGAGAGTCACAACCTCTACTATTGCGACATCGAGTGGGAGGCCGCCTGCTACGGCCTCCACCCGCTGATCGAGCCGATCCTCGCCCAGTACATCCCGGTCCCCGACGGCCTCGACCCCCTCGAATTCTACGACTGCCTCGAGTGCTACGTCGACCAGATCGACCTGCTCGCCTGGGACGCAGAGGCCTTCGCCACGACCCTCGACGAGCGCATCTTCAAGCCCGGCCTGCGCGCGAGCCAGCTCGTCAACGAGAACCCCTACCTGACCCGGATGTACACCACGATCTCGCCGAGCGAGATGAACGCCGACCCGATGTTCCGCAGCAACGCCTCGCTGCCCGACGTCGACAACAACCGTCGAGCTACCCAGCGGACCCTGTGCGACGACAGCCGCATCATCACGCTGCCCGACGGCCGCGAGGTGTTCTTCCCCGCCAACGAGGATCTGGTCTGGCCCAAGTTCCAGGACGAGATGCCCTGGGACGAGGACATCGACCAGGACGGCATGGCTGACGACGCCCCGCTGATCAACCTCGTCGACAACACCCAGAAGATCAACGACCTGCTCGACGAGTACAACAAGAGCAAGGGCTACGGCGATCTCCCCCAGAGCTGCAACGCAGGCTGCACCCTCGGCGACAAGGCCCCCGCGGGCGGCGTGGCCTTTGGCTTCATGACCCTCGGGCTGTTTGGGCTCATTCGCCGTCGGCGCTCGCGCTGAGCCTGCCCCTCGTTGGCCTCGCGCTGCCGCTCGCTACGCCGAGCACGGCGCAGGCCTGCGGCGGGACCTTCTGCGACAAGGGCTCGCGGCGAGCTCGCTACGCCGAGCCCTCGCCGGCTCAGGTCGCAGCCTCGCTGAGCGCTGCAGCCGGGGGCGCGGAGCTGTCCGCTGGGGCGGCAAGCAGCGCTCGAGCTCGCTCGAGCGCGTCGTCGGAGCCAGACAGGGCGACGAGGTCGCCCGCTTGCAAGCGCTCGTGACCGGTGGGGAATGGGACCGAGGCGTCGCCGCGAGAAATCGCGACCACCGTCGCCCCCGTCTTGCAGCGCAGGTTTAGCTCGGCGAGGGTCGAGCCGCAGGCTCCGCTGCTGGCCTCGACGGGCAGCGGCTCGTAGTCGAGACCGCTGAGCGGATCAAAGTGCGGCGCTTGGCCGGTGTCGCCCGCGGCAGGGCCAAGCTGGTCGGCGAGCCGAAACGCCAGCTGCGCCACCTCGGAGGTGTAGCCCGGCTTGACGGCCCGAAACCGGAGACCGACGAGGACGAGAACGACCACGAGCGCAGCGACCACGAGCGCCTGCGCCCACGGCCCGGCGAGCAGGGGCTGCACGATCGCCACGGTCGGGACGCCGACCGAGAGCACAACCGTGAGCAAGGCGACCGCCTCTACCGCCCTCGCCCATGGCCCGTCGTTTGAACCGTCGCCCCGGGCGAGCTCTCGAGCTTGCGAGGCCATACGACGCCCGCTGCGGACCAGGCCGACGAGGAAGGGCGCAGCGAGGAGCACCGCGCCGACGCTCAGGATGATGAGATGGTTGGCGGCGAGTGAACGACCCAGCGCGTGGTGGGTCACGTAGATCAGCAGCAGGACGGTCCAGTCGAGGAGGACCGCGACCACGGAGCGCCGCAGGGGTCGTTCGTCGCTGTCGCCTCGACTTCGTCGCGCGAAGGTCTGGTACGCAGACAGGAAGTCCTGGACGCGGTCCGGAATGAGCCGGTCGAGCCCGTCGACCACCAACTGCGCCCGTCCCAACAAGAAGGGGGTCGTGAACGCCGTCACCGTTGCCACGGTGACGAGCGCGGGCAGGGTCTCCTCGGGCAGGACGCCGCCGCCGATGCCGATGGTCGCGAGGATGAACGAGAGCTCGCCGATCTGACCGAGCGCCAGCCCGGAGAACACAGAGCGCCGCAGCGAGCTGCCCGTCAACATGCTCGCCGACGTGACCGACACGAATTGGGCGGCGATGACCACGGCAGACAGCCCGAGGGCGAGCGGCATGCTCTGCCAGGCCATCGTCGGATCGACGGTCATCCCGATCGAGACGAAGAAGATCGCTGCGAACAGCGAGCGGAGCGACTCGATCGCGTGCTCGACCTGCTCGCCGCGGCCAGACTCCGCCACCGCCATGCCTGCGATGAACGCCCCCAGCGCGACGGAGTAGCCGAACAGCTCTGCCACGCTGGCCAACCCAAACGCGGCGCCGACGACGAGGACGACGAGGACCTCGGAGTCGAAACGGCGGATCGCGAGTCGCACGAGGCGAGGGAGGACGAGCAGGCCCAGCACGAGCATCCCGAGGACAACCACGCCGAGCTCGCCGACCAGTCGACCGATGGACTGCAGGCCCAGCTCTTGCCCTGACGCCAGCGTCGTGACGACCGCCATCAGCACGATGGCCACGAGATCCTGGACCACGAGGATGCCGAAGACGTGCGCCCGGACGTCAGCATCGACGGGCTGCGCGCGCAACACGGCGCTGACCACCATGGTGCTGGAGATCGCCAGCGTCGCCCCAAGCGAGATGCTCGCGGCGGACGACCAGCCCAGCACCGAACCAACCGTGTGGCCGGCCCAGGCCAGCGCGCCAATCTGTACGATCGCGGTGAGCCCGGAGACGGGGAGGATCTCGGCCAGTCGTCGAATGCGGAATTCGAGCCCAACCGCGAACATCACGAGCACGACGCCAACCTCGGCGAGCGCGGCCATGCGCTCGGGGTCGGCGAACAGCGGTATCGGGATGTAGGGGCCGACGATCAGCCCCGCGAGCAGGTAGCCGAGGATGCTCGGCTGGCCGAGACGGCGAGCGATCATCGCGGTCACCGCCGCGACGCCCGTGACCAGGGCGAGATCTATGATTAGGGTTCCTTCGTGTGCTTCCACCTTAGACCTAGAACACCAGGCTCAAGCTCGAATTCTTGGCGCGCTCGACGAAGGTCGCGACCCCGGCAAACTCGAGGTTCGGGTACGGGTACAGGTCGCGGGTCGTGATGCCCATGACCGACATGCTCATCGTGCACGCGGTGAAGCCGACGCCGAGATCCTGCGCGCTGCGCATGAGCTCGGGCAGCCCGAGGATGTTCTGCGAGCGCATGATCGACGAGAGCATACCCTTACCCACCCCCGCGAAGTGCATCTGTCCGAGTTTTTGTCGCGTCGGCCCCTTGGGCATCATCCACTTCATCAAGCGCTGCAAAAAGCTCACGCGCTCGCGCGGCTGGGTTGGATCGGGGTGGTCTCCGCGTAGCAGGTTGAGGCCCCAGAAGGTGAAAAATAGGCTCGTCTCCATGCCCTGGGCGGCGGCGCCGTTGGCAACGAGCAGGGCCGCGAGCAGGGCCTCGTGATCGTTGTGCAGGACCAGGAGCGTGCAGCGCTTCGGGGTCGCAGGCGTCGACGCTTCGGGGCTCGGCTGGGACGCGAGCGCGGTCATGGGCTGGGTCGTCGGTGACGCGCTCGGTCCCACGCTCGGTCCCGCGCTCACTGGTACGGTGGCCGGCATCGCGGTCGGCGCGGCCCCGGGCGCGACCGCGATCCGAAGCCGCGCCTCGATCTCGGGCTTCGAGTCGTCGAGGCTCAGGAGCTCGGCCCGACCCGACTGCACCCAACTGCGCAGGTCCAGCGCAAACGCCGGGTCATCCGCGATCACGCGCACTTCGGTCCCGGCCGGATGCCGCGCGGCGAGCTTGGCGAGGGCGATGACCGGACCCGGACACTGGGCACCGCGCAGATCCAAGAAGATCTCCGACGACCTGGCCGCGGGCGCCGAGCCCTGGCGCTCGACCTCGCCAACGCGCACGCAGGCCCGGACCACGCCGCCGCCCTCGTCCTCGAGCTCGAGCAGCTGGGCGCCGCTGCTGCGCACCCAGGCCTCGATGTCGGGGCGGAACGCGGGGTCGTCGGCGCGGATGACCAAAAAACCGCCCGAGCTGCGGAGCAGCGCGGCCTCTCGCGCGACGCGGATGACGGGCGCCGGGCACTTCATGCCGAGGCAGTCGAGTTCAATGGTAGGCGCGGGAGTGCTGGTCACGTTGTTGTTGTCTCCACGGGGCCGCTGTTCATCATCAGCTCGAACACCTCGGGAAAGACCTCGTGGTATTCGCGCTCGAGCGCGACCGCGAACGCAGCCGCGCCTTCGAAGTCGTTGCGCGAGAGGAACGCACAGGCTGCACGCGCGAGGCGGGCGAGGTCGCGCAACCCGAGGGACTCGGCGCTCGCGAGCAGCTGCCTGCACGGCGCCGACGCCCGCTCGGGCTCGGTCGCGAGGGCGACCTGCAGGTCGCCAATCCACTGGGGCATGTCGCCAATGAAGCCGTTGAGGCTGGCATGCAGCTGCCCCCGCGCGCGCAGACCTTCGACGACCGGGACCGAGAGGCGGCCCGAGCTCAACGCCCCGGTCGTCAGCCCGCGGCCGACCGCGCCATACACGACCCCGCGCAGCTGCTCGAGCTCCTCGGGCAGCTTGACGAAGGCCGTCGCGCCGTAGGCAGCCCAGTAGGTGTCGGCTTGCTCGGCGCTCCCGATCACGACGAGGGCCAGCTCCTCGTGACACTCGGACAGGACCTGGAGCAGCTCACGAATGTCGACGCCGGGCAGGTCGGCGTCGAGGACCGCCGCCGCGTAGGTCCCGGGGTTGGCCCGGGTCAGCTCGCGCGCGTCGCAGGTCACGATGTCGAGGTCGCCGCGCGAGTCGAGGTAGCTGGCCGTCAGCGTGCGCAAGATCGAGTTGCCGACGACGACCGCGACCGTCGGCGATCGCAAGGGCGTCGTGCGGCGATGCTCGTCCGAGCCCGACCACGACCCGGACCGCGGCACGAGCTGCGGGGCCGCCGTGGCCGCGAGCGCCGCTCGCCACTCGCCGAGGAACGCGTCGACGTCGAGGCGATGCTCGTGGGCGGGGACCAGCATGCGAGAGATGACCGCGGCCAGGCGCGGCGGCGCGTTGGGCCGCAAGCTCAGCGGATCCGGGCCCTGCGAGGCGCCGAGCTGGGCGCGCAAGGAGCCATCGGCGTAGTCGTCGGGCCGCTCGCGGCCCGTCAGCGCCCACCACAAGATCGCGCCGAGGCTGTAGACATCGGAGCGCGGCGTGACCTGGCCCTGGAGCTGCTCGGGGGCGAGGTAGCCCGGGGTCCCCATCGGGCCGAGGGTCCGCGTCGGGGCGTCGAGCAGCTTGGCCACGCCAAAGTCGAGCAGCTTGGCGACCAACCCGCTGGTGCCGTTGCGGACCATGACGTTGCCCGGCGCGAGATCGCGGTGAACGATCCCGGCCTGGTGCAGGGCCAGGAGCGCCTCGCCGAGCTGCTCCCCGAGCGCGCCGAGCTGGTCGATCGGCAGCGGCGCTTTTGCGTTCAGTCGGGTCGACAAGGGCTCGCCGTCGACGAACTCCATGGCGATCGCGGGGATGCCCTGCTCGGTCTCGCCGACGGTGTAGACGGTGACCAGGTTGGGATGCGAAACTCGCGTGGCGGCCCGGGCCTCGACCCCGAAGCGACGACGAATCTCGCGGCCGTGGGGCCCCGCGAGCAGGTGAGGGTGCGGGACCTTGACGACCGCGCGCCGATCCGTGCCTAGTTGCTGGGCGAGATAGGCGATAGCGTACGTTCCGGCGCCAAGCTGTCGCTCGAGACGAAAGGAGTCGAGGACAACCTGGCCCGCTTGGAGGGCCGCGGTTGGCATGAGAAGGCTCGGTCGCGCACAACGTGACACGAGTTGGACCCAACGCCCGGCCCCCCTCCGATCGGAAACTGCATGCGAAGCTCCAGTGTGCTCAAACAGTCACAGAACGTCGTTTTACTGGCGATTTGAGCGGCAGGTCGAGCGAAGCAGGCGAAACTTGGCGCTCGACCCATCAGCATGCGCAATTGGCGATGTGCGCGCAGTCCACACTGGATCTCGGATCGGGTCAGCGTCAGTCACGCCCCCCTGCCTCCAGGCCGCCCAAACCGCGTCGATCAACGTTCTCGGGGTCAGGGTCGTGCTCCCGCCGATGTCGGTGATCGGATCTGTCCGCCCGTGGCACAAGAGAAGCACCCCCCCCGACCGAGTACGACCCATGACCCACAAATTTCGCCTAGCTTCCATCGCTGCCTGCTCCGCGCTGGCCTTCGCAGTCCCCATGTTGCTCCCGACCGAGGCCGAGGCCTGTGGCGGGAGCTTCTGCGACTCGGGCCCCAACACCATGCCCGTCGACCAGACCGGCGAGAACATCCTGTTCAAGATCGGCGACGACTACGTCGAGGCCCACATCCAGATCCAGATCGATCCCAACACCGAGGCCGAGAAGTTCGCGTGGGTCATCCCCGTGACGGCGCTGCCCGAGTTCTCGGTCGGCTCGCAGATCTTGTTCGACAACATGCTCGCGTCCTCGGTGCCGAACTACGGGGTCAACAACCAGACCGACTTCTGCGGCGACGGCGGTGACGAAGGCTTCGGCGGCGACGACGGCCCCAACGGTGACACCGGTGCCTCGGGCGACGGTGACGGCGACGAGGGCGAGGGCGAGGGCCCGACGGTCGTGTTCTCCGGCAGCGTCGGCGCCTACGAGATCGCCGTGCTCGACGGCGGCACCGTCGAGGGCGTCATGACCTGGCTCGGCGACCACGGCTACCAGCAAGATCCCAACGCCGAGCCGATCCTCGAGACCTACATCGAGGAGGAGTACCTGTTCGTGGCGCTCAAGCTCGGCGTCGAGACCGACGTCTCCGATGTCCACCCGATCGTCATCCGCTACAACGGCACCGCGCCCTGCGTCCCGCTCCGGCTCACGGCGATCGCCGCGGCCGACGACATGGACATCCGCACCTTCTTCTTGGGCGACGCCCGGGTGGTCCCGATCAACTACCGCCACGTGCTCATCAACTCGCTCAAGATCGACTGGTTCAACCAGGCGGCCAACTACAAGGAGGTCATCTCGATGGCCGTCGACGCCCAGGAGGCCGACGGCAACGCGTTCGTGACCGAGTACGCCGGGGCCAACACGATCTCCCTCGCCGGGGTCTACGACGAGCTGTGGGACCCCGCGCCCTACGCCGCCCTGGGCGACAGCCCGGTCGGCGTGGTCGACACCCTGACCGAGCAAAACCTGTTGTTCTGCGACCTCGAATGGGACGCCAGCTGCACGACCTTCCACCCGCTGCTGCAGGGCATCCTCGACCGCTACGTCCCGGTGCCCGAGGGCGTCGACCAGGTCGAGTTCTACGACTGCATGGAGTGCTACGCCGACCAGATCGACCTCATGGCCTGGGACGCCGCCGGGTTCACGGCGGACCTCGACGAGCGCATCTTCAAGCCCGGCCAAAAGGCGCGGGACCTGGTCCTCGACAACCCCTACCTGACCCGCATGTACACGACGATCTCGCCGAGCGAGATGAACGCCGACCCGATGTTCCGGGCCAACTCCTCGCTGCCCGAGGTCGCCGCCCAGCGGGTCGCAACCCAGACCCTGCACTGCGACGGCAGCACGACCGTCGAGATCCCCGACGGCCGCCAGGTCTACTTCCCCGCGGGTGACCCGCTGGTCTGGCCCGACTTCCAGGACGAGATGCCCTGGGACGAAGACATCGACCAGGACGGCATGGCCGACAACGCCCCGCTGATCAGCCTGGTCGACAACACCCAGAAGATCAACGACCTGCTCGACGAGTACAACGAGGGCAAGCGCAACGGCGCTGACGGCGGCGACGGCAGCGGCGGAGGCGACGACGCTGGCTTCGACGACGACGGCAGCGGCAGCGGCTGCGGCTGCTCGGCCAACGACGAGCCCGTCGGCGGCGCGCTGCTCGGGTTCGCGGCCCTCGGCCTCATGGGCCTCGTCCGCCGCCGCCGCGGCCAAGACTAGACCCTGCGCGCAAATACGCAGCCCCCCGGGGGGCTGCGTAGCTCACAACCATCCCATCCAAGGACCGACCCCGCAGCGGCCCTGCGCGGCGAAGGGCGGGGCGCCTGCGGGGGGCCAAAGCAACCGTGTTAGAAGCAAGATCGGTGGCACCCCAACGCACACTCGATCATGGCCTCGATCATGACTACGTGATCATCGGCTCGGGCTTTGGCGGCAGCGTCTCGGCCCTGCGCCTGGTCGAGAAGGGCTACGACGTGCTCATGCTCGAAAAGGGCGACGAGCACAGCGCCAAGGACTTCCCCAAGACCAACTGGCAGGTGCGCAAGTGGATGTGGATGCCCGAGCTGGGCTTCCGCGGGATCTTTCAGATGCGCTTCTTCAAGCACGTCACGGTCCTCGCGGGTGCGGGCGTCGGCGGCGGCTCGCTGGTCTACGCCAACACCTTGCCGATCCCCAAGCGCGGGTTCTTCGAGAGCCCGGCGTGGGCCGAGCTCGCCGACTGGGAGCAGGAGCTGACCCCGCACTACGCCACCGCCCGGCGCATGCTCGGCGCCCGGCAGGTGCCCTTTTTGACCCCGCCCGACCGCATCTTGAAGCAGATAGCGACCGAGCGCGGGCAACCCGAGGCCTTCGAGCAGACCCACGTCGCGGTCTACTTCGGTGACGAGGGTGACGAGGGTGACGAGGGCGGCGGCGGCAAGCCTGGGGTGACCGCGCCCGATCCCTACTTCGAGGGCCACGGCCCCGAGCGCACCAGCTGCATCAAGTGCGGCGCGTGCATGACCGGCTGCCGCCACGGGGCCAAGAACACCCTCGACAAGAACTACCTGTACCTCGCGCGCAAGCTCGGCCTGACCCTGCGCGCCCAGGCCGAGGTCGTCGACGTCCGTCCGCTCGCGCCCGGCGACGGCAGCGGCGGCTACGAGGTCCTGACCAAAGAGGGCAAGGGTCTGTTCGGCGCCCTGCGCGAGCGCAAGCGCTACACGACCAAGCAGGTCATCTTCTCGGCCGGCGTGCTCGGAACCGTGGACCTGCTCCTGCAATTGCGCGAGCGCTCGCTCCCGCGGCTCTCGGCCCACGTCGGCCGCCAGGTCCGGACCAACTCCGAGTCGCTGATCGGCGTGATGACCGAGCGCCGCGATCAGGATCTGAGCAAGGGCGTGTCGATCGGCTCGATCTACCAGACCGACGACCACTCGCACCTCGAGGTCGTCCGCTACGGCTCGGGCTCGGGCTTCTTTCGCCTGCTCATGGCCCCGCACGTCGGCGGTCAGGCGCCCGGGGTCATCAAGCTGCTGCAGGCCATGGGCCAGTCGATCGCCCACCCGATCCAGTTCATCAAGAGCTACACCGTGCCCGACTGGGCCAAGTACACGATCATCTTGCTGTACATGCGCTCGGCCGACGGGACCCTGCGTTTTCGTCGCAAGGGCCTGCTCGGCAAGCACATGGGCAGCGATCTCGAGCGCGGCGAGAAGCCCACGGCGTCGATCCCCGAGGCCACCGAGCTCGCGGGCGCCGTCGCCGACAAGGTCCAGGGCTTCGCCGGCTCGCTGGTGACCGAGACCGCGCTCAACATCCCGACCACCGCCCACATCCTCGGCGGCGCGAGCATGGGCCGCGACGAGACCGAGGGCGTGATCGACGAGCGCCATCGGGTGTTCGGCTACGAGGGCATGTACGTGATCGACGGCTCCGCGATCTCGGCGAATCCGGGCGTGAACCCGAGCCTCACGATCACCGCGCTGGCCGAGCGGGCGATGAGCAAGATCCCGTCCAAGCGGGCCGGGCACAGCTCACCGCTGCCCAAGTCGGCCCGCGGGGCGCTGCCGCTGCTCGATCCCAGCTGAGGCTCAGCCCCGGAGCAGCGCGGCGTTGCGGTGGACCACCCGGCGGTCCATCAGCGGGATCGCGTGGGCCACCCCGGGCAAGACCTCGAGCCGCGCGCGGGGGATCTTCGCGGCCAGGATCTCGCTGTTGCGCGCGGGCACCAGGCGATCCTCGTCGCCGGTCACGACCTGCACCGGAACCGTGATGTGCTCGAGCCTGCGGCCCGTCGAGTGCGTACCGATCGCGCCAAACTGGCCGAGGAAGGTCCGCCGCGAGGGCGGCTGCTCGCGCATCAGACGAAACCAATCGCTGAGGAGCTCGCCGGCGTTGGCCAGCTCGCTGTCCGGCAAGATCAAGCGGGCCACCGACTCGACGTCGCCGCCGCCCATCATCGACGAACCGACCAGCCCCCCGATCGTGCGCAGGTTCGGCAGCTTGGCGTGGGGAAGCCCCGGCCAGGTGGCCATCAGGACCAGGCCCGTGACGCGCTCGGCGTGGCGCAGCGCGACCTGCTGGGCGATCATCCCGCCCATCGAGAGCCCGGCGACCACGGCCTTGCGCACCCCGACGGCGTCGAGCATCGCGGCGACGTCGTCTGCCATGTCGCCCATCGTCCACGGTCGCGTCGGCATGTCGCTGCGACCGACGCCGCGGTTGTCGGGCACGAGCACGTGCCACGGCGTCTCGGGATCGGCGGCGAGCCGCTCGGGCAGGTCGAACCAAAAGCGACCGTCGAGGATCAGGCCCTGGATTAACACCAGCGTCGGGTTGGCGCGAGAGCCGAGCTCTCGAAAGTGGATGCGGTGCTCGCGGGGACCTGTCGCGTAGGGCACCAACAGGGTTTAGCAGGCTGATGAAAAAGCCACCACGACCCAGACCACGCCCCTGACCTCCGATGCCTCTGTCGCCAAGAGCTCGCGGTATGCCCGACGCAGCCTCGTCTTGGCTTCAGAACTGCCCGACCACGCCAAAGCTGACGCCGCCACGCAGCGGTGTCAGCGTTGGCGCGGCGCTCAGGAAAGTCGACTGCCGCCAGGTCCGATAGCGACTGCGCCGCAGCAGCCCCCAGGTGAGCGCGCCGACACCGACCGCCACGCCGGCCCCGCCGACCGCGAACAAGGTCGGCGCGAGCAAGCTGTCGAAGGCGTCGGGCTCACGGGCCTGCGCGGCCGCGGCGACGAGGCTCACGCCGCCGATCACCGTGCTCATGGTCCCGCCGACGAGCAAGCCGTTGCCGGTCGGCCGCGACTTCGCGTTCGTGAACGCCCGCCACTCGTTGAAGTTGGCCCGGGCCTTGGCGCCGCGAACCAACAAGTAGGTGCCGACGCCGATGCTCGCGAGGCCGAGCGGGATGAAGGTCGAGGCCACGAAGCGCGGGTCGCCGTCGCCACCCGCGACCTCGCCGATGACAGCGGCGGACGCGGCGAGACCCAGACCGATCGCCAGGCTGCCCCCGACGAGCCGTCCGGCGCCATCGGGCGGCGGCGGCGGTGGCGGGAGAGCGGGCTGGACGAACACGGCGGCGTGGTCGAGCGCGGGCTCGGGGACCGGCGCCCCGGGGACCGGCGCCTCGGGGACCGGCGCCTCGGGGACTGGCGGCGGCGGCGTGATCTCGACCGGCTCGATGACCGAGTCCTCGACGGGCGGCTCGTAGAGCGCGCTCTCGTCGGTCGGGCCGAGCGTGGGGCTGCTCGGGGCCGCGTTGGCCAGCAGCGCGGCGAAGACCGGCGCGAACATGCCCGCGATCGTACTCGATCCTCAGCCGCGGATACCCGCGGCCTCGATCGCGGCCTCGATGTCACGCCAGAACTCGAGCGCCGTCGGCGTGCGCTCGGCCGCGCGGGGATTGAGCGCGCGGGCCAGGGCCGGGCCGTAGGCCGAGTCGAGCGAGAGCGCGAGCTTGTGCGGCTCGCCAGCGACGATCTGCTCGCTGGTGAAGCGCAAGATCCGGCCGTAGATCACGCACAGAAAGGTCAGCGAGGCGTGATAGATGTCGACGCGCCGATCCATGGGACCGAGCTCGGCGTCGATCGCCTCTGGCGGCAACATCCAGCGCGCGAGCTCCGATCCGTGCGGCCGGATGCTGCCCTCCATCCGCGAGATCCCGAAGTCGCCGAGCTTGAAGCCGATCACCGGCTCCCGCGCCTCGTCAAAGGGATCCTTGGTCGCGCTGACGAACACATTGCCGACATGAACGTCCTTGTGGACCCACCCGGCGCGGTGGATGTAGGCGATCGCCTGAAGCACGTCGCGCGCCATCTGCGGCAGCCACAGCTCGCTCGCGAGGTGAAGCTCAGCCGACAGCGGGTACAGACACTTCTCGATGATCAAGTAGAACAGGTTGCGGTAGACAAACGCGTCGTGGATGTAGGTGATGCTCGGGTGGCGCATCGTCGTGAGGACCTTGGCCTCGCGCGACCAGCGATCCGCGACCTGGCGAAACGAGCCCATCGGCTTGAGGACCTTGGCGACGAGCTCGTTGCCCCAGTCGTCGGTGCAGTCATAGACGATCCCGTAGTAGCCCTGACCGATCGGCTGTCCGATGTAGTAGTTGGCATGATCCCGCGTGACGGCCTCGCCCGCGTTCGGGAACGCGTAGTGGACCGGCTCGGGTTTGGATTTGGTCTCGCTCATGCGTGCACATGCCGACGGGACGCCAGCAGCGCCCGCAGGCCGCGATCTTAGCAGGCATTGGACGCGCAAGAATTGGGCCCGCGACTGACCACATTGGCCTCTCCCCTCACGCGCGAGCTGGCTAAGCTGAGATCGTCATCATGGAAGCCAACGTCACCAGCCATCCGCTCCCTCGGCCGCCCCCCGCGTCCGAGGCCCGCGTACGGCGCGGACACGAGCACGCTCGGGGCCCCAAGCTTCGGATGCCCCAGCAGCTCCACGGTCGAACGCGGGAACAGGTCGAGCTGAGCGGCGAATTCGACGAGCTGGTGGCCTCCGGGGCGCGAACGACCACGCTGCTCGTCGGGCCCCACGGTGTCGGCAAGTCGGCGCTACTCAGCGCCCTCGACGACGCCGCGGCCGCCCACGGCGCCCAGGTGCTCCGGGCCAAATTCGATCCGTATCGGGACCTGTGGGGCTCGGCCTTCGTCGAAGCCCTCACCCCCGCGGGGCTCGGCGCAGACCAACCCCGCGACGGCCTGCCGGTCGCCATCGAGCGCCTGCTGCTCACGCTGTGTGCGGACGGCCCGGTCTTGCTGATGCTCGACGACCTCCACCACGCCGATCCGCGCAGCGTCGCGCTGCTCGAGACCTTGGTCCGCGGGGCCGGCGGCCCGCTGTTCATCGCCGGGACCCTGCGGGAAGACGAGCTCACCGAAACGCATCCGATGCGCGGGCTACTCGACCCGATCAGGCAGCGCTCGGTCCCTCGCGCCCGGGTCCAAAGGGTCGAGCCGCTGGCGGTCGACGCGATCGAGGATCTCCTCGGTGAGCTCCTCGGCGCGCGGACACGGCTCGGCCGGCTCGCGCGCATCGTCGCCGACAAGACCGGCGGCGTCCCCCTCTTGGTCAGCCAACTGCTGCCGCTGCTCGTCTCGCGCGGGCTAATGCGCGCCGAGCCCGGCGGCTGGGCCTGGGACGACGCGGCGATCGAGGCCGCTCCGGTCCCCGATGATCCGGTTGCGATGCTACGCGCGCGGCTCGAGACCCTGTCCGCGGATGCGCGCCGACTGATCGCGCACGCGGCCTGCCTGGGCTCGCGCTTTGGGCTCGCGGAGGTCGAGGCCACAGAGCCCAGCGCGACGCGCGAGCGCCTCGCCGAGCTCGTCGAGGCCGGGCTGTTGCTCCGCGTCGGACGGGACCACAGCTTCAGCTTCACGCATGACTGCATGCGCTCCGCAGCGCGAGAGTTGCTCGCGCCCGTCGAGCAGCAGGGCCTGCACTGGAAGATCGGCCGACGGCTGCTCGCGACCCTCGACGGACCGGCGCTCGATGAGCACCTGTTCGAGATCGTCGAGCATCTCGCCGCCGGGCTTCCGGACGAGCTCGACGCCAGCGCGCGGATCGAGATCGCGGCGCTGAACCTCCGCGCGGGTCGACGCGCTGCAGACTCGGCGGCTCACAATCTCGCGCTGCGCTATCTGTGCAACGGCATGGAGGTGCTTGGCGACTTGGCCGGGTCGGAGCTTGGCTTTGATCTGGCGCGCGAGCACGCGCGGGCGCTGCAGCTGACCAAGCATGGGCTGCTGGCCGAGGCGGCGTTCGACGAGCTACTCGCGCGATCGGCCGCCTAGCAGCCCGGGGTGCAACCCGCCGCATCGCCTCGCGCCGGAATTTTTGTCGAGGGCGCGAAGCCAAAACGCCGCTGTACCACCACCCGAGTCGCCGTCGCACAAACGCAGCTGCGGCGTGCTCGCAAAGCTCGCGCGCGTCGTTGTGGTCCAGGTCGCTATACTGAGACGATGTCGGCCACCGCGAGCGCCCAAGGCTACGACAAGATTGGCCCCACCGCCCACGTCACCGCCTACGCCTGGTACCAGCTCGGCATGCCCTATGGCCATCTGTTTGCGACCCCCGAGGGCGCGGCGATGTACTGGACCTTCCGCGGCGCGACCGAGCCGGCGATCCGCCTGTTCAAGTTCCCCTCGCTCCTCGACTACCTCGAGTTCCGCCATCGCATGTTCGAGGCCCAGCTCGACCTCATGCTCCCCGACCGCGTCGTCGAGCTTGGGGCCGGGCTCTCGCGCCGCGGTCTGACCTGGGTCCTCGACCGGGGCGTGCGCTACACCGAGGTCGACCTCCCGCACATGAGCGCGGCCAAGCGGCGCATGCTCGAGGCCGCGCCCGGCCGCGTCCGCCGGGCCCTGAGCGCCAACGAGCTCGAGCTGCGCAGCACCGACATCCTCGCGCCCGAATTCGCCGCCGAGCTCGCCGAGCTCGTCGCGGGGGCCGAGCGCCCGGTCGTGATCAGCGAGGGCGTGCTCGACTACTTCGACCTCGACGACCGCGAGACCCTGCTGCGCAACGTTGCGACCGGCTTTCGCAAGGCCGGGGTCCACGGCCACTACCTGACGGATCTGCAGCGTGGGGACCGCGAGCGCAAGGTCGGCCCGGCGGCGAGGGTCCTGCGTCAGGCGATCAAGCTCGCAACCGGTGGCCAGAGTCCGGCCAAGCCCTTTCGCGACCTCGAGCACCTCGACCGGGTGTTCGCCCACGCCGGCTTCGACGAGGGCCGCGAGCTCGAGCCGAAGCGGCTCCGCGATCGTGAGCCGCGGCTCTTTCGTCTCCGCTCGCCAACCACGATCTGGCTGGCGAAGGTCGACGGCCGCTAGCAGCCCGTGGTGCTAGCCCTGAATCAAGCGCTGAAACCTCCGGCACGGCCCAGAGTGCGTCACTGGCCTTCGGGGCCGTGACGCCAAAACGAAGCTGTGTTGGGCTCGTACCGCGTGCTGCGAGCGCCGAGCGACAACGGCAGGTACACAGGATCGGTGACCAGGGTGATCTCAGGTAGCTCGGGCACCCCCGCGGCGACCGAACTCGACGGGCGCTCGAATACCACGAGAGCCACCTGCTGACCCGGCCACATATTCGTGACGCTGCATGAACATTTGCAGCATCGATCACCACAACGAATAAAGTGGCCCGTCTGCGGGCCACTCAGACCCAATTACAACCATGAACGACCGTTTTCGGCACATACCGACCCCACGTGCGCGAGGGCACACTTTTACGCACTGCAATCTATGCACACAATGCCCAGCCAAACCCACCAAAACCTCGTCCTCCTCTTTCGCCGCCACCCCCACCTGGCATTCGAACTCGCCCGAGAAGCCAATCTCCAGCTAAGCCCATCCCATGAGCAGATCTACGAGGTCTCCAGCGAAGCCGAAGACCCCTCGCGCATCGAAGCTCCGCTACGCTCTGACGTGGTCATCGCGGGCACGAACGCCGGAGAGCCCGTCGACGCGATCGTCGTCGAGATCCAGCTCGAACAGGACGAGGCGAAGGCCTGGGCCCTCTTGTTCTACATCGCCTCCGTCTGGCGTGAGCTCGGCTGCCACACCTGGGCAATGCTCTTCAGTCCTCGGCACGCCGTGCTGGTCTGGGCGCAGACTCGGCTCTATCCGCGCCGGCCGGAGCTCGCGCCGTTGGTCATTACGCCTGATCTGATCCCACCAATCACAACCCTGGAACATGCGCTTTCCAACATGGCCCGCGCAGTGCTGTCTGTCGTGCTCCACGGTCAAGGTCCAGACGCAGTCGCTTGTGCATGCGCAACGATCCAAGCAATTATTCAGCTCGCACCACCCGACATCGAGCGCTACCTTCAACTCGTGCAAACCAGCATCAGCCAAGACGACATGCAAGAGGTCCGCGACCAGGTCCCGACGCAGGTTCGGGAGCACCTGAGCGAGTGGGAGCTCGAGAGCTCGCTATACCGAAACGGTCTCGACAAGGGCCTCGAGCAAGGCCTCGAGCAAGGCCGCGAACAAGGCCTCGAGCAAGGCCTCGAGCAAGGCCGCCAGCAAGGCCTCGAGCAAGCTCGCGGTGTGCTCCACGAGACCTTGTTGCAGCTCCTCCAGGCCCGTGACATCGAGCCCGATGACTCGACCGTCGCACGCATTCGCGCGTGCACGCTGCTCGATCAGCTCCAGGCGTGGATCGTGCGCGCGGGCACGGTCTCGGCCCTCGACGACTTGTTCGAGTAACGAGGCCCAAGCACCGTCCCCGCAGGGCGCCCATTGGCGGCGAGTTCGCTGAGCTCGCGCATCGCGGTGAGGCGAAGCGCGACCTCGAACAGCTTCTCGCGCCCGTCGGTCCCGGTCATCCTGAACAGGGCGCGACACCGCCGCGCGACGCTGGCCCCGCAGACGCCGAGGCTCCGGGCGATCGCCCCAGCCGAGCGGCCAAACAGAAGCTGGACCGCCAGCTCGCGCTCGGACTCGTCGAGGTCGAAGGTCCACACCAGGCTGGTGACGAGCCGCGTGACGAAGGAGTCGGTCGGGGGGGCTGTCTCGGTCTGAGCGACGGGGGCCGGGAGGCGAAGGTCGTAGGTGCTGGCGGCGACGTTCATCACGACTCCACTTTGGCGCCGCCGGGGGCGAACCGTCAGGGACCGCAGTGCCACCGATAGGGGGCGAACCTAACCGCAGGGCCAGGGGCTACATGTCGCCGATCCAGCCGGCCTGAACCGACCGTCACCGAGCGTAACCAACCCGAACGCGGGGTCGACCCACTCTCGAGGTGGCGTCCAGACCTCGAAGCCCGCGCAGCTTGGGTCAATTCGTGCCGCGAGGGGTCCACGCCTTGACGATCAGTGCCCGCAGCCGCTCGTGGTCCGTCGCCGAGGTCTTGCACATGAACCCGCTCTTGTGCGCGAAGTGAACGTCCGGCTGGTCCTCGACCCGCGAGAAGTCGAGCTGCGGGTGATCTTCGTAGCGGCCGATGCCGTAGCCCTCGCCGCGGCGGTCGGGATAGACGATCGCCGCGATCGTGTCCCCGAGGCCCTCGGCCCGGATGTAGTTGCCGACCGCGTTGCTCGGCTCCTTGGCGGGCGGATCCGTGCGCGGCAGGAACACCGCCTCGATCACCTGGTCGCCGTGGGCGATGTGCCAGCGCGCCACGTGCTTGGCGGCGAAGTCGATGCGCTCGCGAGCGACGCGCAGGTACTCGAGCAGATCTTCACCGACGAAGCGCATGAACTCGTAGAGCGGATCGCCCGCGGCGAGCTCGGTCCGCTGGGCGAAGCGGCGCAGCACGGTGATGTCGATCGGCGAGTTGAGCTGCGAGATCGCCTTGCGAGGCACGCCGAGCCACTTGGCGGTCTTGGTCGGGCCGCGGGAGTCGAACCACTCGGCCGGCTCGAGCCAGTCACAAAAATGCAGCGCGTCCTCGTAGAGACCGAGATGTTCGAGGACCAGGCTCAGCGCGCAGGTCGGCGGGTGCTCCCGAGGAAAGTGGTGGTGATCGAAGTCCATCCGACTCGGATCGTGAACCCCACCGACGTCGATGATCGCCACCTTGGGGTCGTCGAGCTCCTCCGGGGTCGGCTCGCGCCGGACGACGGGAGCGCCGTACTTGGCGATGAGGACGCAGACAGCCAGGAGGTCGTCTTTGTGCGCGCCTCCCGGGTGCGTGAGGATCGTGTGGACCATCCCGCCCCATACCACAGGGCCCGAAGACCAAGCTCAACGCCGCTGGATCTCGATGGCGCCCCGCTCCACGCGCTGCTCCTGGTCGTGCGCGAGAGCAGCGAGCGACCCGAGCGAGGACGCGAACTCCGGACAGCCCGCGAGCACCACATGGTAGCGAGCCCCGTCCAGCCGACAAGGCGATCATCGGGTCCGAGGAGACTCACGCCCACCTGTGTTCGCGTGGAGTCGGGGCCGGCTGCGATTTGCCTCTCGCTCGGCCCATACACGACGGCGCTCATGCGGCACCAACGCGCTATGCTGCGGCCATGACCTTTCTGAACAAGACACTTCACGACTTGGTGTTCGCGCCGGCCCTGGCCCTGCTCTGCACGAGCGCGTGTACGGACGACGGCGGCAACGGGGACACCGCGGACGGCTCGGACACGAGCGGCACGGATGTCGGCACAGAGAGCGCCGAGGGCAACGACAGCTCGACGGAGGGCGACGGCGACGGCGACTCCGGCGATGGCGACGGCGACACCGGTGATGGCGATGGCGACACCGGTGATGGCGACGGCGACACCGGGGATGGCGATGGCGACACCGGCGATGGCGACGGCGACACCGGGGATGGCGACGGCGACACCGGCGACGGCGACGGCGACACCGGGGATGGCGACGGCGACACCGGGGGCGGCGACTGTGCCGCGATGGCCGCGGAGGCGATTGGCGACTGCGAGGCGATCCTCGGCGCGGCGTGGGACGGCGTGGCCTGCCATCAGCTCGTCGGCTGCGAGTGCGTGGGCGAGGACTGCGGGGAGCTGTTCAATAGCCTCGACCAGTGCGAGGCGGCCTACGCCGACTGCGGGAACAACGGCGACTGCGCGGAGCTCGGGTTCGAAGCCTGCGCCGCCGCGGAGAACTGCAACCCGATCGAGGGCGCGGAGCTCGAGCAAGCCGGCGACAACGATTGGTGCGCGCTCGCCCCCATCTACCTCGGGTGCAGCTCGGAGCAGATCTGCGGCGACGCGATCAGCTTCGCGTGCCCCAACGGTGACGACGTCCTCTATCAGACCCTCGACACCTGCCTGCCCGACGTCGGCTACTCGGCATGCCAGCCCCCGAACAACCAGGCCTTCTACGAGTTTTGCCCCTGAGCCCGGACGGCGTCAGTCGTCGCGCGCTTCGTTGAGCGTGCCCTCGCCAGCGGTGATGAACAGCGCCGTGGTCGGCTCGCCGACCTTGGCCGTGTGCCACACCCCTGGCGGGTTGATCGCCGCGTCGCCAGCGGCGAGCACCGTCGCTCGGCGCTCGCCGTCGATCTCCTGGATGAGGGTCAGCTCCCCGGACATCACGTAGACCAGCTCGGCGCCCTTGGGGTGCATCTCCCAGGTCGCCCAGTCGCTGTCGAAGGTGTACACGGCGACGAGCCGGCCCTCGGCGCCGTCGCTGGCATGCGCGGCGCCGTAGCGCTGGTACCACTGCATGCTCCCGTCGAAGCGAGGCAGGACCTCGGCGATGGCACCGAGGCCGAGGTGGACGGGGGTCTCGGACAGCTTGAACGCGCTCATCCCAGGAAGGTACTCGAACTCGCTCAGGACGCTGCACCCGAGCATCAGCGAGCAGCGCCGCGTCCGTACGGAGCGCCGACCTCGTCGAGCCAAGCAACGCTGCTCGTGTTGGGGTCGAGCGCTTCGTCGTTGCAAGCGCCGACGAGAGCAGGTTGTCGCGCCATCGGTCGGTGCTCGCGCATCGACCGCGATTGGTGTACATCTGCGTCATCATGACCAAGCGTACCTGGATCACCGTCACCGCGGCCCTCGCCATGCTGTGCACCGTGAGCTGCAAGAAGGAAGAGACGACCCCGCCCGAGGGCGACGTCGCGGTGGCCGAAGATGACGATGAGGTCAGCGAGCCCGAGGAGCCCGAGGACGACGCCGAGCCCGAGGCGTCGATCCTGACCAAGGGGAGCTTCGACGAGACGATCAACGACCACTTCGACGCGGTCAGCGATTGCTACCTGAGCGCGCTCGAGACCAAGGCCGACCTGGAGGGCAAGCTCAACGCCGAGTTCACGATCGGCGGCGACGGGGTCGTGACCTCGGTGACCGCGGTCGAGGGCAGCACCCTCGACGATGAGGCGCTCGTGCAGTGCATCAGCGACGCCGCCAAGAGCTGGGGCTTCGACAAGCCCAGCGGCGACGAGATGAAGCTGCGCTACGAGTTCAACCTCGCGCCAGGCTGACCCGGGTGTCGCCCTTCGCGGCCCTGGCTAGCAACCCGGGGTGCTAGGGGGACTTGTTGAAGGGATCGACGATCTCGGGTGAGAACCTGCGGTCGCTCGGGGGCTCCTCCTCGAGCGGCTCGTCCTCGATCGGTATCTCGTCCCGGGGCTTGGTCTTCGGCTTCGGCTCGGGCTTCGGCTTCGGCTCGGGCTCGGGCTCGGGCTCGGCCTGGCCTCCCGCGGGCTGAGCCTTCTCCCCCGCCAGCTTGGGCCCGAGCTCGTAGGCGACGCTCTGGTCCCGATCCGGCGTGACGACCACGTGGAGATCTTTGTACCCCTCGGCCCGCAGCACCAGCTGCAGCGACTGGTCCGAGCGCGGGACGGTGATCTCGTCGCTCGGGTCATCACCAAAGCGGGGCTGGGCGTCGCCGTCGAGGACCACGACCGGGACATTGGTCGAAAAGTGCAGCGCGACCGTCTTGGACTCGATCGCCGCGGGCTCGGCGGCGAGCCCAGGCTCGGGGCTCGGCGGCGACGGTGGCGCGACGCTCGCCGGGTCCTCGCCTTCGCTCGCGGGCTCCCCCGCGCCATCGAACACGCCCAACGCAAAGGCGCCCCCCCAGCCAGCGAGCGCGACAAGACCCAGGACGCCGAGGAGGACCAGCCCCAAGCGTGAGCCCTGCTGCGGACCGGGCTCGGGCCGCGCCTCGCTGCCCTCTTGGACCACGGTCTCGTCGGTCGCGATCGCGGCGACCGTCGCCGCGATCGGCCCAGCCACGTCACCCGAGCGCGCAGCCGGGTCGAGCACGGTGCGCTCGGCCAGCAGCGGCAGCGTGCGACGCTCGAGCAGCTCGAGCGACATTGACCTCCCGGTGCCGACGGCGGCGATCATCTCGCCCATCTCGGCCATCGACGCGAAGCGATGGTCGGGATCCTTGGCCAGCGCGCGCAAAACGATCGCGTCCATCTCGTCGCTGATGCCCGCGTCCGGGGCCCACTTCGACGGCGGCTCGGGCGGCTCGAGCAGGTGCTTTTGACGCATCGCCGGGAAGGTCTTGGCCTTGAACGGCACCCGCCCGCACAGCAGCTCGTACATCATCACGCCGGCCCCGTAGATGTCGGCGCGATGATCGGTCGGGCGACCCCGAGCCTGCTCGGGCGACATGTAGTCCGGGGTCCCGAGCACCATCCCGGCCTGGGTCAGGCGCAGGCCGCCGCTGACCTGCATCTTGGCCAGGCCGAAGTCGAGGACCTTGACGAAGTCGGGGTCGCCGTGGCGGCCGACCCGGAGCACGTTCTCGGGCTTGATGTCACGATGGACGATGCCGACGTCGTGCGCGGCCTGAAGCGCCCGGCACATCTGACTCATGATGTGCTGGACCCGCGGCCACCCGAGCGGGGCTTCGCGCTTGCACACAGCCAACAGCGACTCGCCGCGCAGGTGCTCCATGACCAGGAAGGTCGAGCCGTCGGCCTCGCTGCCGAAGTCGAGGACCTCGACGACGTTCTCGTGGTCGATCAGCGAGACCGCGCGGGCCTCTTGCAAGAAGCGCTCGGCGATGTCCTTGCGCTTGGCGTAGCGGCGGTTGAGGACCTTGACCGCGAAGGTCTTGGGCAGCGTGACATGGCGGGCGATGTAGACCGTGCCCATCCCCCCCTTGCCGAGCTGCCGCACCAGCTGGTAGCGCTCGTGGACCAGCTCTCCGCTGCGGTCGTCGGGCGCGCCGCTGTTGTGGACCTCGATCTGTTTGATCGAGTCGGACTCGCTGGCCGCAGCCACGCCGTGTCCGGTGACCGTCGCGCCCTCACTGAGGCTGGCGCCCTCCTCGTCGAGGGCCAGGGTCTGCGCCAGCGTGCGCGTCATCGCGTCGATGAGCTCATCGGGCGACCCGTTGCTGCTGATCGTCTCGGACTCGAGGACCTCGCGCTCGAGCGCGTCGCTCTGGCCCGGCGCGCAGGTTGCGCCAGATGCATCCGTCCGAGCCACAGCAATGGTTATATCTCGCCTGGGCGTGGCCGCCCATGCGCGGCCCCGGAAATCAGAACCGCCCGCTGAAGCCGACGCCCGCGTAGCCGGGGCCCGCCTCAGGCAGCAGCATCACGTTGCGCAAGCGGGCGTCCCGATTGCGCTTGAGGCCGACGACGAGCAGCGCGATGCCGGCCCCGAGGAACACCGGAGCCACAACCGCGCCGGTGATCGCCAGCGCGTTCATGGTTCCACCGCGCTTGCGAACGGCGTCGCGCTCGTCGGTGAACGGCTCGGTGGCCTCGAAGTCGGTCTGAGCCTTGAGCCCGCCGACGACACCACCAATGAGCAGGCCACCACCCGCCGCGCCGACCCCGATCATCACGGCCCCACCAATGACCAGGCCGCGACCGGGCTTCTCGTCGACATGGACCGGCCCGGGGTCGGGGCCGGGGTCGGGACCAGGCTCGGGCTCGGGCTCGGGCTCGGGCTCGGCCGCGGCTGCGAGCTCGGCGAGGATGTCTTCGATCTTGCCTTTTTCGCTGGCGATCTCGCTCGTCAGCGGCTCGCCCGAGGCCTCGAGCGAGGCCTCGTACTCATCGAGCAACGCCTTGGCGTTGTCGATGTGCACGCGGTCGTCGTCGGCTCGGTAAGCGCGCAGGTACGCGTCGAGCGAGAGGTTCATGATCGTCTGGCGCGTGGCCGAGTTGCTCTCGGTCTCTTCGAGCGAGCGAACGGCCTGGGCCCACAGATCCGCGGCCCCACCATAGTCACCGGCGTCGAACTTCTCCTGACCTTGCGTGTACAGATCTTCGACACTCGGCGCGGCGTAGACCACGTGAAGCGGCGCCGTGACCAGGGCGACGGTGAGGAGGCTGGCGAAAAGACGCGACTGCATGCTCGTGAAGCGGCGCATGACCGGGCGGACCATATCACGGCGGACGCCACGCCACGACTGCCCGTCTCGACCGTCTGAACAGATGGTCTGCGTGACTCACGCAAACCCCAGACTCTGCCCCGGGACGATCCCCGGTCGCGTGCTAGAACAGCCGCTCAAAATGCCCTACCAGGTCTCGCGTACCGACACCGGTCAGTTCGTGCTGATGGACCCGTCGACGGACACAGTCATCATCGACGACGATCTCTCTGCTGGCTTCGACAAACTCGACAGCACCGTCGCCAACAAGCCCGTGAAGGCCACGCCCCCTGGCCCCGAGGGCTCCGGCGCCGACCCGACGACTCAGGGCTCGTCCGCGTTCTCCTTCGAGGGTGGCCCTCGCTACACCCCTGTCCTCTTGGCCGTGGTCCTGCCCTTCGCGTGGCTGGCCGTCCTGTACTTCGCCCTGGCCAACCTGCTCTCGGAGCACGCCCTCGATCGCGGCGCGGCCAAAGAGACTCAGACCAAGATCGAGGAGCTCGAGCGCGAGCTTCAGTCCTTGCGCAGCGAGATCGCCGGGGCCCCGCGCACCGCCAAGAAGCCCCCCAAGTCGAAGCCCAAGTCCAAGCCCAAGCCCAAGCCCAAGCCCAAGCCTACGCCGGTCAAGACCGTCGGAACCGCTCGCGGGCCCGAAACCGCCGGCGAACAGGCGAACGACCCGAGCAAAGACCCCGCCAACAACAAGGGCGCCCGCTGAGCATCCCCCGCTAGGCCCAGGCTTGGCGTCGACCGAGGTCCACGGTGGAGTTCAATTCGCTCGAGTACGTGCTGCTGCTGGTCGTCGCCAGCTTGCTGTTCTTCGGCGCGGGCTACCGGGCCCGGCTGCTCGTGCTGATCGCCGCGAGCCTGATCTTCTACGCGGCCTGGAACGTGCCGCTGGTCAGCCTGATCGTCATCTCGGCGATCGTCGACTACAGCGCGGGCCGCCTGCTCGAGCGCTACGAGGACGACAGGCAGGCCAGGCGCAAGCTGGTCCTCGCCGTCAGCCTGATCGTCAACCTCGGGCTGCTCGGCTACTTCAAGTACGCCAATTTCTTCCTCGACAACCTCCACGCCGCCTTCGACCTCGGCCCCGGCGGCGACTTTCTGGACATCGTGCTGCCCCCGGGCATCAGCTTCTACACCTTCCAGACGATGTCCTACACGATCGACGTCTACCGGAAGAAGATCCGGCCGACGTCGTCTTTCCTGCGCTTTTTCCTCTACGTCTCGTTCTTCCCCCAGCTGATCGCTGGCCCGATCGAGCGCGCCGGTCACCTCCTGGTCCAGTTCGATCAGGCGGCCACCCGTCGCTTCCAGGTCGACAACCTCGTCAGCGGGGCCCAGCTGATCGTGTTCGGGATGTTCAAGAAGGTCGTGATCGCCGACCACTGCGGGCGGCTCGTCGACCAGGTCTACGCCAACCCCGGCATCTACGACGGCTGGAGCGCGCTGATCGCGACCTACGCCTTCACCCTCCAGATCTACTGCGACTTCTCGGCCTACTCGGAGATCGCCCGGGGCTCGGCGCGGATCTTTGGCGTCGACCTGATGCGCAACTTCGATCAGCCCTACCTGACCCGGAACATCTCCGAGTTTTGGCGGCGCTGGCACATCTCGCTGTCGAACTGGTTTCGGGACTACGTCTACATCCCACTCGGCGGGAGCAAGAAGGGCAAGTCCCGGACGCTGATCAACCTGACGATCACGATGTTCCTCTCGGGCCTGTGGCACGGGGCGGCCTGGACCTTCGTGATCTGGGGCCTGTTTCACGGGCTCTTGCTGCTGCTCAACGTCCAGGTCGGCCAGCGCGTGCGCGAGCGGCTGCCCGACAACCTCGCGGTCCGCTTCGGCTCGTGGTTTCTGTGCTTTCACCTGGTCGCGTTTGGGTGGATCTTGTTTCGGGCTAAGGGCATGGAGCAGTTCGTCGCCGTGGTCCGCTCGATCGGCCATGATCTCAGCCAGCTCTTCGTCGGCGGGCCCGGGCCGAGCGAGCAGCAGGCGCTGTTCTTGCTTGGAGTGGCCGGCTTCCTCGGCGTGTCGGCGATCGAGCGTCGCTACAAGCTGATCGATCGGATCTGGGCCTCATCGATCGCCTCGGTCGTGTTCGCCGCATCTTTGATCGTCGCGATGATGCTGCTCGGCCTCGCCGACGGGCCCCAGTTCATCTACTTCCAGTTCTGAGCGGAGCGGAGCGCAGCGCACAATGGACGAGGGCGCCCCCCACACGCACTGGATCGACGGCCGCCTCGTCGACGAGCACAGCGCGAGCGGGCGCAGCCGCGGCGAGTCGCACTGGGTCGTGATCATCGCGGTGCTCGTGATCCTGATCGGCGTGGATCTGGCCCTCGGCCTGGCTCCGGATCAGATCACCGCCGACGACCCCAACCCCAACACCAGCGCCGACATGCGCGCGAACCTGCGGGCCGCGGCCGAGGCTGCGCGCGAGGGCCGGCCCGCGCTCGTGCTCGTCGGCGACTCGGTCCTCGCTGGCGACGTCATGGCCGGCGAGGTCGAGGACTGGCGCTCGCAGCGGGTCGTCGATCACATGCGCGCCGAGCTCTCCTTCGACAGCGACGCCGAGATCCAGCAGATCGCGCTCGACGGGCTGCTGCCGATCGACGCCCTCCACGTGCTCGCAGAGCTCGACCGCGTCGATCCCAAGGGCGAGGTCCAGTTCGTCCTCGAGCTCAACCTCCGCTACTTCTCCAACAAATACCGCGAGCAAGACCACTGCACCCGCGAGGAGCTGTGCGAGCTCGGGCGCACCCTCCTGGTCGGGGGCTCACCCGAGGCGACCGACGCCGGGACCCTTCACCGCGCCGCCGTCGGTCTGGTCGAGGCGACCGGCCTGGCCCAGGACTGGCTGGTCGCGCGCACGCCGATCCACCGTCGCCGCGGGCGCCTGCGTCGGCTCGAGCTCGACGCCGTCGAGGGCCTCGCGGTCCGCAAGCACGGGCCCAACACCAACACCAACACAGACACCGACACCGAGCTCAGCGAGGATCAGCGCCGCGCCCAGGGCCTGGCCCGGGTCCAGGAGCACTACCGCAGCTCGACGCTGGCGACCGAGCACGCCCAGGTCCAGGCCCTGACCGAGCTGCTCGATCGCCTCGCCGCCCGGGGCCGGCCCGCGACCTTGTTCCTGACCCCGCTCGAAGACGAGTTCGTGCGCGGGACCCTGCCCCGCAACCACCTCGGCCGACGCCACGAACAGATCGCGCGGATCGTCAACGACCACGCCGAGGCCCGCGCTCAGGCGACCGCGCTCATCGATCTCGACCACCCCCTGTTCGAGTCGAACTACTTCCTCGATCACGTCCACCTCGGGCCCGAGGGCAACCGCCTGCTCGCGATCAACCTGCTCCACGAGCTCGGCCTGCCCCTGGCGTCGCGGCCCTTCGACTGGATGATGGTTCACGGCGAGGACCACGACCGCACGCTGGTCCACCGCCGCGGGACCGGCTACGCCGACGGCGGCCCGTGGGAGGCCCTCCTGCGCAAGCCCAGGGGCGTGGCCGTGAGCCGCGACGGCTCCTGGGTCGTCATCGCCGACACCGGCAACCATGTGCTTCGCCAGATGCGTGGGAACATGCAGTTCCTCGAGCGCCTCGCGGGCAAGCCGATGAAGGCCGGCGTCCAAGATGGCGAGGCGCTCGAGCGCGCGCGCCTGACCGAGCCCCACTCGCCCCAGATCGTCGGCCGCGGCGGCGCGGGCGAGCGCGTGTACTTCATCGACGGCAAGACCAGCAACCGCGTCCGCGAGCTCGCCGACGGCTTCGTCCGGACCCTGGTCTGGCTCGGCCCGGCCTGCCCCCGCTACGACGTGCTCGAGGCCGGCGTCCTCGACGAGCGCGAGCGCCTGTACCTGCTGTGTCACGACGACCGCATCCTCACCGTCGACCTCGAGTCGCGGCGCTCGACCCTGACCCTGGATCCGCGCGCACCGATGCTCGCTGAGCCCGAGACCGGCGCAGCCCGCGAGTACACGACGATCGAGCCGACCGACGACGGCCGCCTGCTGTTCGCCGACGGTGACTCGCAGATCTGGTCGATGGTCCTGCGCGCCAACGGCCGCGCCCGGGCCCCCGAGCGGATCTTCGCCAACGACGGCGCCGACCTGATCCCCAGCGAGCGCAAGTCTTACTACCCCTTCGGCTTCGACGAGATGCGCTTCGAGCAGATCGTCGACATGGAGTGGGTCGAGCGCTACGGCGGCCTCCTGATCCAAGATCAGCACGAGCTGTCGTGGGGCAACAAGCGCCTGCATCGCGAGGAGACCGAGCGTATCCACCTGCGCCTGATCGACTTCGAGACCGAGCAGATCCTGCCGTGGGTCAAGGCCATCCCCCACGCCGAGGCCTTCCACATGTGGAACGCCAAGACCAGCAACTTCGTCTCCTACTTCCACCTCGGGGCCATGGCGATCGCCCAAGATGACGCCGCGCTGGTCTGGGTCGAGCGCGAGCGCTCACGGGTGTTTCGGCTCGCCGACGGCCTGCTCGGGGTCCACAAGTACGGCAACCTCCACACGGACCACGGCATCGTTCAGCTGCTCCAGCCGATCGGGACCCAGACCTCGTGGTACGTCGGCGCCAACATGCGACCCGATCGCTTCATGGCCACGCGCCACGAGCCGATCCCCCGCCGCGGGCCCTACGTCGCGCTGCTGGTCGGATCTTCGCTGTCGACGATCTCGGATCGGCTCGGCAATTACTCCCTCGGTCGCCGGCTCGAGCTCGAGCTCCAGGCCGAGCTCGGCTACCGCGACAACATCCGCCTCGACCTGTTTCAGCGGTCCGCGAGCTCGTCCGCGTTCTACTACAGCGCCGGGATGTTCGAGCAATTCCTCGACGCCAACGGGCCGCCGCCCGACATCTTGTTCTTCGAGCTCCACGACTTCGGCGGCCGCTTCTTTCGCGGGACCGAGACCCACGCCGAGCGCGTCGCCGAGCTCGGCAAGCTCGAGCGCCTCGCCGCGCGCTACGGCACCTTGGTCATCTTCTATGACAACTCGGCGATCGAGGCCAACGGCCACGACGGCCTGCGCCGGACCCACCGCGAGCTGCGCGAGTTCATCGCCGACGCGCGCAAGCTCGGCTTCGTGGTCCTCGAGCCCTCGGATCGGCTGCTGCGCGAGCTCATGACCGAGAGCCCGTGGGGCAACCAGACCTGGACCGGCGGCGAGCACCACGGCGCGCCGTGGGCGATCGACCTGACCGCCCGGGCGCTCGCGAGCATGAGCTACCCGCTGATCCGCGAGTTCCTGCGCGGGCGCGAGCCGGCCCGGCTGTCCGAGCGCGACCCGACCAGCTTCGACGAGGGCGACGACAGCGAGCGCCTCAGCCTCGCCTTCGAGGCGACCGAGGGCCTCGTCAACCGTCAGGCCCTGCCCGAGGTCGACGGCGCCTACCTCCAGCGCGCCTACGGCGATCGCCAGGTCCGCATTCACGTCGACCTCGGCGGCTACGAGGCCCTCGGGCGGACCAAGCAGGAGCTCGAGGAGCTGGTCGTCGCGGTCCTCTACGCGGTCCTCGTCGACGAGGTCTACGGCGAGCTCGCAACCGACGCGAGCGTCGAGCTGGTCGAATTCTCGAACTACGACGAGTACGGCGAGGGCGTGCTCGAGTCGGCCAATTCGGTCTGGTCGCGCAGCTTCGAGCGCGCGTCGCTCGAGCGCTTCATCCGTGATCACCGCGCGCGCAAGCGCGGCCGGGGCGAGGGCGAGGCGGCGGGCGAATGACGGCCAAGCGCGATCGCGTGCCAACCCACTGGGTCCAGGGCCGGCTCGTCGACGGGCGGCCGGCTCCGGCGTCGCCGTGGTCGCGGGTCATCGGCGTGGTGTTCTTGCTCGTGATCTTCGATCTGGCCCTGTCGCTGATCCCGGCCGACGCCAAGCGCGAGGCCGCCGGGGCCGGCCCGGCGACGGGGGCCGAGCTGCGCCGCACGCTCGCGGCCGCGGCCGCGAGCGAGGGCCGCCCGATCCTGTTGATCGGCGACTCGGTCCTGGCCGGCGACGTGCTCACGCCCCGCCGCCCGCACGACTGGCAGCGCCACCGCGTGATCGAGTACATGCAGCGCGAAGTGGCGCCGCACAGCGACGCGCGCTTTCACCAGATCGCTCTCAACGGGCTCTTGCCCGTCGACGCCCTGCACCTGCTCGCCGAGCTCGACCGCGTCGATCCCTCGGGCCGCGTCGAGCTCGTGCTCGAGATCAACCTGCGCTACTTCTCGGCCCAGTACGCCGACCAGCGCGACTGCACGCGACCGGCCGTCTGCGAGCTGGCGGTCGCGGCCCTCGACGAGGGTGGTCGGCCCCTCCGGCGCGGCTGGCAGGGGCTCGTCGAGGCCGCGGCCGGGAGCCGCGACTGGCTCCACTCGCGGATCCCCGTCCACCGTCGACGGCCCCGAGTCGAGACCACCCGCCTCGACGAGATCGCGGGCCTCGCCGTCCTCCGGGAGCTCGACGGCGAGTCCAAGCTCGCCGACGAGGCCAAGGCGAGCGCAGCCTCGGGACAGACCGAGGCCCGCGCGCGGGTCCGCGAGCACTACCGCAGCTCGGCGATCAAGGCCCAGCACCAGCAGCGCCTCGCGCTCGACGAGCTCCTCGCGCGGCTCGCCGCTCGCGACCGCCGCGCGACCCTGTTTTTGACCCCGCTCGAAGATCGCTTCGCGGCCGAGGCCCTGGGCGAAAGCACCCTCGGTCGCCGCTACTCCGCGATCGCGCGGATGGTCAACGATCGCCGCGACCCCGACATCAAGCTCGTCGACCTCGACCACCCGCTGTTCGTCGACTCGCACTTCATCGACCACGTCCACCTCGGGCCCGACGGCGCCAAGCTGCTCGCGATCAACCTCATCCACGAGCTCGGCCTGGCCCTCGCGCAGCGGCCCTTCGAGTGGATGATGGTCCACCCCGAGGGCTTCGACCGCAGCCTCGTCCACGGCACCCGCAAGGGCTACAACGAGGGCGGGGCCCTGCTCGCGCGCTTCGATGAGCCCGAGGGCGTCGCCGTGACCCCCGACGGCGCGCGCGTGGTCGTGGCCGACACCCAAAACCACACCCTGCGCGAGCTCCGGGGCAACAAGCAGTTCGTCGAGACGATCGCCGGGCGGGCCAACCAAGCCGGGCACGTCGACGGCTGGGCTCGGGTCGACGCCCGGCTGACCGAGCCCCGCGACCCCGAGCTGCTCGACGACGCGCTGTGGTTCATCGACGGCAGCGCGCGCGAGCACCTGCGCGTGCTCGAGGATGACTGGGTCCGGACCGCGACCTGGACGGGGCCGAGCTGCGACGCCTACACGGGCCTGCGCGCCCGGGCTGGCGCGATCTGGCTGCTGTGCGACGACAGCCGCCTGCTCCACCTCGACGTCGAGCGCGGCGTCGCCGAGGCCGTGTCAGAGATCGCCATGCGCGACCTCGTGGCCTT
Source organism: Enhygromyxa salina (assembly GCF_002994615.1). Taxonomy (GTDB): domain Bacteria; phylum Myxococcota_A; class Polyangia; order Nannocystales; family Nannocystaceae; genus Plesiocystis; species Plesiocystis salina_A. The sequence goes on along the minus strand of NZ_PVNK01000107.1, from coordinate 5,634 downwards.
CGACATCGGCGAGGTCGACGGCGTCGGGGCCGTGTACTTCGCCGACCTCGACGGCCGCGTCTGGCGACGCGCGCTCGAGCGCGGCGCGGGCCACCCGAGCCTGGGCAAGTGGGAGCTCGTGTTTCGCAACCTCGGCGAGGAGCTGATCCCCAACGGCCACCGCGTCGGCTTCCCCTTCAGCTACGACGACCTGCGCCTGGCCAAGGTCGTCGATCTGCGCTTCATCGATCGCTACGGCGGGCTGTTGATCGCCGACGAGTTCCCGGCCAACACCGAGCACGAGGGCCTCCGCCGCAGCGTGACCGAGCGAATCCACCTGCGCTACTTCGACCTCGACGCCGAGCGGATCCTGCCCTGGATCAAGGCCCTGCCCCACGGCGAGGCCCACGTGCTCTACAACGAGCGCGTCGACCAGCTCGTGTCCTACTGGCACCTCGGGAGCATGGCCGTGGCCCAGGACGACGCCTCGCTGTTCTGGGTCGAGCGCTCGCGCTCGCGGATCCTCCATGTCGCCGACGGCCTCCTCGGCCTGGCCAAGACCGGCAACCACCACACCAAGGCCGTGACCGTGCCGATCCTGATGACGATCGCCGGGGTCGCGGCCAAGGTCGAGGCCCAGCTTCGGCCCGACCGCTACCTCGATCGCCGGTTCGAGCCGCTCCCGCGCGAGGGGCCCTACGTCGCGCTGCTGCTCGGCTCGTCGCTGAGCTCGATGTCCGATCGCTTCTCGAACTACTCGCTCGGGCGGCGGCTCGAGCTCGAGCTCCAGCGCGAGCTCGGCTATCGCCACGGCCTCCGCCTCGACCTGTTCCAGATCTCGTGGCCAGCGTCTTCATTCGGCGAGAACGTCAACAACTTCGCCAACTGGATGGGGACCTCGGTCCCGCCCGACGTCTTGTTCTTCGAGGTCCACGACTTCGGCGGCGGCTACCTGCGCGACACCAAGGAGCCCCGCGAGGTCAACGAGGCCTTCGCCAAGCTCCAGCGCCTCGCCGAGCGCTACGACACCCTGGTCGTCTTCTATGACCTGTCCTCGGTCGAGTCCAACCGCCGCGACGGCATGCGCTCGACCAACAAGGACGTCCGCGAGCTGCTCGACAAGGCTCGGCAGCTCGGCTTCGTGGTCCTCGACCCCGGCGACCGGCTCCTGCCCCAGCTCTTGGTCCACTCGCCGTGGGGCAACCAGCCCTTCGACGACAACCAGCACCACGGATCGACCTGGGCGGTCGACATGACCGCGCAGACCCTGGCCGGAATCGCCGCGCCGATCTTGAGCGAGTTCTTGTCGGGGCGCGAGCCAGCCCGCCGCCGCGAGCGGCCGCCCGTCGAGTTCGACCAGCGCGAGGGCACCCGGGATCCGCTCCGGGCCGCGCTCGATGACTTCGAGCTGAACGAGGGCGCCCTGCCCGAGGTCGCCAGCACCCACGTCCAGACCGCCTACGTCAACCGGCAGCTGCAGGTCTACGTCGACCTCGCCGGGTTCCGCGACGAGATCGAGCAGCGCAACCTCGACCTCCTCGCGGTCGCCGTAATCGCCAAGGTCTTGCAAGATGATCTCTACGCCGACCTCGCCGAGTCGATGCGCCTGGAATTGGTCGCGTTCTCCAACTATGACGAATATGGCAACGGCGTGATCGCTTCGGCCGAGACCGTCTGGGCCCGGCAATTCGACCGCAAGACCCTGCGCAACTTCCTGATCAAGCACGCGCCCTAGCAGCCCGGGCTGCTAGGCCGAAGCCCAGGACGCGGCGGACGAGGAGCGCTCACTCGAGCTCGAACTCGGCCTCGTCCACCTGGCTGCGGAGGGCTTTGAGCAGATCTTCGCGCTCGCGCAGCCCACCCTCGTACCACGTCGGGTAGCGGGGAGCGCCGAGGCCCCGCAGCCAGCCAACCAAGAAGCTCTGATGGGCGTCCGCGACCCGCAGCAAGATCCAGCCCAGCGCGAGGAAGCTGTTGACGTCCGGCGTGGTGTTCCACTGGCGCAGGTCGAGGATCTCGCCGACATCGTGCAGAAGACTCGGCGGTGTGAAGGGCTCGGACACGGGGCAGCTCGGACACAGGCCGTCAACGAGGAGCTCCTCGCACACGCGACAACACCCTCGGCAGCTCCCGTCGCGCAGGAGATCCTCACATCGGGGACAGATCTCGTCGTCGAGCTGCAAACGCGCCATATGACATCCGTACGGCCACGATTCTTGGATGTCAACGAGCGCACGCAGACTGCGACGACTGGAACACCTTCTGCGCCGAGCTGGAGATGTCCGACAACTTCACGCACGTCTCGAGCTGGGGTGCCAACGATCCGATCGGCGTGAGCTGCGACAGCGCCGCGGTCAGCACGCCGGGCCAGGCCCTCGCCAACGGTCCGGCCGCGAACAGCATCCGTGCATTGGCGCCAACAACCCCAACGGGGGTGGAGTCAACACCGCGACCTGCAACGGGCCCTCACAGACGATCGAAGTGGTCTGCCAGTCGCTCCCTCGCGCGGCGCTTGACGCCGCCACCTCGGGCCGGCTACGCCTGTCGAGCCGCCGGTTCGTCCCGAGTCAACGCGCGAGGGACGTCGCAAGAGGGAATCTGGTGCGAATCCAGAGCTGCCCCCGCAGCGGTGAGCGGGAACGAGGTCCGCACAGAGGCACTGGGGATACCTGGGAAGCCGCGGGCCGAGGAAACCGAGCAGCCACGCAGCGCGCGTGACTACGAAGTGCCCGCGAGTCCGAAGACCTACCGGCGGTCCCGGACCCACGACCAACCACACCCCAACGCTCGAGGTCCGGGCGATTCCGCAGTCTCGTGGGGAGACGAAGGAGCCCCGTGATCCCAGCCCGCTCCCGCCGAAGTTTTCTCGTCACGCTCGTGTTCGCCCTCGCCGGCTGCCGCGGCTCGCCCGACACCGCAGCCAAGCCCCGAGGCCCGGCCAAGCGCGTCGCCTCGCGGACGGTGTTCGCCGACGAGGTCCTGTGGGCCCTCGGCGACGAGGTCCAGGGTCGGGTCGTGGGTTTGAGCCCGATGGCCGACGATCCACGCTACTCGACGGTCGCCGGTCGCTGGCCTCCGAGCGCGCCCCGGCTCGGCCGCAACCCCGAGGAGCTGCTCGCGCTCGCGCCCGATCTCGTGATCCTCGCCAGCTTCAGCGCGCCCGAGTATCGCGCGGCGATCGAGGACAAGGTCCCGGTCCTCGTGCTCGACGACTTCAGCGGCTTCGACGGCTACCTGAACAACCTCGAGCGCATCGGCGAGGCGACCGGCGCGGTCGACCAGGCCCACGCGCTGCGCGATCGCTTCAACGCTCGCCGCGCCGAGCTCGAGGCCCTGCGGCCGCCCCAAGGCGAGCGCCCGAGCGTGATCGCGTGGGACTACGGCTACGTCCCTGGAGCCCACACGAGCTTCGACGACGCCGCGACGACCGCCGGCTTCGTCAACCTGCCCGCGCGCGAGGGCCTCGACGGCCACCAGCGCCTCGACGCCGAGCAGCTCGTCGCCTGGGCCCCCGAGTGGATCGTGGTCGGCTGCGGCGAGCAACCCTGCGCCAAAGCGATCGCCAAGCTCGCCGACGAGCCGGGCCTCGGCAAGCTCGACGCCGTGACCAAGGGGCGCGTGATAGCGATCGAGGCGCCGTACCTGGCGACAGCCAGCGAGGGCATGCTCGAGCTCGCGGCGCGCATGCAGGCCGCGCTGCTGGAGGCGCGATGAAGTCGAGCGTGGCGCGAGGGCCCACGCACAAGCAATCGGCGCTGTGGCTCGCGGCCGGCCTCGCGCTGGTCCTCGCGGCCGGGCTCGCGCTCACCGTCGGGCCCGGCGAGTTCGGGCTCGCCGAGGTGCTCGCAACCTTCGGGGCCAAGCTGCGCGGGCTCGAGCTCGAGCCCCGGGCCGAGGCGATCTTGTGGGAGCTGCGCCTGCCCAGGGTCCTGCTCTCGCTGCTCATCGGCGCCGGGCTCGGGTCCGCGGGCGCGGTCACCCAGGGCTTGTTTCGCAACCCCCTCGCTAGCCCGGGCGTGCTCGGGATCTCGACCGGCGCGGCCGCGGCGGTGATCTTCGGGTTCGCGCTGGGCCTCGACGAGCAGGCCCTGTGGGTCACCCCCGCGCTCGCGGGCCTCGGCGCCCTCGCGACCTTGGGGCTGCTGTTCGGGCTGACCTCGCGCCGCCAGGACCTCGCTTATCTGCTCCTGACCGGGGTCGCGCTCAACGCCCTCGCGGGCGCGGTCGCGACCGTGATCCTGGCCCTGTTCCTCGATCGCTACGCCCTCGCACAAAAGGCGATGGCGTGGATGATGGGCAGCTTCGACGGGCGCGGGTTCACGCAGCTCGGCTGGGCGAGCGGGCCGATCCTCGTCGGCATGACCGCCGCGTGGGCCCTGCATCGGCCCCTCGATCTGCTGGTCCTCGGCGAGGAGACCGCAGCGACGCTGGGGGTCTCGCGCGGGCGCCTGCGCGCGCTCGCGGCCGTCGTCGTCGGCCTCCTGGTCGGGACCAGCACGGCCGCGGTCGGGGTCATCGGCTTCGTCGGCCTGGTCGTGCCTCACCTCGCGCGCTCGCTCCTGGGCATCGCCGGGCACGCCCACGCGCGGCTCCTGCCCGCGAGCATGATCATCGGCGCGACCTTGATGCTGGCGGTCGACACCCTCGGCCGCGCGCTGACCCCGACCTTCCTCGCCCCGGGCGCGCTGACCAGCCTGCTCGGCGGGGTGTTCTTCTTGGGGCTGCTGCGCCGCCAGACCCAGATCGGGGACCAACGATGAAGCTGCGCGCCGAACAACTCGGCCTCCGGGTCGCCGGACGGTGGCTGATCCGCGACTGCTCGCTGGAGCTCAGCCCCGGCAGCGTCACCGTCATCGTCGGGCCCAACGGCAGCGGCAAGACCACGCTGCTGCGCGCGCTGCTCGGGCTGGTCGAGCCCGACGAGGGCCGGGTGTTGCTCGATGATCGACCGCTGGCAAAGCACTCGCTGCGCGAGCGCGCGCGCGTGTGCGCCTGGCTGCCCCAGCGGACCGAGCTGCCCTGGGGCATGCCCGCCGAGCAGCTCGTGATGCTCGGTCGCGCGCCGCACCTGTCCGCGCTCGCGGGCCCCGGCCGCGCCGACGAGCACGCCGTAGCGGCCGCGCTCGCCCGCGTCAGCGCGACCGAGCTCGCCGCCCGCGACGTCCGGACCCTCAGCGGCGGCGAGCTCCAGCGGGTCCTGCTCGCGCGCTTGCTGGCCACGCAAGCGCCCCTGTTGCTCCTCGACGAGCCGACGACCGCCCTCGATGTCGGCCACGCCCTCTCGCTGCTCGAGCTCGCCCGCGAGCTCGCCGCGTCCGGACATGGCGTGTTGATGTCGCTGCACGAGCTCGAGCTCGCCCGGCGCTACGGCGATCGAGCGCTGCTCCTGCGCGGCGACGCTGACGGCGGCCACGTGTTCGGGGCCGTCGCCGAGGTGCTCACGCCCGCGCTGGTGTCCGAGGTGTTCGACGTCGCGGCCGAGCTCGCCGACGGTCAGCTGCGCTTCGCCGCGTCGGCGCGGGTCTAGCCTAGCAGCCCGCAACAGTGAGGCTGGCCGGGATCAACTCACCAAGCAAAAGCGACTATCTCTCGGAGGAGCCCAAGCTCCCCATCAAAGTCGCTCCCATGACCACCAAGCCTCACGACGCGCTGTTC
>NZ_PVNK01000106.1 GCF_002994615.1 Enhygromyxa salina | reverse complement strand
CCGCTCGCCAATCAGGCCAACCGCAAGGTCGACGATCGGGCCGAGGACAACGACCGCGGCAACGACGAGTGGCTCGGCAACGCGAGCGAGGAGACCTGGGGGCCGGACTGCGTGTCGTGGGGCACGGGCGAGCGCAACGCGGTCGAGTGGGCCGCGAGCGGACCTGGTTTCGAGACCGAGTCGGCGCCCGGCTTCCGGATGAGCCCGCAGGTGGTCCGGGTGACCTTGCTGGCCAAACCCGACACCATGGCCGGTGGCGCCGACGCGGTCGTCGATGCATTCTACAACGAGCTCGTGGCAATTGAGGACCGACCGACGATGGATTCGGCGGTCGGCAGTCGCGAATATCGAACTTTGACCGAGCGCTTCCGCGTTCGTAACAGCCATTGGCGCGACCCCGCCTTGAAGTGAGGAGCAAGCTGATATGACGCTCTCGAACAAGTCACGAGTACAGGCCCATCTAAAGGTGCGGCGACGGGCGCGGGCGAATCAGCTCGGCGCGACGATGGTCAGCGTGATGCTGTTGACGGTGTCGCTGATGACGGTCGCGGTCTTGGTCGTGCGCTCGTCGAACCGCGAGGTCTCGCAGGCCAACGCGCTCGTCGCTCGCGAGCGGGCGATGATGGCCGCGCAAGCCACGATCGAGCTCGGGGCCGCGCAGCTGCGCCAGCAGATCAACGAGGGCGGGAGCGCGCAGCAGGTCATCAACCAGGCGCTGACGGGCTACAACAACCCGGGCGATCAGTCGGTCTGCGCCTCGGTGTTCGAGGACTGCATCCCCGGCGGCAACGGCGACGACCAGGTCCCGGCGACCGGCCAGAAGAACCGCTGGGTCACGGGCAAGTCGGACTGCGCGGGGCGGCCGTGCATGCGCCAGGGCGCCCTCGCGTTCTTGCCCAACGCGGGCGGCGTCCCGACCAATTGGGTGCAGGTGCCGCTGCGTGACCTGCTCGAGGGGGCCGACGCCGAGGCCCGCGTGACCTTGTGGGTCCGCAACAACGCCGCCGACGCGATCGACACGGGCGGCGGCTCGTGGACCAGCGACAGCGACGGCCGCGTGGTCCTGACCGCGATGGCGACGATCCGCAACACCACGATCGCAGTCGAGCAAGAGTTCGCGCTGACGCCCGCCAACTTGCAGCAGGCCTGGTCGATGAGCTCGCCCGACGTCGGCTACGGCGGCGGGCACAACAACGACAACGTCATGGCTGACGTGTGCGTCGAGAACTTCTTGGGTTACGAGGA
>NZ_PVNK01000105.1 GCF_002994615.1 Enhygromyxa salina | reverse complement strand
GCTCGGGGGCTCGGCGGAGGTGGCCGGGCTGCGCCTGGCGTTGGCGGCGACCTCGGTGCCGTTGGCGCTCGGGGGGGCCTGGTTGCTGCGGGGCGCCGGGGTGCTCGATCGGCACCCGCAGGGACTCGGCGCTCGGGATGAGCCGGGCAGCTGAAGGCTCGCTCGCGCTGGGGACGATCAGCGCGCGCGCACACACTGGGCGCGGCCCTCGAACCCGGTCTTCGGCTCGGGCCGGCTGCCGCCTTCTTTGGTGTCGAACACGAGGTTCTTGGTGCCGCCGACCACCGCGAGGGTCGTCGACCAGTACGCCCCAGGGCTGAGCATTCCGGCCGCGTGGAGCTGCTCGAGCTGCTTGATCGAGGTCAAGCGCCAGCCGCCCTTGCCGCCGCGCTTGTTGAGCCGGCAGTGGTTCGACGCGTCCCTCCAGCTGAAGAGCGCGTTGTTGACGGGCGCGACGAGGAGCCCGTCGAGCTCACGGATCTCGCCGCTCGCTGGAGGCCCGGCTGCCAAAGGCGCGTCGACTTCGGGCTCGGGCTCGTCTGGCGTATCGGCGGGGAGAGCCTCGCCTGGTGCCTCGTCCGCGGGGGACGGCTCCCCGGGCGCGGGCGTGTCATCGGGCTGCGCGGGCGCGTCATCGGGCTGCGCGGGCGCGTCAGTGGGCTGCGCGGGCGCGTCAGTGGGCTGCGCGGGCGCGTCATCGGGCTGCGCGGGCGCGTCATCGGGCTGCGCGGGCGCGTCGGGCTGCGCGGGCGCGTCGGGCTGCGCGGGCGCGTCGGGCTTCGGCGCCTCGCCGGCCTCGCCGGGTGCTGTCGCCAGCGGCTCGTCGGGCGTCGGCGCCGCCTGGCCCTGGCCCTGGCCAAAGACGCCGCTCTCCCACGCGTACCAGCCCAACCCCGCGCTCACGAGCAACGCGAGGACCGCCGCGACCCAGGGCAGGAGCCGGCCCTCGCCTCGACCCTCAACCTGACGCTCGGGCTCGGGCTCGGGCTCGGACTCGGACTCGGGCGCGGGCTCGGACTCGGGCGCGGGCGCGGGCTGACGGTCGAGCTTGCGCTTGGCGGCGTTGGCCTTGACCAGCGTTCGGGCGAGGGCGAGCGCCTCGGCGAGGTCTTCGCTCTGGGCTTGCTTGTTCAAGCTCGGGGGCAGCGTCTGCTCCTCCTGGGTGCCCCCGGCCAAGCTGGCCAAGGTCGCGCGGATGCGCTCGAGCAGCTCCTCGGGCTCGGCCTCTTCGATGTTCACGCGCACGATCTGGTCGTCCTCGCCCCTGTGCTTCTCGAACTGCTCCTCGATCTGCGGGAGCTGGTAGGGGTCGAGATCCTGGCTCTGGCACAGCACGAACACGCCGGGCTGCCGGGCCGCGCTCATGTGGCGCTCGAGGGCTCGGGCGTCGAGGTCGACGCCCGCGCACACGTGCACGTCGAGGGCCTCGGTCTGGAGGGTGTCGGCGAGCGGGCGGACCCGGGCGAGGTCTTCATCGCTGCAACACAGGGTCACCGCGATCTTGTTGGTGGAGGTGTTCACGGGTCCGAGTTCGTGTGTCGTGCGCCCCTGGCGTCCTCGCGTGCTCCGTGACGGACGCGTCGGTCCCGGGGAATCTACACGACCTCGCGCTCACGGGAGCCGGGCGTGAGCCGCGCTTGCGACCGACCTACCACTTGACCTTCAAGCCCAGCCGCTCGCCCATGTCGAGCATCGCCTCGGCGTTGCCCCTGGCGTCATCGACGGGGTGATGGGTATGCCGAGTCTTGCGCAGGTGCTTGAAGTTCTCGAACACGCTCTTGACCATCCCCTTATAGAGCGACCCGAGGTTGGTCGACGAGAACCCAAAGGGGTTGTCACCCATGAAGTGGTGGAAATACCAATTGACGAAGCTCCAATCGAAGCCGTTGTTGTCCGACACGAAGCGCGGCTGCCCCTTGGACTCTGCCCGCAGCCACTCGGCGAAGGCCCGCATCCCGGGCTCGGGCTCGGGGAACGCGAGGGTCTGCTCGCGCGTGAACCCGCTGACGGCGAGGGCCTCGGGCACCCACTGCGCGGAGATCGGACGCAGCCGCGCATAGAAGGTGCGCTCCAAGCCAGGCTCGACGATCACGGCCCCGAGGCAGACCATCGAGTAGTCCCCGGGGATCGGGCCGTCGGCCTCGACGTCGACCATCACCCAGGTCACGGCTTGGCCTCCCAGGCCTCGTACTTGGCCGCGGGCTCGGGCCCGGCGAAGATCTGCACGGCGACCATCTCCTGGTCGCCGTTTTGATAGCTGACCTCGGCGTCGGCGGGCATGTAGATGGTTGTGCCCGCCGCGATCGCGTACTCCTGGCCGTCGATCGTCATGACCCCGCTGCCCTCGAGCACGTGGATGTACTCCTCGGTCGGGTCGCGGTGAGGCGGGACGGCTCCGTTGGCGTCCATGCGCAGGTGGCCGAGGTAGGCGTTGTGGCCCCGGGCGAGGTGAGTGATCGTGGCCTTGCCGTTGGGCGCGGTCGCGCTCGGGGCGTCTGCGAAGGCGACGACGGTCGCCGCGAGGGCGCTCGGGTCCGGGCGGGGATCGGGCGGGCTGGCCTCGTCGGCGTCGGCCCTGGTCGCGGCCGAGCTCTGGAGCGCGACGCTCGTGCACGCGCCCAACAAGAAGGTCAGGAGCAGGGCTACGGGTGACGTGGACCGACGCATGGGCGGAGCTTATCGCTCGCTCGACGGACGGGCTATCGTGGCCCGGTGACGCGCGAGGCTTCATGGGTGCTGTGCACGGTCGGGCTCGTCGTCGGTGTGACGGCGACGGCGGCCGCGAGTCCGCCCGCGGCGGTCGAGGCGTCCGAGCCGGCCTTGCTGATCGCCCACGGCGAGGACGTCGCCGCCTGCGCCTGGCCGACGGCGGTCGCGGTGCTCGGCGGGGCGCAGTGCTCGGGCACGCTGATCCACCCGGAGATCGTCGTCTACGCGGCCCACTGCGGCGGCGGCTTCAAGACGATCCGCTTCGGCGAAGACGCCCAGACCGGCGGCACCACGGTCGAGGCCCCGGGCTGCCGGGCCTACCCGAATTACGCGGGCGACCTCGATCAGGGCCACGACTGGGCCTACTGCCGGCTGCCCGCGCCGATCACCGGGCTGCCCCCGACCCCGCCGCTGTTCGGCTGCGAGACGGCGCTGCTCGAGGTCGGCAGCGAGGTCGCGCTGGTCGGCTTCGGGCAGTCGACCGAGGCCGCGTCGGGGATCAAGCGCTGGGCCGCGACGACGCTCGTGGCCGTCACGCCGGGCAACAACACGACCCTCGTCGGCAACCCCGACATCGAGGGCACACCCTCGACCTGCCTCGGCGACTCGGGCGGGCCGGCGTTCTTGCAGCTCGGGGACGGGAGCTGGCGGACCTTCGGGATCGCCTCGACCTCGGTCGGGGCGTGCGGCGGCTACGGAGCCCACTCGGGCCTCGCGGGGGCGGTCGCGTGGATCGAGCGAGACAGCGGCGTCGACGTGACGCCCTGCCACGCCGCCGACGGCAGCTGGGCGCCGGGGCCCGCGTGCGCGGGGGCCAACCGCGCGGCCGCGAACGTCGGCAGCGGCAGCTGGGCCGACTGGTGCAGCGGGACGCCTGCGAGCGGGGCGTCGAGCTCCTGCGGGCCGGCGTGGGATCAGTTCGACTCCACGCTCTTGCCGAGCGTCGAGATCGTGTCACCGAGCTGGGGCCAGACCTTCTTGGACGGCGCGCTCGTGAACGTCGAGGTCGCGGCGACCAAGCACCCCGAGGGCTACGCGCTCGCGCGGGTCCGGCTCGAGATCGACGAGCTCGAGGTCGCGAGCGACGACAACGATCCATGGCTGTTCGAGGCCACCGCGTTCCCGGGCGTCGGCGTGTACACGCTGGTCGCCGTCGCCGAGGACTGGGCCGGCAACGAGGTCGCGTCGGCGCCGGTCATGATCGGGCTCGGCGAGGTCGAGGTGCCCGATCCCGACCAGGGGACCGAGTCCGGCGAGGGCGGGAGTGAGGACGCGGGCGGCGGCGCCGAGTCCGAGGGCCCGGGCTGCAGCTGCGCCACGCACGAGCCGAGGCCGCTCGGCTTGCTGGTGTTCGTCGCGCTGCTCGGTTACCTGCGGGCTCCGCGGGGTGCTACGTTGACCTCGCGATGGGCGAGCCAGCGACGGGCCGCGCGACCTACGAAGACGTCCTCGCGGCGCCCGAGCACCTGATCGCCGAGCTGATCCACGGGACCCTCGTCACGAGCCCGCGCCCGGCGATTCCCCACGCGCACGCCGCCAGCGTCCTGGGCATGGAGCTCGGCTCGCCCTTCCAGCGCGGGCGAGGTGGTCCCGGCGGCTGGTGGATCGTGGACGGGCCCGAGCTCCACCTCGACGCCGAGATCCTCGTGCCCGATCTCGCCGGCTGGCGACGCGGGCGGATGCCTGCGCTCCCCGATGTCGCGTACATCGAGCTCGCGCCTGATTGGGTGTGCGAGCTGCTCTCGCCCTCGACCGAGGCCCGCGACCGCACGGACAAGCTCGACATCTACGGTGCGGCCGGTGTCCCGTGGGTGTGGTTGGTCAACCCGAGGCTGCGAACCCTCGAGGTGCTCGAGCGCAGCGAGGGCAAGTGGGTGTTGAACGCCAGCCATCACGGCTCGGGGCCCGTGCGAGCGCCGCCCTTTGGGGCCGTCGAGCTCGTGCTGGGCGATCTCTGGCTCGCTTCAGAGCCGTCAACGCCTGCTGAAAAAGATGTGACCTGAGCCGGCACATGTGTCGCGCTCAAAGCGCTGGCTTTGAGCTTTCTCGGTAAATTCCCCATCATTGCGGCGAGGGCTCATGACATTGCTTTCTCTTCGCCTGCAAAAACTCGCGCCGCTCGCTTTCCTCTCGTTCCTCGCGGTACCCGTCGTCGCGTTCGCGGGGGGTCCCGAAGTCCAGGCGCCCGAGCCAACCCCGATCGTGTGGAACGGCGACGAGACCGATCCCTGCGGCTGGCCGACGGTGGTGATGGTCTCGGGCAACGGCTCGCTGTGCACGGGCTCGTTCATCCACCCGAAGGTCGTCATGTACGCGGCCCACTGCGGCGCCGAGGACAAGGTCGTTCGCTTCGGCGACAGCAACGCCAGCGCCAAGACCAAGACCGTCGAGTACTGCAAGACCTACCCCGGCTACAACGGCGGGCAGGGCAGCGACTGGGCCTACTGCGTGCTCAACGAGGAGGTCACCGAGATCCCGATCACGCCGGTCGGCTACGGCTGCGAGGTCGAGCAGTACTACGGCAACGGCGCCGAGATCGCGATCGTCGGCTTCGGCAACAACACCGGGGACGAGGGCGCGGGGCGCAAGCGCTGGGGCTGGACCTACATCTCCGACGGGACCAACACGCGCTTCAACGTCGGCGGCCAGGGGACCGAGACGATCTGCTCGGGCGACTCGGGCGGGCCGGCGTTCATCCGCTACGCCGACCAGAGCTGGCACGTCTACGGCATCGCCTCGACCAAGAGCGACGACACCTGCAGCGCGGCCAAGGGTACCCACTCGCTGGCCGTCAACGCGGCCGAGTGGATCGAGCAGGACTCGGGCATCGACGTGACGGTCTGCCACGACATCAACGGCAACTGGGATCCGACCCCGCTGTGCGGCAACTTCTATACGGGCGAGCCGGCCCTGGGCTACGGCTCGTGGAACCTGTGGTGCCCCGACGCGCCCGCGCTCGAGTGGAGCTCGACCTGCGGCGGCGACTTTGGCGAGAACGCCGAGCAAAACCCGCCGGTGCTCGAGGTCGTGGTGCCCTTCGACGGGCAGGTCTACGACGCCGAGCCGGCGATGTTCGACATCACCGTCAACGCCGAGGACGACAGCGGGCTGCCGGTCGACGTCCAGATCGAGATCCAGGGCATGCTCCAGGGCGCCGTCGTCAGCGAGAACCCCGCGGTCTTCGACGGCGCGACCTTCTACTGCGGCGAGTACACGATCCTCGCGCACGGCACGGATTTTTGGGGCAACGTCGGGCAGTCCGAGACGGTAACCTTCAGTGTCGAGGGCGACTGCGTCCCGAGCGACGATGACGGTGGCGAGGGCGACGGCGACGGCGACCCCGGCGACGGCGACTCCGGGGGCACGGACGGGAGCGGGGACGAGGGGCCCACGGACGAGTCCGGCGACGACTTCGGCGAGACCGGCTTCGGCGGGCCGGGCCTGAGCGTCAGCGGGACCTGCAGCTGCGACGTCGAGCGCCGCGCGCCCGGCGGGGCCTGGCTCGGCCTCGGCCTCCTGGGTCTCGCCCTGCTTCGCCGCCGCCGATAGGGCTCGGCCGGGGCCGGCTACGGTCCCGGGATCAAAACTGCTAGCATCCGGCGCTCCGCGATGCCCCGACCCTCGTCACAGCGCGCCGCCTCGGCGCCCCGCGAGCGCCTCGTGCACGCGTGTGAGCGGCTGATGCCGAGCGACGGGCCGCGCTGGGATCTCGGCTTCGACCTCGCCAGCGCGGTCGTCGGCGCGATCGTCTTGCTGCTGATCGCGATGACCTTCGGGGACTACGGGATCACCTGGGACGAGACCTGGCACCTCAACTACGGGCGCCACGTGATCCACTGGTACGCCTCCTTCTTCGCCGACGACGCGGCCTTGAGCTACCGGGCCGACTACCTCTACGGCGGCAGCTTCGACGGGCTCGGCTACCTCGCGCGGCAGATCTCGCCCTTCGACAAGTACGCGACGATCCACCTGTTTGGGGCCTCGGTCGCGTGCTTTGGGCTGCTCGGCGCGTGGAAGTTCGGGCGCCTGCTCGGGGGCCCGGCGGCCGGCTTCGCGACCTTGGTCTTGCTGGTCCTGACGCCGGTCTGGTACGGGCACATGTTCAACAACCCGAAGGACATGCCCTTCGCGGTCGGCTACGTGTGGGCGCTCTACTACGAGGTCCGGATCCTCATCAGCATGCCCGCGGTCCCGCGCAGCGAGTGGGCCAAGGCCTCGTTCGCGCTCGGGGTTGCGATGAGCGTGCGGATCGCGGGGCTGCTGACCCTGTGCTACCTGTTCATGATCGTCGGGCTGTGGATCCTGTGGCGCGCGCGCGAGGCCCGGGACGCGCGGCTGATCCCGCGCTACTTGCTGCGCTTCTCGCCCCAGCTGCTCGGGACGACCCTCGGAGCCTGGGCGCTGATGTTGATCCTGTGGCCGTGGGCCCAGCTGCACCCGATCCGGCGCCCGCTGATCGCCCTCGCGCGGATGTCGGCCTTCAACCTCCACGAGCGCGGGATGCCCTTCGGCAGCCGCCGGATCTCCACGCTCTCGCCGCCGGCGGACTACTTGCTGCGCTACTTCACCTTCAAGCTGCCCGAGCTGATCATCGTGCTCGTGGTCGCGGCGCTCGGGGTGTTCATCGTCCGGGCGGTCCGGCTGCGCAAGCGGACCAAGCTCGCGCGCCTCGGCCAGGTCCCCGCTGACCTGTCCCCGGTTGACCGCGACGAGCGGCGCCGGGTCGCGCTCGGGGGCTTTTTGGTCTTCGCGATCTTGTTCCCGCCGCTGTACACGATCGCCAAGCGCTCGCCGCTCTACGACGGCCTGCGCCACTTCCTGTTTCTGGTCCCGATCTTCGCGGTCGTCGCGGGCGTGACCCTGACCAAGGGCGTGCGGCTGCTCGCGGCGCGCTCGCGGGCGGGGGCCTGGGGCGTCAACGTGCTCGTTGTCGCCTACTGCGTGCGCATGGTCCTGGCCATGGTCCACCTCCACCCGCACGAGTACCTGTTCTTCAACTCCTTCATCGGCCGGCTGCCCGGGGCCTACCTGAAGTACTCGACCGACTACTACGGCAACACCTACAAGGAGGGGTTCGAGACCCTCCGCGAGCACCTGTGGCGAACCGAGCGTGAGCGCTACCTGAAGGGGCCCTACGTCGTCGACGCGTGCATGCCCGACTTCATCGCGCGCGAGTACCTCGGCAGCAACTTCGTCTTGAAGCGCTCGGGCGGCCCCCCGGCGGAGTTTTGGTTGGGCTACACGCGCAACAACTGCTACCTCAAGCACAAGGAGTCCCCGGAGTTGACTCGGGTCGAGCGCGAGGACACGCTGCTCGTGCTGATCCGGGATCTACGCAGTGACGAGCAGCGCGACGAGGTCTCGACGAGGCAGCGGCCGGCGAGCAAGCCCAGCCAGCGAGGCAAGCCCGTGAACAAGAACAAGGCTCGCAAGCCAGGGCTCGAGCACACCCAAGGTTCGAGGGCCAAGCCGACCGACAAGGCCAAGCCCGAGTCCAAGGCGGCCAAGGCCAAGGCCAAGCCCGAGGCGGCCAAGCCCAAGGCGGCCAAGCCCAAGGCGGCCAAGCCCAAGGCGGAGGGATCGCGCTGATGGCCGCGACGACCAACGCGGAGCCGAAGCCGGGCAAGCTGTCCGAGCGCCCAGGCTGGACCGAGCTGCGCGCCGCGGCCGACGAGCTCCACGCGGCCGAGCTCCTGCTCGGCGATCCTCTCGCCCCGGCCCGCACGGCCGTGCCTCACCTGCGCGAGTTCTGGCGGGCGATGGTCGCGGCCGCCCGCGCGGCCCAGCTCGGCGCGGTTCAAGCGGGCGCGGCCGAGGCCGAAGCGCCCCGGGCCTGGCTCGACGCCGAGATCCCGGGGGTCGACGCCAAGGCGCGGGCGCGGCTTGGCGAGCACTGGCGAGCACTCGCCGCGGCGGACTCGGAGCCGCCCGCCGACGGTGCGCTCATCGCCCACGCCCAAGCTGCCCGCGAGCTGCTCCAGCGGATCGAGCCGATCATCGGCGGCTCCCCGCTGCGCACGCGGACCCGCAGGACCGCCTGGACCGCGCTCGCCCTCGTCATCCTGTTTGGCCCGCTGCTGGGCTACGTCGCCCTCCACACCGAGGTCGAGGGCGAGGGCCCGTGGCGGGTGGCCTACCACTCCGACCGCAAGCTCGAGAGCAGGCCGATCGTGCAGCGCGAGCCGCACATCGACCACGACTGGAACAAGGACGCCCCGCTCGAGGCGGTCCCGCCCGACAAGTTCTCGGTCCGCTTCGACACCTGCTTGCGCATCGACGAGGCCGGGCCCGTGGCCTTCCAGGTCAACGCCAACGACGGCGCGCGGGTGTTCATCGACGGCGAGTCGGTGATCGACGCGTGGGAGCGCGACGAGAAGACCCGCAAGCGGGGCTCGGGCGCGGCCGAGGTCCCGCTCGAGCCCGGCGTCCATCATGTCCGGGTCGAGTATTTCGAGAGCCTCGGCGTGGCCAGCATCAAATTTAGCGCCTCGCTGGACGGCGCCGTGCCCAAGCCGCTGCCCCATGATCGCCTGACCTACCCGGGCGACGACCTCGACGAAGACGACCCCTGCGCGGCGGTGCGATAGTGCCGGCGAAGGGGCCTGCGAAGGGGGACTGGCGTCGGCACCTGATCGCGCTCGCGCTCTTGATGCTGTGCGGGGCGCTGCTGTGGACCTCTGAGCGCGGGCGCACGCTGACCGCCGACGAGCCGCTGCACCTCGTCCGCGGCCACGCGCTGTGGTGGACGCACAGCTCGCACCTGAGCTACGCCCACCCGCCGCTGGCCAACGCGATCACGAGCTTGCCCTACGCCGGGCGCGGCGACGAGGCCTGGGGCGCGGGCGCGAAGCCGGACGGGCAGCCGCGGCCGCCCGCGCGCGTGTCGGAGCGCCGCCCGAGCGCCGCGGCGACCCACGCCGAGGCCTTCGAGCGCCTGCCGGGCTGGGACGTGGCCCAGCCCCTGAGCGTCTCGACCGCCTACTTTCGCCATGACTTCGGCGTGGCCCGGGCCGAGCTGACGGGGGCCCGGCGGATGATGATGCTGTGGACGCTGGCGCTCGGGCTGTTCATCTATTGTTGGTCCGAGCGGCGCTGGGGCTGGTCGGCGGCGATCGTCTCGCTCGCGCTGTTTTGCCTCCACCCCACGCTCCTGGCCCACGGCCGCCTCGTCACCACCGACATGCCGCTGGCCGCGACCGCTTTTGCGAGCCTCGCGGCGCTGATCGCCTGGATCGAGCGCCCGGGCTGGGCGCAGGTCGGGCTGTTTGGGCTCGCGACCACGGCGATGGCGCTCAGCAAGCACAGCGGGCTGGCCTTCGTCGTGGTCATGAGCTTGATCGTGCTCGGCGCGGCCCTGCTCGGTCGCGGTGGCTTCGCCCAGCAGCGCGGCGGCCGGGCCCGGCGGGTCGGGCTCGTGTTTGGACAGCTCACGCTGGTCGCGGTGGTCATGATCTTTGTGATCGACGCCGCCTACATGTTTGATCGCGTGGGCCTGAGCGTGGCCGAGATCCTCGCCGAGCCCGAGCCGCACAACTGGATCAGCAAGCGCCACGACTACCAGCTGCTCGAGCGCAGCCCGATCGCGGCGCTGCCCGAGAGCTGGCGCCTGCCCTTTCCCTACACCTGGCTCGTGGGCTTGGCGACGGTGTCCGAGCAAAACGGGGCCGGCCACGGCCGCTACTTCTTTGGCATGCGGGCCGCCCCCGGCAACCCGCTGTACTTCCCGGTCATGCTCTTCGCCAAGTCGCCGACGGGGCTGCTGATCCTGCTCGGCTTCGGCGCGGGGCTGGTCGTGGCTCGGGTCCGGGCGGGCGTCCGTCCGAGCGTCGCGACGACGGTCCTGGCCCTGTTCGCGGCCCTGACCCTGGCGAGCGCGTGCGCGTCGAAGATCAACATCGGGGTCCGGCACGTGCTGCCGCTGATCGTGATCCTGGTCGTGCTCGCCGGTCGTGCCGGCCAGCTCCTGGTCGAGGCCGCCGCCGATCCGGGGTCGCCCGGCGTCCCAAGCTGGTTGGGCGCGGGGCGGCGCGGGCCCGCGCTGGTCCTCAGCTGCGTGCTCGCCTCCGCCGTCGGCGCGGCCTGGACCTTCCCGGCCTGGCTCGGCGACTTCAACCTCCTCGTCGGCGGGCCGGCTGGCGGCCACCGCATCAGCGTGATCGGCGAGGACTGGGGCCAGGACCTCGGCGACCTCGCCGAGCTCGCCGAGGCCGAGGGCTGGGAGCAGGTCGCCTATCACACGACCTTCCCCCTGCGCCGCGAGGAGCTCGAGTCCCGCGGGCTGAAGGTGCGCAAGATCGGCTGCAAGAAGCCCTACCGCGGCCCGGACCCGGTCGTCATTCACCTCAGCGACTGGGCCCGCCGACACAGCTGCTTCACCTGGCTCGACGGCCGCGAGCCCGCGCACGTCGTCAACCACCACCTGCTCGTGTTCGAAACCGAGTGACCCTTCGGCCGTAGCGCGAGCCCAAGCGGGGCCAGGGCTGGGCGCGCGGGACGAGTCGGGGTGCTTGGGGGCGCGGGCTCGGGGG
>NZ_PVNK01000104.1 GCF_002994615.1 Enhygromyxa salina | reverse complement strand
GCGCGACCAAGAGCCTTCTGCACCCCAGATGGAGAGGCGACGCCCCGAACTCGGACCTCCTGCGGCCCAGCGCGGACCCACAGCGGAGACGACAGAGCCTCACCAACAAGTCCGAGCGCCCCTGCGCGAAACCCGAAAAAGACTTCAGGCACGCAGCGCGACCCAAACCGCGAGCGCCGCCTGCTGACCGCGCCAAGAAGGCGCCCAACGGCCCAAAGCGGGCTCACCCCCGCAAAGAGCAGAGCGCATGAAAGGCCGCAGGAGGTCCGAGTTCGGGGTATCGCCGTACGAAAAGCACCTTCGACGCGGGACCGACCGACATGGTGATGCGCGACCAAGAGCCTTCTGCACCCCAGATGGAGAGGCGACGCCCCGAACTCGGACCTCCTGCGGCCCAGCGCGGACCCACAGCGGAGACGACAGAGCCTCACCAACAAGTCCGAGCGCCCCTGCGCGAAACCCGAAAAAGACGATGCCATCATATAAACCCACGATAAATACAGATAGATTAATCCACCCAACATCCATCTACCTCATTGATTTCATTAGGTTTTCAGTGAGAACATCGCCCGGAACGAGTCCTGCGATACCCCCCCGCGCCATGACGACCACGAACTACGAAGTCGACAACCTCGAGGGTGCGGTTCCGATCAAGCGCTGGACCAAAGGAGTCCCGGTCGAGGACGCCGCGCTTCGCCAGCTCGCCAACACCGCGCGCCTGCCCTTCATCCACAAGTGGGTCGCGGCGATGCCCGACGTTCACTGGGGCATGGGCGCGACCGTCGGCTCGGTGATCCCGACCAAGGGCGCGATCGTGCCGGCCGCGGTCGGCGTCGACCTCGGCTGCGGGATGATGGCGGTCGAGACCTCGCTGCGCGCCGAGGAGCTGCCCGACACCCTCGGCCCCGTCCGCGCGGCGATCGAGCGGGCGGTCCCCCATGGCCGCAGCAACGGCGGGCGTCGCCGTGACCGCGGCGCCTGGGGAGACGTGCCCGGCCGGGTCGGCGCGCGGTGGACGAGCGAGCTCGCGGCGCGCTTCTCGGTGATCACCGACAAGCACCCCAAGATCGCCAGCTCCAACAACATCGTGCACCTCGGGACCCTCGGGACCGGCAACCACTTCATCGAGCTGTGCCTCGACGAGCGTGACCACGTCTGGGTGATGCTCCACTCCGGCTCGCGCGGGGTCGGCAACCGGATCGGCTCGTACTTCATCCGCCTCGCCCGCGAGGAGATGCAGCGGTGGTTCATCAACCTGCCCGATCAGAACCTCGCCTACTTCCCCGAGGGCACCGAGCACTTCGACGACTACGTCGAGGCCGTCGGCTGGGCCCAGGACTTCGCCCGGATCAACCGCGAGCTGATGATGGCCGCGGCCCTGCGCGCGCTCGAGGACGCGCCCGGCATGCGTCCGTTCACGACCGACGCGATGGCCGTGAACTGCCACCACAACTACGTGGCCCGCGAGCGCCACTTCGGCGCCAAGGTCTGGGTGACCCGCAAGGGGGCCGTGCGCGCGGGCGAGGGCGAGCTCGGCATCATCCCGGGCAGCATGGGCGCGAAGTCCTTCATCGTCCGGGGCAAGGGCAACGCCGACAGCTTCTGCTCGTGCAGCCACGGCGCGGGCCGGGCGATGTCGCGGACCGAGGCGCGCAAGCGCTTCACCGTGCAGGACCACGCCGAGGCGACCAAGCACGTCGAGTGCCGCAAGGACGAGGGCGTGATCGATGAGACCCCGGCCGCCTACAAGCCGATCGAGGCCGTGATGGCCGCCCAGGCCGACCTCGTCGAGGTCGCGCATGTCCTTCGCCAGGTCGTCTGCGTGAAGGGCTGAACCCCGAGCCCCGCGCGCTGGCCGTCGCCAGCGCGCGGGGAAGACTATGCATTGATTGTCTGGAGGAGAGCGAGCATGAGCACCGAGTCGAGCGCGATCATCATCGACGGATCCGAAGGAGAGGGCGGGGGCCAGATCCTCCGGACCTCGCTGGCCCTCGCGGCCGTGACGGGCCGACCCCTGCGGATCGTCAACATTCGTGGCCGACGCAACAAGCCCGGGCTCCTGCGCCAGCACCTCACGGCCGTGCGCGCGATCGGGGCCGTGACCGCCGCGCAGCTGCGCGGGGCCGAGCTGCGCTCGAGCGAGCTCGAGTTCACTCCGGGTCCCGTGAGCCACGGCGAGCAGGTGTTCGCCGTCGGGACCGCGGGCAGCGCGACGCTGGTGTTTCAGACCGTGCTGTGGCCGCTGATCGTCGCGCCCGGGCGCTCGCGGATCGTGTTCGAGGGCGGGACCCACAACCCGATGGCGCCCCCCTTCGAGTTCCTGACCCGGGTGTTCCTCCCGCACATGCGCCGCCTCGGCCTGGTCATCGAGGTCAAGCTCGAGCAGGCCGGGTTCTATCCGGCCGGCGGCGGCCGCTTCGTGGTCGAGCTCGAGGGCGGTCGCGCGCCCGCGCCGGTCGAGCTCACGCGGCGCGGCGAGCTGCGCGAGCGCGAGGCCCTGGCCCTGATCGCGAACTTGCCCGCGCGCGTGGCCAAGCGCGAGCTCGGGGTCGTCAGGCGCGAGCTCGGCTGGTCGCGGGACGAATGCCGGGTCGTCGAGCTCGAAGGCCGCGGGCCCGGCAACGCGCTGTGCCTGATCGTCGAGGCCGAGGCCGGCGCCGAGCTCGTGACCGGGTTCGGGACCAAGGGCGCCCGCGCCGAGCTGGTCGCCGAGCAGGCCTGCGCCGAGCTGCGTCGGTGGCTCGACGCCGAGGTGCCGGTCGGCGAGCACCTCGCCGATCAGCTGTTGATCCCGATGGCCCTCGCCGCGCGAGGCGGGCACGCGTCGGTGTTCGTGACCACGCCGCCGAGCAGGCACACTCGGACCAACGCGGAGATCATCAGCCGCTTCTTGCCGGTCGAGTTCGTGTTTGAGGCGCTCGACGAGCGGCGCACGCAGGTCCGCGCGAAGCTGCGTGGTTGAGGCCCCGCTGCGACCGCGCCGTGGTCGTACTGCAAGTTTTGGCGACAAAGCCATCGGCGAAAAGGCCAAGCGAGGCGGCGCGAGGCATTGCACCCCGGGCTGCTAGTTGTTCGCAATCTTCGCGCCCTTGACGCTGACCTTGCCCGAGCCCTTGACGTCGATCTTCCCGCCGGAGATCGCAATGTCGCCGCTCTTCTTGAGCACGATCTTCGCGCTCCCACACTTGATCGTGAGCTCGTCGGCGGCCTCGATCAGCGCCTTGGCCTTGCCGCTGACCGAGATGTCCTTGGTCGAGCTGATCGTCAGGGCGTCGTCGCTGGTGATGCCCAGGGCCTTGCCCGTCGAGATCTGACCGGCCTCGCCGGCCTTGATGATCAGCTCTTTGCCGACCTCGACGCTCTTGGTGTCGCCGACGGTCTCGCTGCTCTTGCCGCCGACGGCCATCGCCATCGCCCCACCCACCTCGACGCCGACGGCCCCGCCGACGCTGGCGTTGAGCGCTCCGCCGACGCTGACCTGCATCGCGGCGGCGACGGTCACGGTCTTGCTGGCGCCGACGGTCTCGCTCGCGTTGTTGGCGATCGTCTCGGTCCGGTTGTTGGCGATCGTCTCGCTGTGGTTGTTGCCGATCGTCACGCGCTGGTCGTTGACGACCGTGACGCTCATGTTGTGGTTGATCGTCTCGCTGTGATCGTTGCCGATCGTGATGGTCTCGTCGTTGTCGACCTTGATGACCTCGTCGTGCTTGACGTGCTTCTTGCGATCGTTGACGACCTCGAGCGACTCGTCGTGGCCGACGGTCTGGTGCTTGTCGTTCTCGACCGCGATCGTCCAGTCCTTCTGGGCGTGGATGTAGATCTCTTCGCCGCCCGCGGCGTCCTCGAAGCGCAGCTCGTTGCTGCCGTCGCCGCCCGGCGAGGAGTTGGTCTTGACCCCGCTTTGGGTCTTGTTGTCGGGCAGCGAGTAGGGCGGCGAGTTGGCGCCGTTGTAGACGCAGCCGGTGATCAGCGGGCGGTCGGGGTTGCCCTCGAGGAAGTCGACGACGACCTCCATGCCGACGCGGGGGATGAACTGCGCGCCCCAGGCCGGCCCGGCCCAGCGCTGAGCGACGCGGACCCAGCACGAGGAGGTGTCGTCGTAGGGGGGCTTTTCGTCCCAGTAGAACTGAACCGAGACCCGACCGAACTCGTCGACGTGGATCTCTTCGCCGCCGGGGCCGGTCACGATCGCGGTCTGGGGCCCGCGGACGTGGGGCTTGGGCGTGAGCGGCGGCGGGCGGAGCTCGATGCTCGCGGGCACGCACTCGAACATGTTGCTGTAGCCCCCGTGCACGTCGCTGTGCGACTCGAGCGAAGGCAGCGCGGACGGGTCGTGGCCCTCGTGCTCAACCCGAATCAAGATCAGCTCCTCGGCGACGGGCTCGAGCACGTGGCCGTCGGCGTTGAACTTGAGCCCGGCGTGGAAGCTGGTCACGTTGCTGCGGCCGTAGCCGCGCGCGCCGGGCTGCGCGAGCGCGGCCTTGTGGTCGCCCGCGCGGTCCGAGAGATCGTCGCTGAAGAAGCGTCGGCCGCCGTGGAGGTAGACCCGGCGCGTGCGCCCGTGGGCGTCGGGCGTGTCGGTCTCGCTGTCGAGCAGCGAGGTTGGGGCTTGCCAGTCGAAGTCGCGGCGCAGGACCCCCGTGCTCGTGACTCGGCGTCGCCACTCGATCGCCTGGATCGACTCCACGTCCGCCTCGGACGGGTTGAGGGCGATCAGCGGAAACAGGTCGCTGCCGTCGATGTTGGCGCTCGAGCCGAGCTGCTCGGGCGCGTCGATGAGCTCGAGCAGCTCGGCGCTCGCGCCATCGTCGTGGACGAAGGTGTAGGAGATTCCCTCCTCTTCGAGCAGGCGCTCGACGAAGGCGAGGTTCGACTCGCGATACTGCGCGCAGTACTCGCGGACCTCGGCGCCGCGGCTGACCGAGCCTGGGGTGTACTCGCGCCCGTAGACGGCGAGCTCCTCGGCGAGGACCTGGTCGATGATGTCGAGCACGCTCAGGGCCTGGAACATCCGGGTGTGAATCTGCTGTCCGAGCAGCGCGAGCGCGGGGCGGATCGTGAGGCGCAGCAGCAGGCTGTCGCCCGACACGCCGAGCCAGTCGATCGCCGTGATCACGCCGAAGACCGAGCGCATGAGCTCATCGCGCACGAGGTTGAGCTGCGCGTCGTGACCGAGGAGCTCCTCGAACGCGTAGTCGAGCTCGGTGGTCACGATGTCGGCCGTGATCGTGTAGGGTTCGGACACCGCCTCGGTCATGTGAAACCGGTACACGCGAACGTCGGACGGCAGGGTCCCGTTGGCGCTCTCGATCTCGTAGCCGAGCGTCGGCAGCTTGTCCGGCATCAGCCGATGATGGCACAGGGCCGCGGGAGGGGGTTGAGGTCGGTGCTAGACGGTTGCTGTGGGCCTGTGCGCGCCTTCCGACAGTCACGAGGAGCGGGAGTGATGTCCGCGAAGGACCGCAGAGATCTTCCTGGCGCTCGGTGGCGCGGTCTGTCCACATGGTTGGAATGCGCGCGCGCGACCCGAACGCGCGGACGGGGAGTGTGACGAATGCGCGGCGCAAATGTGCACGGTCGGTGGGGCGCCCTGGCGATTCACTTCGATGGACGCACCGGGGCCTCCCAGCGTCAGGTGGGAGTGGTCTTTCGACCAGTCAACTCGTCTTCGGATCACCCGACAAAACGCCCGCAAGGGTCCACGAATGCCACTTTGGGGCCAAATGTCGCGGCAATTATGTGCTTGGATTCGCGATGCAAATGGGCGTAGTGTAGAGGGGAGGCTGACGAAGTGACTGAAGCAACTCTGTACGAGCGACTCGGGGGCGAAGCGGCGATCACCGCGACGGTCGGCATGTTCTACGACCGCATCATGAGCGACGAGTCGCTCAACCCCTTCTTCGCCGACCTCGACATGGACAAGCAGATCAACAAGCAGATCGCGTTCATGACCATGGCCTTCGGCGGGCCCCACGACTACACCGGCGAGGATATGCGGACGGCCCACGCGCGGCTGCTCAGCCGCGGCCTCGCCGTCGAGCACTTTCAGGCCGTCGCCAATCACCTCCAAGCTACCCTCGAGACCCTCTCGGTTCCCTCTGATCTCATTGAAGAGGTCATGAGGATCGTTGGTTCGACCAAGGCGGAGGTCTTGAACGAATGATGGCTGCAACCCAACCCACGCTGCGCAGCCGGCCGCAGTTCCTCGACGAGCCGACCTTCGACGAGGTCGTGTTCGGCGAGGGCGAGACCGAGCAGCGCTTCGGCTTTCAGGAGTTTCGCGACTTGCCGCTGCGCAACCGCGTCCACCTGCTGCTCAGCAAGCTGCCGAAGTTCTACCTCGGGGGCGCCGAGATCTCGCGGGCCGAAGCCATGCGCTTCAAGGGCTAGCAGCCCGGGCTGCTAGCCCGAGTCTCCCCCAGCAGCCGGCGGTGGCGCCAGCAGCCGGGGGCGGTGGCGCCTTCGGCTCAGCTGACGGTCAGCGGGCGGCCTCGCATCAGCGAGCCCTCGTCGGTCCCGTCGAAGCCAACCCGGACGTAGATGAGCTCGGACCCCGGGGCGAGGGTCTTGCCTGATAGGCGCACGGTCACGAAGGTGTCCTCGGGGTTCTCGAGGAAGCGGTCCTTGGGCTTGATCTTGCGGTCCTTGACGGGATCCACGCCTGCGGGCAGGCGAAACTCTGGCAGCAGCGCGACGCGCTTCTTGCCGCGGATCTCGAAGCTCGCCTGGCCCTGGTTCGTGCCCTCGATCGCGACGGACTCGAGCTCGATCAGGCCCTTGTCGAGGGCGTCGCCGTGGACCTCGATCTGGAGGCCAGTCTCGGCCGGCCCGCCGACGCTGACCGCGTTGAGGGCGATCTCGAAGTGTCCGCCGGCCGGGAAGCTCCAGGCGTCGTTGGGTTGCTGGGGGTTGAGGCTCAGGCGCGGAGCCTGGGTGATGATGCGGGTGCGCGAGTCGAGGGGCTGGCCGTTGGCGCCGGTCGGCTCGTTGGGCTGCTCGATCTCGGCTTCGGCGATCTCGGCCGCGTGGGCCTCGCCCGGCGGCGGAACGCTGGTGAGATCGAGCTCGGTGAGCGACCAGGCGCCGGCATCGGACGCGACCCCGCGCAGGACCTTGTCGGCGACCGCGAGCAGGAACCCGGTCCCCTCGGGGTTCGGGCGCAGCTGGACTTGGGACGGCCCGGCAGCGAAGGCGTCGCCGAGCTCGAGCTCGGCCTCGGGCGCGAGCTCGGAGTCGAGGATCAGCAGCTTGCGATCCTCGACGAGCGCGAACACGCGCGAGCCGGCCAGCGCCAGGGGACCGATCTTCTTGGCCGTGAACAGGCGGTGGGCGAGGAGCTTGCCGTCGTCAGCGAACTCGCAGATCACCGCCTGGCCGTCGGGCTTGCAGGTCGCAACCAACACCCCGCGGGAGGTCGCGGTCGCGGCCACGGTCGTGCCCTTCTCTTGCGGCGTGCGCAGCACACAGGCGAAGCCCTCGGGGGGCTGCTTTGGCCCGGGCCGACGCAAGACCCCGACCACGGCGCTCGCGGTGTCGTAGACGGTGTAGGCGTGGGGGTTGGCGTTGACCTGGATGAGGTCGGGATCGGTCGCCCAGCGGGTCTTGCGGCTCCACGGCGCCTTCTCCCACAGGAGGTTCTCGGGCCAGTCGACCTTCTTGGGCTTGTCGTTCTCGTACTCGTGTTCCCACTTGCCCTTGGGATCCGCGGGCGGGCTGCCGAGCACGATCGAGGTCAGCGCTCGGGCCTTGGTTCCGGTCACGTAGGCCGCGAACACGCGCTGGCCATCGGCTGGCGCGAGCGCGCTGATGTCCCAGGGGAACTTGAGCGTGTCACCCTTGGCCTCGCCGAGCGGCGCGCGGACGAGCTTGCGCTCCGCGTCGACCGTGAACGCGAGCTCGACCCCGGCGTTGACGGCCAGGGGACGGATCCGCGCGAACCCGGCCTTGCCCTTCTTGGGCGGCAGCTGCCCGCCGAGCTGGTCGGCGGCGAGGATCAGTTGAACCTCGTCGTCCCGGTGGATGCTCAGACCCGCGGGACCGACCACGACGTGGGTCTTGCCGTCGGTCCACACGCTCATGCGTTCCCTCGTCGATCCCTGCTGTCGGCCATGTCTTGGACCCTTGTCGCGGGCCGGTCGCCGCCAGCGCCGCTCGACGCAGTCATAGCACGGGTGCGGTCGAGGTGGTGAGCCGAGCTGCTAGCAGCCCGGGGTGCAATGCCTCGCGCCGCCTCGCGCCGGAATTTTCGCCGAGGGCTTTGTCGCCAAAACTTGCAGTACGCCCGGTACAGCGGCGTTTTGGCTTCGCGCCCTCGGCGAACATTCCGGCGCGAGGCGACACGATGAGTCAAGCGCCGCGCGCTCGACTCAGGCCTTCTCGTCTTCAAGGGGCTTGATTTGGGGTTAGAGCTCGACGTCGTCGAGATCGAGGACGTCGAGCTCCCCGTCGTCGAGCGCGAGGTCGACGTCGTCGAGGTCCTCCAAATCGCCCAGGTCTTCGCCCAGCTCATCAGCCAGCTCGTCGAGCTCACTGCTCTCGTCGGGCTCCGGGAGGGCAGGGGCGCTCGCGTCTGCGTCGGACGACTCGAGGGCGAGGTCGTCGATCTCGTCGATCTCGTCGATCTCGTCGATCTCGTCGATCTCGTCGATCTCGTCGATCTCGTCGATCTCGTCGATCTCGTCGATCTCTACCAGGCCCTCGGCCTCGGGTGACACCGCGTCCCCAGGCTCTTGGGTGGGGGGGAGCTCGACCGGCTCTTGGGCCTGCTCGTCGGGGG
>NZ_PVNK01000103.1 GCF_002994615.1 Enhygromyxa salina | reverse complement strand
GTAAGGTGTCGGTGAAGGCATCTTGCAGACGCACGGAGCCTGTGGCAGCGCCCAGCTCCGCAGCTCGCGGCTCTGGACTCCGACCTCGGCACCACGCTGCTGAGCCTCAGCCAGAGCGTGCTCGCGCTCGAGCGCGCAGGCTCGCTCTGCTCAGGCTGCCGAGGCGACGGCGTCCGGCGACCAGTTCTGCGGCAGCAGCTCAGCCAGTCGCTTCTGCGGCCACCCATCGGCGATCCGTGTCAAGACATCACGCAGGTAGGCCCACGGCTCGACGCCGTTGAGCTCGCAGGTGCGGATCAGCGAATACATGATCGCCTTCCGCCTCCCGCTCGCGTCGTTCCCCGCAAACTGCCAATTGTTCCGGCCGACCGCGATCCCCCTGAGGGCCCGCTCGGCGCCAGTGTTGTCCAGAGGCAGGCGACCATCTTCGAGGAAACGCTCGAGCGCGCGTCGTTGATTGAGGGCGTAGGTGAATGCGCGGGCCAGCGGCGAAGACGGCGGCTCGGTCCCCGCGTGCTCCGTAATCCACTTGAAGAGCGCGAGGAGCAACGGCCGCGAGTGCTTGATTCGTAGCCGCCGTCGAGCTTCGGGCTTCAGCCCGCGGAGCTTCGCCTTGCGCTCGACCTTGTACATCTTCTTGATCATCGCCA
>NZ_PVNK01000102.1 GCF_002994615.1 Enhygromyxa salina | reverse complement strand
GACATGTCGTGGACAACGAAACATCGCACGACAGCGTAACTCGCGGTCGTGCGTGAAGGCCACTGGCCTCGGGTGTCGTGTTGGACCCGCGGCCCAGCCTGGGGCTGCTAGCACCCCGGGCTGCTAGGACGCCTTGTCGCCCGCTGCCGGCTTGTCGCCCTCGGCCGGCTCGTCGGCGTCGCCAGGCGCCTCGCCCCCCTTCGGCTGGTCGGCGCCGCCAGGCTGCTCGCCCTCGGCGGGCTTGTCGGCGGCCTGAGGGCCGGGGCCGTCGGGCCGGGGCTGTTGCGTGGTGTCGAACTGCGGCGGCTGGCCGCTCTTGCAGACCTTCGAGCCGGCCTTGCACCCGCGGATCTTGATGTCGCCGAGGATCCGGTCGAGGTCCTCGCCGTGGGCGCTGGCGAGCCCCTTGTCGCCGGCGAGCTGCACGACCACGCGCCACTCGTCGGTCACGAACAGCACGACGGTGAAGAATTTCTCGTCGTCTTCGCTGCTCGGCGGGGCGTAGGCGAAGTCGAAGCGGGTGCCCTGGACGCCGTTGCCCGACTTGACCGCCTCTTGGCGCTGGAGCACGTAGTGGCGCTCGGCGAGCTTGCTGACCAGGTCGTCGGCCCAGATCGCCAGGGTCCCGCCCTTGCGGTTGGAGAAGGTCGTGATGTTGAGCCCGACGTTGTCGGGCGCCTTCATCCGCAGCTCGCCCTCGCCGCCCCAGTGGCTGCTCGACACCTCGATGAAGCCCGGCGGCGGATCTTTGAGCTTGAAGCTCGCGCAGCCCGAGGCGCCGAGGAGGCCGAGGCCGAGGCCGAACACAGACAGGGCCTTGACCACGGCCTTGCACGACCGAGGGCCCGAGCGCAGCGAGGGGGTCGGGGCGCAGGCCCGAGCCGGGCAGACGCCTGAATGAAGTTGCTTGATCTTGCTGGACATCTTGATCACCTCCACTCCGTGGCTTCGACGCCGAGGCTGTCGACCCAGCGGAAGGGGTCATTGCTGGTCGGGATGCTGTCGCTCGGACCGCGCTCGACCAAGGTCACGGTCAAAGTTGAGAACGCGATGAGATCCGAGAGCTGGCGCATGCGCCCGAGCGCGACCTCGAGCTCCATCGTCACCTCGTCGAGGGCCCGGCGCACGTGCAGGGCCTCCTCGACCGTCTTGGCCTTGGCGAGGAGCTCGAGCAGCTGGGTCTGGGTCTCGCGCAGGACCTTGATCCGCGAGTCGAGGTCGACGTACTCGGCGGACACGTCCTGGGCCTGGAGCGTGCGGGCCTCGACGACGCCGAGCTTGGCGAGCGAGGCCATGACCGGCTTGAGCTGAAGCGCGGGCAGCCGGAGCACGACCTGCTGCTGGTTGCGCATGTGGATCCAGCCGCCGTGGGCGTCGGGGATCGCCTCGACCGTGGCCATCGCGGACTCGAGGTCGTAGACGCTGATCTGCAGGCCCCCGATGTAGATGATCTGGCGGCCGTGATCGGGCTGTTGGTCGTCGCCCTCGCCGTCCTTGGCGGCGGCCTCTTCGGCCTGCCTCTCGCGCTGCTCTTGGGCCGCCTTGTTGGCCTTGCCCTTGGCGTCGCGGGCCGGCGGGGCGTTGGCTGCGAAGGCCATGACCGCGCCCTCGGCCATCGAGCCCTGGTCGAGCTCGGCCATGTCCTCGCTGAAGTCGTAGCGCGCTTCGCCGCCGGAGCCCTGCGCGCGGGTGATGTCGATGGTCGCGGCCGCCGGGAGCTCGCTCGCGCCGTGGGCTTCGGGGTAGGCGGTCGAGTCGGCGCTCTTGCACCCGAGCGCGAAGATCATCGCTGCCGGGGCCAGGAGGCCGAGCCACGAGCGCGGCCGCGCATGTGTTGAGTTGGATTTCATGGAGTCACCAAGGTGTGAAGGTTGCGTGGGGTTGGGGTCCGGCGCGCGAACGGGCTCGGCTCGCGGGTGCTTACAAGCCCTGGCAGGGGGCGAGTCGGGTCGGCTCATCGGTACTCGGTCGCCTCGACGCCGAGCTCGAGCACCCAGGGGAAGGGATCGTTGCTGCTCGGGAGCTCGTCGACCGGCCCGCGCGCGACGACGCGGATGATCAGCGTCGAGAAGGCGATGGACTTGGACAGCTCGCGCATCCGCCCACGCACGAGCTCGAGCTCCAAGGTGACCTCGTCGAGGGCCCGACGGATCTCGAGGGCCTGCTCGACGTCCTTGGCCTTGGCCAGCAGCAGCTCGAGCTGGGCCTGCATCTCGGTCAGGATCCGGATCCGCGACTCGAGGTCGGTGAACTCGGCGGTCACGTCGAGGGCCTCGAGGGTCCGGTAGTCGACGACCCCGAGCTCGGCGATCACGGCCATGGCCTGCTCGAGCTGCTCGGCCGGGATCCGCAAGATGATCTGGTTGTCGAGGCGCTGGTGGAGCCAACCGCCGAAGCGCTCGGGCAGGGCCTCGACCTCGCTCATGCTGTGCTCGACGTCGTAGACGCTGACCTGCATGTTGGCCGTGTAGATGATCTGGCGCCTGGCCGCGGCCTGCTTGGCTCCGTCGCGCGGCTGCTCGGGCAGCTCGAGGTCGACGGACGCAGGCTCGGGCTCGGGGCTCGGCGGCTCGGCGAGCTCGGCGGGAGCCTCGCGCTTGAACTCACTCTCGGTGTCGGGGCTCGGCCCGCGCGACGAGATCGCCGCGCCCCCGGGCGCGAGCACGTCACCCTCGATCATGTCGTCTTTGAAGTCGTAGCCGGCCTCCGACTCCTCGTAATACCCGCTGTCGCCGCCGTAGCCGCGCTCCTCCTCGGCGTAGGACTGAGGCGCCTCGCTCGCGTAGGAGGCCTTGTCGCGCGACGCACAGCCGAGGGCGAGCAGCAGAAGGCAGACCACGGAGGCCCAGGTGAGGCGGGAGGCGGGAGGCATGGTCGGGTCCGGGCGGACGATAGCGCGGCTGAGTGCCGACGTGAAACCGAAGAAGATGCCGAGCGCCTCGGACCCGAGGGCGGCGACGCACCGGGTCGAGATCGGGTCTGCCCGGCGCCGCCGGGGGCGTGCTTGCGCTCGCAGCGAGGACGCGGGTATGGCTTGCAGGATGCCTCAGCCCCCCAGGTTCGCGTGGATCTCCACACCACCCAAGCTCCTGGCCCTCGCCCTCA
Source organism: Enhygromyxa salina (assembly GCF_002994615.1). Classification (GTDB taxonomy): domain Bacteria; phylum Myxococcota_A; class Polyangia; order Nannocystales; family Nannocystaceae; genus Plesiocystis; species Plesiocystis salina_A. The sequence goes on along the minus strand of NZ_PVNK01000102.1, from coordinate 6,425 downwards.
CCGCTGCGCCGGTCCTGGCGGGCGGGTGCGCGAGCGAGGGCTCGGCGACCACGGTCTGGGCCCAGCCAGCCGGGGCCACGCCGCTGCCGAGGGCGAGCGAAGGCGCGCCGAGCGTCGAGGCGCCGACGAGCGAGAACACGAGCCCGCCCGCGCCGACGCCCGAGGCCAAGTATGTCGAGGCCGCGACCAAGCTGACGGCGATGGCCGAGGAAGACACCCGCGCGTGGGACCGGCTGGCCTACGTCGCCGACACCTACGGTCATCGCCTCTCGGGCTCGGAGGCGCTGGAGCAGACGATCGACTGGGCCGTGGAGACGATGGCCGCCGACGGGCTCAGCAACGCCCGGCGCGAGAAGGTCATGGTCCCGCACTGGGTTCGCGGCGAGGAGTCGGCCGAGATCCTCGGGCCGACCAAGCGACCGCTGCCGGTCCTCGGCCTCGGCATGACCGTCGGGACCCCGCGCCGGGGGATCACCGCCGAGGTCGTGGTCGTCGCCAACCTCGACGAGCTCGAGCAGCGCGCCGCCGAGCTCGACGGCAAGATCGTGGTGATCAACCAGCCGATGCCCGCCTACGACGTCGACAAGCACGACGCCCACTACGGCTCGACCGTGCAGATCCGCAGCCACGGGGCCTCGAACGCCGCCGCCCATGGGGCCAAGGCCGTGCTGGTCCGCTCGGTCACCGCGAGCAGCCTCCGGACCCTGCACACGGGCGCGCTCAACTACGACGACGACAAGCCCAAGATCCCCGCCGCCGCGATCACGCCCGAGGACGCCGAGTGGTTCGCGCGCACGGCCGCCCGCGGCGAGACCATTAAAGTTCGCCTCACGCTCGGCGCCAAGCACCTGCCCGACGCCGTCAGCGCCAACGCGATCGCCGAGCTGCCCGGGCGCGAGCTGCCCGAGGAGATCGTCGTGATCGGCGGGCACATCGACTCGTGGGACGTCGGCGACGGCAGCACCGACGACGGCTCGGGCTGCCTGATGGCGATGGAGGCCGCGCTGATGCTCCGCGAGCTCGACCTGATCCCGCGCCGGACGATCCGCGTGGTCCTGTTCACCAACGAAGAGAACGGCCTCCGCGGCGGCCTGGCCTACAAGGAGGCCCACGGCGACGAGCTCCACGTCGCCGGGATCGAGGCCGACGCCGGCGCGGGCGCGCCCTGGGGCTTTGGCATCGGCGCGAGCGAGGCCGACCTCGACGCGCTCTTGCCCTACGCGCCCCTGTTCGAGGCGCTCGGGGCCAACAACTTCAGGCTCGGCGGCGGCGGAGCCGACATCTCGCCGCTGACCAAAGAGGGCATGCTCGGCATCGGCCTGCGGCCCGACACCAGCCACTACTTCGATCTTCACCACAGCCCGGCCGACACGATCGACAAGATCGCGCCCTACCACCTCGAGCGCAACGCCGCCGCGATGGCGCTGATGGCCTACATCTTGGCCGAGCGCGAGATCCCGGCCGTCGCCGCCAGCCCCGAGAACTAGACAGACATGGCCAAGCTCTACTTTCGCTACGGGACCATGGACAGCGCCAAGACCATGAACCTGCTGGCCGTGGCGCACAACTATCGGCAGCAGGGCAAGAACGTCGCGCTGCTCAAGCCGCGCCTCGACGATCGCTTTGGCGGCGGGGTCATCGCGTCGCGCTCGGGGCTCGAGAAGCCCGTCGACCTCCTGCTCGAGGACGACAGCGAGCTCGACCCGCCCTTCTTCGCCGATCTCGACTGCGTGCTCGTCGACGAGGCACAATTTTTGTCGGTCAAGGTCATCGAGCAGCTCCGCGCGATAACACGCACCCAAAATGTCCCGGTGATCTGCTACGGCCTGCGAACGGACTTCCGCACCCGCTTGTTTCCGGGCGCGCGGCGGCTGTTCGAGCTCGCCGACTCGATCGAAGAGGTCAAGGTCACCTGTCAATTTTGCAACCGCAAGGCGATCTTCAACATGCGGATCGTCGACGGCCAGCCGACCGAGGACGGCGCGCAGATCCAGCTCGGGGCCAACGAGGCCTACGCCCCGACTTGCCACGTCTGCTACGTCGAGCGACTGCCCGGCGCGATCGAGCGGGCCGGGCACGCCGAGGTCGAGACCTGAGCCGCCCCTCACCCGCTCCCCCCTCGGGACCGCGGGCGCCGGGCTTTTAAAGCTCGGCCAAGTCCGCGGGGGCTTGTTCGCTGGACTTTGAAAGCTCGCCCAAGTACCCGCGGGGCGTGTTCGCTGGGCTTTGACAGCGCTCCCAAGTACCCGCGGGGCGTGTTCGCCGAGCTTTGACGGCGCTCCCAAGTACCCGCGGGGCGTGTTCGCCGGGCTTTGACGGCGCTCCCAAGTACCCGCGGGACTTGTTCGCCGGGCTTTGACAGCGCTCCCAAGTCCCCGCAGGGCGTGTTCGCTGGGCTTTGACGGCGCTCCCAACAACCCGCGCGGGGGAAGGAGGCCCCCCGAAGCTCGACGCCCCCTTCATCTACTCTCAGTTCTGAGCTCCTCGCTGGCGTAAGCGACGACCCCTGGCTGGGCCGTGATGACCTGCCTCCGGGCGCTCCCCTATATTCGAGCCCGTGCCTGATCCGGGATCTCACGCGGAGGATCCGCTGTCGAGCGAGGCCGTCGTCCAGAGCATCGTGGAGGCGGTCCCGGGCGGCGTCGTGCACGTCGGCGCCGACGGGGAGATCCTCAACGCCAACCCCGAGGCCCTGCGGGTCCTCGGGCTGAGCTTCAACGCGATCACCAACAAGTACGCGGCCGACTTCGAGACCGAGACCATCCACGAGGACGGCTCGCCCTGCCCTATCGCGGACTACCCCGTCACCAAGGCCCTCCAGACTGGCGAAGCTCAGCCGGGCCTGACCCTCGGCGTCCGGCGACCGGACGGCGAGGTCTCGTGGGCGGTGTTCCGGGCCAGCCCCCTCACCTCCAGCACGGGTCAGATCCAGGGGGCGATCGTCACCTTCTTGGACATCTCCGAGCGGATCCAGGCCGAGGAGCAGCACAGGCGTGACCGGCTGCTGCTCAAGAAGGCCCAGGAGCTCGCCAGCCTCGGCAGCTGGGAGTGGGACCCGACGACCAACCGCCTCACGTGGACGGACGAGATGTTCCGGATCCACGGCGTCGACCCTGCGAACTTCGATGGTCGGCTCGAGAGAGTCCTGGCCCTGACGCATCCCGACGATGTCGAGCGCGTGGAGGAGATGATCCGCGAGGCGGTCAACAGCGGCGAGACCACCAGCTTGGAGTACCGGATCATCCGTCCCGACGGCAGCGAGCGCATCGTCTGGGGCGGCGGCCAGCTCGTTCGAGACCGCTACGGTGACACCTTCAAGGTGATCGGGGCCCTCCAGGACGTGACCGAGCGCCGCCAGATCGAGCGGCATCGCCGTGAGCTCGAGGAGCGTCTTCGCCAGGCCCAGCGGATGGAGAGCGTCGGCCGGCTCGCCGGGGGCGTGGCGCACGACTTCAACAATTTGTTGCAGGTGATCTTGGGCAACCTCGAGCTCGCGGAGCTCTACGGTGACACAAAAGAGGCCCTCGCCGACATCCGCACCGCCGCCACTCGGGCCGCCGAGCTGACCAGTCAGCTGCTGACCTTCGGCCGGCGCCAGCGGGTCAACCTGGTCGAGGTCGAGCCGCATCAGCTGATCGCGGACTCGGTCCGGATGCTGCGCAGGCTCCTCGGCGAGCACTACGAGCTCGTCCTCGACCTCGCAGCCACCAACGTGGTGGTCAAGGTCGACCGTGCCCAATTTGGCCAGGTGTTGATCAACCTGTGCATCAACGCCCGCGACGCGATGCCCCAAGGTGGCCCCATCGTGGTCCGGACCTCCGTCACCGAGCCCGACGAGGACCTGCGCCACGCGTGGAGTCTTCGGGCCGGCGCAGACTTCCTTCGCGTCGACGTGGTCGACACGGGCACCGGGCTGAGCGAGGACGATCAATACCGGGTGTTCGAGCCCTTCTTCACCACCAAGCCCCAGGGCGAGGGGACCGGCCTCGGCCTCGCGGTCGCCTACGGGGTCGCCGTTCAGCACGGCGGCGCGATCGCCCTGCACAGCGTCGAGGGCGAGGGCAGCACCTTCAGCGTCTACCTGCCCCTGGCCGAGCCAGCCAGCGCCCTCGACGAGGCTCAGCCACAGACACAGCCTCAGCCTCAGCCTCAGCGCCGTGGGGGCGCGGCGGCCCTCGATGGCAAGGAGACGATCCTCCTGGTCGAGGACGAGGCCATGGTCCGCTCGGTCGCCGAGCGGATCTTGCGTCAGGCGGGCTATGTCGTGCTCTCGGCCGGAGACGGCGTCGAGGCCATGCAGGTGTTTGAGCAGCGGTCCAAAGCCATCGACCTGGTCATCCTCGATGTCGTCATGCCGCGCATGGGTGGCTACGAATTTCACGACCGGATCCGCGAGCGCTTCCCGGATCTCAGCGTGATCTTCACGACCGGCCACGACCTCAGTCCGACCGCGGCGCTGCGCAGGCCCATCGTCCGCAAACCCTACGGCAGCCTCTCGCTGCTGCAGGCGGTCCGGCGCGAGCTCGACCGCGGTTCACAGACCGAAGGCTGACGAGTCACGATCGCTGGAGTGGCCTCGGGCTTGGGGCTACACTCGCCGACGATTTACCTCGCCAGCTGAGCCCTGATCGCTCGCCCGATGTCCGCGTCACCCAGGTCTAGCTCCACGCCCAACGCGCCCGCCTCCGACCACACCCGCGCGGGCCTGGCAGCTGTCGTCACCCTCGCGGCCCTCGCCGGTTGCGCGGAGTTTTTCTACGATCAACGGCACTTCAGTGATAAGGGGGCTGCGATCGCGTCGGTCGTCGGAACAGCTCAATGATCGAAAGCGCAGAGTTCAACATGTCCGCTCCCGCGGTATGCTCTCGCAACCCCTCCTGCTAAGCTTCGTGGCATGTTGTTTGCGCTCTCTCGATCGACACAGTGCGCGCGAACCGGCGTCATCATCGTGTCCGCGATGACAATCACCGGATGCGTCGTCGGCCTCAACCCTGCCTACCGCGACGAGTCGACCGAGACCAGCGACGAGACGAGCGGCGAGGGTCAGCACGAGACCGGCACCGACGGCAGCGGTGACGGCGATGGCGATGGCGATGGCGACGGCGACGGGGACGGGGACGGCGACGGCGACGGTGATGGGGATGGGGATGGGGACGCCGACGGCGACGGCGACGGCGACGGCGACGACTTCGACCCCAAGTGCAACAACGGGGTGATCGAACCTGGCGAGTTCTGCTTCGAGGTCGTCGATCTCATGCAACTCGACAAGATCCAGTCGGTCACCGCGGGTGACTTCGACGGCGACGGCAAAATGGACATCGGCGTGGCCCGAGAGAACGACATCCTGGTGTTGTTCGGAGCGGGCAACGGGACCTTCCCCCTCGCCCTCGACCTCGCTGAGCAAAACGGAAAATACCGTGGAGCCGGAGCCGGCGACCTCGACCACGACCTCATCGACGATCTGATCGTGGCCCACGAAGACAGCCACCACATCTTCGTCTACATCTCCAACGGCGACGGCAGCTTCGACGATCCGGTCGCCCACGCGGCCGGCTCGAAGCCCGGTGATCTGGCCTTGGCCCTCCTCGACGGCGACGACGCCCTCGACCTCGTCACCGTCAGCTCGGACAACGAGGCGGTCTCGTTGATGCTCGGTGACGGGCTCGGCGGCTTCGCCCCTCCGCTGGCTCAACCGGGCCAAAAAGACCCTCTACGCCTCGACCTCGCCCACTTTAACGCCGACCCGTGGCTCGATCTCGCGGTCGCCAATCGCGACGACCGCAGCATCTCGATCCATCTCGGGAGCAGCGACGGGGCCTTCGAGCTCGCCCAGATCTACCATCTGAACGGCCGGCCCTGGTCCGTGGCGATCGGCGACCTCGACAACGACGGCGACCTCGACCTCGCAGCTCCGCTCGATGACGCCGACGTCGTCGAGGTGCTCTACGGTGACGGCTTCGGCGGCTTCGTCGGCCCGGGCGCGAGCGTCACGGTCGGCGACAAGCCGGTCGGCGCCGTGACGACCGACCTCGATGTTGACGGCCAACTCGACATTGTCGTCATCAACGCCGACGACAAGTCGGTCGGCATCTCGTTCGGAGACCCCGACAGCCCCGGTCAGTTTCTTCCGTATCAGACGCTCGCGAACCTCGGCAACCTTCCGAACCTCGCGGTGATCTTGACCGCCGACTTCAACGATGACGGCGTCGGCGATCTGATCGTCGGCGGCGACGGGTTGTGGGCGATGATCTCGACGCCCTGACAACCCGCCTGGAGCGGCGATCCAGTCTCCTAGCAGCCCGGGCTGCTAGGCCCTCGAGCGAGTCGCCGCGGCGGAGACCGCCGCGAGCGAAGAGGCACGGATCGTGCTCTTCATGCGCGCCATGACCGAGGGCGAGGACCTACCCGAGTGACGGCCAGCGCCA
>NZ_PVNK01000101.1 GCF_002994615.1 Enhygromyxa salina | reverse complement strand
TTCTATTTCGCCGACATGAGAGCTGGTCGCGAGTGCGCCGCGACACCGCGCAATTCCTTGCGCCGCGTCGCGGGGGAATACCTCGGCCTGTCTGAACGATCACCCGCGCTCGACATCGAGCGGGGCTTCACCACGGGCTCTCAGGACGCTTCTTTTTTGTCCTCGTAGACCAGCACCGGACGCTTGTTCTCGGTGATCGTCTCGGGGTTGATGTGGACCTCGACGATGTTGTCGACGCTGGGGATGTCGTACATCACGTCGAGCATCGCGCGCTCGAGGATTGAGCGCAGCCCACGGGCACCCGCGCGCTGCTCCTTGGCCTTGCGTGCGATCGCGTGGAGGGCGTCCTCGGCGAAGGTCAGCTCGACCCCGTCCATGCGCATGAGCCGCTTGTACTGCTTGACGAGCGCGTTCTTGGGCTCGGTCAGGATCGAGACCAGCGCCTCCTCGTCGAGCTCCTTGAGCGGCGCGACGACCGGGAGCCGACCGATGAACTCGGGGATCAGCCCGAACTTCATCAGATCTTCGCTCTGGGCCTGCTGGAGCAGATCCCAGTGGCGCTTCTCCACCTTGCGCTGGACCTTGGCGCCGAAGCCCATGGTCTTGGCCGACACCCGGGCCTCGATGATGTCTTCGATGCCCGCGAACGCGCCGCCGCAGATGAACAGGATGTTGGTCGTGTCGACCTGAAGGAAATCCTGCTGCGGGTGCTTGCGCCCGCCCTTGGGCGGGACCGAGGCGATCGTGCCCTCGAGGATCTTGAGCAGGGCCTGCTGCACGCCCTCGCCCGAGACGTCGCGGGTGATCGAGGGGTTGTCGCCCTTGCGCGCGATCTTGTCGATCTCGTCGATGTAGATGATCCCGCGCTGGGCCTTCTCGACGTCGTGATCGGCGTTTTGGAGGAGCGAGACGATGATGTTCTCGACGTCCTCACCGACGTAGCCGGCCTCGGTCAGGCTGGTCGCGTCGGCGATAGCGAAGGGCACGTCGAGGATCCGCGCGAGGGTCTGCGCGAGCAGGGTCTTGCCCGAGCCGGTCGGGCCGAGGAGCAAGATGTTGCTCTTTTGCAGCTCGGGCTCGTCGGCGCTCTGCTTGACGTTGATGCGCTTGTAGTGGTTGTAGACGGCGACCGAGATGATCTTCTTGGCCCAGTCTTGCCCGACGACGTAGTCGTCGAGGATCTCGCGGATGTCCTTGGGCTTGGGCACCTTGCCGGGGCCCTCTTGCCGCTCTTCCTTCTGGACCTCCTCGGCGAGGATGTCGTTGCACAGCGAGATGCACTCGTCGCAGATGTAGACAGAAGGCCCGGCGATGAGCTTCTTGACCTCCTTTTGCGATTTCCCGCAGAAGGAGCAGCTCAGGTTTCCGCTTCCCTTGTTGTTGGCCGCCATGCTGGTCCTTACTTGTTCTCGTCGTCCTTGCTCGCGTCGTCCGGCGTGGCTTCGACGTCGCGGCGGAGGACCTCGTCGACGAGGCCGTACTTCTTGGCCTCGTCGGCGCTCATGAAGTTGTCGCGATCGGTGTCGTTGAGGATCTCGTCGACCGTGCGCCCGGTGTGCTTGGCCATGATCTCATTGAGCGTCTCGCGGAGGCGAAGAATCTCGCGAGCCTGGATCTGGATGTCGGTCGCCTGGCCCGAGGCCCCGCCGTGGGGCTGGTGGATCATGATCCGGGCGTTGGGCAGCGCGAAACGTTTGCCCTTGACGCCGCCCGCGAGCAGGAACGCGCCCATCGAGGCGGCCTGGCCGAGGCAGTAGGTCGCGACCTCGCAGCGGACGTACTGCATCGTGTCGTAGATCCCGAGGCCGGCCGTGACGACGCCGCCGGGCGAGTTGATGTACAGCCGGATGTCCTTGTCGGGATCCTCCGACTCGAGGAACAAGAGCTGCGCGATCACCACGCTCGCGACGCGATCGTTGATCGGGTCACCGAGGAAGATGATCCGGTCTTTCAGCAGGCGGCTGTAGATGTCCCACGATCGCTCTCCGCGGTGGGTCTGCTCCACGACGAAGGGGATGTTCATGGAGAGCGGGGGGTAGTCACCGAACACGGGCATTCGTAGGCTCCGTTACAGTCTCTCGTATGTTGACGTCGCGAGAGCTGGGTTGCAAGGGTGGACGGCCAAAGGTGGAGGCCAGAGGATGGAGGCGACTGTGGAGTCGCGAAGAGGCGCCTGTATCTTGCATGCCGCGAGGGCCGAGCTGACCTTTCGCGGCCGCGAGGCGCTCGGCGGCGGTCGGGGCGGCTGAGCGGGCTCGGCGACCGCGTGCGCGACGACCGGGACCTGCCCTCGAGAACAGGCCTGATGATGGTTGCCGCGCGCGTGTCTGGCAAGCAGCCCGTCAAGGGGGGTGTCGAGCCGAGCCTAGCTGGTCCGATGACCAGTTGGCTCAGCTTTCATCAGTGTCGGACTTGGACTCGTCGTCCTCGTCGGCCTCTTCGACGGGGTCGGGTGCCTCGGTGACATCGGCCTCGCCCATGAGGAAGTCGAGGATCCGCTCCTCCCGCATCTGCGCGCGCAGCAGCAGCAGGCGCTGGTCCTTCTCCATCGTCGCTCGGAGGCGCGCGGGGTTTTGGCCCTGGGCCTCGGCCATCTGCTTGACCTCTTCCTCGATCTCCTCTTCGGAGACGTCGATGCTCTCGGCCTTGCGGATCGCCTCGAGCAGCAGGAAGGCCTTGACGTTGAAGGTTGCCTGGCCGCGCATGTTCTCGGCCATCTGGGCCTCGTTGCTGCCGATCTGGCGCAGGGTCAGGCCCTGCTGCGAGAGCTGGCGCTTGAACATGTCGACCTGGGCGTTGACCTCACGGGTGACCATGGAGGGCGCGGGATCGAACTCGTTGCGCTCGAGCAGGGCCTCGACCAGACGCTGGCGTGCTTCGCGCTCCGCCGTCTCCATGTCTTCTTCGCGAAGTTTCTCGCGAATCTGCTCCTTGAGCTCGTCGAGGGTGTCGGCTTCGCCCGTGTCGCGCGCGAACTCGTCATCGAGCTCGGGGACGACGGTCTCGCGCACGTCGCGCGCGGCGATCGTGAGCTGGACCTTGGCGCCGCGGAATTCCGGCTTCACGCGATCTTCGGGCGGGGTGAAGGTCACCTCGCGGGTCTTGCCGACGAGCGAGAGCTCGAAGTCGGCCATCGCGGCGGACAGCCCGGGGACGACCTCGCCCGCGGTCTTGCCGATCGTGATCTCGAGATCTTTTCGGCTCAGGGGCTCGTCGCCGATCGTGCCGTCGATGTCGATCGTCCAGACGTCGCCGTCTTGGGTCTTGGTCCGGGCGTCTTCGCCCTCGCCGCCCTCGATCGGCCGCATCTCGGTCAGCTCTTCTTGCTTCTTGGTCAGCTCGGCCGCGACCTTGTCCTCGTCGACGGCCGCGGGCCGGCGACGCACGGGCACGCCCTTGTAGTCCTTGGGCTCGAGCTCCGGGGCGACCTCGAAGCGCGCGGCGTAGACGAAGTCGGTGCCCTTCTCGAGCGAGCTCGACTCGAGGGTTGGCTGCGTCAGCGGGTTGGCGGCGTGCTTGGACATCGCCGTCTGGAAGGTCTCCTGAAACAGCTCGTTGGCCAGCTCGGCGCGGGCGCCCTTGCCGAACATCTTTTCGAGCACGCGGGGCGGGACCTTGCCGGGGCGGAAGCCCGGGACTCGGGCCTTTCGGCCGAGGGTGCGAAGCTTGGTATCGAGGCGGGGGGAGACCTCGGTCCACGGGACCGTGACCCGAACGCGGCACTCAACGGGGGTAATCTGCTCGATCTGGCTGTCCATGGCAGGCGTCTTGGTCGCCGGATCGCGCGGAGGCGGCGATCCAGGCTGGGGCCCTATATCATAAATGCCCCCCGCTGGCGTCGTGGACTTTGCCACGCGTGGCCCCTTCGCGTCCGGCCCCTCGTTCTTCGCTCAGCGGGCTGGTGTGCGCCCGCTGTGGGCATGGCTCGCGCTTGGCGCGACGGCGTCCGAGGGGTCTCAGGTCCGATCGAGTGCAGCGAGGAGGTCGGCGCGGAGGTCTTTGAGGTCCTCGATGCCAACGCTGAGCCGGATCAGGCCCTCGCGGATGCCGAGCGCGGCGCGGCCCTCGGGGCCCTGGTCGTAGAAGCTCATCAGCGCGGGCTGCTCGATCAGGCTCTCGACCCCGCCGAGGCTCGGGGCCAGCTTGGGGATGCGCACGCCGTCGACGAGCCGGGTCCCGGCCTCGAGCCCGCCGACGAGCTCGAAGCTGACGACGCCGCCGCCGCCGCCGAGGTAGCGGCGCGCGAGCGCGTGATCTTCGTGGGACTCGAGCAGCGGGTACCAGACCCGGGCGACCTTCGGGTGCTCGTCGAGCATGTGCGCGAGCGCGAGCGCGCTTCGGTTGTGACGCTCGACCCGGAGCGCGAGGGTCTTGAGGCCCCGCCCGAGCAGGTAGGCGTTGTGGGGATCACAGATCGCGCCGAGGGTCCCGACCTGCTCGCGGATCGCCGCGACGAGCCCGCCGCGGCCGATGACCACGCCACCGAGCAGGTCGTTGTGGCCGCCGAGGTATTTGGTCGTCGAGTGGATGACGAGGTCGACGCCGAGCTCGCAGGGGCGCATGTTGATCGGCGTCGCGAAGGTCGCGTCGACGATCGTCTTGATCCGCTCGCGCCTGGCCAGGGCCACGACGCCGTCGAGGTCGACGAGGCGCAGGTAGGGGTTGGTCGGGGCCTCGGTGAAGATGATCTTGGTCTCGGCCCGGAGCGCGGCCTCGATCGCCGCGAGGCTCGGCTCGACGATGTCGACCTCGACGCCGAACTTGCTCAGGTAGGTCTGCGCGAACACGCGGGTCTTGCGGTAGACGTCGGCGGTGAAGATCACGTGCTGACCGGCGCGGAGCATGGCCAGCAGCGTCGAGGTGATCGCGGCCATGCCCGAGGCCATGAGCACGGCCGAGAAGCCCGGCTCGCCGCCGCCCTCGAGCGCGGCGAGCTTGGCCTCGACCGCGGCGATCGTCGGGTTGCCGTAGCGCCCGTACTCTTCGGGCCGGTCGAGCTCGCCCTGCATGAAGGCGTGGAGCTCGGCCGTGTGCGCGAAGGGGTAGGTGCTCGCGAGCACGAGCGGCTCGGTGATCGAGCGTCCGGCCCGGACGTGGGGCTCGCCGCCGTGGACCGCGAGGGTCGAGGCTCCGGGTTTGTCTTCGTCGCTCATGGCGGCCTCACGCGAGGATGTGTTCGAGCCCCAGCCCCCCTTTGGGCCGGTTGTACAGCTACTACAGCTCAGCGAGCTTGGCGTCGCGGTCGCGGAAGCCTGGCTCGACGCGCTCGAGCGCGGCCTTGGCTCCGGAGACGTCGCCGCTCCCGAGCAAGACCATAGCGAGCTCGTAGTTGGCCTCGCAGCGCTCGTCTTTGGTTCGCGCGGCCTCGGTGGCGGCGGTGAACAGCGTGATCGCAGACTCGGAGTCGCCGGAGGCCTGGCGGATGCTGGCCATCATGACCAGGGCCTTGGCCTGCCAGCGCGGATCTTTGGACGCGAGCTCGTACTCGCCGAAGGCCTTGTCGTAGAGGCCCATCTCGCGGTACGCGGTCCCGAGATCGTAGTGGTCGCTGGCGTCGGCGTCGCCGACCTCGTGGGTCTGGATGGCGACCTCGCGCTTCTTGCGTTGCTTGGGCGCCTCGTCGTCGAAGATGCCCGCGAGGAAGTCGTCTTCGTCCTCGTCTTCGTCCTCGAGGTCGAGCAGCGGGGCGGCGGCGTTGACCTGGACGCCGGCGGCGTCGGGGAAGCGGTGGGCGATCTTGGCCAGCTCCGGGTGACCCGGGAACAGCTCGAGGAGGTCGTCGTAGGCGGCGCGGGCGTCTTCTTCGAGATCCTGCGCGAGGTAGAACTCGAGCTCGTCGAGCTCGGCGCCGAGGTCCGGCCAGTCCTTGGGATCTGGCGCGGGCATGTCGTCCTCGTCGTCGTCGGGGACGCCGAAGGGCTCGTCGTCGTCGTCGGGGACGCCGACGGGCATGTCGTCGTCCTCGTCGTCGTCGTCGGGGACGCCGAAGGGGTCGTCGTCGTCTTCGCGCCGGGCTTCGACGTCGGGCTCGACCCGGCCGACGACGGGCAGGGCCTCGGCGCTCGCCGGCTCGGGCTCGTCGGGCTCGTCGAGTTCGTCGAGCTCGCCGTCGCCGCCGAGGCCGAAGCGATCTTCGAAGTCGGGCTCGGGCTCGGGCTCGGGCTCGGCCCCGCTGTCGAGGGAGATCGCAAAGTCGGCCTCGGGCTCGGCGAGGGCGTTGAGCTCACCGTGGAGGCTGGGGTCGGCCGCGCGAATGTCGATGTCTGTCCCGGCCTCGTCGAGCTCGATGCTGTCGATGTGATCGGCGTCGGGGGTGGCGTACTCGGCCGGGTCCCTCCCGCTGCCGAGCTCCTCGGCGAGGCTCGAGTCGACGCGGCCGATCAGCGAGTCGCTGGCTTCGATCGCGAGGACGTCGTCGTCGAGGTCGAGGCCGCTGAGGGGGTCGTCGGACCCGGGCAGCGCGTCTTCGACGTCGGCGACGCCGACGTCGATCCCCGAGAGCTCGGACAGGCGCTCGCCGATCTCGGTCGCGAGGGGATGATCGGGGATCAGCGCGAGCGCGAGCTCGACCTGACGCGCGGCGCCGCTCGGATCCCGCGTGACCAGCTGCTCGGCCAGCCGCGCGCGACTGTCGGCCGCCTCCTCGTTGCGTCCGAGCGCGGCGAGGATCTCGGCCGAGAGCTCCAGGCCCACGGCGTGGGTCGGCGAGGCGGCCAGGATCTGCTCGGTGTGGCCGAGGGCGTGGTCGAAGAGGTGGTACTTCATGAGCACCCGGACCTCTTCGAGCTGTTTGTCGAGGTCGAACTCGCCGTCCTCTCCGCTGCGCTGGGCGCCGTCGGAGATGACATCTTGAGTGAGGGACTGACGACGCGGGACCGGCACGTCGTCGTCGAGGTCGAAGTCGGGCTGCGGAGGTGGCGGCGCGTGGGCGGGGGGGCGCGCGGCGGCGTGGGCGACGGGCTCGAGCTCGGCGGGTTCGAGCTCGGCGGGTTCGTTCAAGTCGCCGAGGTCTTCGAACTCGTCGAGCTCCTCGAGCTCCTCGAATTCCTCGAGCTCCTCGAACTCGTCGAGCTCCTCGATTTCTTCGATCTCTTCGATCGCTTCGATCGCTTCGGGCGCTTCAGGCGCTTCAGGCTCTTCGGGTGCTTCGGGCTCCTCCGCGCTGCCGAGCTCGCCGAGGATCTTCTTGAGCTTTTGATTCTGCGGGGCCCAGCCGATCGCCTTGCGCAGGACTCGGACGCTGGTCCGGACGCCGTCGGGCCCGGCCACGCGCTGATGCTTGACGAGCTCGAGCACGACCGAGCAGGCCTTGTCGACCTTGCCGAGGCGCACGAAGGTCTCGGACAGCAGCTCGAGCCCCTCGGGGTCGGTGTTCTGGCGCTGGAGCAGCTCGTTGAGCTTCATCAGCGCGCGCCGGGGCTGGCCGAGCTCGAGGTAGGCGCGGACGAGCTCGCGGGTGACGGCGTCGACGGGGCGGTGGTAGAGCAGGCGCTCGGCCACGCGCACGTAGTCCTCGGGGCGACCGGACTGGCGGAGGAATTCGGCGCCGGCCGAGAAGTGCTGGATCGCCTCGTCGACCCGGCGCTCGCGCGAGAACAGCTCCGCGAGGCGCAGGCGCTTGGCGACCTCGCGGGGCATGAGGTCGGCGACGCGCTCGTAGAGCATCAGCGCCTCGCGGGTGTTGCCGCTGCGCAGGTAGACCCCCGCGACCTTCTCGTAGAGCGCGACCGCCTCGGGGTAGCGGCGCAGCTGCTCGAAGGCCTGGCCCGTGCGCAGGTGGACGTCGTAGCGCTCGGGCGCGAGGTTGAGCACCTGCCGGTAGACCTGCAGGGCGTTGGGGATCTCGCCCTTCTCGAACAGCACGTTGGCCGCGTGGACGTAGCGCTCGACGGCCGCCTCGGCGTCACCCGCTCGCTGGAGGCTGTCGGCCAGCAAAAGCCAGGTCTGAGCGTCGTCGGGCTCATCGGCGACGACGCTCTGGTACTCCTGGATGGCGGCGGCCAGATCACCGCGGGCAGCGTGCTGCTGCGCGGCTTGTAGCGCCTTGTCTCGCCGAATCGACACCGCCGAACACCTCGCAGATCAAGCGTCGAGCTCGGCTCGGATCCCGTCCGGGTCGAGGTTGCGCTCGAGAAAGTGAGTGTCGTAGGTGCCCTCGACAAAGGGGGCTTGTTTGAGGATCCAGCGATGCAGCGCGATGTTGGTCGAGATGCCCTCCACGACGCACTCGTCGAGCGCCCGACGCATGCGCGCGATCGCTTGCTCGCGGTTCGGCGCATGGACGATCAATTTGCCGAGCATCGAGTCGTAGTAAGGAGAGACGGCGTAGCCTTGGTACACGTGGGTGTCGATCCGCACTCCGGTTCCACCCGGGAGGTGCAGCGCAGTGATGGTACCCGGGTGTGGGGCGAAGTTCACCGGGTTCTCGGCGTTGATTCGGCACTCGATCGAGTGGCCGCGGGGGTGCCAGTCACGCTGGAGGTGGCCGAGGGGCTCGCCAGCGGCGAGCCGCAGCTGCTCTTGAACGAGGTCGAGGCCCGTGACCATCTCTGTCACGCAGTGCTCGACCTGGACCCGCGTGTTCATCTCCATGAAGTAGAAGCGGTCGCCGTCGACGAGAAATTCGACCGTTCCAAGCGAGTGGTAGGAGATCGCGCGGGCTGCGGCGACCGCGGCTTCGCGCATCTGCTTGCGGACCTCGTCCCCGAAGTTGCCTGCGGGGGCCTCCTCGATGACCTTTTGGTGGCGGCGCTGGACCGAGCACTCGCGCTCGAACAGGTCGATCACGTCGCCGTGCTGGTCGGCGACGACCTGGATCTCGATGTGGCGCGGGCTCTCGACGTAGCGCTCGAGGTACATGTCGCCGCAGCCGAACGCGGCCTCGGCCTCGGCCTGGGCGGTCTCGAGGGTCGGGGCGACCTTGTCGAGCTCCCAGACGATCTTCATGCCGCGGCCGCCGCCCCCGGCCGAGGCCTTGAGGATGACCGGCAGGCCGATCTCTTCGGCCGCGGCCCGGGCCTGCTCACCAGACTCGAGCACCCCGGTCCCGGGCAGCACGGGCACGCCCGCCGCCTCCATGGTCTGGCGGGCCTGAACCTTGTTGCCCATCAGGCGCATGTGCTCGGGGTCCGGCCCGATGAAGATCATCCCGCACTTTTGGACCGCGTCGGCGAACTCGGGTCGCTCGGACAGGAAGCCGTAGCCCGGGTGGACCGCGTCGGCGCCGGAGATCTCGGCGGCGGCGATGAGGTTGGGGATGTTGAGGTAGCTCTTGGTCGCGGGGCCGGGGCCGATGCACACGGCCTCGTCGGCGAAGCGGGTGTGGAGGCCCATCTCGTCGACGACCGAGTAGACCGCCACGGTCTTGATCCCGACCTCTCGACAAGCGCGGATGACCCGCAGGGCGATCTCCCCCCGGTTGGCGACGAGCACCTTGCGGATCTCGGTCACAGGCGGCGCACCCTGAACAGCTTGGTCCCGAACTCGACTGGCTGCTGGTTGGCGACGAGCGCCTCTTCGATCACGCAGCCGAACTCGGCCTCGATCTCGTTGAAGAGCTTCATGGCCTCGACGATGCACACGGTCGTCCCGGCCGAGACGGTGTCGCCGACCTTGATGAAGGGCGGGGCGTCGGGGCGCGGCGCCGTGTAGAAGGTGCCGACGAAGGGCGACGTGATGTAGTCGCCCTCGTCGACTTCGGGCTTGGGCTCGGCCGGCGCCGGGTTTGGCGCTGGCGGCGGGGCGGCGGCGGGGGCGGGCAG
>NZ_PVNK01000100.1 GCF_002994615.1 Enhygromyxa salina | reverse complement strand
GAAAGCGCGAGGGGTTGGTCGGTGCTTGGCCATTTTGGGGTGCTGGTTGGGGGGATGACCTTGGTCTTGGCGGGGTTCCTGGCGCGTTTGTCTTTGGGGGCGGGGCACTCGAGGTGTTCGGGGTCGTCGATGATCCCGAGCGGGTCGGGGACGGCCTTTTGCTTGTAGTTCTCGAGTTGCCACTTCACTTCGTCAGTTTGCAGGCAGTTGCCGAGGCCGTTCGCATCGTTCAAACACTGCTCTTGGCACATGCTGCGGATGAGGTCGATGTCCTCGTCGTCGTTGGTCCAGCTCTCGAGACCGATGCCTCCGGTCTCACCCGCCCCTGAGTAATGTTCTGGGCCGAGGCAGAGGCTGAACTTTGGCTTTTGCATACCGCGCAAGGTGTTGTACGAATACAGCCCGACTTCGGAGCCGTCGCACCAAATGTAGAGTCCGTCGGGTTCCACGTCTTTACATCCCGCCGCGGACGCTGTGAGCGCCGCGAGCAAGAATGTGGTGGAGGTGAGGGGTGAGATCTTCATGATGTTCTCCTGTCGTGTGAGCGTGACGCTGCTCGACGTTGGGTGTGTCGAAGACCAGGGGCATGAGATTCAGCGTGGCCCCGGCGGAATCGACGGCTGACGAGCCGGAGTCTGCGCCGACGCATGCCTCGCTGGCCGGGACGTGTTGACGTGAATGTAAGGCTCGAAGTCCGATGAGCAGGCTAGCGCGATTTTGTCCATGCCAAGCCGCAAGATCGGCGAATGTACTGATCCCAAATT
>NZ_PVNK01000099.1 GCF_002994615.1 Enhygromyxa salina | reverse complement strand
CCCCCCCGGCCTCCCATGACCTTGCCACGCACGGCCGCAAGCGGCCGGTCGCTCGTTCCTCGCTCGGTGGGCTCGTATGTGTCTCGCACCGGCCTGCGTGGCCCCCTAGAAGGGGGCTCATTTCATCGACCCCCCCGGTCTCCCATGACCTTGCCACGCACGGCCGCAAGCGGCCGGTCGCTCGTTCTGAACCTGCACTCAATCCATGGCTGAGGCCGAGCAGCTCGAGGGGGCGGGGGTCAATCTCGAGCGCTACCTCGCGGCTCGGCTCGGGCCGCTGGCGTTTTTTCTGCTCGTCGTCGTAGCGATCTCGGCGCCGCTCGTGTACCTGGTCATGGGCGTCAAGACGATCCGGACCCGGGCCAACTCGACGGCCAGGCTGGTCGCGGAGCTGATCCACGAGGAGGCCCAGCAGCGCCCGGTCTTGTGGCGCTACGACGCGCCCAAGCTCCTGCGTCACGTGAGCCTTCAGACCGCCCATCAGAGCATCGTGCGGATCGATCTGACCGACGAGCAGGGGCGCCTGATCGAGCTCGGCCAGGCGGCCCCGAGCGCGTCCGACCGCGAGCTGCTGTGGCACTCCGAGCCGATCGAGGTCGAGCGCGAGGTCGGGCGGGTGTGGGTCGGCGTGACCTCGCGCGAGGTCGAGCGCCAGGCGTCGCTGATCTTCCTCGGCTTCGCGGCGCTCGGGGCCCTGCTCGCGGGGGTCATGTATGGCCTGCCGGTCAAGGCGATCGTCGAGGCCGAGAAGCGCATCGACGCCTCGCAGCGCGCGCTCGAGCACCTCAACGTCAACCTCGAGGCCACGGTCGTCGAGCGCTCGTCGCAGCTGCGCGAGGCCCTCGACGAGGTCCGCGACAAGGAGCAGCGCCTGCGCGAGCTGTCGGGCCGCGCCGTCGCTCTCCAGGAGGCCGAGCGGCGCTCGCTCTCGCGCGAGCTCCACGACTCGGCCGGTCAAGCGCTCACGGCGATCCGGATCAACCTCCAGATCCTCGCCGAGCTCGCCGGCAACGATGGCGCGAAGGCCATGGCCACGCGGACCGTCGAGCTCGCCGACTCGACGCTCGAAGAGATCCGCCGCGTCGTCAACCGGCTCGCGCCCGCGGTCCTCGACGACCTCGGGCTCCAGGGCGCGATCGAGCGCCACTGCGACGACTTCTCCGAGCGCACGGGCGTCGAGATCGACTACCAGTTTGGTGACCTCGACGAGCCCGGGGTCGACACCGGGGTCGAGACCGCGGCCTACCGGATCGTCCAGGAGAGCCTGACCAACGTCGCACGTCACGCGAACGCCGAGCGCGTGACGATCGACCTGCGCCGGCTCGACGCGGGCGCGGTCCACGACCGCATCGCGATCGACATCGCCGACGACGGCCGGGGCTTCGACGTCGAGGAGGTCCGCGCCAAGGGCCGACGCGGGCTCGAGGGCATGCGCGAGCGCGTCGAGCTGCTCGGCGGGACCATCGAGATCAGCGCGACGCCGGGACGCGGCGCGCAGATCCACGTCACCTTGCCCGTGACCGCGTGACGGCCCCGGTCACGGGTCTTTGCTGTTAGTCTGAGCGCGATGCCGGACAAGCCGATCCGCGTGCTCCTGGCCGAAGATCACACGATCGTCCGCGAGGGGCTCAAGGCGCTGCTCAGCGCGAGCGAAGATCTCGAGGTCGTCGGCGAGGCCGGAGACGGCCGCGCCGCCGTCGACGCCGTCGCGCGCCTCCAACCCGACGTCGTGGTCATGGATCTCAACATGCCCAAGCTCAACGGCGTCGACGCGACCCGAGAGATCCGCGAGAAGCCCGACGCGCCCAAGGTCCTGATCTTGTCGATGTACGACGGCGAGGAGTACGTCCGCCCGGCGATCCGGGCCGGGGCCAGCGGCTATCTGCTCAAGGGCTCGGGGCTGTCGGACCTCGTCAAGGCGATCCGCGCCGTCGCCGGCGGCGAGGCGTTCTTCTCGCCCGCGATCGCGATGATCCTCCTGCGCGACAGCCGGGGCGAGAGCCCGGCCGCGACCAAGGATCCTGGCGACGGCCTGACCAAGCGCGAGCGCGAGGTCCTGACCCTGGTCGGCGAGGGCAAGTCGAGCCCCGAGATCGCCAAACACCTCGGCCTCAGCGTCAAGACCATCGAGGGCCACCGCGGCCGGATCATGGCCAAGCTCGAGTGTCGCAACGTCGCCGGCCTCGTCCGCCAGGCGATCCGGCTTGGCCTCGTGAAAGCCGAGTGAACGCTGCCGGGTTGCTCGCCACGCTGATCTGGCTCGGGCCGCCGACGCTGCCCGACGCGCCTGCGCGAGATCAGGCCGAGCGAGCAGACGCCAAAGACCTCGCGCTGAGCTGGTCCGGGCCGTCCGAGTGCCTCGGCGCCGACGCCCGCGCCCGCGTCATCGAGCGCCTCGGCGTGCTCGCGCCCGAGCTGTCGATCGCCGCGGCGAGGGGCTCGGCGCTCGTGAAGGTTCGGGCCCGGGTCGAGCCCGCGCCTGCGTCGGGCTGGTCCGTAGGGCTCGAGATCGACGGGCCCCAGGGCCCCGAGACCCGGACCTTCGTGGCCGAGAGCTGCGCGGTCGCGATCGACGCGACGGCGCTCGTGCTCGCGGTCGCGGTCGACCCCGTCGAGATCGCGGCCCGCATCGACTGGCGCGCGAAGGGCTCGCTGCCCGCGCCCAAGCCCAAGCCCGGGCCCAAACCCGAGCCCGAGCCCGAGCCCGAGCCCAAACCCAAACCCAAACCCAAACCCAAACCCGAACCCGAACCCGAACCCGAACCCCCGAGCTCGACCGAGACCAGCTCCGCGCTCCTCGTCAACCTGCCCAGCTCGAGCGAGGACGTCGAGCCCGTCTCGCTGCGGGCGCGGGTGGGTCTCGCGCTCGTCGGCGGTGGAGGCTACGGCCCCGTCCAGGGCGGCTCGGCGGCGCTCGGGCTTCGCGTGGCCGTGTTGGGCGCGCGCTGGCGCTGGGCCCTGCGCGGGATCTGGCTGCCTCCGGTCCAGCCGACCCTCGGCGAGCGCGGCCGCGCGCGCGTCGACGGCTTCATGATCGCGACCGGCGGATGCGGGGTCCCCCACGCCGGGCCCGTCGAATTTCCCCTCTGCGGGGCCGTGGAGGGCGGCGCGGTCCGGGCCGTCGCGCTCGAGCCGATCCAAAACCCCCAGCTCGCGACCCAGCCCTACCTCGGTCTCGCCCTCGGGCCGGGTCTGGCCTGGGCGCCGATCGAGCGCCTCGCGCTCGGGATCGGGGTCGAGGCCACGATCCCGCTCGTGTCCGGGGGCTTCGCCCTCGATGATCAGCCCGTGCTCGACAACGCCCCAGTCGGCGTCCGAGCGCTCGCAGGGGTCGAACTTCGCCTCCCCTGAGGCCGCCGCGAGCGGGCGCGGGTCGGGCCCGGATCAAACCAGACGATCACCAACCACGGATCCGGCCGCATCCGGCAATCGCTCCTTTCCGATGGCTCTGTCCCGCCCCGCGCCCGCCCCGAGCGACGAGTTCGATCTCGTCTATCGGCGCGAGATGGGCTTCGTCTGGCGCGTGCTCCGCTACCACGGTGTGCCTCCTTCCGCGGTCGAAGACGCGGTTCAGGACGTGTTCATGGTCGTCTATCGGCGCTGGCAGGACTGGGACCAGGACCGCTCGCTGCGCTCGTGGCTGTTCGGCATCGCCCGGCGCGTGGCCGCGACCTCGCGCCGCGGGGCGAGCCGACACCAGCGCAAGCTGGCGGCGGTCCCCGAGCCGGCCGCGGCGACCTCCCTCGACGAGCAGGCCGCCGACCGCGAGACCCTGCGCCGCCTCGCGCTCGTGCTCGAGCAGCTCGATCACAAGCTCGCGGCGGTGTTCATGCTCGCCGACATCGAAGGCCTGAGCGCGCCCGAGATCGCCCGGGAGCTCGGGGTCAACCTCAACACTGTCTACTGGCGTCTGCGAAGCGCACGAGCCCGCGTCAACCAGGCGATGGCGGTGCAGGAGTGCCGACCATGACCGAACTCGACCCGCGCATCCACGACACCATCGCCCGCAGCCGAGCGAGCCACGCCCCGCCACCGGGCGCCGAGCGGCGCATGCTCGCGCAGTTCCACGCCCAGCTCGGCGGGGGGCCGGGCGGCGGCGCTGAGGGC
>NZ_PVNK01000098.1 GCF_002994615.1 Enhygromyxa salina | reverse complement strand
CGTAGCGCGTCGCCGCGTAGGCGAGGCAGTAGCCGAGGAAGTTGGTGAGCTCGGCAGGCTTGTATCCTGGAGAGAAGAGGAACAGCCGGCCGACGCAGCGCCTGGTGATCTTGTAGCGGCCACCGCGCAGAATTGGCCGGGCGCGGACGCGTAGATAGCCGCGGGCGAGGCCGCGGGCTCGGTTTTTCGCCCGACGGGCGGCGCTGGCTTGCTTCTGGGCGGAGGTGGCCACGCGGGGTTCTCGGCCCGCGGCGCCTGGTGTTGCAGGAATTTTTAGAGGTCGCCCGATGAGGCTCGGGACCAGCAGCCCGAGGGTTTCCTCTCTTAGCTTCCTCTCTTCTCCTGGCTGATCCGAGGATCAAAATGGAGACTCCGAGACCGGGTTCTCAAAATGGATGGCTGATCCGAGGATCAAAATGGAGACTCCGAGACCGGGTTCTCCTCGGCTGATCCGAGGATCAAAATGGAGACTCCGAGACCGGGTTCTCCGGGAGACCCGATGAAGGTTCTCCCTGATCCCGGCTGATCCAAGGATCAAAATGGAGACTCCGAGACCCCGTTCTCCGCCGAGTGCGGCTCAGCGGCGGAGCTTGGCGAAGGGGTTGTTGGCGAAGCCCTCGTCGCGCCTTTGCCTGGTCGGCCCCTTGCCGGTCGGCCCCTTGCCAGTCGACCC
>NZ_PVNK01000097.1 GCF_002994615.1 Enhygromyxa salina | reverse complement strand
GGGCTTGAAGGCGCCGGGGGGCTCGACCGCGCTGGGGGGCCTGAACGCGGCCGGAGGCATCAGGCTGTCTGGCGCAGCGAACACGCTCGGGGTCGCCGGGCTCGGCGCTTCGGTCGGGCTCGCTGGCGCTGCAGCGGGGACGGGCGCCGCCGCGGGCTTGCTCGCTGCCTGGCCGCTGCGCATGCGCTCGAGCACGCCCTCGAGCGTGTGGCCTGCGGTCTCGCACAGCTCGCGGGCCGCCTCGGTCTCCTCGGCGGTGAAGGGATCGCCGCTGCGGTCGACGTAGAGCATCAGGACCGGTCGGCTGTGGACCGTGACCGGCAAAAACAGGCACGGGACGGCCATCTCCTGGCCGACCGCGATCCGCAGATCGAGGTCGGTCACGCGCTCGAGGACCTCATGACCTTCGACGGCGGCCTCGATCTTGGGGCTGAGCTCGACGAGCTGATCGTTGGCTTCCTGGAGCTCGCTGGGGCTCGCGAGCCCGCGCAGGCCCTCGCGCTTGACCCCGAACAACGCGACCCGAGGGCTGAGCACCATGGCCGCGCGGACCAGCGCCTCCGTCGCCTCGTCGCGGCCCGAGGCGGCCTCGAGGGCCTGGCGTGGTCGGGAGAGGCGCTCTTGCAGCGAGGCGCTGGCGCGCGGCTGAACGCCGCGGTTGGCTGCTGGGCGCGGGGTCGGGACGTCCTCGGGGTCGGCTTCGGGCTCTGGCTCTGGCTCTGGCTCTGGCTCTGGCTCTGGCTCTGGCTGCGGCTCGGGCTCTGGCTGCGGCTCTGGCTGCGGCTCTGGCTGCGGCTCGGGCTCGGGATCTGGCTCCGCCTCGGGCTGCGGATCCGGCTCCGCCTCGAGCGGAAGGTCGTCGTCGTCGTCTTCGACCGGGAGGCCGTAGAGGAAGGTTGGCAGGCGCTTGACCGGTTCGCTCGAAGGCTCGGACCCCGGCGGCTGCGACGTGGGCTCTCGCCGGACGGGGACCGGGCCGGAGCCGGGGGCTGCGAACACCGGTCGCCCGCGGAAGGTGTCCCCGGTTCGGGCCCCCGGCGGCTCGTCGGACGGCGGCGGGACCGTGTAGGGGGCGGTGTCGGTCGACGCGCTCATCCATGGCGCGGCGGGGGCCTCGGGCTCGCGCGCCTCGGGCTCGGGCTCGGGCTCGTCGCGCTGGAGCGCCTGTGTCCACTTGAGCGCCAGCACGGCGTAGCGCTGTGGCATGACCGACCCCCGACGTTCGGCGGCGAGCTTGGCCAGGCAGGCCTCGCAGGTCACGAAGACCTGGAGGTGGTCGACCGCGCGCTCGAGCTGGCGGCGCTGCTCGGCGGGGATCTCGGGGTGGATCGCGACCTGGATGTGGCCCATGTAGCGGCGCAGGGGCATGGCCCAGCCGAGGTCGAGCAAGGGCTTGGGCAGGGCGCTCCACGGCCGCTCGGGGCCGGGCTCGAGCAGCGCGACGGGGACCACGTCGCACTCGTTGGCCGCCGCGATCGCCTGGCTCAGCGTCGGCGCGTCGATCGCACCGAGCTCGAGCAAGACGGTGTCGAGCGAGCCGCCGTAGATCTGCTGGCGGCGCATGACCGACTGCAGCACGTCCTCGTCGACGAGCCCCGACGCCCGGAGATGTTGAACCAACTGCGTCATGTGGACCTCACGACGTAGGTGCCCGCGACGAGGTCGTGGACGGCTCGGCGCTCGCTGTCGAAGGCGACCCAGAGCGGGCCGAGGGCCGCGGCGAGGGTCCCGACGAGCTGGGTGAGGGTTCGGAGACCGACGATCGGGACGCTCGGGGCGCGACCATGGCGATCGATGACGTGGATCGAGAGCAGCCGCTGGCCGAGGGTGCGGCCGGCCCAAGCCACGCTGATCATGAAGTACGCGCTCGCGAGGACCAGGACCGGGCCCGCGCGCAGCAGCAGGGCGCTGAAGTCGGTCGCGAACAGGCTCAGGGCGAGGTCGAGGCCGCGCGCGCCGGGGGCGAGGGGCAGGGGGTCGACGAGCCGGTGCAGGCCCCAGGCGATCGGGCCGGCGGTCAGGGCGAGGAACGCCAGGTCGACGAGGCCGGCGAGCGCCTGGCGCCAGAACCCGGCGACCTCGACCGGCGCGAGCGCCCGCTCGCAGTGTGGGCAGGTTGGAGCGGCCGAGGCTGCGAGCTCGCGCTCGATCTCCGCGTCGCAGTGCGGGCACGGCATCGGGCGGCGGCGGATCGGCACGCGCTTCGTCGGAGCGCTCTCGCGCTCGGTCGGTGGCTGCGCTGCGCTCACGCTACTTCCTCTTGGTGTCCTCGGGGATCACGATCTGACGGACCGGCGGTCGTCCGCAGGACGGCCGCGGGGGGATCTAATACCAGGTCCGGGCGAGCATGGCGATGACTGCGGTGGGGGTTCGCAGGACCCACGGACCAAGGGTTGCGGGGCTGAAACCTGCTGCGCGGGCGGCCTCGACCTCGCTCGGGGTGAGGCCGCCCTCGGGCCCGATGAGCAGCCGCACTCCCCTCGCCATGGGCCCCGGGTCCTCAGCGGCAGGCTCTCCGTACACGCCGGGCAGCTCGGAGCGATGCGCGAGGGCGTCGCGTAGGGTCCAGGGCTTGTCCGGCGACGCGCCGAGCAGCTCGGGCGGCGCGGGGCGTCCACACTGGCGCATCGCCGCTCGCAGGACCCGCTCGATCCGTGCGCGCGAGGGGAGGTGGCCCTGGCTACGTTCGCAGCGGACGAAGACCACCTCGCTGGCTCCGAGCTCGCTCGCGCCGGTCAGGGCCTCGAGGGTGGCGGCGGCATCGGGGAGCCCGAGCAGGATGACTCGGGGGTCGGGTGGGGTGCTCGGGCTGCGGGCGGGGCCGACCTCGACCCGCGCGCGCCGACCCCGAGCGACCAGCGTCGCCGTCCACACGCCGCCGCGCCCGTCGAGGAGCTCGAAGCGGCCGCCAGGATCGACGCGGCGGACCTTGACCAGGTAGCGGGACTCGTCTTCGTCGAGCTCGAGCTCCTGGCCCTCGCCCGGGCTGTCGGCGTCGGCGGGCAAGAAAGCGCGGACGCTCACACCGCGGTCTCCGGGCCGTCGTCGGGGCGGCGCATGACCAGCGCGCACCAGCCCTCCTCGCTCACGCGCGCGAGCAGCTCTAGCTCGGCGTAGGCCGCGAGGACCTCGTCGCCCTCCTCGTCGAGGATGCCGGACAGCAGGACCGTGCCGCCGGGCGCGAGCGCGGCGACGATCGTCGGCGCGGCCGGGATCAGCACCTTCGGGCGAATGTTGGCGAACACCAGCTCGGCCGGCCCGATCGCGGCGGCCTGCGCCGACAGGCTCAGCTCGCGAAATTCGAGCCCTGCCCGGTCTGCGAGGGCGTTGGCCTCGGCGTTCTCGCGCGCCGTCGCGACGGCCTCGGGGTCGTGATCGGCGAGGGTCAGGCGCTCGATCTCCGGCCAGATCTTCAGGCTCGCGAGCCCGAGGATGCCCGAGCCGCAGCCGAGGTCGAGCACGCGTCGGGGGATCTGCGCGGCGGGTTCGCGGGCGGCGATCTCGACCAGCGCCTGGAGGCACAGGCTCGTGCTCTCGTGGAGGCCGGTTCCAAACGCGCGGCCGGGATCGAGGATCAGCTCGCAGCTGGGATCGTCGGCCTCGCGCGGGATCCAGCTCGGCCGGATCATCAGCCGCCGGGCGTCCGCCGTCGGGCCGGAGCGAAAGTAGAGCGATCGATAGTGTCGCTTCCACGCGTCTCGCCAGTCGTCGCCGCTGTGATCGTGGGCGTCGAGGACGACCTCGAGGGCGATCGCTTGGGCCAGCTCCTCCGTCGCGCGCACGACCGCCCCGCGATTGACCGGCGTGGTGTAGATGACCAGCTCCGGGCGCTCGACCGCGACGAAGTCCGGGCCCTCGGCGATCGACGCGGGGTCACGGGTCTCGACGCCGCCGATGTCGTCGCGATTCGCGAGCAGGCCGGCGAGCCCGTCGAGGCGCTCGAGCGCGTAGTCGTCCCGGGCGCCCTGTTTCAAGGCCACTCGCACCGTGCTCCAAGCCTCGTGTTCGCTCATTGATCCCCCCGCAGGTCGCGCTGGTCAGATTTCACCATGGTTGTATTTTTCCTTGGACAATGAAAGGCCGGATGGTAATTCCGAGCTTGAGCCAGGAGTTGCGCATGTCGGTGTCCTACAGTGGTGTGAAGGTGTTTTCTGCGACCAAGGCCCGCGATCGCGAGTCGCTTGGCGAACGCATCACCGAGTGGCTCGACGCCAACTCCCAGACCCTCGAGATCGTCGACACGGTCGTCACGCAGAGCTCCGACCGCGAGTTCCACTGCCTCACGATCACGCTGTTCTATCGACGTCGTTGAGGCGGCGTCGCTGAGGCGGCGTCGTTGAGGCGGCGTCGTTGAGGCGGCGTCGCTGAGGGCGCTCGCGTCAGCTGAGGGCGCTCGCGTCAGCTGAGAGCGATCGCGTCAGCTGAGGGCGCTCGCGTCAGCTGAGATCGATCGCGGCCCGAAGCCCGCCCCTGGGTCGAGGAGCGAGGCCCAGGCCTGCGGGGCTCATCCCGACCCACCGAGCGAGCTCGGTGGGTCGAGTCAAACGGGCTGCTAGTCGCGGGCGAGGCCGGCCCGGATGAACTCGCGGTTGAGCAGAGCGATCGCGTCGACGCTGATGCTCTTGGGGCACGAGGCCGAGCACTCGCCGTGGTTCGTGCACGAGCCGAAGCCCTCGGCGTCCATCGCGGCGACGAGCTTGCGCGCCCGGTGCTTGCGCTCGACCTTGCCCTGCGGGAGCAGGGAGAGGTGGGCGACCTTCGAGGCCACGAACAGCATCGAGGAGGCGTTGGGGCACGCGGCCACGCACGCGCCGCAGCCGATGCACGCGGCGTAGTCGAAGGCCTCGTCGAGCTCGCGCTTGCCGATCGGGATCGTGTTGGCGTCGGGCGCCGAGCCGGTCCCAACCGAGACGTAGCCCCCCGCTTGCTGGATGCGATCGAAGGCGCTGCGATCGACGACCAGATCCTTGATGATCGGGAAGGCCGACGCCCGCCACGGCTCGATCGTGATCTCGGCCCCGTCATGGTACTCCCGCATGTGCAGCTGGCAGGTCGTCGTGCCTGCGCGAGGCCCGTGGGGGTGGCCATCGATGACCATCGAGCAGGCCCCGCAGATGCCCTCGCGGCAGTCATGGTCGAAGGCGACCGGGTCCTTGCCGGCCACGAGCAGCTGCTCGTTGAGCACGTCGAGCATCTCGAGGAAGGACATGTGCGGGTCGGCCTCGACCCGGTGGTCTTCGAAGAAACCGGCCTGGTCGGGGCCGGGTTGGCGCCAAATCTTGAGCTTGATGTCCATCGCTACTTGTAGCTCCGCGTGGTCAGCTTGACGTTCTCGAACTCGAGGTGCTCCGTGTGGAGCTTGGGCTTGATCCCGACGCCCTGATACTCCCACACGGCGCCGTGGGCGAAGTCTTCGTCGTTGCGCACAGCCTCGCCCTCCTCGGTCTGGTGCTCTTCGCGGAAGTGACCCCCGCACGACTCGTCACGGTAGAGCGCGTCGTGACACATGATCTCGGCGAACTCGAGGAAGTCGGCGACGCGCCCGGCCTTCTCGAGCCAGGGGTTGAGCTCGTCGGCGCCGCCGGGCACGTAGGCCTGGCGCCAGAACTGCTCGCGGAGATCGGGGATCTTGGCGAGGGCCTGTTCGAGCCCGCTGGCGCTGCGGGCCATGCCGCAGTGCTCCCACATGATCTTGCCGAGCTTGCGGTGGAAGTAGTCGACGCTCTTGCGCTCGGCGCCGGCCTTGGTCGACTTGGCGCCGATGTCGAGCAGCTTGCGCTGGCGCTCGCGGACCTCGGCCTCGGCCCGGGCGAAGGCCGGGTGCTCGGTGCTGAGCTCGCCCTGGTACTGGGTCGCGATGTAGTGGCCGATCGTGTAGGGGATCACGAAGTAGCCGTCGGCGAGGCCCTGCATCAGGGCCGAGGCGCCGAGGCGGTTGGCGCCGTGATCGGAGAAGTTGGCCTCACCGAGGACGTGGAGCCCGGGGATCGAGCTCATGAGGTTGTAGTCGACCCACAGCCCGCCCATCGTGTAGTGCGCGGCCGGGTAGATGCGCATCGGGGTCTGGTACGGGTTGTCGCCCGTGATCCGCTCGTACATCTCGAACAGGTTGCCGTAGCGGTCGGCGATCGCCTTTTGGCCGTCGCGGCCGATCGCTTCGGCGAAGTCGAGGTACACGGCCTCGCCGCTCTTGCTGATGCTGTAGCCGGCGTCGCAGACCTTCTTGGCTGCGCGCGAGGCCACGTCGCGGGGCACGAGGTTGCCGAAGCTCGGGTAGCGCTCCTCGAGGTAGTAGTAGCGGTCCTCCTCGGGGATCGACTTGGCCGGCTTGCCGATGTCGGCCTTGTTGCGCGGGACCCACACCCGGCCGTCGTTGCGCAGCGACTCGGACATCAAGGTGAGCTTGGACTGGTAGTCGCCGCTGACCGGGATGCAGGTCGGGTGGATCTGCGTGAAGCAGGGGTTGGCGAACCCGGCCCCGCGCTTGTAGGCCCGGTAGGTCGCGGTGACGTTGCAGGTCTTGGCGTTGGTCGAGAGGCAAAAGACGTTGGCGTAGCCGCCGGTCGCGAGCAGCACGGCGTCGGCGGCGAAGCGCCGGATCTCACCGGTGACCAGATCGCGCGTGATGATGCCCCGCGCGTGGCCGTCGACGACGACGAGATCGAGCATCTCGGTCCGCGGGTGCATCTTGATCTTGCCCCGGTCGATCTGCCGGTTGAGCGCAGAGTATGCGCCGAGCAGCAGCTGCTGGCCGGTCTGGCCCCGGGCGTAGAACGTGCGGGACACCTGCGCGCCGCCGAAGGAGCGGTTGGCGAGGGCGCCGCCGTACTCCCGGGCGAAGGGCACGCCCTGGGCGACGCACTGATCGATGATGTTCACCGACACCTGCGCGAGGCGATAGACGTTGGCCTCGCGCGAGCGGTAGTCGCCGCCCTTGATCGTGTCGTAGAACAGGCGATAGACGCTGTCGCCGTCGTTTTGATAGTTCTTGGCCGCGTTGATGCCGCCCTGCGCCGCGATGCTGTGAGCCCGGCGCGGACTATCTTGAAAGCAAAAGCACTCGATGTCGTAGCCGAGCTCGGCGAGCGAGGCCGCCGCCGAGGCCCCGGCGAGGCCGGACCCAACGATGATCAGCTTGTGGTCGCGCTTGTTCGACGGGTTGACCAGCTTGAGCTCGAAGCGGGCCTTGTCCCACTTGTCTTTGAGCGAGCCTGAGGGAATTTTCGCGTCGAGATCCATATTTAGTTCCCTCCGATGAAGCCGGCCCACACGGCCAGGGGCATCGAGATGTTGCCGAGGCCAACGATCACACCGAAGGCCGGGCCGAGGACCTCGAAGGGCAGCTTCCAGCGGCCGACGGCGATGCCGGCGGTCTTGAAAGTCGAGGTCACGCCGTGGGACAGGTGCGCCGCGAGGGCGATGTTGGCGACGATGTAGGTGATTGCGATCGACGGCTGCTGGAAGCTGGCGATGACGTGGGTGTAGAGGTCGCGGCGCGTGGACGCCTCCGTGACCTGCTGCAGCGCGTAGTAGTCGACGCCCTCGAAGCTGCCGTGGACCACGCCCATCGTGAAGTGGGCGATGTGATAGATGATGAACAGCAGCAGCACGACGCCGAGCTCCATCATGTACATGGCCGCGAGCGAAGTCCGGCGCTGCTCGAGCTTGGCGTAGCGCTCGGGCCGGGCCTGCTGGTTGCGCTTGGTCAGCACGACCGCGGTCAGCACGTGGAGTCCGAGAATCGTGAGTAGCCCGGCGCGGGCGACCCATTTGAAAGCGCCGAGGCCCTGCAGGAGCTCGGCGTAGTCGTTGTAGGTGTCGCGCCCGAGAAATACCTGCAGGTTCCCAGCCATGTGAAACAGGACGAAGCCCGCGCCGCCCAGACCCGTGAGGGCCATGACGATCTTGAGGGACAGCGTCGATGTCAGGGCGTTGACCAGCCGGTCGAAGGGGGCGCTCGCTTGTTTGGAGCTGCTCATCGTGACCTTCCTCGCTGCGGGCCGGCCCGCGCCAGGCCACGCGCACGCGGGTTACCCTATTTTTGTGTTTGCTGCCAACCGTCGCGTGCTCGCGCGCTTGCGCGGTCGCTCAGCGGGCGCTCAGCGCTCGCCCGAACGGCCACCCAAGCGCCAACCCAAGCGCCAACCCAAGCGCCAACCCAACCGCCAATTCAGTGGATTGTCGGCTTGTCGGAGGGGACCCAGCTGAGCTCGAAGTGGCCGAGCATGCAGGGGTCGTCGGGAGTGAGGCGGACGACGGAGTGGCTCGGGCCCTCGCTCTGACCGGAGGGGCGCACGCCGTTGGTGCTCGCGAGATCGTAGACCAGCAGCGAGCTCGGGCCCTCTTCCGTGACCAGGGCGTGGACGCGAGACAGGTTGCGGCCCTGGCCCGCGAGCGAGCAGCGATCGCTGTAGCGGCCGATCAACAGGCCGCGCTGGAGCTGCTCGCTGTCGACCTCGAGCTCGCGGACCTGGCCGGACTCGTCGCGTCGTCGGCCGCGGCTGGTCGAGCGCCCGCGCGTGCCCTTGGTCGAGCGCAGCCGCAGGAGCCCGCGGGGCTCGGGCCGGACCTCGACATCGATCGGACGGTAGCCGCCGATCTCGGCCACGCCCGGCTCGGCCATCGCCGAGATCGCCAGGCGGTGACCGGCGCCCGAGGTGTCGAGCCCGGTCAGCTTGCGGAAGGATTCGGCGTCTTCGCCGGCGAGAATGTTTTGCCCGGCCGCCCCCCCGGGCAGCACGAACAGCGAAGTTCTGCCGAACGCGAGGGCGACCTGGCCGTGAGCCGAGAAGCCCGGGACGCGCTTGCCGTCGGCCAGCAACACGCCCGCGCGACCCCCGAGGTCGTAGCCGCGAAAGCGCATCGGGCCCTGGCCGGGCCAGCCGGTCAGGAGCAGGTGACGCAGGCTCACGCGGCTGTCGCCGGGGATCGCCAACGCGCAGCGGTTGTGGCGACCGATGACGACCGCGTGGGGCAAGTCCTTGGGTCGCTCGACGACGCGCTGCGCGACCGGGAAACCATTTTGATCGGTCGCAACGATGACCGCGTCGCCCTCTTTGACGCCCGCGACCAACGCAGTGAGGATCGGCCGCGCCCGCGAAAAACAAGACGCCAGCGCCATCTGATCCTCGGCCCGTTCGTCGGCGCCTGGATGAGGCTGCGGTCCGCTGTCTTCGATCATCGACACCCGGCCGAAGCGTATGGGAGAGCCGGGAGGTTTTCCACGTCTGCACGGTCTGCGATCCAACGACCAGTGGGAAAAGCGGCCACGGTGGCGGTGTTGGCCAAATTCAGGGCTCGAGCCTCGCTCTTGCTTTGACCCTGGTCACGGGGGTAGCGCGGGGGGCGCCCGGCCACGGATCGCTGTCCCTGGCCAATTTCATGGAGTTTGGACCGCCCGAAGCGGTCGCGGGGCCGGTGGTTGCCGGCGCCTCGAGTCGCGGCCGGGCGAGAGCGTGACGAAAGAACAGTCTGGTCGGGGGTCGTCGAGATCCCGTACCGTGGCCAGCGAGTGCAAATGGAAGGCGAAGAGATCACGACCATTCTCGGCAAGGGATCCTCGTTCGAAGGAAAGCTCACTTTCGAAGGCACGGTCCGGATCGACGGCCGCTTCTCCGGTGAGATCCAGACCGAGGGCACCCTGATCATCGGCGAGTCGGCCGACGTCCAGGCCAACATCCGCGCCGCCACCGTCGTCGTCCAAGGCAAGGTCCAGGGCGACGTCGCCGCGAGCGAGTCGCTGTCGATCCAGGCCCCGGCGAAGGTCCTGGGCAACCTCTCGACACCGAACCTGATGATCGAGAAGGGCGCGTTCTTCGAGGGACACTGCTCGATGTCGGGCGAGGCCAAGGTTCAGGCCCCGGTCGCCGCTGAGCCCGCGCCCTGACCGAGGTGGTGGATTTGGCCGGGCCGATCTCGCCCGGTTTTTGGTCGCTTCTGGCGGGGCTCCCTCACGGGTGCCTGGCGAATCGGGCAAAGCGCTAAAAACCCCAGTCTAGCGCCGCGCTTGGGTCGTTGACGGCCGACCGCCCACATGCTACCTGCCAGCCGCCTTCCTTCCTCCTCTCGGAATGGAAGCCGGACCACCATGACCAACACCGCGCTCCTCGTCGCCTCCGAGTCGCTGCCGGTCGTCGACATCGACAACACGATCTTCCTTCAGGCGATCCTGTTCCTGTTCTTGTTCGTGGTCCTCCACTTCTTGCTGTTCAAGCCGTGGCTGGAGATCCGGGAGCGTCGCACCGCGCGCATCGGCGGCGCGCTCGAGCAGGCCGTCAGCCTTCGGGCGACCGCCCGCGAGAGCGAGGCCGAGTACAGCGAGCGCCTGGCCAAGGCCCGCGACGAGGCGATCGGTCTCCGCTCCGATCGCCGCCGCGAAGCCGAGACCCAGGAGGCCGAGATCGTCGGCGTCGCCCGGCGCGAGGCCGCGTCGGCGCTCGAGGCTCAAAAGCTCGTCCTGGCCGAGCAGACCGAGACCGCGCGGGCCGAGCTCGGCGGCCGGGTCGACACCCTCGCCGACGACATCGCCCAGCAGATCCTCGGGAGGTCAGCATCATGAGGATTCGCCCTGTCATCACCGTCGCCGCCTTCTTGACCGTGTGGTTGGGCCCCGCGCTCAGCGCGTTGGCGAGCCCGCCCCATGGCGAGGCCGAGGCTGGCCATGGCGCCGCCGAGGCCGCCCATGGCGGGGCCGAGCACGCCGCGTCTGGCGGCATCAAGTGGCTCGGCGACGGCTTCCTCGGCGGGCCCGGCGAGGACGGCCGGACCGGCTTCCTCATCATCCTGATCAACTTCGTCGCCTTGATGTTGGTCCTCAACAAGCTGCTGTTCCGCCACCTGCGGCGCAGCAACGCCGAGGCCAGCGACGCGATCCGGCTCGAGCTCGAGCGCGCGACCAAGGCGCGGTCCGAGGCCGAGGCGTTGGTCAAGGAGTACGAGGCCAAGCTCGTCGCGCTCGAGAGCGAGGTCGTCGAGATCCGCGAGAACGCGCGGACCACGGCCGAGGCCGAGCACGCCCAGATCCTCGCCGACGCCCACGCGCAGGCCGAGAAGATCAAGAGCGCGGCCGCCCGGGCGGCCGAGCGCGAGGCCGCTCGCTACCGGACCGAGCTCGAGAACGAGATCGTCGACGAGGCGCTCGCCCGCGCAGAGCTGGCGATCCGCACCAGCTTCGGCGGCGCCGACCAACGTCGGCTGGTCGACGCCTGGGTCGACGAGGTCTCCGCCAGTGAGATCGGGAGGGCCAACTGATGATCAGCGGCAGCCTCGCCAAGCGCTACGCCCGAGCTCTCATCCAGCTCGCGCCGACGCCCACGCAGCGCGACAAGTACCTGCAGAACCTCGCGGACTTCAACGCGGCCTGCAAGACCAACGACCCCAGCGACCCCTCGGGCGAGCGCGATCTCATCAAGATCCTCGCCGCCGGCCACCACACCCTGGCCAACCGTCGCGCGATCCTGCTCGCGGTCCTCTCGCGCCTCGGCGCCGACGCGAACATGCGCAAGTTCCTCGAGCTCGTGCTCGAGCGCGGCCGGATCAGCGGCGTCGAGCAGATCTATCTTCACTACCGCGACCTCGCCGATGAGGCCGCAGGTCGCGTTCGGGCCGCGGTCAAGACCGCGACCGCCCTCGACCCGACCACGACCGGGCGCATCAAAAAGGCGCTCGAGCAGGCGACCGGCAAGCAGGTCCTGCTCGACACCACGGTCGAGCCCGCTCTGATTGGCGGGCTCGTCGCCCACGTGGGCAGCTACACCCTCGACCGCAGCGTGCGGACCTCTCTCGACAAGCTCCGCAGCAACCTGCGCGGATAGAACCCAATACAGGTCTTCGACGATGGAAATCCGAGCCGACGAAATCAGCCGCATCATTCGCGAGCAGATCCAGGGCCACGACGCCTCGACCTCGGTCGAGGAGACCGGCACCGTGCTGACGGTGGGTGACGGTATCGCCCGGGTCTACGGCCTGTCCAAGGCGATGGCCGGCGAGATGCTCGACTTCCCGCACGGCGTGCGCGGGATGGTCCTCAACCTCGAAGAGGGCAACGTCGGCGTGGCGTTGCTCGGCAACGATCAGCTGATCAAGGAAGGCGACATCGTCAAGCGCAGCGGCGCGATCATGTCGGTCCCGGTCGGCGAGGCGATGAAGGGCCGGGTCGTCAACGCGCTCGGTGAGCCGATCGACGGCGAGGGCGCGATCAAGACCGATCAGAGCAGCCCGATCGAGATCAAGGCGCCCGGCATCATCGCGCGCAAGTCGGTCCACGAGCCGATGCTCACCGGGCTCAAGGCGATCGACTCGATGGTCCCGGTCGGCCGCGGTCAGCGCGAGCTGATCATTGGCGACCGCCAGACCGGCAAGACCGCCATCGCGATCGACGCGATCATCAATCAAAAGGGCCAGGACATGGTCTGCGTCTACGTCGCGATCGGTCAGAAGCAGTCGACCGTCGCGTCGGTCGTCGAGCGTCTGCGGCGCGAGGGCGCGATGGAGTACACCGTCGTCGTCGTCGCGGGCAGCTCCGAGTCGGCGCCGCTGCAGTTCATCGCGCCCTACACCGGGGTCACGATCGGCGAGTACTTCCTCAACAAGGGCGGCCACGCCCTGCTGATCTACGACGACCTGTCCAAGCAGGCCGTGGCCTACCGCCAGCTCTCGCTGCTGCTGCGCCGCCCGCCCGGGCGCGAGGCCTACCCCGGCGACGTGTTCTTCCTCCACAGCCGCCTGCTCGAGCGCGCCTGCAAGCTCTCGGACAAGGAAGGTGGCGGCTCGCTGACGGCGCTGCCGATCATCGAGACCCAGGCCGGCGACGTCTCGGCCTACATCCCGACCAACGTCATCTCGATCACTGACGGGCAGATCTTCCTCGAGTCGAACCTGTTCCACCGCGGCGTGCGCCCGGCGATCAACGTCGGTCTCTCGGTCTCGCGTGTCGGCGGCGCGGCCCAGATCCCGATGATGAAGCGCCACGCCGGTCCGTTGCGCACGACCCTGGCCCAGTACCGCGAGCTCGAGGCCTTCGCCCAGTTTGCCTCGGATCTCGACCCCGCGACCCGGGCTCAGCTCGCCCTCGGTGAGCGCCTGGTCGAGCTGCTCAAGCAGGCCCAGTATCAGCCCCTCGACGTCGCGCTCCAGGTCGTCTCCGTGTTCATGGGGACCCAGGGCCTGGCCGACGACATCGAGGTCAAGGACATCCGCACCTTCGAGGCCGACCTCCACGTGTGGATGAAGGCCGAGCGCTCGGCCCTGCTCGACGACATCCGCAAGGCCAAGAAGAAGCCTCAGATGGTCGAGGCCGACGCCGCGCTCGAGGCCTCGATCAAGAAGTTCAAGGCCCAGTGGAAGCCGCCGGTCCAGAAGGCCGCGGACTGACCCCGGCTAGCCTCACAACCCCGCTAGCCCCCTCGCCATGGCCAACCTCAAGGAAATCCGCAACCGCATCGGCTCGGTCAAGAGCACGCGCAAGATCACCTCGGCGATGAGCCGGATCGCCGCGGCGCGGCTGCGCCGAGCCCAGACGGCGATGGAGAACGCGCGCGAGTACGGCACGCGGATGGCCGGCATCGTCGGCGAGATCCTGCGTGAGCTCGAGGACCCCGGCGCGCTCCACCCGCTCCTGCGTCCGTCCGACGACCCCGACAACACGGCCGTCGGCTTCATCGTCGTGACCGCCGACCGCGGGCTGTGCGGCGGCTTCAACTCCGCCGTCAACCGCCAGGTCGAGCGCGAGATCAAGGCGCTGCGCGAGGAGGGCCGCGAGGCCCACGTGGTCACCGTCGGTCGCAAGGGCCGCGGCTACCTCAAGACCTACAAGCAGGCCGCGCTCAGCCACCACCACGCCCCGACCAAGTCCGACGAGGTCATCGACGTCGCCAAGCAAGTGGCCGTCGAGGCGATCTCGCTGTTCTCGGGCACCTGGAAGGCCGAGGGCGAGGGCCAGGGCGCCGAAGGCGAGGGCGGCGAGGACGAGGCGCCGAAGCTGCGCGTCGCCGAGGTCCGCCTGGTCTTCAACTACTTCAAGAACGTGATCACGCAGGAGGTCCACAGCGACAAGCTCCTGCCCGTTCCGGTCCCCGAGCCCGTCGATCTCGACGGCGACGGGGTCCCCGATCCCGCCCGCGCCGCGGTCGTCCATGCGATCCGCGCGTTCGAGCCCGACAGCAAGCAGCTCCTGGATCACCTCCTGCCCGTCGCGCTCGAGACCGCGATCCAGCAGGCGCTCTACAACTCGTCCGCTGCCGAGGTCGCCGCCCGCCGGACCGCGATGGACTCGGCGACCGACAACGCGACCGAGCTCATCGGTGAGCTCACCTTGCAGTACAACCGCGAACGCCAGGCTGCGATCACCAGCGAGCTGATGGAGATCATCGGCGGCGCCGAAGCCCTCAAAGGTTGAAGACCCACCATGTCTGACGACGACAAGAAGAACTCGCTGTTCTCGCCGCCGCTCTCGAACCCGCTCGAGTCCCTCGGCGACAAGCCCAAGCCCAAGCCCGAGACCCCGAGCATGTCGGGGCTGCTCTCGGACAAGAAGTCCGACGCGGGCGCGCCCAGCGGCCCGGCCAAGGTCGGTCACATCACCCAGGTCATTGGCCCGGTCATCGACGTCGAGTTCGACGGCGAGCTGCCCGAGATCAACAACGCCCTGCACGTGACCAACCCGTCGATCAACGACAAGGCCAACAACCTCACGGCCGAGGTCGCGATGCACCTCGGTGAGCGGACGGTCCGGGCGATCGCGATGGACACGACCGACGGCCTGACCCGCGGCATGGAAGTGCGCGACACCGGCGCGCCGATCATGATGCCCGTCGGCAAGGGCGTGCTCGGCCGGATCATGAACGTCGTCGGCGAGCCCGTCGACGAGCGCGGCCCGATCGACGCGACCGAGTTCCGCCCGATCCACCGCAAGGCGCCCGAGTTCATCGATCAGAGCGTCAAGGTCGAGCCCTTCGTGACCGGCATCAAGGTCATCGATCTGCTCGCGCCCTATCGCCGCGGCGGCAAGATCGGCCTGTTCGGCGGCGCGGGCGTCGGCAAGACCGTGCTCTTGCAGGAGCTGATCAACAACGTCGGCAAGACCCACGGCGGCTACTCGGTGTTCGCTGGCGTCGGCGAGCGGACCCGCGAGGGCAACGACCTCTACTTCGAGATGATCTCGTCCGGGGTCATCAGCGCCGACCTCAACGAGGACGAGAGCGAGGTCCTCGAGCTGCGCACGGAGGACTCCAAGGTCGCGCTGGTCTACGGCCAGATGAACGAGCCGCCCGGCGCCCGCGCCCGGGTCGCGCTCTCGGCCCTGACCCAGGCCGAGTACTTCCGCGACGAGATGGGCCAGGACGTGATGTTGTTCGTCGACAACATCTTCCGCTTCACCCAGGCCGGGTCCGAGGTCTCGGCCCTGCTCGGCCGCATCCCCAGCGCCGTCGGCTACCAGCCGACCCTGTCGACGGAGATGGGCGCGCTGCAAGAGCGGATCACGACCACGACCGAGGGCTCGGTGACTTCGGTCCAGGCCATCTACGTGCCCGCCGATGACCTCACCGACCCGGCCCCGGCCACGACCTTCGCCCACCTCGACGCGACCACGGTGCTCAGCCGCGCGCTGACCGAGATCGGCATCTACCCGGCCGTCGATCCCCTCGACTCGTCGAGCACGATCCTGACCCCCGAGGTCGTCGGCGAGCGTCACTACGAGATCGCCCGCGAGGTCCAGCGGATCCTCCAGAAGTACAAGGAGCTCCAGGACATCATCAAGATCCTCGGCATGGACGAGCTGTCCGAAGAGGACAAGCTGCTCGTCGCCCGCGCGCGCAAGATCCAGAAGTTCCTCAGCCAGCCCTTCGACGTGGCCAAGATCTTCACCGGCGCCGACGGCCGCCGCCTGACCCGCGAGCAGACCATCGACTCCTTCGAGGAGATCATCGCGGGCAAGCACGACGACGTGCCCGAGGTCTGCTTCTACATGAAGGGCGCGATCGACGAGGTCGTCGCT
This sequence comes from Enhygromyxa salina, assembly GCF_002994615.1. GTDB lineage: Bacteria > Myxococcota_A > Polyangia > Nannocystales > Nannocystaceae > Plesiocystis > Plesiocystis salina_A. The sequence goes on along the minus strand of NZ_PVNK01000097.1, from coordinate 18,454 downwards.
CACCACAAGCGCCTGCTCGAAGAAGAAGCCAAGAAGCGCGAAGCCGAGAAGCAGGCCAGCTGAGGCCCGCCCCGAGTAAGTAGAGAGCACGACCATGGCCGACGAGTACCTCCAGCTCGATATCCTGACCCCTGATGGGCGCGTCGATCTTCGCGTTGGCGAGGGCGGCTCGAAGGGCAGCGCGGCCAGCAAGGAGCTCGGTCCGATCGAGGTCGAGGGCGTCGAGCTCCCGGCCGCGCTCGGCGAGATGGGCGTGCGCCCCGGCCACGTCCCGTTCTTGACCCCGGTCGTGCCCGGCGTGGTCCGCTTCCGTCACGGCGGCGAAGACCGACGCCTCGCCGTCGGCGCGGGCTTCCTCGAGGTCTCCGAGGCCGGCAGCGTCACGATCTTGACCGAGCGCGCGGTGCGTTCGTGGGAGGTCGAGCTCGACGCGGTCAACGAGCAGCACGCGTCCGTCGTCGAGGAGCTCGCACAGCACGCGAGCGCCTCCCTCGACGACGCCCAGGTCCTCAAGCTCCAAGCCCGCCGCGCCTGGCTCGACGCCCAGTTGCGCGCGCGCCAGGCCTGAGCGCGAGGCGGCCAAGGCGGCCGCATTTACTGCGCCCAGGCGCGTGAACCTGCCAGGTTCGCGCGCTTGGGTGTATTGATTTAATCCGAGGACGTGGAGGCGCCTCGGGCGACCTATCTGCGAAAAGCACGAGCTTGGGTCCGTGGTAAGACCCACTCGCTAGCCTCTATCGGTGGTTTTTCATGTCTGATGCCCTCACGAATCTACCTACCTTCGTAGCCGACTCCGAGCCCTGGTTCCGCGACACGCTCCGGACCCTCGTCGAGCAGCCGACGATCAGCCCGGGGGTCACGGATCCCTCGGCGATCCTCGCCGGGGTCGAGGTCGCGCGCGCCGTCATGGGTGAGGCTGGGGCCGAGGTCGAGATCGTGCCGAGCGGCGGGACGCCGGCGGTGATCGGACGCTTTGGCCACCCGGCGCCCAAGGCCCGGATCGTCATCTACAACCACTTCGACGTTCAGCCGGCCACGGCGGCCAACTGGGACCAGGAAGACCCCTTTCGCTTCGAGGTCCGGCCCGACCCCGAGCGAGAGTTCCTCTACCTCGGGCGAGGCACGACCGACGACAAGGGCCCGGCGCTGTGCGCCCTGCGAGCGGCGGAGTGGATCACCCGCCACGAGCTGCCGATCGAGGTCGTGCTGTTGTGGGAGACCGAAGAGGAGATCGGCAGCCCCAACTTCAGCGACATCCTGCGCGCGCGCAAGGACCTGCTCGCCGGCGACGCGGTCATCGTGTCCGACACGATCTGGCCCTCCGCCGGGCACCCGGCGATCTCGACCGGGCTGCGCGGGGGCCTCCTCGCCTCGCTGCGCCTGCGCACGGCCGCCAAGGAGACCCACTCGGGCCTGACCGGCGGCGTCGCCCGCAACCCCCTGCGCGAGCTGGCCTCGCTGGCCACGGCGATCGGCAACGCCGAGTTCTGGAAGCTCAACGCGATCGCGCCGCCGCAGGTCGAGGTCGAGAGCTACCTCCGCACGGGCTTCGACGCCGACTACTTCCGCGAGTGTCACCAGCTCGAGCGGCTCGAGACCGACGTCCCGCTCGAGATGATGCTGCGGATGTGGGCGCGGCCGACCTACGAGATCCACGGGCTCGTCGGGGGCTACACCGGGGCCGGGATCAAGAGCACCGTGCCCGGCGAGGGCGAGCTCAAGATCAGCTTTCGCCTGGTCCCCGGTCAGAACCCCAAGGAGCTGCTCATGGCGCTCGCGGAGTTCGCGACCTCGTACAACCCCGCCGTCGAGGTCGAGGGCCTCGGCAGCTTCGACCCCTACCAGGGCCCGATCACCGGGCCGGTCCACGAGGCGATCGTCCACGGCATGACCGAGGGCTTCGGCAAGCGCCCGGCGCTGGTGCGCGAGGGCGGGTCGATCGGCGCGGTCCCGCAGATGGCCCGGGAGCTCGGCGTCCCGATCCACTTCATGCCGCTGAGCCTGCCGGAGCACGGCTACCACGCGCCCAACGAGCGCTTCGACTGGCGCCAGGCCAAGGGCGGCATCGCGTCCTACGTCCACGCCTTCGCCCAGCTCGCGCGCGGCTGAGGGCCGGCCAGGGGGCGCTCGAGCTCGACCCGAGCGCCCTGGATACTCGCGCGGCGAGCTGGCTTCGGGGGTCGACCCCCGTCGAGCTGGGCCCGAGGCGGCGCGATCGCGACCGGAGCGCCCCGCCCGTCGAGCTCGGCTCGATTTTCGGGGCGGTCGACCTGCGTGGATGTCGCGCTCGACTCGATTTTTGGGTGGGTCGACCTACGTGGATGTCGCGCTCGACTCGACTTTAGGGGGGTCGACCTACGTGGATGTAGGGCTCGACTCGAAATTCGGGTGGGTCGACCTGCGCGGGCGTTGGGTGCGGCTCGAAATTCGGGTGGGTCGACCTGCGCGGGCGTTGGGTGCGGCTCGAAATTCGGGTGGGTCGACCCGGCGCTCGGTGAGGGCAGGTCGATGTCTCGGGGACCCAGGTGACCTTCGGGCTGAGTTGGACGAAATTTCGAGTCGGTCGACTCGCTCGCGGGCTGAGCTGGACGAAATTTCGAGTCGGTCGACTCGCTCGTGGGGCAGGGCTCGACCACTTTCGAGGCGGTCGACCCGCTCGCGGGGCTGAGCTGGACGAAATTTCGAGTCGGTCGACTCGCTCGCGGGCTGAGCTGGACCAAATTTCGAGGCGGTCGACTCGCTCGCGGGCTGAGCTGGACCAAAGTTCGAGGCGGTCGACTCGCTCGTGGGGTTGGGCTGGACCGAAATGTGAGGGGGTCGACCGTCTCGTCGCTCCTCGTGGCTCCAGGTTGTCCGAGGGTCGATCGGGCGCTCGCCTGAGCTCGCTCGTGCAGCGGCCGCGGGCGTCTACCCTCAGTCGTTCATGCGCCGCCCGAAGCTGTCGAGGACCTCGCGCAGGGCCTCGGGCCGCTCGCGCTGCGGCGCGTGACCGCAGCCCTCGATGATCCGCAGCTCGGCGCCCGGCAGCAAGCCCTGGGTTCGCTCGGCGAGGGCGCTCGGGACGATCGCGTCGTGGTCGCCCCAGATCAGCATCGTCTCGCTGGTGATCGAGCGGGCGGCCGCGTGGAGGCGCTCGCGGACGCCGTCGGGGGCGATCTCGTGGAGGCGGTCGAGCTGGGCGAGCATGGCCTGGACGGCCTCGAGCCCGCCGTCGCGGCACAGCCGATCCCAGTAGACGTCGACGTCGTTGCGCAGGGGCTCGCTGTCGAGCTGCTCCGGGATCGAGAGCGAGCGGCGAAGAAAGCGGCGCAGATCGGCCCGGCGAAACGCGGTCCGGAACACGAGCGGCGCGAAGCCGACCCAGCTCCACGCCCGGTGGAGCCGGGGCATCGGCCCGGGCAGGGCGATCGGGGCCGCGACCGGGAGGCAGTGGGGCGCGATCAGGGTCAGGCGCCGGAGCGCGACGCGGTGCTCACCGTGGGGCCGCTCGAGCCGACGGGCGAGGTGAATCGCGACGCTGCCGCCGTAGCCGTGGCCGATCACGTCGACCCGCGTGAGCCCGAGCCGGTCGAGCATCCGCGCGAGCAGCTCGGCGTGCCAGGCGAAGCCGTAGCCGGTCGTGTCGGGCGCGCCCGGGCGATCGGAGTTGCCGCAGCCGAACAGATCCGGAACCAGGACCCGCCGACCCGCGGCCGCGAGGGGCTCGGCGAGGAAGCGAAAGTCCCACCCGGTCACGAGCAGCGAGTGGAGCATCAGGACCGGCGGCGGGTCGTCGAGGCCGGGCTCGTCGGTCGGGCCGAGATCCTGGATCCAGAGCCGGCCGGGCGCCATCGGCAGCAAGCGCGAGCGATCTTCGGGCAGGCGGACCATGGGCTCAGGCCTCGGCGAAGCTGCGGCCGACCGCGGAGATCCGCGCCTGCTCGTCGTCGTCGGGGCTCAGCCCCGCGGTGTGCTGAAGGTGTTCGCCGAAGCGCTCGCTGATCTGGTCCAGGACCAGGCGCCGGGCGTGGTCGCCGGTCTCGGACTCGAGCACCGCGGCCGCCAGGGCCTCCATCTCGTCGAGGCTCGACGAGCGGATGATGTTCTTGACGACCGGGATCGCCGAGGCCTGCATCGAGAGCTCGCGCAGCCCGAGCCCGACCAGGACCCAGGTGTAGCGGGGGTCGGCGGCCATCTCTCCGCACAGCGAGACCGGGATCCCTGCCTTGGCGCCGGCGTCACAGGTGAGCTTGATCATCCGCAAGATCGCGGGGTGGAGGGGCTCGTAGAGGTAGTTGACGTCGTCGTTCTCGCGGTCGATCGCGAGGGTGTACTGGATGAGGTCGTTGGACCCGATGCTCATGAAGTCGACGTGACGGGCGAGGAGGTCGGCGATGACCGCGGCCGAGGGGACCTCGATCATCACGCCGACCGACACGTGCGCGGCGTGGGGCATGCCTTGGTCGACGAGCTGGGCCCGGGCCTCGTTGAAGGCCTCGCGCCCGGCCGCGAGCTCCTCGAGCCCGCTGACGAGCGGGAGCATGATCTGCAGGGGCCCGTGGAGGGCCGCGCGCAGGAGCCCGCGGAGCTGGGCGAGGAACTCCTCGCGTCGGCGCAGGGCCAGGCGCATCGAACGGAGGCCCATCGCCGGGTTGGCCTCGACCTCGCCGGTCGAGAGCGAGGGGCACTGCTTGTCGGAGCCCAGATCAAAGGTGCGGATGCGGACCGGGTAGGGCGCCCAGCGCTGGAGCAGGGCCTTGGCGCTGCGGTAGTGCTCCTCCTCGCTCGGGGCGTTCTCGCGGTTCATGAACATGAACTCGGTCCGGTAGAGCCCGACGCCCTCGGCGCCCGAGTGGCGGGCGGCGTCGATCTCTTCGTCGAGGGCGAGGTTGGCCCGGAGGTGGACGGTCTCGCCGTCGAAGGTCTGGGCCGGGAGCGCGTGCTCCTTGTGGATCTTCTGCTCGAAGGCGACGTAGCGCTCGACCTCGAGCTCGAGCGCGTCGATCTGGGCCGGGCTCGGGCGAACGTGGACGAGGCCGTGGACGCCGTCGACGATCACCAGGTCGCCGGTCTCGACGGCCTCGAGCAGATCGTCGACGCCGACGACGGCCGGCATCTGGAGCGCGCGGGCGATGATCGCCGTGTGCGAGGTCTGGCCGCCCTCCTCGGTCACGAGCCCGGTGACCTGGTAGCGAGCGAGCTGGGCGGTGTCGGCCGGGCTGAGATCGTGGGCGACCACGACCGAGCCCTCGGGCGGGGTGATCGCGTCTCTCTCTTCGCCACCGAGGGTCGTGATCAGCCGCTCGCCCATGAACGCCACGTCGAATTGGCGCTCGCGGAACATCCGATCGGTGGCCTTGGCGAGGGTCTCGCGGATCTCGTCGACCGAGCGGCTGACCGCCCACTCGGCGTTGATCAGGTCGGCCTTGATCAGCGCCTCGGTCCGCTGGATCAGGTCGGGGTCGCGCAGCATCATCTGCTGCGCCTTGAGGATCTGGCGGTGCTCGCCGTGGGTCAGGCGGCCCTTGATCGCCTCGAGCTGATCCTGGGCGCCGCGCAGCGCGACGCGAAAGCGCAGGAGCTCCTCGTCGACCGCCTCGCGCTCGATGTGGGTCCGGGGGATGTTGACCTCGCGCCGATCGACGACGTAGGCCGGTCCGATCGCGAGCCCGGGGCTGACCGCGTTGCCGCGGAGCTCGACCGTCTCGAGCGCTCCGTCGTGGACCGATGAGACCTCGCGCAGCTCAGGGAACTCGGGGCTGTCGCTCTCGTTCGCCACGGCGTTGATGGTAGCGGATCACATCTCGCCGAAGCCGTCGCCGACGAGCTCGGACAGGGCGCTGTGAGCCTTGTCGGCGTCGCGGCCCTCGACCCGCAGCGAGATCTTCGAGCCCTGGCCGCAGGCGAGCATCAGGACGCCGAGGATGCTCTTGCCGTTGACCTCTTGGCCGTCCTTGGCGATCCAGATCTCGGACTCGTACTTGTTGGCGAGGCCGACGAGCTTGGCCGCAGCGCGGGCGTGGAGGCCCAGCGGGTTGACGATCTCGAGTTCGCTCGATTTGCTGCGCCCCATCGCGTATCTCGTGTCTTCAGTCGTCGTTCGGCTCGTCGGCCCTGTCGGCGAGCTCGTCGCGGATTTTTACGCAGACCGAGCGGCGGGTCGAGTCGGCGCAGGCGTTGGCGAGCTCGCGCAGAGACGAGCGGCGATCGGCGAGCGCGAGCTTGGTCAGCATCGCGAGGTTGAGCCCGGTGACGAGCGCGAGGCCGTGGCCGGCGCTCTCGTTGAGCCCGCACATGCACGGGCTGGAGCCCATGAGGTCGGTCAGGAGCAAGATGCCGCGGCCCTCGTCGACCTCTTCGACGGCGCTGCAGACTCCGGCGCGCAGCTCCGGGGTCTGGCCGGCCCCGGCGTCGATTGCGATGATGTCGGCGAGGCCATCGCCGGGGATGATGTCGCGGGCCGCCGCCAGCAGCGCCGACGCCGTGTTGCCGTGGCCGATCAGCACGATCCCGCACTTGGCCGCCGAGCTGTCGCTGGGCTCGACCGAGGGGGCCGGCGAAGGGCTAGCTTCGGCGGGCATCGGCTGTTGCATCGGCTGTTGCATCGACCGTGATCATCGACTCTGCGTAACAGATGCTGCATCCGCCGAAACAAAAGCGCAACATCGGGGCGGTGGCGCGCACTGACCGCAATGGCTAGTGCTGGGTGCCCGAGGTCCGCTCCGGGGCTCACGGCGGGCCGCTCGGGCTCGTTGATGAGGCGGCGTCGCGGCCCTTGGGGGTCCGCGCAGGGCTGGAGGAAATCCGCGCTCGAAACTGTTTGCTAGCACGCGAGGTGAGCCGTGTCGGCGAGGGCTTGCTCGAGATCGCGATGGCGAACCGTGAGGACCGGGGCCGGCTCGGCCACGGGCTCGCTAGCGAGGCGCCGGTGCAGCTCCTCGGTCAGGGCGACCGAGCGGTGTTGGCCGCCCGTGCACCCGAGCGCGACCGTCAGGTACGAGCGCCCCTCGTGGATCGTGCGGGGGGCCTGAAAGCGCAGCCAGCTCTCGACCCGCTCGAGGACCTCCCGGGCGTCGTCCTGGCTCAGCACGTAGTCGCGCACGGGCCCGTCGAAGCCACCCTTGGCGCGGAGCTGGGGGACATCGAAGGGGTTTTGGAGGAAGCGGGCGTCGAACACCAGATCGGCCTCGCTCGGCAGCCCGTTCTTGAACCCGAAGGACATCAAGACCAGGTGCAAGGCGCCGCCGCGGGTGCCGTAGCGATCGCGGACCAGGCGACGCAGCTGGCGAGAGCTCGAGTTCTCGCTGTCGATCACCGCGTCGGCCAGGGCCCGGAGCTCGCGCAGGCGCGCGCGCTCGAGCCGGATCGCCTCGGGCAGCTCGCCCATCGGGTGGCGCCGCCGGGTCTCGGAGAAGCGGCGCACGATCGTCGGGTCGGGCGCCTCGAGGAACAGGACCTCGATCGTGTGACCCTCGGCGAGGAGCTGCTCGCGGACCTCGGCGAAGGCGTGGAGGTGCTCCTCGGCCCGGGCGTCGATGCCGATCGCCAGGCGCGTGGGGCCGGGGTGCGGGGCCGGGGACGCGAGCTTGGTCTCGACCAGGGCCGGCAGCATCGGGACCGGGAGGTTGTCGATGCAGTAGTAGCCGAGGTCCTCGAGCGCGCGCAGGCAGGTCGACTTGCCCGCGCCCGACAGCCCGGTCACGACGAGGATCTCCATCACTCGACCTCGCCGAGGGAGACCAGGCCCGTGCTCTGGCCGGGCAGCTGCTTGGTCGGCGCGCCGTCTTCGGGCGGGGCGGGCTCGGGCGCCGTCCCGGTCGTGAGCGCGATGTGGGTTGCGATCTTCTCCTGGAACTCCCGCGCCGAGTCGATCCCGCGGAACTTCAGGATTTGGTTGCGGGCCACGACCTCGATCAGCGACGAGATGTTGCGCCCGGCCCGGAGCGGGATCCGAACCAGGGGGATGTTGACGCCGAGGATCGGCCAGTTGTTGTTCTCGGTCCCGAGCCGGTCGTAGTCGTCCTCGTGGAGATCCGAGAGCTCGACCACGACCTCGATCTTCTTGTTGTCGCGCACGGCCGCGACCCCAAACAGGTGGGTGATATTGAGGATCCCCATGCCGCGGATCTCCATGTGGTGCTGGTGGAGCTGGGTCGCCGCGCCCCAGATCGTGTCGGGCGGGCGCACGGTGACCTCGACGACGTCGTCGGCGACGAGCCGATGACCACGCAAGACCAGGTCGAGGGCGGCCTCGCTCTTGCCGACGCCGCTGCGACCGATCAGCAGCAGCCCGACGCCGAGGACGTCGACGAGCACGCCGTGGATGTTGGCCCGGGGCGAGAGCAGCTCCTCGAGCCGACGGGTCACGCGGGCGATGAAGCTCGAGGTCATCAGCGGCGTGCGCATGACCGGGATGCCGTGGTCGCGGGCGACCTCCAGCAGCGGCGGCGGCGGCTCGAGCCCGCGGGTCAGGGCGATCGCCGCCAGCTTGCGCTTGCAGTAGGCCTCGAGCCCGGCGCGGGCCTCGTCCTCACCGATGCTGAGCAGGTAGTCGACCTCGGTCAGGCCGAGGACCTGAAGGCAGTCGCCGAACACGTGCTTGACGAAGCCCGACAGCGCGATGCCGGGCTTTTGGATGCGGGGCCGGATCAGGAGGCGGTCGAGGCCGCCCCAGTCCGAGAGCACCTCGAGCTTGAGTGACGCAGAGTCGTCGGCGAGGAGGCTGCTGACCTCCGCGGTGGCGTCGCGGCGCATGGGCACAGGTTGGCACGAAGCGGAGTCCGACGGGAGGTGTGACCCGCGGGGCCCGTGAGCTTGGTCGCTGGTGGGCCTGGAACGCCGTGTCCTTGGGCGCGTGTCCTTTGTAGCATCCGCGCGTGGGCCCTGAGACCAGCGACCCCGACGCGACGCTTGCGCCATCGCCCGGGGGCGACCTGGGCATGACGCGCGGACCCGACTCGCTCGAGGACACCCAGCTCAGCGACGACGGGGCAGCGCTCACCGCCGCCGCCGCTCAGCCCGATCAGATCGCGCGCTTCGTGGTCCTGCGCAAGCTCGGCTCCGGGGGCATGGGCGTCGTCTATGCCGCCTGGGACCCCCGCCTCGATCGCCGCGTGGCGCTCAAGCTCGTGCGCCCGGACCGGGGCTCGGCCGACGCCCACGGCCGGCTCCAGCGCGAGGCCCAGGCGATGGCTCGGCTCTCGCACCCCAACGTGGTCTCGGTGTTCGACGTCGGCAGCCACCGCGGCTCGGTCTGGATTGCGATGGAGTACGTCGACGGGGTCACGCTCCGGCGCTGGCTCAACCAGGAGACCCGGAGCTGGGCGGAGATCGTCGAGCTCTTTCGCCAGGCGGGCGAGGGCCTGGCGGCGGCCCACGCCGCGGGCCTCGTCCACCGTGACTTCAAGCCCGACAACGTCTTGCTCGGGACCGACGGTCGGGCGCGGGTCGCCGACTTCGGGCTGGTTCGACCCTCGGACAGTGATGAGGGCGCGGACGAAGCGGCGAGCCCTCGAGTCCGTGGGCAGGGGCAGGGGCACGGGCCGGGGCAGGAGCAGGGGCTCGACTCGTCCTCGCTGGGGGCCGAGCGAAGGGACCCCGACGGCGACCCAGACCTCGAGGAGACCGCGGGGCCCGGGACCGCCGGCCCGACGGCGGCCCTGACCGCGGTCGGAGCGATCGTCGGCACGCCGCGCTACATGGCCCCCGAGCAGTTCCAGCGCGAGGTCGCCGACGCCCGCTCGGACCAGTTCTCGTTTTGCGTCGCGCTCTACGAGGCGCTCTATGGCTACCCGCCCTTCGCGGGCACGCGCTTCTTCGAGCTCGCCGCCGCCGTCACCCTCGGCGAGCTTCGGCCGCCGCCGCGCGACAGCCCGGTGCCCGCCGTCATTGGCCGCGCCTTGATGCGCGGTCTGTCCCGCGAGCCGGCCGCGCGCTTCGAGGACATGCCGAGCCTGCTCGCCGCGCTGCGGGTCGAGGCGAGCCCGCGGCGCTGGCCGTGGGCGGTCGCGAGCGTGGTCGTCGCGGTGCTCGCAGCGACGACCGCCGCGTGGCTGGCCCGCGGCGAGCGCGAGCCGAGCGATCCCTGCGCCAAGGGCCGGGCTCAGATCGCCCAGACCTGGAGCTCGACGCGGGAGGCCGAGCTCCGGCGCCACTTCGAGTCCCTCGAGCTCGGCTACGCCGACACCAGCCTCGCGGCCGTGAGCCAGGGGGTCGAGGCGTGGTCACAGGCCTGGGCCGAGGCCTACACGGAGACCTGCTCGACCCGCCACGAGCAGTCGGCCGAGCTCTACGACATGCGCATGGCGTGCCTGGCCCAGCGTCGCGAGCAGGCCGACTCCCTCGTCGATCTGCTCGCCGAGGCCGACGCCGAGCTCGTGCGAGACGCCCCGCAGCTGGTCTCGACCCTGCCCGAGCTCGACGCCTGCGCCGACGTCGAGACCCTCCGCGCGGTCGCGCCGCCGCCCGCCGACCAGGCCGCGGCCGTGTCTGCGGTCCGCGAGGCCTTTGCTCGGCTCGAGGCGCGGATCGGGGCCGCCCGCCTGGCCAAGGTCGGGACGGAGCTCGCGGGCCTCCGCGCGTCGGTCGAGCGCCTCGGCTACGAGCCGCTGCTCGCCGAGCTCGAGCAGCTCGAGGGGCAGTTCGCGCGGCTGTCGGATGACGACGCCGGCGCCCGCGCGCACCTGCTTCGCGCCCACGAGCTCGCGCTCGGTCTCGGTCACGATCGCCTCGCCCTCGACACCGCGACGGAGCTGATCCGCGCCGACAATTTTGGCCCCGGGGACCAGGGGATCGAGCTCGCGCGGCGCTGGTTCGCGATCGCCGCTGGACTCTCGCGTCGGCTCGGCGCGCCGCCCGAGGCCGAGCTCGAGCGCGCCTGGGCGCTCGGGCGCACGCTGACTCGCAACCTCCGCTACCCCGAGGCCCTCGAGCAGCTCGGCGCGGCGACGCGGCTGGCCGAGCAGGCCTACGGCGCCGCCGATCTGCGGACCGCCGAAATTCGGCTTGGGCTCGCCGTCGCGCTCGGCGACGACGGCCGCCTCGTCGAGGCCGCGACCGAGCTCAACCGCGTGATCGAGGTCTATGAGCGCCGCCTGAGCGCCGACCACCCGCTGCTGCTCGGCCCCCTGCGCGCACGCATGGCGCTGGCGAACGCGACCGGTGAGCTCGGCGCGGGGCTCGACGACGCGCGGCGCCAAGTCGAGATCGCCGAGGCGTCCTTCGGTCCCGCGCACTCCGGGACGATCGATGCGCTGCAGTCGCTGGCGGTCACCTACGACCTGCGCGGTGATCACCAGCAGGCGCGCGCGCAGTTCGAGGCGATCCTCGAGCGCAGCGGCGAGGCGGGGGAGCTGCGCAGCTCGCTCGGCGTGAGGACCTCCAACAGCCTCTGCTTCACGCTCTACAAGCTCGACGAGCAGGTCGAGGCCCGGGCCGTCTGCGAGCGGACCCTGTCCGGGGCCGGGCGCATCCACGGCCCCGAGCACCCCATCGTCGCGATCGCGCTCAACAACCTGGCCTTGATCGCGCGGGCGCAGGGGGATCCGCGCGAGGGCCTCATCCACGACCGACGGGCGCTGAAGATCTGCGAGGCCAGCGTTGGGCCCGACCACGCCTACACCGCGTACTCCCTGGTCGGCGTGGGCGAGGGCGAGCTCGCCCTCGGTCACCCCGCCGCGGCGCTCGAACCGCTGACGCGCGCGCTCGAGATCCGTGGGCGGGCAGGCGAGCCCGGCGAGCTCGGTGAGGTGCAGTGCTTGCTCGCGCGCGCCCAGGCCGGCGCCTCCGCGAGCGAGCTCGACTCAGCCAAGCTCCTCGCGCAGACGGGGTTGAACAGCCTACGCCGCGCCGGACCCAATTGGTCGGGTCACGCCGCAGCGTGCGCGGACTGGCTCACGCGTCGTTGACGTGGCCGCGGGTCTCGATGAGCCCGTAGTCGTCGCCCATCCGGTAGATCACGTTGATGTCGCCGGTCTCGGTGTTGGTGAACACCAAGAACTGCTTGTGCATCAAGTTGAGCTGCATGACGGCCTCTTGGACCGTCAGCCCCTCGGCGCGGAACTCCTTCTCGCGGACGATCTTGGCCGCGGCCTCGTCGAGCTTGCGGGTCGGGTCCTCGCGCTCGGCGGCGCGGCGCCGCTCGGCCTCGACCATGGTCTCGGGCTCGTCGAGTGAGTCCCCCGCCAGCACGGTCTGCCGCACGCGCGCGGCCTTGCCCTTGTGGGGCTTGTGGTTGGTGATCCGGTCTTTGTAGCGCCGAACCTGACGCTCCATCTTGGCCAGCGCCATGTCGATCGAGCTGTACATGTTCTCAGTCGTCTCCGACGAGTGCAGCTGGAGGCCGTTGCGCAGCGTGACGTCGAACTGGACGATGTGGTTGATCTTCTCGACCGCGAAGGTGCAGTTGACCTTGAGCGGATCGGAGAAGTAACGCTTGATCTTCGTGAGGCGCTCCTCGGCGTAGTTGCGAAGCGCGTCGGATGAGTCCATGTGACGGAACACGAACTGGGTCTGCATCGATTGCTACCTCCCTTTCAAGGTGGTCTGGTGCGGGGTTCAAAATAACTTGCGACGCTTTGAGCTCGACAGCAAGTGGAGCTGCTCGCGGTACTTGGCGACCGTGCGCCGCGCGATCGTGATGCCCTCGTCGCGGAGGAGCTCGACGAGCTTCTGATCACTGTAGGGCTTCTTTTGGTCCTCGACCTCGATGAGCTTTTTGATCTTCTCTTTGACGGCCTCGGACGCGAGCTCGCCGCCGCCGCGCTTGGAGATCCCGGCGTTGAAGAAGTATTTGAGCTCGTAGATGCCCTGCGGCGTGTGGACGTACTTGTTGGTCGTCACGCGGCTGACCGTGGACTCGTGCATCTCGATGTCCTCGGCGACGTCTTTGAGGATCAGCGGGCGCAGGTGCTGCGGACCCTTCTCGAAGAACTCGCGCTGAAACCCGAGGATCGACTTGGTGACCTTGAGGATGGTCCGCTGGCGCTGCTGGATCGAGCGGATCAGCCACTGCGCAGATCGCAGCCGCTCGGTGATGTAGTCCTTGGCCTGGCCGCCGTCGCCCTTGGACCGGGTCTGCCCCTTGGCCTTGGCCTTGCTGTCCGCGAGCATCGCCGACTTGTAGTAGTTGGAGATCTTGAGCTTCGGGAGGCCGTCGTCGTTGAGCGTGACGACGTACTCCTCGCCGATCTTGTGGACGTAGACGTCGGGGGTGACGTACTGCGGCGACTCCGACACGAACTGCCGGGCCGGGCGCGGCTCGAGGCCCATGATGATCTTGGTCGCCTCGTAGACCTCTTCCAGGGCCTCGCCCGTGTCGCGCGCCACCGCCGGGTAGGCGCGTTTTTCGAGGTTTGGCAGGTGCTTGGCGATGATCGTCAGGACCAGGGGGTCGTCGATCGGGTGCTCGGGGTGGCGGGCCTGGATCCACAGGACCTCGGCGAGGTTGCGCGAGGCGATCGCGAGGGGATCGAGCTGCTGGACCCGGCGCAGGACCTGCTCGACGAGCAGCGTCGAGCAGCCGACGCGCGCGGCGATCTGCGGGACGCTGACGTTGAGGTAGCCGGCCCCGGACACGCTGCGGACGACGTACTCGGCGACCTCCTCCTCGAGTGAGGAGAAATTGGACAGGCGCACCTGCCACATCAGGTGCTCGACGAGGGTCTCCTCGTCGGCCATGGTCTGCTCGAGGCCGGGCAGGTCGTCGTCGGGGCGGACGCCGCCCGAGGGCAGGGGCCCCGAGAGCGAGTGGTGTTGGAGGTAGGCCTCCCAGTCGAAATTGTCGACGTTGGGCTCGTCGGCCTTGACCTCCTGGCTCGGCGCCTCGGCCGGCTTGGTCTCGCCGTCCCCGGTGTCGCCCTGCCGCTCGACGCCGTCTTGCATCTCGACGGCCGAGACCGGCTCCTCGTTGGTCGTGCCCATCTCCTGGGACTCTTCGAGGAGCGGGTTCTCCAGCAGCTCGTTGCGGACGAGGTCTTGGAGCTCGATGCGACTCAGTTGAAGGAGCTTGATGGCCTGCTGCAGCTGCGGGGTCATCACGAGCTGCTGGGACATCCGCAGCTCTTGGCGCATATGCAGAACCATGAGGCGCGATCAGGTTATCAGATCGAGCGCGAAGGGCCCAAGCGGAAATCAGGAGCGACCGCCCGCACCGCCCGCAGGATTGCACTTGCGAAAATCACCGGGTGGTGATTGTGAACCGACGGGCGCGTGGGGCACCGCTCGCATCTCGTCCGAAGCCGCCAGCCATGGGGCCGGTCGACCCGGAGGCTGAGGCGCCCTCAGGCGCCCCGGCGCTTGCCGTGGTCGAGCGCGGCGGCGATGAAGGCCGTGAACAAGGGGTGCGGCGCGGTCGGCCGGCTCTTGAACTCCGGGTGGAACTGGCAGCCGATGAAGTAGGGGTGAGCGTGAGCCGGGAGCTCGACCATCTCGACGAGCGTGCCGTCGGGCGACAGCCCGCACAGGATCAGCCCGGCCTCGCTCAGGCGCTCGCGGTAGCTGTTGTTGAACTCCCAGCGGTGACGGTGGCGCTCACGGATGTGCGCGGCCCCGTAGATCCGGCGGGCGAGGGTGTTGGGCACGAGCTCGCAGTCGTAGGCGCCCAGGCGCATGGTCCCGCCCTTGTGGGTCACGTCTTGTTGCTCGTCCATCAACGCGATCACCGGCTGGTCGGCGCTGGCCTCGAACTCGGTGCTCTGGGCGTCCTCGATACCCGCGACGTGGCGGGCGTACTCGATGACCGCGAGCTGCATGCCGAGGCAGATGCCGAACAGCGGGACCTTGTTCTCGCGGGCCCAGCGGATCGCCTCGATCTTGCCCGCGCTGCCGCGCTCGCCGAAGCCGCCGGGCACGAGGATCGCGTCGAGCTCCGCGAGCATCCCCGGTCCGCGGGCCGAGATCTGCTCGGCGTCGACGAACTCGGTCTCGACCCCCGCGTTGTTGGCGATGCCGCCGTGGACGAGGGCCTCGGACAGGCTCTTGTAGGACTCGTGGAGGTCGGTGTACTTGCCGACGACGCCGATCTTGACCTGGTGCGCGGGGTGCTTGATCACGTCGACGATCCGACGCCACTCGTCGAGCTGGGGCTCGCGGCTCCAGATGTTGAGCAGCTCGCAGACCGCGTCGTCGAGCCGGGTCTCGTGGAGCATCAAGGGCACGTCGTAGATCGTGTCGGCGTCGAGCATCGGGACCACGTGGGTCAGCGCGACGTTGGTGAACAGCGCGATCTTCTCGCGGATGTCGGCCTCGATCGGGTGCGAGGAGCGGCACACGAGGATGTCGGGCTGGATGCCGATCTCGCGCATCTTCATGACCGAGTGCTGGGTCGGCTTGGTCTTGATCTCGCCGGCCGTCGGCAGATAGGGCAGCAAGGTCAGGTGGACGAAGGCCGCGTTGTCGGCCCCGAGCTCGAAGCGGAGCTGACGGACGGCCTCGAGGAAGGGCAGCGACTCGATGTCGCCGACGGTCCCGCCGATCTCGCAGATCAACACGTCGGTGCCCTCGGCAGCCTTGAGGATCGCCTGCTTGATCTCGTTGGTCACGTGCGGGATGACCTGCACGGTCTGGCCGAGGTAGTCGCCCTTGCGCTCCTTCTCGAGCACCGCCTGGTAGATCTGGCCCGAGGTGTAGTTGCTGTGCCGTGACATCCGCCGCGACACGAAGCGCTCGTAGTGGCCGAGGTCGAGGTCGGTCTCGGCCCCGTCGTCGGTCACGAACACCTCGCCGTGCTGGGTCGGGCTCATCGTCCCGGGGTCGACGTTGAGGTAGGGGTCGAGCTTCTGGAGGCCGACGTTGAGCCCGCGGTTCTCGAGCAGCGCGCCCATCGACGCGGCGCACAAGCCTTTGCCGAGGGACGACACCACGCCGCCGGTAACGAAGATGAATTTGGTCCGTTTGGGGGTATTGCGCCGCCGCACGGGCTCACGAACTGTCACGATCGGGCAGCTCGGTCAAGCGCGTGTCATGCGGGCCCGACTTTGGCCACGCAGCCGGTCCCAAGGGCCAGCCCGCGGACTCGGAGTCCGGGCCTTCCGGGCTGCTAGCAGCCGGGGCTGCTAGCCCCTGTTTCGCAGCGCGCGTTGCCAGGCCGAGAACTCGCGGGATGTCGCCGCGTCGGAGCGGCCGGCCTCGCGCCGGGTCTGGGCGAGCGAGGCTGCATCGGCCGCGGCCGCCGCGATCGCGCGCGAGTGATCTTCGTCGAGCGCGGTCGCGCTGGTCAGCGACGGGTGCCGGTCGATGTAGTGGGTGTCGAAGCGGCCCGCGCGAAAGTCGGGCTCGGCGAGGACCCGGAGGTGAAAGGCGATGTTGCACTCGATCCCGAGCACGACCGTGTCTTCGAGCGCCCGGCGCATGCGCTCGATCGCGACGGCGCGGGTCGGACCCCAGGCGACGAGCTTGGCGATCATCGGATCGTAGTGGCTCGAGACCTCGCAGCCCTCGCGCACGGCCGCGTCGACGCGCAGGGCCGGGCCCTCGGGCCAGCGCAGGCGCAGGAGCGGGCCGGGGCTGGGCAGGAAGCGGAGCGGATCCTCGGCGTAGATCCGGCACTCGATCGCGTGACCGTCGAGGCCGACCTCGGCCTGGGTGTAGCCGAGCGGCCGCCCGGCGGCGACGCGGATCATGTCCCAGACGAGGTCGCGGCCCGTGGTCATCTCGGTCACGGGGTGCTCGACCTGGAGCCGGGTGTTCATCTCGAGGAAGTAAAAGCGCGGCTCGCCGCCGTCTTGCTCCTCGAACAAGAACTCGACCGTCGCGGCCCCGACGTAGTCGACGGCCTTGGCCACGCGGCACGCGACCTCGCCCATCGCCCGGCGGACCGCGGGCGTCATCTGGGCCCCGGGGGAGGGCGCCTCCTCGATGACCTTCTGATGGCGGCGCTGCACCGAGCAGTCGCGCTCGTTGAGGTACACGACCTCGCCGTGGGCGTCGGCCATCAGCTGGATCTCGACGTGGCGCGCGGCCATGACCGCGCGCTCGACAAACAGGCGCCCGTCACCGAACGCGGCCTCGGCCTCGCGCTTGGCGGCCGCGAAGCCCCGGCGCAGCTCGGCCTCGTCGTGGACGACGCGCATGCCCTTGCCGCCGCCCCCGGCCGAGGCCTTGAGCATCAGCGGGTAGCCGATCTCGGCGGCGGCCTCGAGCGCGGCCTCGACGTCGTCGACGTCCTCGCGGCCCGGGACCAGCGGTACGCCCGCGGCGATCATGGCCTTGCGCGCGCGGACCTTGTCGCCCATGAGCTCCATCGCCCGGGTCCCCGGCCCGATGAACACGATCCCCGCGGCGGCGCAGGCCTCGACGAAGCTCGCCCGCTCCGACAAGAAGCCGTAGCCGGGGTGGATCGCGTCGGCGCCGGTCTGCTGGGCCGCGGCGATGATCTTGTCGGCGCGGAGGTAGCTCTCGGCCGAGGGCGTGGGCCCGATGTGAACGGCCTCGTCGGCGCCGGCGACGTGGGGGGCGTTGCGATCGCCGTCGCTGTAGACGGCGACCGTTCGGATGCCGCGCTCGCGGCAGGTCCGGAACACCCGCAGGGCGATCTCGCCGCGGTTTGCGACCAGGATCTTGCTAAAGGGAGGCTCTCGCTCGCTCACGCCGCCGAGAGCTTCGCCCGCGCGCCGGCGCCTGTCGAGGGCGCTGCCCGTGGCGCGAGCCTCACGCGATCGCGCTGGCGAGGATCAGGTGGAGGCGGCGCAGATCGTGGTCGGCCTCGCGCGGGAACCACAGCAGCGGCCGGCCGACGAGGGGCACGGGCAGCTCGGTGTCGTCGAGCTGGGCGAGGAGGCCGAGCCCGGCGTCGGCGAGCGCGACCAGCAAGCCGTCGCTGCCGAGGCTCGGGATCTGCGTGGCGCTGCGCAGCCGCTCGCGGAAGGGGTCGCCGCTGAAGCTGACGATCGTCAGCCGCCGCTCGCGGCTCGTCGCGCCGGTCCGACACGGGACCGACGCGACCAGGCGGAGCTCGTCGAGGGTTGGCTTGGGCATGCACGCGTAGCCGGCCGTGACCCGGGCCGTGCGGACGAGCTCCGCGGCCGAGCGCCGGGCGAAGATCGAGCCGACGCGATGAAAGAACAGGTCCGGCGCCTCGCGCCAGCCAAAGTACTCGGCGACGAGCGCGGCCACGCAGCGGCGCCCGGTCTCGTCGACGCAGAGGGTGAACAGGTCGAGGCCGCGCTCGATGCCGTCGCGGACCCAGGGCTCGCGGACGTGGCGGGCGAGCTCGCGGGCCAGCTCGGCGCCCGCCTCGAGCCCGCCCTCACGCGGGCCCGCGCGCCCGAGCGCGACCGCCACGGCCGCAAAGAAGCGGCGCCGCGCCCACGCTCCGGCCTCGCGCAGGGCGTAGCCGGCGACGCGCTCGCAGATCTCGGCCGGTCGATCCTCGGCGACGAACTCGAGCTCGGGCGGCGGCTTGGGGGCGAGGTTCATGGCGAGGAAGCGTTGGCGCGGCTCGGCTTGGGCGGTGGCGGCGCGGGCGGGGGCAGGGGAA
>NZ_PVNK01000096.1 GCF_002994615.1 Enhygromyxa salina | reverse complement strand
GGGGTGATCCCACAGTTCGAGCCGCCGAACTGGCAGGATCTCAACACCTTCCGGACCCAGGCGCAGATCGAAGGTGGCGCGGTCTGCCTGCCCGAGCCGCAGGGCTAGCCCTAGCAGCCCGGGCTGCTAGCAAGAAGGTTCCTATGACCCCACAGCCGTCAGCGACTGTGCCACGCGGGGCTGGGGGTTCGGGGGCGGCGACGCGGCTTCGCTCGGCGTGACGGACACAGCGGCGTCGCCGAAGGTCGGGAGCCGCACGCGAAAGGTCGTCCCGCGCCCGGGCTCGCTGTCGCACTCGAGCTCGCCGCCGTGGTTGCGGATGATGCTCGCGCTGACCGAGAGGCCCAGGCCCGTGCCCACCCCCCGAGGCTTGGTCGTGAAGAAGGGCTCGAAGATCTTGCTCACGACCTCGGCGGACATGCCCTGCCCGTCGTCGGAGACCGTCACCAGGATCGAGGTCTCCTCGACCCGCTCGAGCCCGAGCGTGACCACGATGCGGCCATGGCCGCGGCCTTCGGGGATCGCCTGGGCGGCGTTGACGAGCAGGTTGACGAACACCTGGGTGAGCTTGCCGCCGTCGCCCCGGACCATGGGCACGGGCTCGAGGCGGGCCTCGACCTCGGTTCCGTCCCGGAGCTTGTGGCGGGCGAGCTTGATCGACGCCCCGAGCGCCTCGACCATGTCGACAAAGCGCAGCGTCCCCGGGTGGTCGCGCACGAAGAGCTGCAGCTCGCTGGTGATCTTGTGGATCCGTTCGACCGCCTCGCGCGATTCGTCGATACCGATCCGCAGCCGCTCCCAGAGCTTCGGATCGACCCCCTCGGCGTCGCGCAGCTGCAGGAGGTCATCCTGGGCAAACTCGAGGTTGCTGAGCAGGTAGGTCAGCGGGTTGTTGATCTCGTGTGCGACACCGGACGCGAGCGTGCCCATGATCGCCAGCCGATCCGCGCGCGCCAAGTGGGCGCCCATCTCGGCCTCGACCGCGGCGCGCTCGCTCTGGGCCCGAAGCTGGGTCTCTCGCTCGAGGCGACCCCGCAGCGTGCTGAGGTAGCCGATGACCAGCCCGAGCAGGGCCGTCATGACATGTCCGACGAGCATCGAGGGCTCGCGGAGTACGTCGCCGACGTCGAGGCTCCCGAGCGTGAGGATGCCGAGGCCCAAGGGCAGCGCAACGGCTGCGGCAAGGAGCGCTCCGCGAAAGCCGAACACCCAGGCGGTGACGGCGACCGGGAGGCAGATGATCATCGCCATGCCCTGCTCGTGGATGGCGTTGAAGTAGAGGCCGACCGTCGCCACCACCCACGTCCCGACCACCACCACAGGCTCCCGCACGGTCACGTCAGGATTCTACCGGTATTCGGTCGCGCCAACGTAGGTTCGATAACGCCCCACGGCCGCGTGCTTTCTGCCCAATGCAGGCAGCGCTGCTCGCGCCGCTCGCCCCCGCCCAGGTCGGGACCGACGCCGATCGCCGCGCGGCTGCTCTGGATCTGTCCACCACCGCAAGTCACGCTGCCTGTCACAATATCGCGTATCAGCTCGCCTGCTGATTTGCGGTCATGGATAAATATAAATACGACAAGGCGTATCGAACGCTCGGACCGCTCGCTCTCGCCGTGGCGGCCATTGCCGGGCTGACAATCGGTGCGTGCAAGAAGCCCCAGACCAACCCTCTGCCTGGATGAGCTCGACGAACAGAAGTGTCGGCCCGCAAGCGGCCGGTCGCTCGGTCGCGGGTAGGAGCTTCGCGGTGGTCTGCGTGGCCCCCAAGAGGGGGCTCAACGCAGGTTGCTGTGAACATGCGGCGAGGTCGCGCGACGCGCGAAACAACCCAGGACGAAAATTCTAGGACCTGAAGGAAGGCTTTCGCAGGCCCCTGGGCTCAGACGCCCTCATATTTGTCGAGCAAGTCGTCGTACTTGTCCATGGCGTCTTCGAGCTGCTCGAGGTCGCTATCGAGGCTCGTCGGCGTGGCCTTGCGCAGGTCGTCGATCTCGGCCTTGGCCTTGTCGCGGGCCGACTCAATCTCCTTCTCGGCCGCGGTGTCGGTCGCGCCGACGGTTACCTTGTTGGCGCGTAGCCCGAGTTCGGCGTAGCGCTCCTCCGCCTTCGCTACACGGTCTGCGAGGTCTTTGGCGTATTCGGCCTCTTGTTCTTTGACCTCCTGCTTCTCCTCCTTGACCTCTTTTTTTTCGTCCTTGACGTCTTGTTTCTCGTCTTTGACGTCCTCGCGCGCGTCCTTGACATCCTCGGCCTCGTCTTTGACCTGAGCATTCTGGCAGGAGGCGGCGCTGATGAGCAATGCTGCGGTGACAGCAAAGATGGTTGTTGACGTGGTCATGGGCACAGACTGGCCCCGGCGAACAGTCTGTCAAACCGTAGCGCGTGCGATTCATGCCGTGGGCAAAGTGCGCCCGCGTGTTCAATTCGGGGTCGGTCCAATCATGGACTTCGGCGGCCAACGCGAGACGACGCGACTCAACTGATCGCCGCGCGCCTCGCCGCTGGTCTCGCCATCGATCGTGTCGTCGCCGTCCCCCGGCCGCCAGCGGTAGGTGTCGGCGTCCCGGCCGCCCGCGAGGATCCTGCTCGAGCACGCCGCCCGCGGGCCCGGCCACCGCTCGCCCGGCAAGGTTGTCAGGGCTCGGCATCATTGCCCATGAATGAGCTCGTGGTACGGGTACGGATGTGTATTGGAGAATCCTCGCGCTCACCGGCGTCACCCTGGCTCTGTCGCTCGTTCCCATCTGCTCGTCACAAGCCATGGATCCCGTGACCGGCCCCCTGGTCGCAGATTGTGCGTACCCGTCGACGGTGAGGGTCAGCTCCTACTGCACCGGCTCGTACCTCGGGGATGGGGTTGTCTTGATGGCGGCGCATTGCGTTGTTGCCGATCCATCCGAGTTCCCCCTCCTCCCCCCCAGCCAGCCCGCGAAGGTCACCTTCGGCAACGCAGACAGCGCCGCCGACCCCTTCGGCGACCGCTTCGAGATCGACATCGCCGCGCACCCCGAGCCCAAGGTCGAGGACCAGCGCTGGTGCTTCATCCAGCCCAAAGGCAGGTTTAAATCGCAGGGCGGCAACATTTACCACTACACGGGGGTGGACCTGGCCGTTTGTCTGCTTGATTCGACCGACCCCGACTATGCCAAGCTCGCCACGCTTCCGACCGTCCCGCTCATGGTCCCGACCGGGTGCATCCGCGACTGGCTGCATGAGGATCTGTGGACCACCTACGACTGCACTTCGGGCCAGGTCAAGGGCAAGAATGGGTGCTGGACGCCGCCCCCGCCTGTCGGCGGGCCAACCGACGGAAACTTCCCCGGCGTAGACGTGACAGCGGTCGGTATGGGCACCGAACCCGATGACGACGAGGGCGGGTTCAAGCGTGCGTTCAACCCGACCTTCTATGTCCAGGTCGACAACTCGGAGCATGCGTCCGCGCCCTACCCCTACGGTGGCTACTACCACCCGGGCAGTCCGACCCAGCTCGTCACCAACTACGCGTTCGAGTGGGACGAGACGCCGATCTTTGGGATGGCGACCATGCGGGGCGACTCGGGCGGCCCGCTCCTGTACCAACTGCCCGATGGGACCTGGCGAGTGCTCGGCGACCTCAACGGAGACGGCACTGGGGACACGGACCTCTACGAGGCCGCGCCAGCATACCTGCACTGGATCGAGTTCGAGACGGGCCGCGACGTCACCCCCTGCCACGACCTCAACGACGAGGACGAGTGGGAGTGGCACGGCGGCTGCCTCGGCGAGCTGCCGACATCGATCGACTCCGGGGTTGGCGGGAGCTACGCTGGCGACAGCTGCTCGATGCACGAGACCGGCGGCCAGGTGTGCGGTGGCTGGAAGGCGCCGCCGCTGAGCCAGGTGACCAACAGCGTGCCCAAGCCGCATCACCCCTGGGTTTTGTCCGCCGTGATCGAAGACGAGGTCGCGCCGACCCTGGCCCTCGCCAACCAGGGCGACTTCGGGGATCCCGTCGACGTCGACGCTGTCGCCAACCATCTCTACGCTGGCGGCTACGACCAGTCCTCCTACACCTTCCTCAGCAACATCTACGACGAGGGCGAGCTCGGTGGGTATCTGAGCACCGCGCTCACCGCCTCCTTCGCTGGTGCGGATGGGGGCGACTACGAGGTCTTCTCGGATCCAGACTACGACTGTGGCAAGGGTCGGATCATCGTCGTCGACCCCAACGGCGCCCGGGTCGACTGGGGCCTCGATAGCAGCGGCGTGCTCGGCACGGCGGCGTGTGAAGACTTCTTCGGCGCAGGGCTCGCGGTCGGCGACTTCAACGGCGACGGCTACGATGACCTGGCCGTGGGCACGCCGGGCGCGACGATCAGCTCGCTGTCGTCGGCCGGCAGCGTGCACGTCATCTACGGCTCCCCCGCGGGGCTCACGGCCGTCGGCGATCAGGTGTTCGATCAAGACACGGCCGGGATCGGCGGCGCGGCCGACGAGTGGGCGTTCTTCGCCGAGCAGTTGGCGACCGGCGACTTCGACTGCGACGGCATCGACGACCTCGCAATCGGCTCGCCGCGGGCGACCGTCGAGGGCGAGCACGAAGCGGGCGTGGTCCATGTGCTGTTCGGGACCAGCGGGGGTCTCAGCTCCGTCAACGACTTGCTGTACGAGGGCCGGGCCGGAGCGGGCGACGCCCCGGAGGCACGCGACCACTTCGGGGCCAGCGTCGCAGCAGGTCGGCTCGCGGGCACGAGCTGCTCGGACCTGGCCATCGGCGTGCCCGGACACGACACTGTCTCGGGCGCCGATGTCGGCCAAGTCCACCTACTCTACGGTGGGGTGAACGGGCTGCCGACGCAGGCCAATGAGAGCCTCGTCCAAGGTCAAGGCAGCGTGGCCGGTTCGGCCAACCCCAACGATCGTCTTGGCGCGCGCCTGGAGGTGATCGCGGGGCCGGAGGGGGATACGCTGCGGATCTTGGCGCCCAA
Organism: Enhygromyxa salina; assembly: GCF_002994615.1. Classification (GTDB taxonomy): domain Bacteria; phylum Myxococcota_A; class Polyangia; order Nannocystales; family Nannocystaceae; genus Plesiocystis; species Plesiocystis salina_A. Next base: position 18,031 of record NZ_PVNK01000096.1, on the reverse strand, counting down.
TGAGCAGTGCAACCCGGGCTCGGGCGAGCCGGTCATCGGGTGGCACGTCGTCCCCGCGGGTCGGGGCGGCGTCGACCTCACGACCGACGCCCTCGAGTGCACGGCCGTCGGGCGCGCGTCGATCACGACCGACGCCTGGGGCGACCTCGAGCAGCTCTCGTTGCTCCACGCCATTCGCATCGCCCGGGAGGCCACGCTGTGACCCGGCGACTCGGGGCAATCGCACTCGGGGCAATCGCACTGTCCGCGCTCGCCCTCGGGTCGGGCTGCGGCGGCGACGAGGTCGAGGCTCCCGCGTACATCACCGATCTCGTCGCCAACGGCCGCTCGGCTTGCGTGATCGACTCACGTGGACGCTTGCGCTGCTGGGGCGCTGGCGGCAACGGCTGGCTCGGCTACGGCGAGTCCGAGAACATCGGTGACGACGAAGACTGGTGCGAGCCCGGGTTTGTCGACATCGGCATGTCGGTCCGCTCGCTCGAGGTACTCGGCGGCAGCAAGTGTGCGATCTCCGACACGGGTGAGGCCCGCTGCTGGGGGCCGGGCGCCGCGGGCTTCCCCTTCTCGACGCCCGAGCAGACAGCGGGCGAGGGGCTCTTGATTCGGGGTCCGTCGCCGCTCGTCGCTATCGACCGGGGAATTGAGCACGCCTGCGTCTTGCTCGACACGGGCGCGGTGCGCTGCTGGGGGGCGGGCGCCGAATTGGGTTACGGCGACTCGATCGACCGCGGGGTCGGTCAAGATCCCAACGACATCCTCCCCGCGCTCCCCGACGTGCCGCTCGGTGGCGAGGCCGTTCACATCGTGGCGGGTGGCACCGTGCACGGAGATCACACCTGCGCGTTGTTGCGCTCCGGTGGGGTGCGCTGCTGGGGAACCCAGACCTGGCTGGGGTACGGCACGCAGGAGGCGATCGGTGACGACGAGACCCCGGAGCAGGTCGGCGACGTCCCTCTCGGCGGCGCCGCGATCGCGCTGACCGCTTCGGGCAGCAATTGGTGCGCGCTGCTCGAGGACCACAGCCTGCGCTGTTGGGGCAAGGACGCGGCCACCGGCATCCTCGGCTACGGCGACATCTTCGGGGACATCGAACACGTCGGAGACGACGAGACGCCGATGGACATGGGCCCGGTCCCGGTCGGGGAGCCCGTCCAAGCCGTGTTCATGGGCGGCTCGCGTACCTGTGTGCTGCTCGATGGCGGTCGGGCCCGCTGCTGGGGCTGGTCGCATGCGGGGGAGCTAGGCTACGGGATCCAGGTCTCGACCCTGCGCGAGCCGCCCGACGAAGATCTCGAGGTCGGCGGCAAGGTCGTGGATCTGGCCGTGGGCTTCGACCACACCTGTGCCCTGCTCGACTCGGGGCGCGTGCGCTGCTGGGGCGACAGCAGGTATGGTCAGCTTGGCCTCGGTGATCCAACCCTCGACCCCAAAGAGAGCATCCCATTCGAGGTCGAGCTCCTGCCCGAGTGCGACTGAGGCTGACATGGTGTCCCGAGTCCGCAATCGCACTGGAGATCGAGCGTTACGCGCAGGTCTACACCGGGCGTGCGCGAGAGTCTGACTTTGTCCTGGCTCGCGTCCTGTCATAGCGTGGGGGTATGAACGCCCGTGCCCTGCTCCCTTGTCTGACCCTGCTTATTCCGCTCGGATGCTCCTCGGCCGATCCGAGCAACTCCTTCGTGACGACCTTCGGCGGCGACGGCGACGGCAGCAAGGGCGAGACGGGGTCGTCGACGGGCGACGGCGACGGTGACCCGGGCGACGGCGACGGCGACCCAAACCCCGACTGTGGCGACGGCGTCGTCCAGCCCGACGAAGAGTGTGACCTCGGCCCCGACAACTCCGAGTCCGGCCAGTGCACGCCCAACTGTTTCATCGCCAGCTGCGGCGATGGCTACGTCTACGAGGGCTTCGAGGAGTGCGACGACGGCAACCCGCTCAACACCGACGACTGCGTCGAGGGCTGCGTCGCGGCGAGCTGCGGCGACGGCTTCGTCCACGAGGGCGTCGAGGAGTGCGACGACGGCAACGACGACGACGCCGACGGCTGCAACAGCATGTGCCTGCCGGGGACCTGCGGCGACGGAGTCGTCCAGGACGGCGAGCAGTGCGACGACGGCAACATGGTCACGAGCGACGAATGCCCCGCCTGCCAGCTCGCCTTTTGTGGCGACGGCTACATCCAAGCTGGGGTCGAGACCTGCGACGACGGCAACACCGACAGCGACGATGGCTGCGTCTACCCGACCTGCGTCCCCGCGGTCTGCGGCGACGGCCTGGTCTGGGCCGGCATGGAGGAGTGCGACGACGGCAACGAAGAAGACGGCGACGCGTGCACGCTGGCATGCACGACCGCGGTCTGCGGCGACGGGATCAAGCATGAGGGCGTCGAGGAGTGCGACGATGGCAACATGATCGAGGACGACGCCTGCACCTCCGACTGCGTCGCGATCGGCGATCCGCAGTGCTTCGAGCCCTACCTCGAGCTCAACAACGCCAACCGCAACATCAGCCAAAACGGCGGGTTCAACCTTTGCGACAACGGCAACAGCGGCGATCCCCAGTGGCAAGGGCTCAACTGGTATCGGTTCACGGGCGACGCGGGCACCCAGATGCCCGAGGCCGCGCCGCCGATCTTCTCGTGTGGGACCGACGCGCCCGGCTGGCTGCAGACGCCCCACCCGATGCCCGGCGACGGGGTCGTGGAAGGGCAGGCCTGCTTCTTCTGGAGCGGCAACACCTGCAACTGGAACACGCAGATCCAGGTCGTAAACTGTGGGGATTATTACCTGTACCAGCTGCCCGACACCGGCGTCTGTTCGTTGCGCTATTGCGGCGAGACGCCCTAAACCCCGGCGCCCCGTGACCGCAGATTGAGCCCTCAGTCGCAGTTGTAGGTGATCAACGCGCACCGACCCTCGCGGCAGGTCGGCGCGAACTCGCCGTCGCGGCAGGGACGAAAGTCCTTGCCGCGCATCGAGCGTGGGCGCTCGATCGGATAGTAGGGCGCCGCATTCGTCACCCAACAATCGGTGGCCTTCTTGCAGGCAATCGGCTCGACCCATTTGAACTCGCACAGCCGGGTCGCCTCGTCGCAGACGCACGCAGGCCCCTGCTCACGGTGCTCGTTGGCCTCGTCCATCGACCCCGAGACGCACGCGCCCGCGGCCTGATCGAGCCCGCACAAAGCCCCCGCGCAGCCCGCAGAGGGCGGCGGGGGCTCACTCGGCCGCAGCGCGCAGTGCTGCTCGACGCACACGCACTCCCCAGGAGCTGGCCTGGCCGCCTGGCCCTCGCACTCGCCCGCCGGCGCCTGGGCGATCCCGACGCAGCGAGTCGGCGCGCAGGGATCATCCCAGCCGCAGTCGTCCGCCGCCTCGCACGGATCCCCGAAGCCGGTGACCTCGGGCGCGTCTTCCTCGCTGCCTTGCTTGGGATCGGAGGCCGCGACCTCGGGCGACTCGCCCGGCGCGGGCGCAGCTTCCGAGCTCGGCTCCGAACCCCGGCCCATGAAGACATAGGCGACCACGAGGACGGCGAGCCCGACCCCGAGCAGGATCAGCGGCCAGTAGCTTCGCTCGCGCTTGACGTCGGGGCTCGATCGATAGCCGACGACCGCGGGCGAGGGGGTCGGCGGCGCCTCGACAGGCTCCTCCAAGACGAGGTCGGGTCCGAGGTTGGGCCGAAGCTCGAACTCGCGCTCGCTGGGGCCTGCGCGGTCGTACAGGCGCTCGGCCGCCGGAGCCGGCGCGTGTCCGGCCTCGATGTCGCGCAGCGCGGAGAACATGTCCTGGACCGAGTCAAAGCGCTGCGCAGGGTCTCGCGCCAGCGCCTTGCGCATCCACGCATCCACGCCGCGGGGCAGCGCGGCCAACTCCTCGGGCGCGACCGGATCGCGGGTCGTGATCGAGACACACAGCTCGGCGAGGCTGCGCGAGTCGAACGGCCGACTGCCAGTCAGGCACTGGTAGGTGATCACGCCGAGCGACCACAGATCCGAGCGATGGTCGACGGACTTGCTCTCTTGCAGCTGCTCGGGGCTCATGTAGTAAGGCGTGCCGAGCACCGCGCCGGTCTGGGTCGTGGCGAGCTCCAAAGCGGGGCCACGGCCGACGATCTTGGCGATGCCAAAGTCGAGGACCTTGGCGCGCTCGCGGTCGAGATCCTGGACCAAGAAGATGTTCGCGGGCTTGAGGTCGCGGTGGATCACCTCACCCTCGTGGGCCCGCGCGACGGCCGTGCACACGTCGCGCATGATCTCGATCGTCGCCTCGAAGCTGAGCGCGCCAGCCTCGGCCAGGCGGTCGGCGAGGGTGCGGCCCTCGAGCAGCTCCATCACGAGGTAGGGCATGCCCTCGTGGACGCCGTAGTCGAGGACCTGGACGATGTGGCTGCTGCGCAGCGCAGCCGAGGCCTGAGCCTCGCGCAGGAATCGAGCGCGAGCCTCCTCGGGGTCGTGCTGGGAGGGGTAGAGCAGCTTGATCGCAACCGGGGCCTGAAGCGCGAGGTGGGTGGCCTTCCAGACCACGCCCATGCCCCCGCTCCCGACCAGGGCGTCGAGGCGAAAGCGCTCGGCGATGACCTGCCCGGCCGCGAGCTCGGGCGCCGCGACCGGAGCGGTCGTGTCGGCTGCGGTCACAGACGGGCTCGTGGCCGTGGCCGTGGCCGCGACCGTGGCGAGCTCCTCGGAGCTCGCGCCCCCGAGTCGAGCGCGCAGCGCCTCGAGCTCGCCGATGACCGCGCGCGGGCTCGGTGGACGCGGACCGCGAGCGGCCTCGAGCAGCTTGGCGAGGGCGCGCGCGAGCTGGGGCGGCACGCTGGACGGGAGCTTCGGCGCGCCTTGGGCCAGGAGCTGATGGAGGATCGTCGCCGCGGCGTGGACGTCGGCCCCGACCTCGGACGCCGACAGCGCGGCGCCAGTCGAGCCGTAGGCCTGGGTCCCCGCCGGGACCTCGGCAGCCGGACCGCGCAGCTTGGCGAGCCCGAAGTCGGCGACCGCGACCCGCTCTCGGCCTTCGGGATCGCGGGTCAGGAACACCGCGGCGGGCTTCAGATCGCCGTGGGCGACGCCCCTGCCGTGGGCGTGGTCGAGCGCCGCGAACACCTCAATCGCGACCTCGAGCGCGCGGAGAGGCTCCCAGGCGTCGGCCGCGGCGTCGGCGAGGGTCGGGCCCGAGACCGGATCGGTGACCAGGTACACGAGGCCGCTCGCGGTCGTGCCAGAGTCTGTCACGCGCACGCAGTTGGGGTGGTCGAGGCTCGAGATCGCGACCGCCTCGGCCTCGAACGGCGCGCCCGGGCTCGAGCCTTTCGCCCCCGGCGCGAGCACCCGCAAGCCGACCGCCCGCGCGGGGTCGAGCTGCTGGGCCTCGAAGCGCGCCCCGCTCTCGTCGGCGACGACGAGCCCGTCCACGCGATAGCGCCCACTGATCGTCGAGCCAACGAGCGCACGGATATCGGGGTGGAGGTCGGTCACGGTCACAGACGGTACCATCGCTCGAGTCGGGCGCGGGCTGGAGCCCGGCAGCTCCGCGCGGTCGCAAGAACCCACGGGCGCGAGCCGAGCTTCGTGGTAGACCGCCGCCGATGGCCAAACGCCGGACCCGAGATCAGCAGCGCGTCCTCGTCCGCAAGCTTCGCAAGCGCGACTACAAGCAGGTCCGCGAGCTTCAGACCGTGTGCTTCCCGGGCGTGGCCCCGTGGACCAAGGCTCAGTTCGACCACCTGCTCGAGCTGTTCCCCGACGGTCAGCTCTGCGTCGAACTCGACGGCCTCCTAGTTGCGACCTCGAGCACCCTGCTGGTCAACGGCGAGGCCTACGACCGCCCCCACACCTACCGCGAGGTCGAGATCACCGGCCCGACCACGGCCCACGACCCCGAAGGCGACGCGCTCTATGGCCTCGACATCGCGGTCCGGCCGCGCAGCCGCGGGCTCCGCTTCGCCCGGCGCCTCTACGAGGCTCGCAAGGACCTCGCCCGCGAGCGCAACCTCCGGCGGATGCTGATCGGCGGGCGCGTGCCCAACTACCACAAGCACGCCGAGACCATGAAGATCAACGAGTACGTGGCCAAGGTCGTGCGCAAGGAGATCCGCGACCCCACCCTCAACGCCCAGCTCGCCAACGGCTTCTCGATCCGCCGGGTGCTCCCGGGTTATCTGCCCTCCGACAGCCAAAGCGGCGGCTACGCCGTGCTGATGGAGTGGCTCAACCCCGACTACGCCCCGCTCGAGCGCACCGTGCCCGACTCGGTCCGGGTTGCGACGGTCAACTACCAGATGCGCACGGTCGAGAGCTTCGAGGAATTCACGACCCAGTGCGAGTTCTTCATCGACACCGCGGCCGACTACCACTGTGACTTCGTGCTGTTCCCGGAGCTGCTCACCAACCAGCTGCTCGGGCTCGTCCCGCCGGACCGACCCGCGATTCAGGCCCGCAACCTCGATCGCTTCACCGACGATTACGTCGACTACTTTCACCACAGCGCGATCAAGTACAACGTCAACGTCCTCGCGGGCAGCCACCTGTGCGTCGAGGACGGCCGGCTCTACAACGTCGCGTATTTGTTTCACCGCGACGGCCGGATCGACAAGCAGTACAAGCTCCACATCACCCCGGCCGAGCAGCGCTGGTGGGGCGTCGAGCCCGGCGACGCCCTGCGGGTGTTCGACACCGACATGGGCAAGGTTGCGATCTTGATCTGCTATGACGTCGAGTTCCCCGAGCTCGCCCGCGTGGCCACGGGCCGCGGCGCGCAGATCTTGTTCGTGCCCTACAACACCGACATCCGCGCGGCCCACATTCGGGTCCGCTCGTGCGCCGCCGCCCGCTGCATTGAGAATCACGTCTACGCCGTGCTCAGCGGGCCGATCGGCAACCTCCCCCAGGTCGAGGGCGCCGACATCCACTACGCCCAGGCCGCGATCCTCACGCCCTCGGACATCCACTTCCCCCGCGACGGGATCGCGGCTCAGGCCAACGAGAACGTCGAGGCGCTGATCATCCACGACCTCGACATGGCCGTGCTGCGCCGGACCCGGAAGCTCGGCAGCGTGCGGCCGTGGCTCGACCGGCGCACGGATCTGTACCAGGTCAAGATCGACGACGGCGGCGAGCTCGACGAGGTCTGAGCCCAACCGAGGGCGCGGCTCACTTGAATCGCAGCGCTGCCGTTGGCGCGAGCGAAGCTTCGACGTGCTCGGCGAGGCACAAATTTTCGGCCGGGCGACCCGAGGGCTCGCGCTCGTGCTCCGATCTTGGCGCGGAGTAGGTTCGGATCGTCGCCACGCAGGCCCGAAACATTCTCAAACCATCATGAGCGCTGCTCGTCGAGCGCTCCGTTTCGCTCCGCCCGACTTCGACCACTGGAGCTCCATGGCAAAATTTCGGGCAAACCATCATGAGCGCTGGTCGTCGAGCTTGCGAGTTGGGTCGAGGGCAGTCTGGATCGTGGACGCGCACGCCCCTTCGCGAGGGCGAGGGAAGTCGAGCGCTGGTCGAGCAGCGCTCGAGTTGGGTCGGGGGGAACTTGGAGGCTCGAGGCGCAGACCCCTTCGCGAGGGCGAGAGAACTCGAGCGCTGGTCGAGCAGCGCTCGAGTTGGGTCGAGGGGAACTTGGAGCCTCGAGGCGCAGACCCCTTCGTAAGGGCGAGGGAACTCGAGCGCTGGTCGAGCAGCGCTCGAGTTGGGTCGGGGGAAACTTGGAGCCTCGACGAGCAGCCAGCTGCGCGAGGGCGAGGGAACCTGATCGCTGGCCGAGCAGCCCTCGAGTTGGGTCGGACGGAACTTGGACGCTCAGGGCGCGCATGTTGCGCAACCTCAGGGTAACTCGAGCGCTGGTCGAGCAGCGCACGGGTTGGTCTGGCGGAAATTTGACGCTGCAAACGCGTGTAGGGCGCAACCCCAGAGTAAGTCGAGCCGCTGCTCGTCCAGCCCTCGAGTTACTCCGAGCGAAACTCGAGGCCTGAAGCGCGTGCAGAGCGCCACCACGCGCGCGCCGAAGGGCTGGTCGTCGAGCCCTTGGCTTGGTTTGGCCGAGCCCAGGCCTCCCTCAAAATTGACCAGACACGACGAGCCCGCCGAAGGTCGGGGCGAGGCGGATCCGCGCGCCCGATCGCGGCCCGGCCTTCTTCTTGCTGATCACGAAGATGATCCCGCCGACCGCCACAATCGCGATGCCCGCGGCCAACAGCGCCCCACCGACCCGGGCCGAGGCGTCGAGCTCTTCGATGTCGGCGAGCACGGGATCCTCGGCCCCTTGGCGGCGGTCGCCGAGGATCGTGTACGCGAGGGTCAAGCCAAAGCCGGTGCCCGCGACCACCCCACCTGCGCCGAGCAGCCCGATCCCCGCCCTGCGCCAGGGCTGAACCGAAGCAGGCTCGGCCGGGGCTAGCAGCCCGGGGTGCAATGCCTCGCGCCGCCTCGCTTGGCCTTTTCGCCGAGGGCTTTGTCGCCAAAACTTGCAGTACGCCCGGTACAGCGGCGTTTTGGCTCCGCGCCCTCGGCCAAAATTCCGGCGCGAGGCGACACGATGCATTGCACCCCGGGCTGCTAGCTCCTCGCTCGCCTCGGCGGCGTCATCGGGGTCGGGAGCTCGGCCGGCCGCAGTGACCGGCGCAGCCACCAGCACGGTCGCCGTGACGGTCGCCGTGACCATCGCCACCCAGTCTCGCTTTCGTTCGCTCATGTCGCGTCCTCGTAGGCCGGCAGCTCCTTGTCGAGCACGCACAGCCCAAGGCTGGTGTTGCACCGAAGGGCGAAGTCCGGGTTGATGCCGTTGGTCTCGTCGTTGCATTCCTCGTCGGTCTCGCAGGCGACCGAGGGGTAAACCCCGACGACGTGGTATTCGGCCTCGCAGCCGTCCTGGCGAAGCTCGAGCTCGGCCTCGAACTGGGTGCCCTGGGCGTCGGCCGAGACCACGAAGCGGGCGCCGCTCCAGCGATAGCGGATCTCGCTTGCAGGCTCCGCGGGCCGGCTCTCGTCCTCGTCGGGGGTCTTTGCGTCATCGGGCACCGCGGGGAGCTCGGGCAGCGAGACCTCCGCGTCGGCGAAGTCCTCGACCTGGCAAAAGCTCTGGTCGTCGGGGAACCCCGCCGTGAACGCGCCGACGGCGTTCGCACGATGAAACAGCTCGTCGGCGTCGATGACACCGCGCGCGGCGGCGTCGTCGATCCTGGCCCCGAGCGAGCGCGGGCGGATCGCCACTTTGGCGCGCTGATAGTCCGGGGTCCCGTTGGGACCGCCAGCTTGGAAGTAGGTCTGGATCCCGAGGACGTCGCCCTGAAGCTGGGCGCAGGCCGCGTCCGGATCGCCCTTCGTGAGGGAGTACTCGGCCGCGAAGGCTCCGTGCGCGCTGGTGCAGTTGAGGACCGGCTGGGCGCAGCTGGCCCCGAACGCGACCGTCGCCGCGGCCGCGAACGCGAAGCTCGTCGACAACATGATGGAGCGAGTGAGCATCGTTCCTCCGATCAAAAGTCCAGGCGCACGCCAAAGCGAAACAAGCGCGGTGACTGATAGGCCGAGGGTTTACCAAAGTTCGGGTTCTTCACAATCGGCTCGCCGCTGCCGTCGGTGTAGCCCTCGAGGTCCGCGAGCGTACCGCCCTCGATCGGGACGACATCCGAATAGGTGTAGGACTGGTCGACCGCGGTCACCGCCTGAAAGTTGACGACGTTGAACACGTCCATCGTCACGGCGACCGCCAGATCGTCGGTGAAGTGCTTGCGGTAGCCGATGTTGGTGTCGAGGCGAAACACCCAGGGCAGCCGCTCGCCCGCCCCGCGCGGGATCAAGAAGGCCTCGCCGGTCCCGTAGATCTCGTGGGATCCGAGCACGTTGGTCGGCGCCCCCGACGACGCCCGAAACGCGCCGCCGAGCATCAACGCGTGGCCCTTGCCGAGGGCGATCTCGCCAGCCGCGAACAGCTTGACCGTGTGGCGACGGTCACCGGGCAGCGGGCCAAAGCGGTTGGCGAGGAGCGAGACGAGGTCGAAGTCCGAATTGATGTTCGGATCGAGCTGGCCGGTCTCGGGCCGGAACAACCCGGCGATGTTGCCCCGGAGCCAGGCCAGGGTGTAGCTGCCCGAGACCAGCCAGCTCCGGGCGAAGCGCTTGTCGAAATAGATGATGACGGCGTCGTAGACACGCTTGCCCTTGGGGAAGTCCTTGGCGATCCCGTAGCCAGGGTTGCCGATGAAGTAGGTCGTGGCCTCGTCGCGGCTCATGTCTTCGATCACGCGGTTGAGCCAGCGGTGGGTGTAATTGACGCCGAGCCTGGCGCCGGGGAGGATCTCGTACTCGCCGCCCGCGACGATCTCGTCGCTCGACTGCGGCCGAAGATCCGGATCGATCGCGGTCTTGCCCGCGCCGTAGCCGAGCCAATAGCGATCGGGGTCGGCGGGGCCGGCGATCGCGACACGGCTCGCGTCGGACTGGCAGTCTTCGGCGTGGCTCTCGGGGTCCGAAGGGTCGCAGATCGACGCGTCGTAGTAGCGGCGAATGCTCGGCTCCCCCGAGCCCGCGCGGTCGGCCAGGTTGAGGGGCACGCTCTGATAAAAGCGGGCGTAGTTGGCGAAGATCTTGGCCTTGCCGACCTGGGTTGGATCCCAGATCACGCCCACCCGCGGCGAGACCTGGTTGGGCAAGGCCATCGACAGGCGGCCGTCGCCACCGAACAGGTGCTGGGCGTCGTAGCGCAGGCCGACGTTGAGCGTGACCTTGTCCATGATCGACCAGCTGTCCTGGAGGTAGCCGCCGATCGTGGTCGAGAACACCCGCCAGCGCAGGCTCGGGAGGATCGTGGCCTCGTCGGGTCCGCTCAGGTAGCCGTAGCGGCGCAGATCGAGGAAGGCCTGGCCGCTCGGGTCCTCGCGGTAGAGGGTCGTGCCCGAGTAGCCGCGCTCGCTGTCGTACTGCATGTATTCGAAGTCGAGGCCGAACTTGATGAGGTGGTGCCCCGCGCCGATCGCCAGGCGCGCGGCGTTGGACCGAAATTGCACGCGGCTCAGGCGGCGATCGTTGATGAAGCCCGGCCCGCCGACGCGAAACAGGGTCGCCGGGCAGGTGATCGTGCGCCGCGACGCGTCGACGGGGTCGACCCAGGGATCGCAAGCGTCCGACGCCGCGTCGCCCGGCAGATCGATGAAATCGGTGACCGAGTGGACCTCGGGGGTGTTGCGCCGATACGTCGTCCCCGGGGTCCCGGCCAGGCCCTCGCCCGAGCCGAGCACGCTGCGGTCGTGGGGCATGCTCTGGTTGACCTGGTAGTGCCAGCCGAGGGTCGTCGAGACGTCCCAGCGGTTGTCGTCGGCGAGCACCTTCCACTGCAGCTGGAGATCCGCGGCGTCGTTGCGGTAGCGGTGAGCCAGGCTGTCGTAGGTCCCGAGCACCGACGCGACCTCGGGGTTGCCCGTCGCCGCGTCGAGGCCAAAGGTCCGGTTGCCGCCCGAGCTCGTCGGCGCGAAGATCCCCAAGAGCTCGAGGGTGTGGTTCTTGGCCGGCGAGTAGGTCAGCTTGGCCAGCGTCTGGAGGGTCGTGCCCTGGGCCTTGCGGTGGGCCTCGGTCCCCGGAATCCGCTCGCTGCGCTTGAAGCCGGTCGCGGCGTCGCTGAGCACCTCCCCCGTGTCCGGGTCGACGACGAGGCGGTTCCAGGTCGTCGCGATGTCGTAGGCCGTGCGCGAGATGCTGACGCCGCCGTAAAACCACAGCTTGTCCCGGACGATGCGCCCGCCGAAGTCGAAGCCGGTGTCGCCGAGCCACAGGAGCTGACGCTCGGCCTGGATCGTCGCCCCCTCGCGGACCGGCTGCTTGCGGTAGCCCTCGAGTCGGCCGGGCGAGTAGTAGGCCCAGACCCCGCCATGGAATTCGTTCGACCCCGACTTCGTGACCGCGTTGAGGATGCCGCCCGTCGCCCGGCCAAACTCCGGCATGTAGCCGCCGGCCTCGACCCGCACGTCCTCGAGGAACTCGACCGTCAAGCTGGTCCCGTTGAGCCCAAAGCCCGGGTCGTTCACGGACAGACCGTCGATGTAATACTTGTTCTCGGGCGAGCTGGTCCCGGCGATCGAGGTGCCGTAGAGATCGCCCGCGGCCCCGGGCGTGGCTTCGGCGACGGCCTCGAACGAGCGGTTGGCCCCGCCCTTCCCCGTTGGCTGGGCGATCGGCACCCGCCGGGCCATCTCGCTGTCGATCGCAAAGCCCGTCGAGCTCGAGGTCGTGTCGACCGGCGGCGAGCTCACGATCAGCGTGGTCGGCTCATCCTCGACGCGCTGGAGGGTGAAGTTGATCCGCGTGGTCTGGCCGGCCCGCAGCTGGAGCTCCTCGCGCCGCCGGGGCCGGCTGTCGGCGTGGAGGACCAAAACCTCGTAGGTCCCGGGCGGCAGATCGGGGATCCGATACAGACCCGTCGCGTCGGTGACCATCGAGCGCTCGCCCTGGAGCTTCTCGCCCGTGACGACCACGATCGCGCCCTCGATGCCTTCTTTGGTCTCGGGGTCGCGGACGACCCCGGTCAGGACGGCGTCGTTGGGTCCGGCCTCGGCCGTGGAGACCATCACGATCTGCGCGCCAACCACGCCGAGGATCGCTGTCAGAGCAGGCCTGCGCATTTTGGTCCTCGACCCCGAGCTTGTAGCCCCATGGCCTCGCGGCGACGCCTGGACCGGGCCTGAATCTTTTGCCGACCCTCGGCCTTCGCGCGGACCCGCGGCCGCCTCGAAGGACCGCGGCGCCTCGGTCATCGGCGGGGAAGCCCGATCTTCGGCGAGGCGGCGCCCATCGACTTTCGTCGGTGAAGGTTTTGCGCGACCATCCGAGCCGCTGCATGAGTGAGTCGACCGAGCCCCCCGAGTCCGCGAAGTTCTCGCGCGCGTTTTGGACCGCCAACGCCGTCGAGCTGCTCGAGCGCGCCGCCTGGTACGGCGTGTTCGTCGCGATTACCTTGTACTTGAGCCGGATCTTCGGCTTCAGCGACATCGAGGCCGCGACGATCTCGGGCGTGTTCTCGGCCGGGCTCTACTTCCTCCCGACCTTCTCGGGCGCCTACGCCGACAAGATCGGGTTTCGCAACGCCTTGCTGTTCGCCTTCTTCCTCCTGACCCTCGGCTACGGCTCGATGTGGCTGCTCCCGCGCCTGTTCGAGCTCGCGGGCCTCGTCAGCTACGGGCGCGAGGTCGAGTTCACCGGCCTCGACACCAGCTGGTACAAGTGGCTGTTCCTCCCGATCATGGTCTTGATCATGGTGGGCGGCTCGTTCATCAAGTCGGTGATCACCGGGACCGTGGCCCGCGAGACGACCCCGTCGACGCGGGCCCGCGGCTACTCGATCTTCTACGCGATGGTCAACGTCGGGGCCTTCGGCGGCAAGACCCTCGTCAAGCCTCTGCGCGAGAGCATGGGCAACGAGGGCCTGGTCGTGCTCAACCTGTTCGCGGCCAGCATGACCGCGCTCGCCTTCGTGTTGATCTTGCTGCTCTACAAGGAGCGCGAATCGAACGAGCAACAAAAGTCGATCGCCGAGATCTGGCAGGCGCTGCTCGCGGTCCTCAAGCAGACCCGCCTGGTCACGCTGATCGTGATCATCACGGGCTTTTGGATGGTCCAGCACCAGCTCTACGCGACGATGCCCAAGTACGTGCTGCGCATGGCCGGCGAGGGCGCGTCGCCTTCTTGGTACGCCAACGTCAACCCGGCGATCGTGGTCCTGACCGTCGGCCTGGTCACGCGCGCGATGAGCCGAAGGCGGGCGCTCACCTCGATGACGATCGGCATGTTCATCATGCCGATCTCGGCGTTTTGCATGGCCTCGGGCAACATGATGGAGCTTGGGGGCGACGGCGGCACGATCTTGGGCCTCCACCCCGTCGCGTTCATGATGGTCGTCGGCATTGCGATCCAGGGCCTGGCCGAGAGCTTCATCTCGCCGCGCTTTTTGGAGTACTTCTCGCTCCAGGCGCCCAAGGGCGAAGAGGGCATGTACCTCGGCTTCTCGCACCTGCACTCCTTCTTGGCCTCGCTGCTCGGCTTCGTGACCTCGGGCTTCTTGCTCGACGCGTTTTGCCCGGCCCCGCGCACGCTCTCGGCCGCCGACCAGGCCCAGTACGCCAAGGCGATCGCCGGCGAGGGCCCGATGCCCGAGGCCTACGCCCACGCCCACTACATCTGGTTCGTGTTCGTCGGCATCGCGGCGGTCTCGGCGATCGGCCTGGTCATCTACGGCCGCGTGGTCAAGCGCATCGACGCCGAGGCCAGGGCCAAGGCCGCGGCCGCGTGATAGCGTTGCCCATGTCGTCCGAGACGATCCGCCGCGGGTTCCATGTCGCGGGCGCGACCAACATCTTCGGCATGATCTTGATCAGCCGCGGACTGACCAACGAGCTCCTGCGCGAGCTCGACCCGGCCCTGTTTGGCGACCCCGGCGTGATCCTGATCTGCGTGTGGGGCCTGGCCTACGTCGCGCTCGCCGACGCCTTCGAGCACGCGGCCAAGGTCGCGCTGGTGTTCGCGCTCGAGAAGGCCTTCTACGCGGGCGCCTGGCTCATGTGGCTGCGCGAGCACGGCTCCGAGCTCGGCGACATCTGGGCCCGCGACTGGCTGACCGGGTTCTTCTTTAGCGGCTACGGGATCGTCGACGGCGCCTTCGGCCTGTTCTTTTTGTACGTGTGGGCGCGCCACCGAAAGCAGACACAATAATGGACGTCAGGGGAAAGCTCGTCATCGTCACCGGGGCCAGCCAGGGCATCGGCGCCGCCACCTCGCGCGCGCTGGCCCAAAGCGGCGCGCGGGTGATCCTCGTCGCCCGGACCGAGTCCAAGCTCCAGGCCCTCGCCGACGAGATCAGCGCCGCGGGCGGCGAGGCCCACGTCCGGCCCTGCGATCTCTCGGATCCGGCCGCGGTCATGGCCCTCGGCGAGCAGGTCAGCGCCGAGCTCGGCCTGCCCGACGTGATCGTCAACAACGCTGGCGCCGGCCGCTGGCTGAGCGTCGACGAGACCCCGATCGAGGAGGCCGTGCAGATGATGCAGGCGCCCTACTTCGCCGCCTTCTTCGTGACCCGGGCGTTCCTCCCGGCGATGATCGAGCGCCGCAGCGGGTTGATCGTCAACGTCCAGTCACCGATGAGCCGGGTCGTGGCCGGCGGGTGCACGGGCTACGCGGCCTGCCGCTGGGCCCTGCGCGGGTTCAACGAGGGCCTGCGCGCGGACCTGCGCGGGACCGGCGTCAAGGTGACCGAGGCGATGTTCGGCGAGGTCAGCTCGGACTACTGGGCGAACAACCCCGGCGCCGAGGAGCGCCTGCCCGGGATCGCCAACGTGCTGATCCCGACGATGACCCCCGAGCAAGTTGGGGCCGCGATGGTCAAGGCGATCCGGAGCGAGCGGCAGCTGTTCATGCGACCCTTCATGCTCTCGGTGATCTTGGTGCTGCTGTGGATGGCGCCGCGGCTGGTGCGGTGGCTGACGGTCAGCACGGGCTGGCAGCGGCCGGCCTGAACGAACTTCCCTTCTTCGTGGGGAAGCGCGGCGGCGCTCGTCGAGCGTGTTCGATGGCGCGAGAACCCTGGCGAAGAGCGGTCTGACATGCCACCGTGGCCGGGTGAGCGCGCGAACACCGATCGAGGCCAGACTCGCCCAGCTCTACAGCCAGTGGGACACCTTCATCGCCGACCCGGACGCGCGCGTGCTTCGCTGGCTCCTGCGCGACGACGAGCGACGGATGTTCGAGGCCTTCCTCGCGATCGAGGACGACGACGAGGGCGAGCTGTCGGCGTTGTTCTTTGCGTTCAATGAGCCCTTCGTCGGCGGAGGCTACGGCCATGAGCTGCGCCTCAACCTCGATCGCCAGCTCCAGGCGATGAGCCCCGAGCTCGAGGCCATGGGGCTGCAACCGTGGGTCGCGGCCGGGGCGGAGTCGACGGTCACCGATATCGGCGCGCTCATGCACACCTGCGCGGCGGTCGTGCGTCACCTCGGTGAGATCGTCGAGGCCCTAGCACCCCGGGCTGCTAGTCCTGGTCTTGTGGCCGGCCGAGATCGCCGATCCGCCGGTCTTCGCCGAGTGGCTGCGCCGCGCCGCCTCGGTCGTGCCAGCGGGCGTCCGGGTCGTCGTGATCGACCGAGCCGAGGCCCCACGCCTCGAGACGCTCGACCATGAGCGGGTCCGAGCTGTCCACGCCGCCCTCGACATGCCGGGCGCGCTCGAGGCCCCGCGCGTGGGCGTGGCGCGGCGCTTGGTCCGTATGCTCGGCAGCGACTGGCGCGGTGAGCGGGTCAGCCCTCGCCCCGCTCGGGCGGCCGCGTTCCGTAGCGCTTGGCCGCCTTTCTTGCGTCTGCACGCAGATGAGACCGCCGCATCCTTCCCAGCTCACCCGGTGGCAGTGGTCGGCTGGTCTGCAAGTCGTAGAGTGCGTCCGCATACTCTTGAGTGGCGGGCTGCGGTCCGTTGAACACCGCATCAAGGAATACATCTGGCGGGCGGTACTCGTGCTCGGCGACGTAGTGAACAATCAAGTTGGGCGACGCATACCAGGTCGCCCCGTGCAGCACTCGTATCTGCCCAGATCCCAATTTCAGTTCTTCTTGCCGCCACATCACACGTTGCCCGGCGGTCTGACGAACACCCCGCCGATCGGGATGTGCGAGGGGATCGGCAGCCCTGCGCTGCCCGCCTGCGCGCGCGGCAGACCGTTGACCGTGACCGTGGAGCCGAGCAAGGGGATGTAGTCGAAGGGGTCGAATACAATCCCGACGAAGGGGTGCGGCACCGGAGCAGGCGGCACGGTGCCAGGCGGCTGGACGATATGGACGTCGACACCAATGATGATGTCGAAGTGTTTGGCCGCGAGGGGCATGCTGACAGCGACGCTACCAGAATCGCCGGCTTCGCGGTCTCACCCTCGTTGGCTCCTCGGTTCCCGCCCCTCCCATGCCAACAAGGGCGAGATCGAAGCTGCCCGCGGCCCCAGTTCCAACCGCGAACCGTGGCCCACGACACTGCGCAGCGCAGCGCGCGTTTCCTCGGTCCCGCTTCCTGGTAGCCTGGTCGCTATGGGTGCACTCTTCGATCGTGGCAAGTACCTGATACTAGGATTTGGCCTGGCGGTGTCCGGCGCCGTGGGCTGCGGCCTGTTGGATCCCGAGCCGAGCGATGGCGAGGTCTGCGAGTCGGACAGCGACTGCACGACCGAGCACTGCACCAGCTATGGACTGTGCTCGCACTCCCGCTGCGAGTGTCCGAGCGGCCAGTGTGCCGAAGGTGGTGAGCTGAGCTCAGACTGCCGCGATGGCTGGCGCTGCGTCGGCTACGACTCGATCTTCGATCCGGTCAAGGAGTTCTTCGGAGCCAAGGTCAACGAGTCCGACGGCTACTGCCAGCCGAGCTGTGAGGACGGCTGCCCCGATCACTACCTGTGCAATGGCGGCGACGAGTTCTGCTCGCCCGATCCCGCGTGGGCCTACCCCGTGCCCGCGGTCAGCTGGACTGGCGACGCGTCGGGGGAGCTCAGCGGCCGCGATCAATCCCTGACGGTCGTCGTCGAGGACGGCTCGACGATCACCCTAAACGGCTCGGGCAGCTCACCACGCGGCGCCCCGATCGTCGGACTCAGCTGGACGACCGTCTCGAGCGCCGCCGACTACATGGACTTCGAGGGCCCGACCATCGAGACCACGGTTCCGGCTGGGAGCTACCGGCGGGTCGAGCTCAGGGTCGCCGACGACGAGGCCCGCTCGGGCATGCTCACGGTCATCTTCGACAGCTGCCACGGACCCGGGACCACGTGCGGCTACCAAGGCTCCGGCTGCTGCAACTCCTGCGACGACGCGACCGACACCTGCCTCTGAAGCGGCTTCTTTAGACCCCCACAGGCGCCAGCGACTTCTTTAGACCCCCACAGGCGCCAGCGGCTTCTTTAGACCCCCACAGGCGTCAGCGACTCTGCCACGCACGGCCGCAAGCGGCCGGTCGGTCGCTCGCTCCGCTCCCTCCCTCGGTGGGCTGGGATGAGCTTCGCAGTCGCCTCCGTGGCCCCCTAAA
>NZ_PVNK01000095.1 GCF_002994615.1 Enhygromyxa salina | reverse complement strand
GAGTAAGGGAGGAGTAAAGGGGCAGTAAGGGGGGTGAATAGAGGGGGGCGAATAAAGGGGTGAGTCGGGCCGAGTGAGGGTACCCTTCGAGCCATGAGCACCATCGCGTTCCTGGGACTCGGGACCATGGGGGCGGGCATGGCCCGCAACCTCGTCGCGGCCGGCCACGAGGTCATCGGCTGGAACCGCACGCGCGACAAGGCCGAGCAGCTCCGGGCCGAGCTCGGGATCGAGATCGCCGAGCACCCGGTCGACGCCGCGCGGGTGAGCGGGACCGTGATCTTGTGTGTCAGCAGCGACGACGCGGTTCACGAGCTGGTGTTCGGCGCCGACGGGGTCCTGCTCGCGCTGGCCGAGGGGGACCTCTTGCTCGACTGCGGGACCACGAGCCGCGCGCTGAGCCAGGCGATCGAGGCTGCCTGCGCCGAGCGGCGGGCTGGGTTCGTGGACGCGCCGATGACCGGCAGCAAGCTCGGGGCCGAGGGCGGGCGCCTGACTTTCATGGTTGGTGGACCGACCGAGCTGGTCGAGCGCGCGACGCCGCTGTTCGAGGTCATGGGCGGCCACCACGTTCACGTTGGCGAGATGGTCGGGCTCGGCCAGGCGGCGAAGTACTGCCTCAACATGGCTCAGGCCGTCATGCTCCAGGGCGTCCTCGAGGGCTACACGCTGGCCAAGCTGCTCGGCGTCCCGCTGGCCAAGATGTCCGACATCTACCAGCACAGCGCGGCCAAGAGCGGCATCGGCAGCTTCAAGACCCCCTACCTCCAGGCCGGCGACTACAGCCCGCACTTTCGCCTCGATCTGATGCACAAGGATCTGCACCTCGCGCTCGACGAGGCCGAGCGTCGGCGCGTCCCGCTGGCCGCGGCCACCGCCGTGCGCGGGATCTATGATCAGGCCGTCGCCGAGGGCATGGGCGGCCAGGACTTCCTGGCTCTGGCCACGCTGCTCGAGCGTTGGTCCAAGATCGCGCTGCGGGACTAGCAGCCCCGGGCTGCAGCCCCGGGCTGGAAGGCCTGAATCAAGCGCTGCGCGCTCGACTCAGGCCTTCCAAGCTTCAAGGGGGCCTTTCGCGCAGCGCCGCCCGCGGTACTCGGCTGGCTTCGTCGCTTTCTGGCCTCGCTGGAGCGAGCCGCTACCATCGGAGTTGATGCGCGAGGCCCTCGCCGAGTTCTTGATCCACCTCGAGACCGAGCGTCGGCTGTCGTCCAATACCCGCGTCGCCTACCAGCGGGACATCGAGGCCTTCGCGGACTCGGTCGAGGCCCGGCGCGGGCGCGCGCCCGCCGTCCGCGACCTCGGGGTCCGTGAGGTCCGGGCTCACCTCGCCGAGCTCCACGGGCGGCTGGCCCCGAGCACGATCGGCCGCAAGCTCTCGGCCCTGCGCAGCTTCGGCGAGTTTTGTCGGCGCGAGGGCCTGCTCGAGGAGAACGCGGTCG
Source organism: Enhygromyxa salina (assembly GCF_002994615.1). GTDB lineage: Bacteria > Myxococcota_A > Polyangia > Nannocystales > Nannocystaceae > Plesiocystis > Plesiocystis salina_A. The sequence goes on along the minus strand of NZ_PVNK01000095.1, from coordinate 975 downwards.
CGCTGATCCGGCGGCCCAAGCTCGGTCACAAGCTGCCCGTCGCGCTGCCGGTCGAGGATGTCGGGCAGCTGATCGATGGCCGCCAACGACCCGGCGCCCTCGGGCTGCGCGATCGGGCTCTGCTCGAGGTTCTCTATGGCGCTGGCCTCCGCGTGTCCGAGGCCGTGGGCCTCGATCGCGCCGACCTGCGCGAGGACCAGGGCCGACTCACGGTTCGGGTCCGCTCGGGCAAGGGCGGCAAGGAGCGCGTGGTCCCGCTCGGCTCCAAGGCGGCCACGGCCCTGGGCGAGTGGCTCGAGGCCCGCGACGCGCTCGTGACTCCCAAGAGCCCGGCCGAGGCGGTGTTCCTCGGGGCCCGGGGCGGTCGCCTGTCGGCGCGGGTCGCTCGCGAGCTGTGCTACCGCCGCTGTGAAGCGACGGGCGCCCGCGCGGTCGTCGGCCCTCACGGTCTGCGCCACAGCTTCGCCACGCACCTGCTCCAGAGCGGGTGTGACCTTCGGACCATCCAAGCCATGCTCGGTCACGCGAGCTTGTCGACGACCCAACGCTACACCCACCTGGACATGGGGCGGCTGTTCGAACTCTATGAACAGGCCCACCCGCGCGCCAACCTTCCGGGGCCTGGAGACGCTAAATGATCGTTTGGTTGGCCCGACGGCCTGAGATAACCTGAACAAGATGGGCCTCGAGCCAGACGCGCGGCTGGTCGTGAACCGCGAGATTGACCTGCGATCCCTGCCGCTCAAGCCCATCGAGTTTTTCTTGTTCAGCCGGGTCGAGGCCCTCAGCGCAGCGAAGCCGCCGACCGTCGCCGACGTCGTCGCGGTCAGCGGTCAACCCGCCGACCGCGCCCGTGAGGCGCTCGAGCGGCTCCTCGATCTCGAGGTGCTCACAACCAGCACGGATGCAGTAGTTTCGGCACCGGGGGCACCAGCGGGGGCACCGGTGCCGAAACTACTGCATCCGTGCTGGTTG
>NZ_PVNK01000094.1 GCF_002994615.1 Enhygromyxa salina | reverse complement strand
CCTCGCGCCGGAATTTTCGCCGAGGGCGCGAAGCCAAAACGCCGCTGTACCGGGCGTACTGCAAGTTTTGGCGACAAAGCCCTCGGCGAAAAGGCCAAGCGAGGCGGCGCGAGGCATTGCACCACGGCCTGCTAGACCGTCGCCCCCTTGGTCGCCGGTCCGCGCAAGCGCACCCAGACCAGCAAGGTCCCGGCCACGAGCGCCAGCCCCAGCGCCATCGACCACCAGATCGCCTCGAGCCCAGCTCCGCGCACCAGGACCAGGTAGCCCGCCAGCGGCATCGCGACCCCGTAGTAGGCCAGACCGTTGAACAGCGCGGCCGGCAGCGTGTCTCCGATCCCGCGCAGGATCCCGCCCCCGACGACCTGGATACCGTCGAAGAGCTGGAAGGTCGCGGCGATCGGGATGATCCCCGCCGCGAGGGCGATGACCGCGAGCTCCTGCGTGTACAGGCCCGGGAGCCACCAGCGGGCCGAGACCAGGACGATCGCCGAGATCACCATGACCCCGCCGCCGAGCACGAAGGCGATCCAAGCGGTCCGCTGAGCCGCGAGCCGACGGCCCGAGCCCAGGAGGTTGCCGATCACCGTGCTGACGCCAAACGAGATCCCAAGCGGGATCATGAAGGTCACCGAGGCGACGTTGAACACGATGCTGTGGGCCGCGAGCTCCTGGCGGCCGAGCTCGCCAGCGAGCAGGGTCGAGATCTGAAACGCCCAGGTCTCGAGGGTGTACTGGACGCCCACGGGCAGGCCGTAGCGCAGGATCTCCAGGAGGCCGCGCGCATCGATCGCCCGGACGCTCCAAGGTTGCCAGGCGCCGCGATGCAAGGCGGCGATCCAGATCCACGCGACCAGGCCCACGGCCAGACAGGTGCGGGTGATGCCGCTCGCGAGGCCGGCGCCGTGGAGCCCCAGGGCCGGGGTCGACAGGCCGCCGAGATCGACGCCGAAGATCAGCGCCTCGTTGCCGACGATGTTGAAGACGTTGGCCGCGAGCGTGACCCACAGCGCGGGCGCGACGATCTCGCGGCCCTGCAGGTACTGGCGCAGCCCGTAGAAGCACAGCAGCGGCCACATGCTCCAGGCCTGGATCCCGACGTAGCTCTCGGCGGCGACGGCCAGCGCCGGGTCCTGTCCGAGCGCGACCAGGACCTCCTCGGTCAGCCAGGCCGAGGCGATCAGCGGGATCGAGATCAAGGTTGCGACGACCATGCCGCGCTGGAGCGCGAGGCCCGAGCGCTCTCCGTCGCCGCGACCGTGGGCCTGGGCGATGATCGGGTCGAGCCCGAACACGATGCCGATCCCGAAGATCGCCGTGCCCCACAGCCACACGTTGCCGAGCGCGGCCGCGTCGAGCTCGGCCACGCCGACACGACCGAGCATCAGGGTGTCGACGACGCCAAAGCCCATGATCCCCAGCTGCGTGAGCACGACGGGACCGGCGATCGTGAACAGCTTGCGGATCAGCGCGAGCGTCGAGCCGCGCCGGTCCGCGCCGCCGTCCCCGCGCGGCTGATCCGGATCGGAGCTGTGCCTGTGGTCCTTCACCTCGAGCGGTCCTGCGAGCGGTCCTGATAAGCCTTCTCCGCGCCAAGTGCGACCCCTGGACAGCGAAAAGGAGTCGGCCCAAAGCAGTTGCCCGGTCCGCGCACCGACTGGCACCATGCACGCCATGAACGCCTTGGTTCGCGTCGGTCGCCTGGGACTCAGCTCCTGTCTCACTCTCACCCTCGCCTGCAGCTCCTTCGACAGCACGGGCAGCGATGGCACCTCGGGCGAGAGCGAGACCGAGACCAGCACGAGCAGCGCCGACACGGAGTCGGGCGGCGAGTCGATGTCCGGGGACGGCAATGGCGAGACCGGGGACGGCGACGGCGATCCCGGGGACGGTGACGGCGACACCGGGGACGGCGACGGCGACACCGGGGATGGGGACGGCGACACCGGCGACGGGGACGGCGACACCGGCGACGGGGACGGCGACACCGGCGACGGGGACGGCGACACCGGCGACGGGGACGGCGACACCGGTGACGGCGACGGCGACGGCGACACCGGTGAAGGCGACGGCGACACCGGCGACGGCGACACCGGCGACGGCGACACCGGCGACGGCGACGGCGACACCGGCGACGGTGGCGAGAACGAGTACTACAACGACTGTCCGACGGAGAACGACAACGAGTGTCTCCCCGACGAATACTGCTTCGTCGACGGTCCCGAAGATTGGCAAGTCTGCTCGCAGAACTGCGACGACGAGAACGACTGCCCGATACTCCCCGAGCACAGCGCCAAGTGCATCTTGCTCAACTTCAACCTCCAAAAGCGCTGCTTCATCAGCTGCGAGAACGACGAGCCCTGTCCGATCGGCATGGACTGCGAGAGCGAGAACGCGGGGATCGACCACATCTGCGTGTTCCCGCAGCAGTAGGAGGGCCTGGGGTCTCGAGCCTCCGGGTCACGAGAGCGGGCCGCGCTCGTGGGGTCCCGAGCGCCGACGTCCAGGTCGCGGTCGCGGCCCGTGACCGAGCGGATGACGCTCGTCTGCGTCGCGCTCACGGCGGAGGTCTCCGAGCTCCCGGCATCCGAGCTCGAGCTCGAGCTCGAGATCGTTCGAGGGCTGCGCGACTCGTCGCGCTCACGAGGTCATCGTGCGGACCAGGTTCGAGTAGACCTCGCGCCACGCGAGCTCGACCTCGGGCGTGAACGCTTCGCCCAAGAAGCGCTCCAGCGCGCTCAGCAGCGCCTCCCCGACGGCCTTGTAGTCGGTCAGGCTCGCGCCAAGGTCGGCGTGGCGGCGACCGAGCTCGCGCACGGTCCCCTCGATGTTGGCGAAGTCGTCGAGGCCCTTGACCGTCAGCGTCAACGTGTTCATCAGCTTCTTGCGCTGCCGGTCCATGTCCGTGTTCATGAACAGCGGGACCGCGGTGGGGTGGCGCGCGAACAGCTCATTGTAGAAAGCCTCGGCGAAGGCCATCGCTCGGCCCTCGAGGCGGTCGAAGCTGCTCTGAACCAGGTAGACGATGTCGGTCTTGGCGAAGTCGATCACGACCTCGAGGCCGACGGGCCCGGGGCTGCAGATCAGATCCTGCCCGGCCAACAGCCACGGTCGCGCGAGGACCTGGCCCTGCTTGGCCAGATCGCAGGCGTGCCGCGCCTGGCGAGCCGCGACGCCCATGACGACGGCCCCCGTGTGCGAGGCGGTCGAGGCCCGGCCCTCGAGCAACAACCCGCTGCCGAGGCCCGCGGTCGTGGTCACCTGAACGCCAAAGTACTTGAGCAGGTAAGTGTTGAGCCGGCGGATCCGGGCCGAGGCGCGCAGGGCCACGCGCAGCGCCCGACGGACCCCCCGCTCGCCCTCGGGGAAGGCCGCGATCGCGGTCGTGCTCTCGAACCCGACCATGCGCCCGCCGTTGTCGCCGAGCAGATCCTCGAGCTGGGCCATGCAGCGCTCGAACCCGTGGATCGCGTCGTCGGGGAAGCCGTCGGCGAGCACGTCGTCGATGCCCTCGAGGCGCAGCGCGAGCACGGTCGCGCGCTCGGCCCGGGCGCCGCTCTGGGCCGGGCGGCGCAGATCGGCGAGCGAGGCGTCGGTTGGATCGACGACCAGGCGGCGGACCTTGCAGGACCCTCGGACCTTGGCCTGGCACGCGAGCCGCGTGGTCTTGGGCCACTTGCGACGCGCGGCGATTCGATCTTCGGCCTCGGTTCGAGCGCTCAGCGCGTCGCGCCCGTCGAGCACGACCACGCGGCAGGTCGAGCAGCGCGCGTTGCCGCCACACGCGTGGTAGTGGGGCACGCCCGCCGCGATCGCGACCTCGAGCAGCGAGTCGCCCTCCTCGGCCATGGCCACGATCCGCTCGCCGTGCTCGTGAAAGCTGACCCGATGGGTCGGGACACAGTTCGCGGCGGGGTTCGAAGCCGAGCCCGACGGGGTCGCGGGCGCGCGCCCGCTCGCCTGGGGTTGGGTCACGTAGGGCGCGCGTCCGATCCACGCGGCGATCGTGCCCCGGCGCTGTGAAGACGAGGGCCCGAGCTCGTCGAGCGTGGTCGACAGCCCCTGGGCCGGGCCACCGCTGCCCGGCAGACCCGAGACCCCTGCGCGCCGAAACAGCTCGTCGAGCGCCCGCCCGGCCGCGCGCGCGTCGTTGAAGCGCAGCGCCGGTTCACGATCGACGCAGGCCGCGAACCACTCGTCGAAGCCCGGCGGCAGGCGCTCGGCGCAGCCGAGCTGCCGGGCGCGCTCGGTCGCCGTCGGGATCGGATCGATCAACATCTCGCGCCACAGCTGCGGGAGCCCGCTGTCTTCCGCCGACGCGCGCCAGAAGAAGCTACCGGTCAACATTCGAAACACGACCAGGCCGAGGGGCCACAGGTCGGCCGCCGGGCCGATGTCCTCGCTCGCCTGGGTCTGCTCCGGGGCCATGTAGTCGGGCGTCCCAACCGAGACCGTGGCCGCCCGCGCGCTCGAGCGCAGCTTGGCGATCCCGAAGTCGAGGACCTTGACCATGAAGGGGACCCCGACCACGCGCGAGACCGACAAGAAGATGTTCTCGGGCTTGATGTCACGGTGGACCACGCCGACGTCGTGGGCGGCCGCGAGCGCGTGGATGATCTGACTGATGACCAGGGCGACCTCGCCGAAGGGCATCGGGCCGCGAGTCTGGATGTAGCGCTCGAGGTCCTGGCCCTGGAGCAGCTCCATCGCCAACCACGGAGTGTGGGTGCGCTCCTCGATGCCAGCGGCCACGACCTGGACCACGTGATCGCTGTGGATCCGCGAGCCAATTCGGGCCTCTTGCTCGAAGCGCTCGCGGGCCCGAGCGTCCATGGCAAAGGGCGCGTGCATGACCTTGACGGCCCGCTCGTGACCCGTGGTCAGCTGGACGGCGGCGAACACGACGCCCATCCCGCCCTCACCGAGGCGGCGCACGATCTTGAAGTCCTCGCCGATCACCGCGTCGAGGCGCAGCTGTGTCGCCAATCCCATAGCGATACACAAACGCTACGGCTCAATTCGCGTCGTACCACCGGAGCGCATCGGCAAACAACGCACGCACGCCCGAGGCGCGCTACACGGCCGCGGGCAGACAGCGGGCGCGGACTCTGCCCATGCGCAAAGCGTGCGCCAGCGAGCGACGTCGACCTTCGCTGCGTCGACGAAGGGTCCGAGATGATGAAGCGACTCGCCGTGGTGCTTGCCCGACAGCCACAGCACGCGACTCGGACGACGCGCGGTGATCGTGATGGCACCGGGCGTCGGCGGCAGGATCTCGCGGTCGCCGAGTTGTTCGTCGGGCAGCGAGCTCTCGCCGTCGAGCCTGCGGGGTCGCTCCGACGGCGAGCGCTCAAAGCCGCGCCAACGCCACACCGAAGCCGCACCACAGCCACACCAAAGCCACACCAAAGCCATGCCGAGGTCCCGCGAATCGCGCGTGGGAACAATTTTCTCTGTCGTGCGTCTTGGTCTCGCACGTGGGACGACGCGCACGCCAAGCCGGACGGATTCCGCTCCCTCCCGTGGAGATCGTGGAGCTCGTCGACGGCGCACCCGCCAGCCAAGAGCCAGCCAAGCTTCGTGAGCGAAGTGGCTGGCTCTCGCGCGTATTGGAGCGAAATCGCGCCAACCGCTTCGTCCTCGACCCGACGACCGCGCCCGTCGAGACCCTTCAGATCCTCGGCGACCGCGAGGACTTCGCGCTGCTCGAGATCGACGAGACCGGCCGCCCCGTGCTCCACGTGCTCCCGGGCATGGCCGGTGAGCTCCGGATCGGGGTGTGCTGCATGAGCGTCGAGCACATGCTCGCCGATCCCGCGCTCCGGGACCCCGAGCTCGGCGGCGCCCGCCTCCCCCTCCCCTACGGCGCCCGGATCCGCGTGGTTTGCGGGCCCCGGATCTTCGTCGCGCGCGTCGGCGGCCCCCCGCTCATGCGCACCCCCTTGCCGGCGGCCGAACCCTCGATCCCGCAGCTGCTGCACGCCTGACCCAAGTTCCCACGCACCGACCACGCAGAGCCGCCCGCGTCAGAGCCCGGGCGGCTCTTTTTTGGGGTTTTTGGTTACTCTCGGCCCGTCCATGATCATCGTCACCGGCACCAAGCGCTCCGGCACCTCGATGTGGATGCAGATCCTGATCGCCGCCGGGTTCCCGCCCTTCGGCGAGGCCTTCCCCGCCAACTGGGGCAACACGCTCCGCGGCGCGAACCCCTCGGGCTTCTACGAGTCCCTGCTTCGCCAGGGCATCTACTGGCGCACGAACCCGCACCCGCGGACCGGCGCCTACTTCTTCCCCGAGCAGGTCGAGCGCCACGTCGTCAAGGTCTTCATCCCGGGGCTCGTGCGCAGCGATCGCGCGTACATCGGCAAGGTCGTCGCAACCGTCCGAGAGTGGCGCGAGTACGAGAGCTCGCTGTCGCGGCTCTACGCGATGGAGGACGAGGCCAGGCGCGAGCGCGCGCCCGAGACCCCGGACCCCCTGCGCTTTTCCCCCGTGCTCGAGTGGTGGAGCGAGAACTACGCCCTGGTCCGCGACATCGCAATCCGCCGCTACCCGGTCCACGTCCAGAGCTACGACGGCTTGCTCTCGGACTCAGAGGCCGTGATCCGCAAGACCCTCGACTGGATCGGCGATCCCGAGCTCGACGCCGACAAGGCCGTGGCCGCGGTCGAGCCCCGCCATCGAACCCAGACCCGGCCCGAGTCCGACAGCATCGAGCCCGAGTTCGCCAGCTTGTTCGACGAGCTCTACAACACGATCCACGCGGGCAAGGGCCTCGAGCACAGCTTCATCCGCAAGCTCAACGAGGCCAACCACAAGCTCGTCCCGCGGATCCAGGCGATGCAAAAGGCCGTCCACGACGATCAGATCGCCCGCCGCAAGCGTCGGGCCGCGGCCGGAAAGGACGAGCCCGACGGCGGACTCGAGCCGGCGGCTGGGTCCGAAGATCAGGGTCGACTCCCGCCCGGCTCGATGGGCTGGGACGACTGAGCGCCACGACGCTGGACGCGGGCCTGGTGGCGCGCGTACGCTGGTTGTGTGACTTTTCTTATCGCCCAACAACGGGCGGCTGCGTGGGCGTGTTCGCTGAGCTTGGCGCTCGCCGTGGTCGCGTGCTCGAACAGTGAAGCGGCCAGTGATCAGAGCGCGAGCGGCGACGGGCTGACGAGCGGGAGCGGGAGCGGGAGCGGGAGCGGGAGCGGGAGCGCCGACGGCAACGAGAGCCCGACCGAGGGCGACGAGCACGGCGACGACGACGGCGACGGCGACGGCGACAGTGACGGCGGCCAGGATGAGGGCGCGGACCTCGACCTCGGCGAGGAGCGCGGACCGGGCTGCGACGTCTGGGCGCAAGACTGCCCCAGCGACCAAAAGTGCAGCTGGGAGGTCGTCGACGCCGTGTCCTGGCCAAGCTGCGTGCCCCTGCTGCCCGACGCCGCCGCGCCCGGCCAGCCCTGCGAGGTCTTCGGTGACCCGGGCTCGGGTCACGACGACTGCGCGCTCGGAGCGATGTGCAGCTGGCTCGACGAAGACAACGCGGGGATCTGTCTGGCCCTGTGCGCGGGCTCCCCGGTCGAGCCCAGCTGCGAGGGCGCCGAGCTCCCGGCCGTGTGTCAGCCCTGCAACGATTGCCCGTCGCTGTGCGTCCCGACCTGTGATCCGCTCGCGAGCGACTGCGGGGTCGACTACGCGTGCACGCCCAACGCGGGTACCTTCACCTGCATGCCCGCCAAGAACCTCGGCGAGGGCGCCCTCGGCGACCCGTGTGAGTACTCGGTCCAGTGCCAAGAAGGGTTTGGGTGCATCGACGGACTCGCGGTCCCGGGCTGCGAGGGCGCCGGCTGCTGCTCGCCCTTTTGCAGCCTCGAGCAACCCCAGTGCCCCAACGACATGAGCTGCGCGCCGTGGTTCGACGGCGACATGCCGCCCGTGCCCGACGTCGGCGTCTGCGAGCTGAGCTGATGGACTACGTCGGTCGCATTTTTCGGCCCCCGAGCGAGGCCCCGAGCCTGCTGCTGCAAGTCACGATCGGCTGCAGCCACAACCGCTGCGTGTACTGCGACATGTACCGCGACAAGCAATTTCGGCCCAAGCCGTGGGCGCAGATCGAGGCCGATCTGATCGAGGCCGCCGCCCACGGGCGCCGCGGGATCCGCAGCAAGCGGCTGTTCCTGTGCGACGGCGACGCGCTGATCCTCAGCACCCGCAAGCTCCTGCAGATCCTCGACGGCATCCGCAAACACCTGCCGTGGATCGAGCGCGTCGGGACCTACGGCGACACCCGCAGCGTCGGGCGCAAGTCGGTCGAGGAGCTCACTGCGCTGCGCGAGGCCGGCCTCGGCATCGTCTATCACGGGATGGAGACCGGCGACGAAGAGGTCCTCGAGCTGATCGACAAGGGCGGCACGCGCCCCGAGCTGATCGAGACCGCGGCCAAGCTCCGCGCGGCCGGGCTGACCCACTCGGTCATCGTGCTGCTCGGGATCGGCGGGGTCGCGCTCAGCGAGCAGCACGCCCGAGGGACGGCCGAGGCCCTCAGCGAGATGGACCCGCCCTACGTCGGCGCGCTGACCACGACGATCGTCCCCGGCACTCCCCTGCACGACATGGCCGCGCGCGGCGACTTCGAGCTGCCGAGCAAATTCCGCATGCTCCAAGAGCTGCGCACGATCGTCGCCGACTCGCAGCTGCGCGCGTGCAGGTTCTCGAGCAATCACGCCAGCAACTACCTGCCCCTGCGCGGGACCCTGCCCGGCGACAAGCCGGCGATGCTCGAGATGCTCGACCAGGTGATCGCGCGCGGCGACGAGCGCCTGCTCAAGCCCGAGCACCTGCGCGGACTCTGACCAGGCAGACCCTCCACGGCAGCTTTGGCACGCAGATAATGCGTGCGCCTCATGCATAGGTCAGCTCGTCGCCGTGTGCGAGATAGGTCCCCCACATGGCCGACTCCACCACCGAGACCGACGACGCTCCGGAGGGTCACTGTCACCACTGTCACCATCATGATCATGAGGGCAGCGTCGAGCCCAGCGGATCCAAGCCCTGGTACTGCCCGATGTGCGCGGGCGTCGAGGCCGACGAGCCCGGCGAGTGCCCCAAGTGCGGCATGGCCCTCGAGAAGCTCCCGAGCGTCGGCGCCAGCCCGAGCAAGACCGAGTGGACCTGCCCGATGCACCCCGAGGTCGCGCGCGACGAGCCCGGCGAGTGCCCCAAGTGCGGCATGGCCCTCGAGCCGCGGACCGTGATCCTCGACGCCGAGGACGAGCCCGACAACCCCGAGCTCGTCGACATGCGGCGGCGGCTGTGGATCTCCTTGTTGTTCTCGATCCCGCTGTTCGTGCTCGCGATGGCCCCGATGATCCTTCCGGGCGATCCGCTCGGCTTCATCCCCCACGCGACGCGCAGCTGGATCGAGCTCGGCCTGGCCACGCCGGTCGTGCTGTGGTGCGGGTGGCCCTTCTTCGTCCGCGCGATCCGCTCGGTCAAGACGTGGAATTTGAACATGTGGACGCTGATCGGGCTCGGCGTCGGCGTCGCGTACGTCTACAGCCTGGTCGCGACCGTCGCGCCCGGGCTGTTCCCGGCGGCGATGCGCGGCGGCCATGGACAGATCGGCGTGTACTTCGAGGCCGCGGGCACGATCGTGTCGCTGGTCCTGGTCGGCCAGGTCCTGGAGCTGCGCGCTCGCTCGCGGACCGGGGCGGCGATCCGCGAGCTGCTCGGGATGGCGGCCAAGACCGCGCGGCGCATCGCCGACGATGGCAGCGAGGCCGACGTCCCGATCAGCGAGGTCGCGGTCGGCGACCGCCTCCGGGTCCGCCCGGGCGAGAAGATCCCCGTCGACGGCGAGGTCCTCAGCGGCCACAGCAGCGTCGACGAGTCGATGCTGACCGGCGAGCCGCTGCCGGTCGACAAGGCCCTCGGCGATCGCCTGGTCGGCGCGACGATCAACACCACGGGCGCCCTGGTCATGCGCGCCGACAAGGTCGGGGCCGAGACCATGCTCGCGCAGATCGTCAAGCTCGTGAGCGAGGCCCAGCGCAGCCGCGCCCCGATCCAGGCCCTCGCCGACAAGGTCTCGGCGGTGTTCGTGCCCACCGTCGTCGGCGCCGCGCTGGTCGCCTTCGGCGTGTGGGCGCTGTGGGGGCCCGAGCCGCGCCTGGCCTACGCGCTGATCAACGCGGTCGCCGTGCTGATCATCGCGTGCCCGTGCGCGCTCGGGCTGGCCACGCCGATCTCGATCATGGTCGCGCTCGGCCGCGGCGCCCAGGCCGGGGTCCTGTTCGCCGACGCCGAGGCCGTCGAGCGCCTCGGTCAGGTCGACGTGCTCGTGGTCGACAAGACCGGCACGCTGACCGCGGGCAAGCCGACGCTCACGGTCGTCGAGCCCGTCGCTGGCGGGCCGAGCGAGGACGAGCTGCTGACCTGGGTCGCCGCGCTCGAGCGTGGATCGGAGCACCCGCTCGCCGCGGCGATCGTCGCCGGAGCCGAGGATCGCGGCCTCGCCCGGCCTGACGCCGAGGATTTCGACGCGATCACGGGCAAGGGCGTGGTCGGGCGCGTCGGCGGGCGGCGGCTGGCGATCGGCAAGCGCGGCCTGCTCGTCGACGAGATCGGCGCCGACCCAGAGGCCCTCGCGCTGCTCGAGCGGCTCGACGAGGAGGCCCGCGCGCTGCGGGGCACCGGGCAGACCGCGATGCTCGTCGCCGTCGACCGACGCCCGGCTGGCCTGATCGCGGTCGCCGATCCGATCAAGGCCACCACCCCCGAGGCCCTCGCGGGCCTGCGCCGCGACGGGCTCCGGATCGTGATGCTGACCGGCGACGCCGAGGCCACGGCCGCCCACGTCGCCGCCGAGCTGGGCATCGACGAGTTCGTCGCCGAGATCCTCCCCGCCGACAAGGCCGAGCAGGTCGCGCGGCTGTCGGCCGAGGGTCACACCGTCGCGATGGCGGGCGACGGCATCAACGACGCGCCCGCGCTCGCTCGCGCCGAGGTCGGCATCGCGATGGGCACCGGGACCGACGTTGCGATCGGCAGCGCCGGGGTCACCCTGCTCGAGGGGGATCTGCGCGGGATCCTCCGCGCCCGCGCCCTGAGCCGGGCGACGATGCGCAACATCAAGCAGAACCTGGTCTTCGCCTTCGCCTACAACGCGCTCGGCGTGCCGATCGCGGCCGGGGCTCTGTACCCGCTGTTCGGCGTGCTGCTGTCGCCGATGATCGCGGCCGCGGCGATGAGCTTCTCGTCGGTCTCGGTCATCACCAACGCCCTGCGCCTGCGTTCGGTGGACCTCTGAGCCTGTGTTTGGCCTCGCCGCCAAACCCGGCTAGATTCCAGCCGACAAATGGCCGCAGACGCACAACAGACGCCGCAACAGCAGCTCGACGAGCAGCTGCGCAGCTTCGAGGCCGCGCTCCCGGACGTCGCCGACGAGCCCGGTCTCTACGAGCTTCAGGTCCGCTTCCTGGGCAAGAACGGCGCGGTCACCAAGCTCCGCCGGCTCATGGGCAAGGTCCCGCCGAGCGAGCGCAAGGAGCTCGGCAAGGCCTTCAACCGGGTCAAGCAGGCGATGGAGACCCACCTGGCCACGCGCGCGGGCGAGCTCGCGGCCGCGGCCCGGGAGCGTGACCTCGCCCGCCGGGTCGACCTGACCTTCATCCCGGATCCTCCGCGCCCGGGCACGCTCCACCCGATCACCCAGACCCGCCGGGAGCTCGAGCGCGTGTTTCGGCGCCTCGGCTTCGACGTCGCCGACGGACCCCACGTCGAGGCCGAGCTCTACAGCTTCGACAAGCTCAACATCCTGCCCGACCACCCGGCGCGCGACATGCAGGATACCTTTTTCATCGAGCGCCCGACCCACCTCGACCACGCCGACGCGCCCGCGCTCGTCCTCCGACCGCACACCTCGCCCGTCCAGGCCCGGACCATGCTCCAGCACGGCGCGCCGGTCCGCATCGTGGCCCCGGGCACGACCTTCCGCCGCGACGACGACGCGACGCACAGCCCGATGTTCCACCAGATCGAGGGCCTCTACGTCGATCGCAACGTGACCATGGCCGACCTCAAGGCCACGCTCTACGCCTTCGTCGAGGCCTTCTTCGGCCGCGGCCTCGGCGTCCGCTTTCGGCCCTCGTACTTCCCCTTCGTCGAGCCCGGGGCCGAGTTCGACATGCAGTGTCCGTTTTGCTTCGACGGCCAGCTCAGCCACGGCTGCGGCCTGTGCAAGCAGTCCGGGTGGATCGAGCTCGGCGGCTCGGGCATGGTCCATCCGGCCGTGTTCGAGCACTGCGGCATCGACTCCAGCGTCTACACGGGCTGGGCCTTCGGCTTCGGCATCGACCGCATGGCCATGCTCCGCCACGGCATCCCCCACCTGCGCCACAACTTCGAGGGTGACCTGCGGGTCCTCGAGCAATTCACCTCTCCTTAGAGTCTCTGGCTAGACCATGCTGATCTCCTGTACCTGGCTCAGCGAGCTGCTTGGGCGTCCGATCGATCTCTCGCCGGTTGGCGAGGCCAACGACCCCTTTTGGGCCCAGAACATCGCCGAGCGCCTGACCAGCCTCGGGCTCGAGGTCGAAGGCATCGCCTACTTCGAGCTGCCCAAGGTCATCGTCGGTCGCGTCGACGCCGTGTCCGCGCACCCGGACCCCAAGGCCACCAAGCTCAACCTCGTCGAGCTGTTCGACGGCCAGGCCAGCGTGCAGGTCGTGTGCGGCGCGTCCAACCTCCCGCCGGTCGGAGGCAAGGTCGCGTTCGCGCCGGTCGGCACCACGCTCCCGGACGGCCTCGAGCTCAGCGCGCGCGAGCTGCGGGGCGTGGCCTCGCACGGCATGATCTGCTCGGAGGCCGAGCTCGACATCGGCGGCGACGCCGACGGGATCCTGGTCCTGCCGATCGACTGGGAGCCGGGCGCCGAGCTCCAGGACCTCGTCCCCGGCATCCGCGACGCCGTCATCGAGATCTCCGTCACGCCCAACCGACCCGACGCCCTCGGGCACCTCGGCGTCGCCCGCGATCTCGCGCTCGCGCTCGGCTGCGAGCTGCAGCCGCCGAAGCTCCGCTCGGTCGCCGACGCCCCCGAGCTCCCCGAGCTCGTCGAGGTCCCGGCCAGCGATCGCTGCCCGCGCTACCTCGGCTACGCCCTCGAGGGCTGCACCGTCGGCGAGGCCCCGCTGTGGCTGCGCACGCGCCTGCATCGCGTCGGCCTCCGCGCGCTCAACAACGTCGTCGACATCACCAACTTCGTGCTCATGGAAGTCGGCCAGCCGATGCACGCCTTCGACCGCGCCCGCCTCGCTGGCGAGCGCGTGGTCGTGCGCATGGCCAAGCCGAGCGAGCCGATCACGATCCTCGACGGCAGCGAGCTCGAGCTCTCGACCGACGACCTCGTGATCGCCGACGCCGAGTCGCCCCAGGCCCTCGCCGGGGTCATGGGCGGCGCGGGCTCGATGGTCGAGGCCGGGACCGATCGCCTCCTGCTCGAGGTCGCCTTCTTCGAGCCCCTCGCGATCCGCCGCAGCGCCCGACGCCACGGACAGCACACCGACTCGAGCCACCGCTTCGAGCGCCAGGTCGACTACGACGCGCAGCTCGAGCTCGCCGCTGGCCGGGCGCTGGCCCTGCTCCACGACCTGTGCGGGGCGACCTGCGTCGGCCGCTGCGACGTCCGCGGCCCGCTGCCCGAGCGCGCGCAGATCGAGCTCGATCCGGCCCACGTCGGCCGCCTCCTCGGCATGGACGTGGGCCCCGACGAGGTCGCGCGGATCCTCTCGGGCCTCGGCGTCGAGCTCGACCGCAGCACCGAGGGCGCCTGGCTGTGCCACCCGCCCAGCTACCGCCCCGACCTCGACCGCGACGTCGACCTCATCGAAGAGGTCATGCGCCACCACGGCCTCGACGATCTCCCGGCCCGCCACTCGGTCTCGCCCGAGCAGCGAGTCATGCTGCCCGAGGATCCCAAGCGCGGTCTCGCCGACGCCCTGACCGACGGCCTGCGCGCGCGTGGACTCCACGAGCACGTCGGCCTCGCCTTCGTCGCCGAAGCGCTCATCGCCCCGGTCGCGGCCGAGTTCGAGCCGAGCCAGCTCGTCCGCCCGGTCAACCCCATGCGCAGCCAGCAGGCCTGCATGCGGCCGCACCTGCTCCCGGGCCTGCTCGACGCGGTCACCTACAACCACGCCCACCACGCTCGCGCGCTGGCCCTGTTCGAGGTCGGTCGCATCTACCGCTGGCCGCTGTCGCAGCCCGAGCTTCAGCCCAGCGCGACCAGCGAGGTCGACCCCTTCTTGCCCGACGAGCCCTACCGAGCGGCGGCGATCCGCGTGGGTCAGAGCCAGTCGAAGACCGGCGAGGTCGCGCGCGCGCTGACCGACGATCTCCTCGCGTGCCTCGCCCGCGTCGGACTCCACGCCCAGGCGCGGCCCCAGGCCGAGCCGTGTGCGTGGCTGCATCCGGGCATTCAAGCGGGGCTGTGGATCGGCCCGACCCGAGTCGGCGTCGTCGGCGAGCTCCACCCCGACGTCGTCGCGGCGCGCGATCTGAGCGAGCTCGAGCTCGGCTACGGCGAGCTGTGGCTCGAGGCCCTGCCGCAGCCGCCGGTCGTGCAGTTCGAAGACATCGCCCGGTTCCCGGCCACGACCCGCGATCTGTCCCTCGACCTCGATCAACGCGTGTCCAGCCACGAGGTCGTGGCCGCGCTCGCGGGCGCTGCCGCGTCGGCCCTGAGCTCCGGCGACGACCCCCCGCAGCTCGCCAACGCCGACGATCCTCGCCAACCGATCGTGTTGCTCGAGGACTATCGCGGCGAGGGCGTCGAGCCCGGCCGCCACGCGCTGCTCTTGCGGCTCAACTATCGCGCGCGCTCGCGCTCGGTCACCGACGCCGAGGTCACCGCCGTCCACGACGCCGTGGTCGCCGGGGCCCTCGCGACCTTGGCCGCCATCGATCCGGCCGCCCGCGTCCGCTGACGCCCTCACAATTTTCTCGCCTCGACCGGGATCAACTCGGGCACGGAGCGCGACTTAACAATCGGGGACGGGCTTCGCCGTCTCGATCGGTCGCGGCTCCTGTGCGTGATCGAAGCCAGCAGACCGCGTTCGCCGATGACTGCCAAGCCGCACGACGCACTGTTCAAAGCGGCCTTCGAGCAGCCCCAGCACTCGGCCGACCTGTTCCGCAGCATCCTCCCAGCGCCGGTCACAGCCGCGATCGTCTGGGAGACCCTCACGGCCGAGCCCGCCTCGTTCATTGATCCCGAGCTCGCCGACCGGCATGGCGACCTGCTGTTCTCCGCCCAGCTCACTCCCGCCCAGCTCACTCCCGCCCTTGGGGAGCAGCAGACCGGCAACGATCGAGTCCTCCTCTATCTGCTGCTCGAGCACCAGAGCAGCACCGACTACGACATGCCAAGGCGGATGCTGGTCTACCTCGTCCGGATCTGGGAACGCGACCACAAAGAACACGCCGGGCCGCTGCGCTTGATCATCCCGATGGTCATCAGCCACGCGCCCGAGGGCTGGACCGCGCCGGTCTCCTTCCACGCCCTCTTCGGTCCGCCCCCCAACTCAGTTCCTGGCCTCGCCGCGCTGATCCCCAGCTTCTCAATCCTGATCGAGGACCTCGCCCACCTCAGCAACGAGGATCTGCTGCAGCGAAGCCTCGCAGCGTTCCCCAAGCTGGCTCTGTGGGCGCTCCGCGACGCCCGAGATGCCGCGCGGCTGCTTCAGAATTTGGAAGTTTGGGCGACTGCGTTCCAGGACGCGCTGCAGACGCCGAGCGGCATGGAGGCGGTGGCGCAACTGCTGCGCTACGTCGCGCTGGTGGCGGGCGAGCTGCACTTCACGGAGTTTCGTGCAAAAATCGCCTCACAACTTCCCGAGATCGAGGAGCTCACCATGACGATGGCCGAAGAGTTGCGTCAAGAAGGTCGCGCAGAAGGTCGCGCAGAGGGTCGCGCAGAAGTGCTCGAGAAGCAGCTGCGCCTGAAATTCGGCGAGCTGTCCGAGGAACACGCCGCGCGACTGCAGGCGGCGACGGACGCCCAGCTCGCGCTCTACGTCGAGCGCATCCTGACCGCCGAGTCCCTCGCGGCCGTGTTCACGGCCGACTGAGCCAGGCTCGCTCCGGTCGTTCGGTTCTCGCGTATGCTCTCGCTTCCACGAGCGAGCCATGACCGAGCAAGACCAGACCGAGACCGAGACCGTCGACACTCCCGCCGAGGCCAACGAAGACGCGGCAGCGCAGACCGAGGATGAGCTTGGGGGGGACGCGAGCGACAGCGACGACGACGCGGGCGACAGCGAGCCCGACGACGACGACAGCGGCGACGAGGACAAGCCCGACAAGCCCAAGAAGGTCAAGATCAGCTACGAGGCCTCGATGCCGCGCAACGAGGCGGTGTCCTACTTCGAGGCGATCGTCGGCGGGCTCCGATCCGGTCGGCTCGAGTTCAAGCAAGACGGCGAGACCCTGGTCCTGAGCCCGCCCGATCAGCTCGAGGTCGAGGTCAAGGCCCAGCGCAAGGGCGACAAGGGCAAGGTCGTGTTCGAGATCGAGTGGAGCAACGAGAACCGCCCGCTCGAGATCCTCAACTGAGAGGCACCGCCAACACCCGGGCCCCCGCAGGAGGTCCCCCGCGATGCGCTCGTCCACGAAATGCCAGGCGCTCGTGGACCCGTCAGATCATTGACACCCCGCCGAGCGCCTCGTGTCGATCGCCCGGGTCCGACGAAACGACGAGGACGAATGGAGGACCAATGGAGGACCAATGATCGATCCCCCAGCCTCGTGGCACTTCTTCGTACATGACCTCCTATCGCCTGTTCCCTGCTACCGGCTTATTTCTCCTCACAGTCGGCCTGCTGCTCGGCCGGCCCAGCCCCGCCGAGGCCGCCGAAGTCATGTGCTCGAACGACTTCGGCGAGTGCACCATCACCAATGACGGCCAGTCGTTCATCAGCTGCTCGTGCAGCGGCAACGGCAACAGCGAGGGCTCCGGAGGTGACGAGTACGCCGGCCTGAACGAGGCCGAGCTGCTCGAGATCTGTGAGGACCACCTCGCTTGGTGCGAGCAACTCCAGGGCGACGGCGACGGGGACGGCGACGGCGACGCGGACGCGGGCAACGATTGGGGCACGAGCACCTCGACGGACACGGGTGACGGCGAATCCGACACCTCGGACACGGGCGACGGCGATGACGGCGACGGGGGCACCACGGTCGGGACCGGCGACGGCGACGGCGACGGCGACGGCGACGACGACGGCGAGTCCGGCACGAGCGAGAGCGGCGACTCGGATGGTGGCTCCGGCGGTGACTCCGACGGTGACTCCGACGGTGACTCCGACGGTGACTCCGACGGTGACTCCGACGGTGACTCCGACACAGGCGACTCCGATGGTGACTCCGGCACGGGCGACGGCGACCCCGGCGGCGACAGCGACTCCGGCAGCGACAGCAGCAACGCGGACTCCGGGACCGACGCAGCCACCGAGACAGGCCAAGATGGCGGCGCGGCGGCGGACGAGGGCCAAGGAGGCGGCTGCTCGGTCTCGAGCCAGGGCACAGGCTTCGGCCTGGTGGTCCTGTCGATGCTCGGTCTGCTCGGTCTGCGCCGCCGCGAAGATCTCGACGGTTGAGCAGGTGTCCTTCGGAGACCGAACACTCCGTCCATGAGCTGCGCGCTCCCGCAGCTCAGCCCAGGCTGCGCCGACTCGAGCGCCGAGTCCGGGGACAACACGACGGCCGAGTCCAGTGACTCGACCGAGTCAGGTGGCGAGGGCCACGCGCGGGCCGAAGAATTCGGCGACAAGGGCTGCTCGGGTCCGGTCTGCGCGTGCATCCCACCGCAGATCCGAGCCGCGTTCCTGCGTAGTATGCCCCCCACATGCCTGACACCTCCGGAAGCGAGCTCGACATCGACCACATCGCCCGCGAGCTCAGCGAGCTCTCGCCTCGACGGATCCTCGCGCGCGCGTTCGAGCTGTTCGAGCTCGACGACATTGCGATCAGCTTCAGCGGCGCAGAGGACGTGCTGCTGATCGACTTCGCCTGTGACCTGCTCGGCGATCGCAAGCCGCGAGTGTTCAGCCTCGACACTGGGCGCCTCCACCCGGAGACCTACCGGTTCATGGCCGAGGTCGAGCGGCGCTACGAGCTGCGCATCGAGTACTGCTTCCCCGAGGCCGCGGCCGTCGAGGCCCTGGTCCGCACCAAGGGCCTGTTCTCGTTCTACGAAGACGGCCACCACGAGTGCTGCGGCGTCCGCAAGGTCGCGCCCCTGCGCCGCCAGCTCGGGACCCTGCGCGCCTGGATCACCGGCCAGCGCCGCGATCAGAGCCCGCGCACGCGCGGGGCCGTGCCCGTGCTCGAGCGCGACGGCAGCTTCTCGGGCCGCGACGGCGGCCCGCTGTACAAGTTCAACCCCATGGTCAGCATGGGCTCCGACGAGGTCTGGGACACGATCCGCGCGTTCGAGGTCCCCTACAACGCACTCCACGAGCGCGGCCTGGTCAGCATCGGCTGCGAGCCCTGCACCCGCGCGGTCCTGCCCGGCGAGCACGAACGGGCCGGTCGCTGGTGGTGGGAGGCCGCGACCAAAAAAGAGTGTGGGCTCCACGTCACCGGCGAAGACCAAGACACCGACGCGGATGCCTGAACCCCTCGAGCTGATTCACCAGGACGCGTGCCTGGTCGCCGTCAACAAGCCGAGCGGGATGCTCGTCCACCGCGGCTGGGCCCAGGACGACGTCGTCGCCGTCGACCTCCTCCACGCCCAGCTCGGGCGCCGCGTGTGGCCGCTGCACCGCCTCGATCGCGGGACCTCGGGGGTCTTGCTGTTCGCGCTCGACGCCGACTCGGCCAGGCAGGTCAGCGCCGCGTTCGAGGCCGGCGAGGTCAACAAGCGCTACCTCGCCCTGGTCCGAGGCCAGCCGCCCGCGCAGCTGCGGATCGACTACTCCCTGCGCCGCGTCGACAGCTCGTCGAAGCAGCGGCGCCCGGCCCAGACCGAGCTCCGTCACCTCGCGACGGTCACGATCGCCCAGGACGACGCGCCGGGCGAGCGCCGCTACTCGCTCGTCGACGCGATCCCCTTGACGGGCCGGACCCACCAGATCCGCCGCCACCTCAAGCACGCCTCGCACCCGATCATCGGCGACGTGCGCTACGGCAAGGGCGCGCACAATCGTCTGTTTCGGGCTCGCTTTGGCCTTCACCGCCTCGCCCTCCACGCGGCCGAGCTGAGCCTCCCCCACCCCCTGCTCGGACACGAGATCAGCTTGCGCGCCCCGCTACCCGGCGACCTCGCCGACCCCCTCGCGGCCATGGGCTTCACGGACCTGCGCTGAGCTTCGCGACGCGAGCCCGAGCACGCCGAAGCTCCGCGCGAGCAGGGCTCGGCTCGGCCAGACTCCAGTCGGCCTGCCCGCGCGCGGCGAGCAGGGCTGACAGCCCGACGCCGCTTGGCTATGGTCGCGGTCCATGATCGTCATGAAGTTCGGCGGCAGCTCCGTCGCCAACCGCGGCCAGATCGAGAAGGTCCTCGCCATTGTCCGCAGCGCCCGCGAGCGCGCCCCGGTCGTCGTCAGCTCGGCCCACAAGGGCATCACCGACGCGCTCGTCAACGCGGCCAAGGCCGCGGCCTCCGGCGAGCTCGACAGCGAGCAGATCGCCCCGATCGAGCGCCAACGCGAGCTCCTCGCCGAGCTCGAGTGCCCGCCCGATCTCCTCGATCCCTTCTTCGCCGAGCTCGGCGACCTGCTCCGCGGCATCTCGCTCGTCAAGGAGCTCAGCCCGCGCAGCCTCGACTACGTGTCGAGCTTCGGCGAGCGCATGTCGGTCCGGGCGATCGCCGACTTCATGACCCGCAACGGCCTGCCCGCGCGGGCCCACGACGTCTGGGAGCTCGGCTTCGTGACCAACTCCAAGTTCGGTCGCGCGCGCCCGGTCGAGGGCTGGGAGCTCGGCTGCCGCGAAGCCTTCGCGCGCCTGCCCGCCGACGAGGTCCCGATCGTGACCGGCTTCGTCGGCAAGAACGACGCGGGCGAGATCACGACGGTCGGGCGCAACGGCAGCGACCTGACGGCGAGCTTGCTCGGCGGCGCGCTCGCGGCCGAAGAGGTCCAGATCTGGACCGACACCGACGGGGTCATGACCGCGGACCCGAGCGTCGTCACCGGGGCCCGCAACATCCCCCACATGCGCTTCGACGAGGCCGCCGAGCTGGCCTACTTCGGCAGCCGGGTGCTCCACCCCTCGACGCTGCTGCCGGCCATGAGCAGCGACATCCCCGTGCGCGTGCTCAACACCAACCGGCCCGAGCACTGCGGCACCGTCATCGAGACGATCGCGGCGCCCAACCCCAGCGCCACGACCAGCATCGCCTACAAGGAGGGGCAGTCGGTCCTGGTCCTGCGGACCACCCGGATGTTCGCCCAGGTCGGGTTCCTGGCCCGGGTGTTCGAGGTCCTCGGCCGCCACCGCGTCGACGTCGACATGATCTCGACCTCCGAGGTCAGCATCTCGTTGACCAGCGCCAACCGGCCCGGACTCGAGGCCGCGGCCGCAGAGCTCCGCGCCGACGGCGAGGTCGAGCTCCACCACGGCAGGGCGATCCTCGTCGTCGTCGGCCGGCACCTGCCCGAGCGCCCGGGCCTCGGCGTCCGCATTCTCCAGGGCGTCGCCGGAGCCGGCGTCAACGTCGAGATGATCAGCTACGGCATGGACAGCATCAATTTCACCATGCTGATCAACGACGCCGACATCGGCCGCGCGGTCGCGGTCCTGCACGAGATGCTCTTCGAGCCGTCCGGCCCTGAAACCAAGCCGGGACCGACGGCGTAGACCTGGATCATGCGTCGCCTCCCGCTCGCGCTCCCGCTCCTCCTGCTGCCCCTCGCGGCCTGCTCGTCCCCCGCGAACGAGGGCGTCGCGACCGCCGACCCCGTGACCAAGCAGACCAGCGTCGCGGTCGACCTGTCCAAGCCCGAGCCACCGATCGACACGGCCAGGCTCGAGGCCGTCGGCGGCGTCGCGTACTTCGCCGGGGGCTGTTTTTGGGGCGTCGAGCACTTCCTCGAGCAGATCGACGGGGTCTTGCGGGTCGAGTCGGGCTACATGGGCGGCCACGTCGACGACCCCTCCTACGCCGAGGTCTCGAGCCAGGAGTCGGGTCACCTCGAGACCGTGCGCGTGTACTTCGATCCCGAGCGTGTGTCCTACGAGGCCGTGGCCAAGCGCTTCTTCGAGATCCACGACCCAACCCAGACCGACGGCCAGGGCCCGGACATCGGGCCCGAGTACCTCTCGGCGGTGTTCGTGACCGGGCCCGAGCAGCGCGAGGTCACCGACGCGTTGATCGAGCGGCTCGAGGCCCGGGGCTACGACGTGGCCACGCAAGTCAAGCCATCAGCGACCTTCTGGATCGCCGAGGACTATCACCAAAACTACTACGTCAAGCACGCCAAGACGCCCTACTGCCACACGCCGGTCGACCGCTTCGGCGACTGAGCGCCCAGCGACGCGCACAGCCTCGCCGACCGAGTCAACGCGACGCGCTGCGCAGCAGCTCGGGTTGTTCGTGTCGAGCCGAGCGCTCAGACCGGATCGGCGCACACGCCGACGTGCTCGAGCCCGGGCACGTCCGACTCGAGGTCGATGCACTCGTTGCCCATGTCGCAGGCGTCGGGCTCGGTGAGGTCGCAGTAGCGGGTGCAGCAGTTGAACAGCCCCGTGCAGCCGAGGACCTCGCTCGCGGGCACACACGCCAGGCCGACCTCACAGTCATTTTGGAGCAGGCAGCTCTCGAACTCGAGCTTGGGCGAGGACGAGGGCGGCATGCACAAGAACGAGGGCGACAGCGCCCCCTCGGGCAGACACGACCAGCCGGGCCGGCCCTTGCTCTCGCAGTCCTGGATCAGCGGATCACAGCGGGCCATGCACAACGGGACGGTCTCGGCCTGCTCGATCATCTCGAAGAAGGGCTTGCAGATCTCCTCGGTCGGGCAGCTCTCGGGATCGCCGGAGTCGCAGAACACCTGGCAGTAGCCCTCGAGATCGTCGAGCTTGTCGATCACGCACATCGTGCCCGCGGGGCAATTGTCGAGGCAGCTGCCGTCGTAGTCCTGGGTCACGCAGCGGTCCCCGAGCGACACGGGCGAGCCCGACAGCGGACAGCACTTGGTCGAGTCGGGGATCCGGTCGGGGTTCTCCGACCATGGCATGCACTTGAGCATCGGGTCGGTGCAGTCGTTGGCCGCGTAGAGCTCGCACTCTCCGCCAGTGTTGCCGCCCTCTCCGTCGCCGTCTCCGTCGCCGTCGCCGTCGCCGGTCTCCCCGCTCTCGTCGGCGTCGGTCGAGGCAGAGGACTCGCCGCTCTCCCCGGACTCCCCGGACTCGGAGCCGGGACCCGAGCACGCGGTCGCGCCGAGACACAGCAGTGCACCACACAGACGCGCCATCCAGTACGAACTCGAGACCCTCATGGGGGTCTGAGCCTATCAAAGTCGAACACCGCGGTCGACGCAGATCAGTCGGGCGACGGCGCGAGGCGCTCACGGAAGCGCGCCTGGACCTCGGCGAGCTTCTCTTGGATCTCTTTGTTGTGCTCGAACACCAACTCGCTCGAGGCCGAGAACAAGGGCCCGGCTGTACCCGTGACCGCCTGAGTGGCTGTGGTGTCGTGGCCCGTCTCGACGGCATCGGTGACCGCGCCGAAGCGGTCTCGCAGGGCGACGATCGTGGCCTGGGTCATGAGCCTTCGCTCCTGGTCGAAGCCGACGAACTCGCAGGCCTCGCCGAGTTGGCTCCAGCGGTGAGACGAGACGTTGGTGCCCAGCCAGGACGCGGCCTTGGCGAGCGCCAGGTTGTGGCGGGCCTCGGTGACCACGGCGACGGCGAGCTGCTTGTCTCGCATCATCCGGGTCGCGCGGCGCCACTGCTGGTGCGAGGGCTGCGTCGGGCCCCACGAGCAGATCATCACCGCCGTGATACTGGGACGCCCCATGGCCTCCATCCACTGGTCCCAGAGCTCATCGGCGAACTCGATCTCTGCCTCCATGTAGCAGACCACGCAGTGACTGATCTCGCGCCAACGGAGCTCGCGCTTGCCTTCGAAGGAGACCTTGCTGGGCATGCCCATAAGCTACTGTCCTTCCGAACATTAGCCAAGGTTCATTCGCCGCCAAATGTGTATTTTGGAAATACTGTACGCATTTCATTGTGGCGTTTTGGGACACGCCCCCAACTGGGGAATTTCGTCCCCGGTGGCACGATGCCACAGTGCCGAATTCAGGGCACAAACACCAGATTGAAGGCCATTCCTGCACTCTCGACAGATCTCCCTCGCGCCGGCCGAGTGGCTTCTTTTACGTGTAGGATTGGCCCCTACTCATACGATTCCACCCCCGCGACAGTCACGCAGCCGCCCGCCTGAGGATGCGTCGGGAGCGCACGTCGCGTCGGGGCCCCGGCCGTCGGCTAGACTTGGCCCATGCGGTCGCCGCTCGCTTTAATCGCGACCCTCGCCGGGTCGCTCGCCTGCGTGGACTCTGTCCCCGCCGACACGGGCGAGGCCACCACGGAGCTCGCGTCCTCCGACTCCGGCTCCGGCTCCGGCTCCGACTCCGACTCCGACACGAGCGAGGCGTCCACCGACGAGGGTGAGACCGGCGAGGACATGCTCCCACCCGCGCCCACCCTCGCGAGCCCGGCCAAGGGCGCCACCGACCTCCCGCTCGAGACCGAGCTGTGCTGGGAGCTCGTCGAAGATCCCGAGGGCGAGGCGCTGCGCTACCGCGTGTTCATCGACGACACGATGCTCAGCGGCGGCATCCTCGACGAGGAGCAAGGCTACGAGGGCCCGTGCACGGGCCCGCTGCTGTTCGCCCACGAGCGCGAGTACAGCTGGGAGGTCGAGGCCTTCGAGCTCGACGACCCCTCGCGCAGCTCGGCCAGGAGCGAGACCTGGACCTTCTCCACGATCGGCGACGGGCTCAGCGAGCTCGTGTTCGAGGACAATTTCGACGCCGATCTCGGCTGGACGGTCGGCGGCGACGCGCTGACCGGGGCGTGGATCCGCGGCGACCCTCGGGCCGCGCTCGACGACGCCCAGCGCTCGCAACCCGGCGCGTGCGCCGGCGGGGCCAGCTGCTACTTCACCGGCCAGAACCCACGCGGCCTGCCCGACGACGCCGACGTCTCGGGCGGGACCACGACCCTGACCTCGCCCGCGTTCGACCTCGACGGGGCGACCACCGCCAGCGTCCGCCTGCAGCGCTTCTTCTACAAGTCCGAGGCGATGTCCGGCCCGGCCCTGAGCGTGGAGCTGCTCGTGCCCAACGACGCCGCGCCCGAGGGCTACGACGCCCACGAGCTCGAGCTGCTCGAGGCCGCGACCGCCGAGACCCCCGCCAACGTCTGGACCCCGCGCGAGTACGTCGCCTGCGGCCTGCCGATGGCCGCGGGCTCGCGCCTGCGCCTGCGCGCGACCGACATGGGCGCGGGCATCCTCGAGGCCGCGATCGACTCGGTCTCGGTTCACGCCCACGACGACGGCGGCGTGTGCGAGGTCGGCGAGGGCGGCCGCTGTGACGCCGGGCTCGCCGACCCCTGCCCCGGCGAGCTGCTGTGCTGCTCCCAGGGCGTGATCAACGTCGGGGTCTACCGCTGCGAGGCGCCCGTGGCCGGCCTCGACTTCGACAACCCGCCCGCGACGCCCGACGCCCCCGGGACCGGCGCGCTCGGCTGCGACGCGCCCGATCTGATCGTCGATCCCACGCCGATCGAGCCGATGTTCACCGACATCTTCATCAGCGACGACACCTGCGAGCTGCTCGAGGGCTGCGTCGGCGCGACCGGCTGGCGCACCGTCATGCTGTTCACGACCGCGACACCCAACGTCGGCTCGGCCGACCTCGCCCTCGGGATCCCGGCCAATTTGCCCGAGCTGTTCCACTATAGCGATTGTCACAGCCACTATCACTTTGACGAATATGCGCGCTACGAATTACGCGACGGCGACGCGCTGGTTGCGACCGGGCACAAGCAGGCCTTTTGCCTGCTCGACACGATCAGCTGGGCGTGGCCGCTCGAGCTCCCGCAGTTCGACTGCGCCAACCAGGGCGTGAGCCGGGGCTTCACCGACTTCTACGAGGCCGGGCTGCCCTGTCAGTGGGTCGACGTCACCGACACCCCGAGCGGCGACTACACCCTCCACATCACCCTCAACCGGCCGCGGCCGGACCACGCGCTGCCGATGCTCAACGAGCGCGACTACAGCAACAACGCGATCGCGGTCCCGATCTCGATCCCCTGACCGGCGGCGCCACCGCCGGGCGCCAGCTCCGGATGATTCAGGTCGAGAAGCCCAGCTCTTTCTTGCGCTGCTCGGCCCCGGGGTAGGGCTCGCCCTTCTCCATGATCACCGGCAGCGACGCGGCCCGCTTGGCGTTGATCGATTGCCACGGGAACAGCTCCTCGGGCAGCTCGGACTCGTCGTAGATCGCCTCGACCGGGCACTCGGGGACGCACGCGCCGCAATCGATGCACTCCTCGGGATCGATGTAGAGCATGGTCTGATCGCCATGAAAGCAGTCGACGGGGCAGACTTCGACGCAGTCGGTGAACCTGCAGCGCTCACAATTGGACGTGACGACGAAGGTCATGGCGGGGGGCAGTCTACCACCACAATTGTGTGCTGCCCGCCGGTGACGGCCCACCGCCCGCGTGTTACATGCGAGATTCATGTCGCCGCCAGACCTGCCCCAGCGCGCCCGCGTCGTCGTGATCGGCGGCGGGATCATCGGCTGCTCCGTCGCCTATCACCTCGCGCACATGGGCGAGAAAGACGTCGTCGTGCTCGAGCGCGACCGCCTGACCTCGGGCACGACCTGGCACGCGGCCGGGCTCATGGTCTGCTTTGGATCCACGTCCGAGACCTCGACCGAGATGCGCCTGTACACCCGCGATCTTTATTCGCGGCTCGAGGCCGAGACCGGTCAGAGTACGGGCTTCGCGCCGATCGGCTTCATCGAGGTCGCCGCCGATCGCGATCGGCTCGAGGAGTATCGGCGCGTGTCGGCCTTCAACCGTCACTGCGGCGTCGACGTCCACGAAATCTCTGCGCGCGAGGTCAAGGAGCTGTTCCCCCTCGCCCGGACCGACGACATCCTCGCCGGCTTCTACGTCAAAGAGGACGGGCGCGTGAACCCAGTCGACGTGACCATGGCCCTGGCCAAGGGCGCGCGGATGCAGGGCGCGCGGGTCATCGAGGGCGTGCCCGTGACCGGCGTGACGACGCGCCGCGGCGCCGTGACCGGCGTCGACACGGCCTACGGTCACATCGAGGCCGAGGTCGTCGTCAACTGCGCGGGCATGTGGGCCCGGCAGCTGGCCGCGCGCGCCGGGGTCAACGCGCCGCTGCAGTCGGCCGAGCACTACTATCTGATCACCGACACGATCCCCGGGCTGTCCTCGCAGTGGCCCGTGCTCGAAGATCCCGGGTCCTACGGCTACTTCCGCGAGGAGGGCGGCGGCCTGATGATCGGCCTGTTCGAGCCGGTCTGCGCGCCGTGGAAGGTCGAGGGCGTGCCCGAAGACTTCTCGTTCGGGACCCTGCCGCCCGACTGGGATCGCATGGGCCCCTACCTCGAGCAGGCCATGAGCCGGGTGCCCGTGTCCGTCGACACCGGGGTCAAGCTGTTCTTTTGCGGGCCCGAGAGCTTCACCCCGGACCTCGCGCCGGTCGTCGGCGAGGCCCCGGAGCTCAAGAACTACTTCGTCGCCGCGGGCCTCAACTCGATCGGGATCCTGACCGGCGGCGGCCTCGGCCGCGTGCTCGCCCACTGGATCCTGACCGGGCGGCCCGACGTCGACGTCACCTACATGAACATCGACCGCCTCCACCGCTACCAGAGCAACCCCGAGTACCGGGCCACGCGGACCGTCGAGTCGCTGGGCATGGTCTATCGCTGCCACTACCCGACCCGCTCGCTGCTGACCGCGCGCGGGGCCAAGACCTCGGCCTTTCACGATCGCCTGGCCGCGCGCGGCGCCTACTTCCGCGACGTCTCGGGCTGGGAGGGCGCCGACTGGTACGCGCCCCAAGTCGACCGTCAGCCCGACGGCCAGCTCGTCCCGCCCGACCCCGGCCCGCTGTCGTGGGGCCGCCAAGCCTGGTTCCCCCACTGGGCGGCCGAGCACCGCGCCGCGCGTGAGGGCGTGGTCATCATGGACATGTCGTTCATGGCCAAGTTCTTGGTCCAGGGCCGCGACGCCGCGCGCCTGCTCGAGACCCTCAGCGCCAACCGAGTCGCCGCCAAGCCCGGGCGCATCACCTACACCCAGTGGCTCAACGAAGACGGCAAGCTCGAGGCCGACCTGACCGTGATCAAGTTCGACGACGAGCGCTTCATGGTCGTGGCCTCGGACACCGCCCACCGCCACGTCGAGACCTGGATGCGCCGTCACATCGCCGCCGACGCCCACGTGTTCGTGACCGACGTGACCTCGGGCTACGCCCAGCTCAACGTCCAGGGCCCGCGCTCGCGCGAGCTGCTCTCAGCGGTGACCTCGCGCGACATGTCCAACGCCGGGTTCCCCTTCCGCAGCGTGGCCGAGATCGACATCGGCTACGCTCGGGTCATCTGCGTGCGCATCACCTACCTCGGCGAGCTCGGCTACGAGCTCTACATCCCGACCGAGCAGGCGACCCACGTCTACGACCGCGTGGTCGCGGCTGGCGAGCCCCTGGGCCTGCGCCACGCCGGGCTCAAGGCCCTCGCGAGCTTGCGGATGGAGAAGGCCTACCGCGACTACGGCCACGACATCGACAACACCGACACGGTCCTCGAGGCCGGGCTCGGGTTCGCGGTCCGGCTGAAGAAAAAGGGCGGGTTCATCGGCCGCGACGCCGTGCTCGCTCAAAAGCAGCAGGGCCCGCTGCGCAAGCAGCTCGTCCAGATCCTCGTCGAAGATCCCGAGCCGATGATGTTCCACGCCGAGCTGGTCCTGCGCGACGGCGTGGTCCTCGGCTACATCCGCGCGGCGTCCTACGGCCACACCCTCGGCGGCGCCGTCGGTCTGGCGATGATCGAGGCCGAGGTCCCGATCGACCAGGCCTTCCTCGACGCGGGCACCTGGGAGGTCGAGATCGCCGACCGCCGCTACCCGGCCCGGGCCTCGTTGGCGCCGCTCTACGACCCAACGATGACCCGGGTCAAGGCCTGAGCCGGGTCGCAGCGACTACTGGACGTTGGTCGGGCCGCCGTACATGTTGACGACGACCCGGATCTGATCCGAATTGTCGTGGTTGTTGGAGTCCCAGTAATAAAGGCTGAGCTCGCCCTTGGTCAGCACGGTCATCACGAGGTAGGTGCCGACGCCGAAGAAGGTCTCGCCACCGTCGAGACTGCCGACGAGCGCGCCAAACAGGAAGGACTGACCTCCGGCGTGGGTGTGGAGCCCAAAATTTTGCCCGAGCGGGTTTCCGAGCCCGTTGGCGTTTGACCTTCGCGGCCCCGAGCCCGCGCTCCATTGGTCGTTGGGATCGGCGCTGACGACCAGGAGCTGGCCGGGCCCAACGGTGATTCCGGTGTTGAGTCCCTTGCCGCCGGTGATGCTATTTGCCTTTGCTTTGACCGTGAAGACACTATTTACCATTGCTTTGCTCTCTTTTCACCGACCAGGTGTCGGGCCCTCGTGCTTAAGTAGACATGCTCGCCGTGACGGCGCCATTGGTGCCCCTGAGCATGCGGATGCCATGTTTGCGGTGATCGGCGCCGCGAGCCCAACGCGACGCCGCCCGCGCCCGTCGCGCCCGCCCGACGGGACACTCGCGCAGATCAGAATGCTGATACCCTGGCCACGATCATGCCCCGACTCGCGTCGAAGCTCAGCGCGCTGAAGCCAAAATACCCGATCGTCGTGGTCGGCAGCGGCTACGGTGGCGGGATCGCGGCGTCCCGGCTCGCGCGAGCCGGCCGCGAGGTCTGCGTGCTCGAGCGTGGCCGAGAGTTCCAACCGGGCGAGTTCCCCGACAACGAGCTCGAGGCCAGCCGGAGCTCGCAGGCAGAGATCCCCGGCCTCGCCAAGGGCCGGATCGGCTCGCGCCTCGCCCTGCTCGACTGGCACATCGAAAAAGAGTTCAACGTCCTGCGCGGCTGCGGGCTCGGGGGCACCTCGCTGATCAACGCCAACGTCGCGCTCGAGGCCGATCCCAAGGTGTTCGAAGATCCCCGCTGGCCGCGAGCGCTGGTTACCGACCTCGACGGGCCCCTGCGCGACGGCTACCGCCGCGCCCGCGAGGTCCTCGATCCCAAGCCCTACCCGGGCGACTGGCCGAAGCTGCCGAAGCTCGAAGCCCACCGCCGCTCGGCCGAGGCGATGGGCGAGCGCTTTGAGCGGGTCCCGATCAACGTGAGCTTCGAGGATCGGGTCAATGCCTTTGGCGTCGAGCAGTCAAAGTGCACCCTGTGCGGCGACTGTGTCAGCGGCTGCAACTACGGGGCAAAGAACACGGTCGCCATGACCTACCTGCCCGACGCCTGGAACCACGGCGCCGAGATCTTCACGGAGATCGAGGTCGAGCGGGTCGAGGCCCGCGACGACGGGCTGTGGGCGGTCCACTACACGCCCGTCGCCAAGGGCTGCGCGTTCGAGGCCGACGCCGAGCGGGTCGTGCTCGCCGAGATCGTGATCCTGGCCGCGGGCACCCTCGGCTCGACGCAGATCCTGCTGCGCTCGCGGGCCCACGGCCTGAGCACCTCCGCCTGCCTCGGCGAGGGCTTCAGCGGCAACGCCGACGTGCTCGGCTTCGGCTACAACACCGATCACCGGATCAACGGCGTCGGAGCCGGGGCGCGCGGGCCCGATCCCCGGGCCCCGGTCGGGCCGACGATCACCTGCGCGATCGATGGCCGCACCGCCGCGCGACCCCTGGCCGAGCACTTCGTGATCGAGGACGCCGCGCTGCCCGGGGCGATCGACGCGATCTATGCCCGGGCCCTCGACGGCGCGTCCGAGGCGTGGGGCGAAGACACCGACGGCGGCGCGATCGACTACCTGTCCGAGCGCCACCGCGCGCTCCGCAGCCGACTGCCCGGCGGCGCCCGCCACGGGGCCGTGGCCAACACCCAGACCTACCTCGGCATGGCCCTCGACAGCGGCGCGGGCAAGCTCCACCTCGACGAGCGCGGGCGCCTGCGCATCGACTGGCCCCGGGCCGAGCGCGAGCCGGTCATCGAGGCCCTCAACGCCCGCATCCTCGCGGCCACCGCCGCGCTCGGCGGGACCTTCGTGCCCAACCCAACGTGGAGCAACCACTTCGAGTCCTGCCTCGTCACCGTCCACCCCCTCGGCGGCTGCGCGATGGCCGAGGACGCCAGCGTCGGCGTGACCAACCACAAGGGCCAGGTGTTTCGGGGGACCGCGGGCGCCGCCGTCCACGAGGGCCTCTACGTCGCCGACGGCTCGGTGATCCCGATGCCGATCGGGGTCAACCCGCTGCTGACGATCTCGGCCGTCGCCGAGCGCAGCGTCGCGCTGCTCGCCGCCGATCACGGGTGGACGATCAACTACGATCTCGATCACCGACCCGTGCCCCCGCGCGAGCCGCCCGAGCCCCCCGGCGTCGGCGTCCGCTTCACCGAGCGCATGGCCGGCTTCGTCTCGCTCGTCGACCCCGAGCAGCCCCACGAGCGCGCCTACGCGGCCGGCGAGGACGCGGGCACGAGCCTGAGCTTCGTGCTGACCCTGAGCACCGACGACCTCGACGCGACCCTCGACGATCCAGCCAAGCCGATGACCCTCGACGGGACCGTCGACGCGCCCGCGCTCGCGCCCGAGCCGCTGCAGGTCTCGGGCGGCCGCTTCTCGCTCCTGTCCGCCGACCCCGAGCAGCTCGACACGACCAACATGATCTACGCGATGACGCTGACGGCCGACGACGGCCGCTGCTGGTCCTTTCGCGGGGTCAAGTACGTCCACGACGATCGCGGCCTCGATCTGTGGCGCGACACGACCACGCTCTTCGTCGATGTCCACGACCAAGACGGCGCGCTCGTGGCCCGGGGGCTCCTGCACATCGCGCTGGCCGACTTCGCCCGGCAGCTGAGCACCATGGAGGCGACCGGGACCCAGTCCCGGGTCGAGCGGCTCGAGGCCGTGACCCGCTTCGGCCGCTTCTTCGCGGGCTCGCTGTTCGACACCTACGCCGATGTCTTCGCCGGGCCCTCAGTCTTCAACCCCGAGGCCCCGCCGCGCAAGCGTCGACCGCTGCGCACGGACGCGCCCGAGCTCCACTACATGTTCACCAGCGACGGCGTGCAGCTGTGCCTCACGCGCTACCGCGGCGGCGACAAGGGCCCGGTGATCCTGTGCCACGGGCTCGGCGTCTCGAGCCGGATCTTCACCGTCGACACGATCGACACCAACCTCGTCGAGTACCTCTTCGCCCACGGCTACGACCTGTGGCTGCTCGACTACCGCGCGAGCATCGAGCTGGCCGCGTCCGCGGACCCGGCGAGCGCCGACACCGTGGCCGCGATCGACTACCCCGAGGCGGTCGCCGAGGTCCGGCGCCTGACCGGGGCAACGAGCGTGCAGATGGTCGTGCACTGCTTCGGGTCGACGGCGTTCTTCATGTCGATGCTGTCCGGCGCGCTGACGGGCGTGCGCGCGGCCGTGGCCTCGCAGACCGCCGCCCACGTCGAGAGCGCGCCGCTGGTCAAGCTCAAGTCCGGCCTCCACCTCCCGACCGCGCTCGCGGCCCTCGGCGTCGACACGCTGACCGCCGCCACCGACCGCGACGCCCGCTGGTACGAGAAGCTCTACGACCGGGCCCTGGACCTGTACCCGGTCGACGACGACGAGCGCTGCGCCAGCGCGAGCTGCCACCGGATCTCGTTCATGTACTCGCTGCTCTACGAGCACGATCAGCTCGCCGTCGCGACCCACGAGACCCTCCACGAGCTGTTCGGGGTTGCGAGCGTCGCGGCCTTCGATCACCTCGCGCGCATGGTCCGGGCCAAGCAGCTCGTCGACGCCGCGGGCAGCGACGTCTACCTGCCCCACCCCGAGCGCCTCGCTATCCCGCTGCGCATCATCCACGGGGCCGAGAACGCGTGCTTTTTGCCGGCCGGGACCAAAAAGACCTACGCGTGGCTGCGCGAGCACAACGACCCCGAGCTCTACTCGTACGTGGAGATCCCCAACTTCGGCCACATCGACTGCATCTTTGGTGAGCGGGCCGCGACCGAGGTCTACCCCCACATCCTCGACCACCTCGAGCGCAACCTCTAATGGCCGACTCCACCTACGACGCGGTCATCATCGGCTCGGGCTTCGGCGGCTCGATCAACGCCCTGCGCCTCGCCGAGGCCGGGCGCTCGGTCCTCGTGCTCGAGCGCGGCCGTCGCTACGCGCCCAAGGACTTCCCCCGCGACGTCAGGGACGTCGACAAGCTGTTGTGGCGCTACCCCGACAAGCGCCGCTCGCAGGGGCTGTACGAGCTGCGCTTCATGTCGGGGGTCGCCTCGGTCACCGCCGCGGGCGTCGGCGGCGGCTC
Source organism: Enhygromyxa salina (assembly GCF_002994615.1). Taxonomy (GTDB): domain Bacteria; phylum Myxococcota_A; class Polyangia; order Nannocystales; family Nannocystaceae; genus Plesiocystis; species Plesiocystis salina_A. The sequence goes on along the minus strand of NZ_PVNK01000094.1, from coordinate 1,466 downwards.
GCTGATCTACGCCAGCATCCACTACCGACCGCAGGCCCGGATCTTCGAGGATCCGCGCTGGCCCGACGCCTTCAACCTCGACACCCTCGACACCTACTACAGCAAGGTCAGCGACGAGCTCGGCGTGAAGACCGTGCCCGAAAAGCTGCGCCTGCCCAAGCGCGACGCCTTCCACGTCGCGGCCGAGGCGATGGGCCGCCCGAGCTTCGACACGCCCCAGGCCGTGAGCTGGAAGCAGATCCACGGGGCCGGCGAGGGCCGCCAACCGTGCCAGCTATGCGCCGAGTGCGAATTCGGGTGCACCTACGGATCCAAGAACACCCTCGACTTCACCTACCTCGCCAAGGCCCAGGCCCGCGGCGCGCAGCTCGCTACCGGGCGCAACGTCAGCCACGTCGCCCCGACCCGGGGCGCGGGCGGCGGGTGGGACGTGCACTACGAAGACACGAGCTCCGGCGAGGCCGGCGTGGTCACGGGCAGGCGGGTGATCGTCGCGGCCGGGACCCTCGGCACCAACGAGCTGCTCCTGCGCAGCCGCGACGTGGCCAAGACCCTGCCCAAGCTCTCGCCCCGCCTCGGCCGCGGCTACTCGGCCAACGGCGACTTCCTCGGCAACATCCAAAACGCGGCCAGCGACCTCGAGCCCTGGGTCGGGCCCGACGTGACCTCGGTGATGTGGTGCTTCGATCGCGCGCCCGGCTTCGCCATGGCCACGCCGACCTTCAACCAGCCGGTCATGGAGGTCCTCGCCTCCCTCGGCCAGCCGCCTCCGAATGCGCTGATGCGGATGCTCTCGGGCCCCCTGTACCACCGGCTGCCCAAGCTCCTGCCGTGGGCCTTGAAGACGGGCCTGCTCAGCAAGCCGCTGCGGCGGCCGGCCAAGGGCGCGGGGCCGGCCGAGCGGATGACGACCGTGTTTGCGATCGGCCAGGACAACGCCGACGGCCGCATCGTCCTGCGCCGCGGCGAGCTCGACGTGCTGTGGGACTACGAGCGCGACAACCGGGGGTTGATCGAGCGGCAGCAGCAAGAGATGGCCAAGCTCGCCAAGCGCTACGGCGGGACCTTCGGTAATTTGGCGACCTGGGATCTCTTTCGGCGGATCCTGACGGTCCACAACCTCGGGGGCTGCGCGCTATCGAGCTCAGCGGATGCGGGGGTCGTGGGGATCGACGGGCAGGTCCATGGGCATGAAGGGCTGTATGTCGCCGATGGCTCGGTGGTGCCGACCTCGATCGGGAGCCACCCGGTGATGACGATCTCGGCGATCGCCGAGTGGATCGCGGAGCGGGTCGTGGCGAGCTACATCTAGCAGCCCGGGGTGCAATGCCTCGCGCCACCTCGCTTGGCCTTTTCGCCGAGGGCTTTGTCGCCAAAACTTGCAGTACGCCCGGTACAGCGGCGTTTTGGCTTCGCGCCCTCGGCGAAAATTCCGGCGCGAGGCGACACGATGCATTGCACCCCGG
>NZ_PVNK01000093.1 GCF_002994615.1 Enhygromyxa salina | reverse complement strand
GCCCTGGTCCTGACCGCGGCCTTCGCCTGCCAGTCGGTCCCGCCCGCCCACGAGGGCCGCGAGGCCGAGTCGGTCCAGGCGTCCGAGCCCACGGCCGCGACCGTCGTCGAGCGGATGCTCGCGGTCGCGGTCGCCGGCCAGGTCCTCGGCACCGTCGAGAGCCGGCTCGAGAAGTCCGCCGACGGCACCTGGACCTCCCACGAGCTCGTGACCTTCTCGCTGATCCGCGAGGGCGGGGGCGACGACGCGCAGTTCTCGAGCACAACCCAGAGCACCTCCGTCTACGACGCCAAGCACGAGCTCGTGTCGGACGTCGAGATCGAGCGCGAGGCCGGCGTCACGATCACCCGCAAGGTCACCATCGAGGGCAACGAGATCGTCAGCAGCTACTCGGGCCCCGGCCGCGCCGACGAGACCAAGCGCTTCGCCCTGCCCGACGACTACCGCAGCTCGCTGGCCATCGACTTCGAGCTCGTCGAGGAGTGGCGGCGCACGGGTCAGCCCGCGACCCGCAGCTTCTCGACCTTCAACGCCGACCGCGAGCGCTTCGAGCAGGTCGAGCTCACGCTGACCGGCGAGACCGAGTTTCGCCACGGCGACGAGCAGATCCCAGCCTACGTGTTTCGGGCGACCGAAGAAGACGGCACCGTGCTCGACTCGATCGTCGACCACGACTTCATCCCGCTCTCGGTCAACGCCGCCGGGACCTTCGTCGCAACCTTGGTCGACGAGGCCCCCAAGCTCGGCGAGGCCGGGGCCGGTCGGATCAACAGCGAGCTGCCCGTCACCGGGCGCACGACCAGCCGCTGGTGGGAGCTCGCCGAGCAGCAGGTCACCGTCACCGTCGAGGGTGACGACGTCGAGGCCCCGACGCTGTGGGAGCCCAACCACTATCACCGGGTCGAGCGCGAGGGTGAGCGCTACGAGATGACCTTGCTGTCCACGCGGCCCGACCCCAACTTCGTCGCCCCGCGCCTGCCCCTCGACATCCGCGACCCCGAGATCCGCCGTTACCTCGAGCCGACGGCCATGGCCCAGTCCGACAACCCCAAGATCGCGGCCGAGGCCAAGAAGATCGTCGGCGGTGAGACCAACTCGATCATCGCCGCGGGCCTGATCGTCGACGCGGTGTTCCGCAGCATCGACAAGCAGGCCGGGGTACGAGGCAGCGCGACCGCGTCCGAGGTGCTCCAAAACGGCGCGGGCGACTGCACCGAGCACGCGGTCCTGGTCGTCGCGCTGATGCGGGCCGCGGGCATCCCCGCCCGCGTCGTCGACGGAATCGTGTTCGCGTCCGACCAGGGCGGCGACGGCATGGCCGGCTACCACGCCTGGGCCGAGATCTGGCTCGGCGACTGGATCGGCGTCGACGCGACCGTCAACGAGACCGGGACCTCGGCCCGCTACCTCGAATTCGGCATTGATGAGCCCGGCTCGCTCGGCTCGGGCGGCAAGATGATGCGCTCGATCGGCAAGACCAAGATCGAGCTCGGACCCCACCTGACCTACGAAGAGCAGGGCTGAAAACCTGTGATCAGCACGAGCTGGACGGCCTCGCGCGCCACACACGCCCCCGCCACGCGGGCGGGCCGTGATAAAAGCGGCCATGGCTTTTGCTCCTCTGCTCGATAGTCGTGCGCCCCGCAACGCCCTGCTCGCAGTCTTCGCAGCTACCAGCCTCGCGGCCTGCAAGGGCGACGACGGGGGCAGCATCTTCACCGAGGCTGGGACCGGCAACACCACCCTCGACGGCGACGCCGAGACCGACGCCGACGCCGACGCCGACGCCGGGACTGAGACCGCTGGCCAGGAATGTGGCTACTGCGAGGGCACGCTGTTCTACCCGTGTGACAACAACAGCGCCGGGGAGCCGATCGATTGCTACGACTTCGACGAGGTCTGCGTCAGCGAGCTCGGCTGCCTGCCCTGCGTGCCCGGAGGCAACACCTGCCAGGGCAACGACGTCTACACCTGCGACGAATTCGGCGACCCCGGCGAGCTCGTCGAAGAGTGCGACTCCGAGCAGGGTGAGGTCTGCAGCGAGGGCACTTGCGCCAACGCCTGCGAGGTCGCCGACGACACGCCCTCGAACATCGGCTGCGAGTTTTGGGCCTCCGATCTACCCAACGAGCGCGGCGACCTCGGCCTCGGCTTTGCCGAGCCCGCGTCCGAGCCGTGGGGGGTGGTCCTGGCCAACGCCGGCCAGACCCCGGCCGACGTCATCATCGAGCGCAACATCGCTGGCCTCGGCGAGCCCGACAACCTCGTGGTCCTCGATCAGACCACGGTCCCGCCGGGCCTGCTCAAGACCGTGCAGCTGCCCCGGGCCGAGATCACCGGCTGGACCGAGGACACCATGGATCCGCCCGGGCCGACGGGCACGGCCAAGACCAACAACGCGTTTCGGATCCGCTCGACCTCGCCGATCGTCGTCTACCAGTTCAACACCTTCACCAACGACTTCTCCAACGACGCCTCGCTGCTGCTGCCGAGCTCGGGCCTCGGCACCGTCCACCGCGTGATCGGCTACCCGACCGCCAACCCCATCGATCTGATCCCGATCGCGGGCATCCCCGATCGCTCCTCGGTCGCCGTGATCGGCACCCAAGACGGCACCACCGTCACGATCCGTCCGGGCACGACGACGAAGTCGGACATGATCTCGATCCCCAAGGCCGACCCCGGTGAGCCGATCGTCGTGCAGCTCAACGAGTGGGAGATCGTCAACATCGCGAGCGAGGGGATCCCTGGCGACATGACCGGGACCGTGGTCGAGTCAGACAAGCCGGTCGCGGTGTTCAGCACGGGCGAGCGGGCGATCGCGCCGATCTACGCAGGCGACGATCTCCCGACCCCGCCCGACTGGGACCCCCAGCGCAGCGACCTGTGCTGCACGGATCACATCGAAGAGCAGGTCTTCCCGGCCACCTCCCTCGGGACCGAGTTCGTCGTCACCCACAGCCCCGAGCGCAGCAACGGCGGCTGGGTCGAGCCCGATATCCTGCGCTTCATGGCCGTGGCCGAGCCCGCGACCGTGACCACGACCCTGGCCCCGCCCCACGACAGCTTCACCTTGCAGCCCGGCGAGATGCACGAGGCCTGGGCCCAGGCCGACGCGATCATCGAGTCGACGACGCCGATCATGGTCGCACAGATCCTCGTCAGCCAGGCCTACACGGTCGCCCACATCGGCGACCCCTCGCTGACCTACTTCCCGGCCGTCAAGCAGTACCGCGAGCGCTACGTGTTCTTGACCCCGCCGACGTGGACCCAAAACTACTTCGTGCTCTCGACCCCCTACGAGGCCGGCAACGACGGCCCCTCGACGGGCAACTTCACCCTCGACGGCGGCGCGCTCCCGGTCGAGTGCACGCAAGAGGTCGCCGGGATGCTCGGCGACGTCGAGTACTGGTCGATCGTCTGCCCGGTCAGCGAGGGCGCGCACCTGATCGAGGGCGACACCAACTTCGGCCTGACCGTCTACGGCTACGGCCCGGCCGGATCCTACGCCTATACCGGGGGCGCCGACGTCAAGCCGATCTACGACGTCCCGGTGATCCCCTGACCCCGGGACCCCGGCGACCCCGAGACCCCGGGGAGCCCGGGGACCCCGGCGACTACATCTCGACCTCGAGGGGCGAGAAGCCGGTCAGCTCCGAGTAGACGATCGGCACCGAGATCGCGCCGTTGATCGGCGGCGCGTCTGCGTTGGGGTCGCAAGGCGAGGTCTTGGGCGCCTTGAGCACCGCGCCGCAGTTGTCGCCCTCGCAGTCGGCTTGCTGGACCACGGGCCCGCTGAGGCTGCCGCTCGTACCGAACCCGTCGCCGAAGTCACTGGGCAGCGCGAAACCGTTGGTGAAGTCGAAGGGATCGCCGCCCGAGACGACGAGGCGGAACGTGATCTCGTAGGTGGCGCCCGGGTCAGCGACCCACTCGCCCGTATCCGAATCGAACCACCGGCTGTCGCAGACCGGGTTGCCGGGCTCGTAGATCGTGTAGCTCACATAGAAGACCTCGGCGTCGATCTGCTGGGTCCCATCGGCGAGACCGGTCACGCGAATCATCGGCGCACGGATCGGTCGCGCGGACTTGGAGAAGGTCCGCACCTCCGTCTCGTCGGTCCCGTCGGCGAAGTAGATCGTGCGGGTGCGCTCGATCTGGTTGAGCGGCAAACGCATGAAGTGAGCGTGAGCGCCGGGCGCCGTGGTCGGGGCGTCGGCCGGGATGTCGAAGCCCGCGCCCTGGTCGGCGCGGTGGTCGTCCGCCAGCATATAGATGCTGCTGTGGAAGTCGTTGGCCTCGTCGCCACCGTCGATGACGTTGTCGTTGGGGCTGCCGCTCGCGAGGGCGATCAAGAACTGATCGCGGTCGGCGAGGGGCAAGATCGTGCCAGGGTCGCTGATCTCATCGATGCGGTTGTTGGCGACGACCGCGGGCGAGAAGCTGAACACGTCGCCCTTGTTGTTGGCCGCGATCGAGCACGAGAACTCGTCCGTGCCCGTGCAGGCCGGGAAGCGAAACGCCTCGGTCGCGGTCGCGAAGCCGTCGAGGTTGGTCGGCCACGTGCCGCCGCTGTCGCCCGCATGGGGGAACGAGGTCACGTCGCTGACATCCGTCGCCAGGTCCCAGCGGAACAGGCGGCCGGCGTTGTCGACCCAGTAGGCCTCTTGCATCTCGCCCCAGTAGCGCGAGAGGCAGTGCGAGCCAACGGCGATGTCGGACGCCTGGGTGAGGTCGTCGGTGACGTCGTAGGTGTCGGCGACGGGCTCGACGTAGGCCCGCTGGGTCACGGTCTCGCCGGTCATCGCGTCGACGACCCAGACCGTGCGGCCGCGCTCGACCGCGCCGACGCCGTCACGGTAGCCGCTGCCAAACACCAGATAGGCGGCGGGCTCGAGCGACATCTCGTGGTTGGGCGCGGCGTAGGTCAGGGCCGGCCGCGACCAGGTCTGACCGAGGGTCGCGGCATAGTCGGCCGCGTTGGCGGCGGTCGAGCTGGTCCACACGACCTCGATCGGGTCGTCGTCTTGCAGACGACCCATGTGTGAGACGTCGAGGGTCATGATCTCGGAGCCACCCGGCCCGAGCCCAAACACCGCGAGGTGACGCCAGACGCCCGCGTCGTCGTCGTAGGCCCAACCGGCGTTGACGGTCGAAGCGATCCCAAACAGGTGGTCGCTGGGCTTCTCATCCTGGCCCATGTTCTCGACGCCGTTGATCGAGAGCTTGCGCGAGTTGCTGAGCAGCGCGGCCGGGACGAAGCCAAACAGCTCGTTGCCGCTGTCGTAGTGGAAGCCGTGCAACATCCCGAAGTCGTCGCCGATCAGCACGGCCTCGGCGTAGTCGTAGTGATCCGTGAACCCTCCGCCCGAGGCGAGCTGCCACGCGTTGTAGGCGAAGTCCTTGAGCGAGTCGGGGACGTCGTCGCCCTGGGCGTTGCGGCGCCCAGCGCAGTGCGGGTCACGAATGCCGACGCTGGGCAGGAAGTTGTCTTTTTGTTCCGGAACCCGACGAATCAAGATCGGCGCCGAATTGGGCGTGCCCGGCAGCTTCCAGTCGTCGGGCATGTCGCGGCCGAGCAGCCACTCGGCCATTGCGACGATCTCGTCGGACTTTTGCCCCGCGTCGGCCGACAGGGGCGGGTCGATGCGGCCGAGCCCGTCGAGGCCCTCGACGAGCGCGATGAACTCTGCGGTCGGCGTGCCCGTGTTGTCGGCGACCCGGATCACATCATTGTTGAGATCGTGGGTATAGATACGGCGCGCCTTCCAGTCGGTCAGCGCGAGGCACTCGCCCGCGTCCCACACCCGGCCCAGCGGGCACGGCCCGAAGCTCTCGAGCTCGTCGGTGTCGAGCGGCACGTCGGCGACGTTCTGGCAGTACTCGGTCAGCTGGCCAGGGTTGTCCGGATCTTCGTCGGTGCAGCCGGAGCGGGCGAGGTGGCCGGTCCACCCGGGCACGTCAGTCCACGAGCTGATCGAGGTCTGAACCGCCGCCTGCGAGGACTCGGGGTCGTCGGGATCCGAGAGCTGAAAGTCGTTGGCGACCGTCGGCGTCCCGCTTGGGACCGACATCTCGACCTCGCGCTTGATGATCGCGGTCAGGGCCTCCGCGAGCTCGGTGTGGTCTTTGGTTAGCCACGCGCAATCATTGGCCGGGTCTTCGGGGTTGTAGCAGGTGTCCCAGTCATTGTGGTCGTTGCCGCCGTCGCAGGGCGTCACGTCAGAGTTGCCCCCGGCCGCAGCGCAGGCCATTTCATGGGTCCGCGCGAAGGTTGTGGCGTCGGCGAACACCCCCTCGGTGTAGGCGACGATATAGGACTTGACCCCGAGCACACGCCGGACGCTGCGCAGGCGGCTGTAGAGCTTGCTGCCGCCCTGCGAGGCCCACGGATCGGGCTGACCGTCGGTCACGACGATCATGGTCATCGGCCGGCACAGCTGGTCCTCTTCGGCGAGGCGCATGAACGCGAGGTAGGACGCGATCGTCGGGTGCGAGAACGGGCGGTTGCTCTGGGTCAGGGCCGGCTTGGCCCCGGTGATGTTGCCGTTGATGTCCGTCTTGACCATGTACTCCGGCACGCCCATGGCGACGGCCATCGGGGTCCCGGAGGCCGCGTCGGACCCACCGGCGAAGGTCTTGTCGACGATACCGTTGAACATCAGCTCGGCGTCAGCCTGGCTGCGCGGGCCCTGCTCGACCATTGCGATGTTGGGGTCTTCTTTGACCGCCTTGGAGTAGAACGGAGCGTAGAGCGTGGCGCCGACAAACTGATTGCGGCGGACCACGCCCGTGCGGTGGATCTGATTGGTCTTGTTCGAGCAGTTTCCGTTGTCGTCACACTCTTGGTGGAGCATGTCGTCTTCGCTGAGCCCGTCGTAGAACGAGTAGCCGGGGTGGCCGTCGACGTAGGGCCAGTAGTAGAAGTCCCGGCCGCAGATCTCGGCTTGCTTGGTCGCGTCGGTGCTGCCGTAGTCGCCCTCGGACCGGAGCACGACGTTTTGCTCATAGGGGTCGGCGCAGTCGAGGTTGAAGCGGCGGCCGAGGAAGCGCGGGAACCAATGCACCTTGCGCTCGCGGTTCGCGTGACTCTCGAATGAGGCGACATCCGACTCGGTCAGGTAGAGCGGCTGATCCAACAGCGGATCATTGCTGTTGTTCGGCATCGAGAAGCCGCCGAGGTCGTCATGGCGCAGGTAGGGGAAAGGCCGGTTGTCACCACACAATACCCAAAAGCCCTGACTACCGAATGCGTTGGTCGCCGGCTTCCATTGCGTGGAGTAGGGCTGGTTGACGTTCTCGACCCAGGTGAAGCGATAGTCCTGGCCCATCACCAGCGACCCGGTGCTCGACTGCGCGACGCAGGGGTCGGGGACCGGCTCGGAGCCCGAATCATCAGGGGGGTTGGCGGTGCCGAAGGTCATCAGCGCGAACTCGGCCTGGCCGGCGTTGGCCTCGGCGAGCTCCTTGATGACGGAACGCGCGGCGTGTACGCGGCTCTGGAACACGCCCGCGGCGGAATTCTCGCAGTTGTGCCACCAGCACTTGGTGTTGGGGTAGGTCGCCAACGGCACGTAGGTCTCGTCCATCGCCATCGAGCCCGAGTTGTCGAGCACGAACAGGATGCGGGGCGAGATCGCGCCGTAGCTGGCGCCATGCACGATGTAGAAGGGGTCGAGGCGCGCGTTGGCCTTGTCTGCGTGTCCGACGATCCCGAACATCAGCAACGCGATGCCGGCCAGCTTCAGCCAGATATTGCGTTTTGACAGCTTGTTTTGTTGTTCGCGCATCTCAGTTCTCCGTTGAGCTCAGAAAACTCAATTGACCAGCCCCAGGCTCGCCACTGCAGTTTACTACACCGCCTGTGGCGGCGAGGCTGCCCCAACCGGGCATCAGAAGACACCGCGGCGTGCCTGCTATGAAAAGAATTCGCACCCTACACTCAAATGCATATCCCAGCCGGTGGGTTGGATAATCGGCGTTTGATGGCATGTGTTTGGTGTCCGGTGTCCAGGTCGGCCCTCTGGCGCTCGTAACCTTGATGCCTGGCAGGGGCAGGATCGAGGCAGGACGGCCACGGTGAAGGCTCGGGCCCGTAGGCACGCAAACATCATGCCATGGGAATCACTGAAATTTTGGCGATCTGGGTCACGATCGGCGAGCGTGGCCGGGCTTGGGGCATAGTGCGCCAGATGCCTTGGGCGGCAGGGCGGGCTGCCATCGGGGTGCATCGATAGAATATCAATATTCTTACCGTGCAGTTGGATTGTTCGGCCCAGACTGACACGCCGACTGCGCGGACCGGGCGGTGCGAACTCGCCGACCTCAGCCGCCAGGCGCCCGTCGAGACGGCCGAGAGAACGCCCCGTAGCCTCCCTGGTCAGACCGCGAGATCCGGCAGGAAAGCACCTCGACCCCTCGGGGCAAGGTCCGCAGCGCCCCCCTCGGGGCCTCGCCATCCCGCTCCAGGTCGCGCATCGCAGGATGCCGCAAGAGCATCCGCGCTCCGTCTTCGTCCAGCGCCTCGGACCACGCCGGGTAGCTGAAGCTCGCCGTCTTCCACCGCCCGTGCACCCCGGAGGTGACGATCGCCTTGCCCTGCGGAGCGCTGGACAGCAAGCCGATCCCGCGTAGCGCCAGCCAGTCGGCGCCGGGCGTGCCGAGCTTCTTGTCACTCGAGGGGTCCACGGCCCGCAGCGCGTAGGCCCGATCCTGCGTCGGGCTCCAGCTGAACACCTTCAGCTCGCGGTCGTTCGGCCAGGGCCCGAACACCGCCAGACGCAGGTCCTCTCGGTCGACCGCTCGTTTCGCGGGCGTGGTCCCAGCGCCGTCGAGCAGCTCGAGCGCCACCGTCAAGAAGCGCTGCTGCCCAGCCGTGAAGTGCAGGGCGAAGGGCTTGCCGTTGCCCGAGTGGTCGGTCGCGACGTCGGTGAGCGTCGCGGCCGCCCAGTCGAGGGTCCGGCGCTCGGTCGGGAGACCCGCCTCGATCAGCTTCAGCGCAAAGGCCCGAAACTGCTCCGGCGGCGGCTTGAGATCCTGCACCTGCTTCCCGCCACCGTCGGGGTAAGTGAAGGTCAAGAAGGGATCCCGCGGCTCCTCGCCGCGCCCCGCGAGCGCGTCGAGGTCTGCGGCGAGCATGTTCAGCAGCTCCTCCTGATCCTCGAACTCCCCTTCCAAGCTCGGCACCACGGCGGCGCCGAACTCGAAGCTCATGCGAGGAGCAGCGCGCCCCGCCTTGCGCGACCGGTCCGAGACCGCCAACAGGCAGCCGAGCGCCGCGAGGTAGGCGAGCGGATCTTGGGCGTCGAGGCCAGTGAGTCGCACCTTGCTCATGATTCTGCTCCTGGTCGCGCGCCCGGCTCGCGGCTGGCGCGGTGGTCCCCGAGCCGCAGCAGCGCCTCGAGATATGCGAGCCCGTGCCAGCCGTAGCGTCGGCACAGCCGCCGAAAGCGAGACGCGCACGCGTTCAAGAACTCGTCGTCGAGGGCGGCGGTCGAGACCTCGGCGCGGATCCCCGCGACCTCGAAGCTGACGATCTTCGGCTCGGGGTCGACGGTCGTCGGCGCCCACGGCCGACACCAGCCGTGGTGACTTGCGATCAGGTGACGAACCAAGTCGACGTCATGGGCACGCTCGCGCAGCGCATCGCTGGCATCGAAGAGCGCGAGGGATACGAGCTCATGGCGTAGCCCCCGAGGCCAGCCACTGCGACGCGCGGCACGCTCGCGCCCGCTGGCCGAGCCAAACTGACGCGACTTGGCCAAGGGCTCACCCGCGACTGCCCGGATCGGGTCGCCACCGCGCAGCAGGGCTTGAAAGCGAAGGTCAGCCTTGCCGAGGTCGTGGACGAGCCCAGCGAGGGCGACATCTTCGGCGATCTTCGGGTCGAGACCCGCCGCCCGCGCGAAGCTAGCCGCCCACGCGCGCACGTCCTCGAGGTGAGAGGCCAGCGACACCTCGACCCCGGAGAAGACCGAGACAGCGTCTTCAGTCGTGGCCTCGAGCGCACGCTTGGGCGGGGCGACAGCCACGCGCCAGATCCTCTCGCCCTTTTTTAGCTCCGCCACGAGGAGCACGCGCCTGGCCTTCGGGTCGCTGATCTGGGCGAGGACTGGCCGCCAGTCTGCGGGGACCTCGTCGAGCTTGTCGGCGAGCTTTGTGAGCCAGGCGAGGCACTCGAGCCGCGCGGCCTCGACCTCCTCGGGGTCGTCGGACTCGACCGGCCGCGGGACGCTGGCGGCGAGAGCGTTGGGAAGGGTTTGAGGATCGAGGCGCAGCTTGGCGAGCTCGCGCCCGGCATGGGTCGCGCGCTCCGCCACGTCGTCGACGGCCTGCGTGGCGCTCGGGTCCCAGGTTCCCGCGCCGAGTCCACCGCGGCTCGCGGGCACGATCACGGTCGCGCCCGCGCGAAGCTCGTCAACGGGGACCGCCTCGACCCCCTCGCTCGACCAGCGCCACGCTCGGGCGTCCTCGCCGAGCCAAGCCTGCAGCTGCCGCAGCGGCACGCTCACGGCTTCGTCGGCGAGCGGCGGCAGGAACTCGAGCGCATCACGCACCTGCGCCGTCTGCTCCTCGCTGCCGTCGCACTCCTCGCAGAGGTCAGCGCGGAAGATCAGGCTGACGTCTCGCTCCTCCCGCGCCTCCTTGCCGTGGAGCCACAGCGCCGGGTCCGGGTCGGGGTGGGGCGCCGGCCGGGTCTCCGACCACATGTCGAGGTAGCTCGGAAACAACACCGGCGCCTCGTTGCGCTTCGGGAGCAGCTTGGCCCGGCGCTCTTCGCTGGGCTCGACGAAGCTCGACAGCCCGAACTCGACCTGCTGCTGCTTGTCTCGACTCTCGGCGATCTCGCCCAGGTAGTCCCAGGTCGCGCGGAGGGCCTCGCCGTAGACGGGATCGGGCTCGGCCGTCTTCCCGAGCTGATCGCGGGCCGCGAGGACCCAGGCCGGGGCGGTCTCGTAGTTGCCCAGGCGGTTGAGCCGACCGAAGCGCTGGCGGACCGCGTCGAGGCTGGCGACCTCGGTGACGAGGGCGTCGAAGTCGAGGTCGGCGCCCGCTTCGATGCAGCTCGTGGCCACCACGAAGGTCGGACGGGCATCTGCCGGGCGGTCCACGCCCGCGGCGGCCGTCGCTTCGAGCGCGTCCTGGATCGCGCTTCGTTCGTAGGGGCGCATGCGACCGGTGAGCAGCAAGACCTCGCCCTCGTCGAGCTCGCGCAGCCGCGCAGCTGCGCGCCGGGCAGTGTCGACCCGGTTGACCACGACGCCGATCGCCGTCGCGCCGGCCTTCGCGGCCGCCCTCGCCCGCCTGCACGCCGCCTCGGCGATGAGGCTGCGATTGCCCGCGCGCGCGGCCGGAGTGCTCGCGCGCTTGGTCTTGACCAATTCCAGCGCCGCGCGGCGCGAGACCCCGAGGCGCCGCGCCAGCACGGGGTCGGCGTGGTCGTCTTCGCTCAGGCCGAAGACGTCCTTTGACTGAAGCCCGCTTCGCAGGGTCGCGCTCATGCGCACGACCTGAAAGGGCCGCCCGGTGCCCCCGCGCTCTGGCCACTTGGAGTAGGTCTCGCGCAGGCACATGAGGGTCTCTTCGAAGGCCGTGGCGAGGTGGACCTCGTCGAGGAAATAGAGGGTGTCGCTCGCGAGCAGCCCGGCGTGGACGGGGCGCATGCACTCCGAGACCCCGTAGCCACGAAACAAGAGCCGGGAGCCGACCTGGTCGACGGTCGAGGAGATCAGCGTGGGCTGGTCGGGCGCGCTCAGCCAGGTGTCGTCGCGCGGGATCCCGCCGCGGAGGTGGACGACCCGCACCGGGTCCGCGCCCGCGCTCGCCGAGAGCTCGCGCAGCCGGGCCCCGACCTTGGCGCAAGTCGGGCGCTCGCGGTCGCAGAGGGCCTCGCGGACCTTGCGGGCGAAGCCGTCGACCTGGTCCACGATGATGCGTCGATCGACGACCAGGGCGATCCGCCGGGCCGAGCGCTCGGGGTCGAGGGCGAGGACGTAGAGGGCCACGAGCAGCGCGGAGGTCTTGCCCGTGCCGGTCGGCAGGTCGAGCAGCGCGGGCCAGCCCGAGTCGAGCACACGAGTGAGTAGCCGGCGTTGCCACGGGAAGGGTGTAAAGCCGGTGACCTCTCGCATGAAGGCGTCGAAGTCTTTGGGACTGAGCTCAGGCATCTCGACCTCCCCACGGGCGCAGCAGGCCCAGGCCCCGGTAGCGGCCAGCGCCGAGCAGCACTGGCCCCGTGACCAGCTCGTCGAAGCGCAGGCGCACATGCAGCAGCGGCCGGCGATCCTTCGAGCCCGGCCGACGGCGAAATTGCCGGGCATCGACGGAGCCCTTGAAAAAGGGCGACTCGCTCAGCTCGATCTCTGCCGGCTCCGGGAGCCCGATCCGACGGCAAGACGCCGCGACCGCGGCGTTGGCTCGAGCGACGCTCTGCGGGCGACCGCTCGACAGCGACCCCGGGTGGCGGTCGAGCACGACCGGCGTGACGCTGGCCCACCCGCGTGAGCACCGGGTCCAGGTCGCTTCGCGGAGGTTGTACAGCGGCGAGATGTCCAGGTTGCGCTCGAGCACCCAGCGCCCGAGGCGGCCGAGGGTCAGCACCGAGCGAGGCTCGTCGCCAACTTGCGCGGCCGCGTCTTCCCACTTGGCGACCGCGGCGTAGAGCGGGCGAAGCTCCTCGAGCTCGAGCCCGGCCGGCGGGATCAAGGCGACGCCGAGCAGATCCCCGCTGGCGTGGGCCCCCTCGACGTAGGGCAAGACGGCGATCGCCAGGTGGTCGCCCTCGAGCCGGCCGCCGCCGGGGCCATGGCCTGTGATCAGCGACGGCGTCGGGTCATCGGCGTGGCTCATCAGCGCCCGACGGACCGCGTCGGCCACGGTCTCGGCCGCCTGGATCGGCAGTCGCGGGCCGTCGACGCGTCGCAGCACCGTGAAGTTGGGGGTGAAGCACGAGGCGAAGCACGCGACGAGCGGCCGATGGGGCCGGTAGCGCACGACCGTGAAGGGCATCACCCGCTGCTCGGAGTAGGGCGCGGCCTCGTGCAGAGCATTGAGGGCGTCGAGCTGGCCGGGTCGGACCCAGCGCAGGACCTCTTCGCCGCCAGCGTCGGGGACCCACGCGGGCTCGGGCGCGTCGTCGGTCCAGGTCGCGGTGACCAGCGAGCTCGAGTGGCCGATCCGGACGAGCGCGGCCGCGAGCGCGTCGAGGCCCCGGCGGAGCTCGGCGTCGGGCGCCTCGTCCCAGGTCAGGTGGACGACCGGGTGCTCCGGCGTGACCGAGGGGAAGGTCCGCGGCTGCTTGGTCCGGCTCGCGGGCATCACGTGGTCGAGGGCCTCGCGGAAGGTCTTGGCGAGCTTCTTGTCTTCGGCCGAGACCGCAGCGTACGCCTTCTTCAGCCGAGCCTCGGCCTTGGCGCGCTGCTTGTCCGTCAACCCGGGGGCCAAGACCTTCGCCCACGCGTTGTCGACCCTCGCCGCGTCGCTCAGCGCCCGATCGTTGACGGGCACGAAGTGGGTCTTCAAGTCCCGCGCGCACGCAGGCGAGAAGCCCAGCAGCGGCGCTGGCAAGGTCTCCAGCCAGCGCAGTGCTCGCTCGCCGCCCGCGGGCTGGCTGCCCTCGTAGTACGCGGCCACCAGCGCAGAGAACACCCGCGCGGGGTGAGGCGGCCACTCGGCGCGGTCGCGGTTGTTGTACTCCGAGGCCACATAGCGACCCGTGAGCAGCTCGATGCGGAGCGAGAGCATGTCTTCGCCCGGCTCAACCTTCGGCTTCCGGTGAACCGGCGCGCAACGCCTCGCGGCTGGCGCGGATGAGCTGGACCAGCTTCGGCATTGGCTGCAAGACGATGTCGCTCGCAGCCCAGCCCACGCCGACCTTCTTCGCGGCCTCGACGGCCTGACCGTAGACCCCGACGGCGTCGTCGACCGACAGCTCTAGGTGCGTGATGGTGCCGTCGGCGGCGACCTGCTCGAGCTGCGCGGGCGCCTCGGGGATCAGCGAGCAGCGACTGCGGAAGTCGTAGCCGCTGCGGCGCTGAAGCACGACGGCGAGGACCCCCAGCGCGCCGAGGAGCGTGTGCGCGGCCTCGGTCTTGGTTGCGTCCCAGCTGCCGAAGCGCAGCCGACGAAGCGCGGGCAGCGAGTAGACCGCTGTGTGGAGCGCGTACTCGAAGGTGACGCCGCCGGCCTCTTCGTTGCGCGTGGGCGCGATGTTGGAGTGGTTGACCTCGGACGGGCGGTGCTTGCCCTTGCCCGACACGCTCCAGTCGTCGGACTCCCCCTTTGGCACGTTCAGCCGCACGCTGGCGGCGATCTGCAGCGGGTCCATCCGGCTGCCGACCGCCGTGCCCGCCGCGAAGCCGACCGCGACCACCTCGCTGACCAGCACACGCTGAAATTTGTGGCCCATCCCGCCGCGAGGGCCGGTCGAGTCCCACGCGCCAAACAGCAGCGCCGTCGGGCAGTACTCCAGCATCGCCCGCGCGTCGGCCGGGCTCGCGTCGGTCAGCCGACGCCCGACCTCCGACGCCCGAAACGCCTCCCCGTCGAGGGTCGCATCGCGCAAGATGGCATCGTAGACGCGGTGGGGAGCCTCGAGCGCGGTGATCCGGCCCAGATCGGGGAACTCGGCTTCAAAGTCCACGCCGACGACCGGCAGCTCGATCTCGCCGCGGCGCCGGGCCTCGAGCAGCGCGAGCTCCATGCGGTTCGCCTGCGAGGCGACGGAGTCGAGGAGCACCGATGGTTTCCGCTCACCGTCGATCACCCGGACTTCGGTGGCGTAGCGGGTCTCGTGCTTCTTGCCGTCTTGGCCGGTGGCGTAGGTGGGCGGAAAGACCTTGTCGCCGGGCCCGCCAGCGGGCTGTAGACGAGCGCGCAGGCGGAAGGCTGCACCGTCGCCGTGCACGGCTTGTTGGATCGTGTCGAGGGAGAGGGGGGAGCTATCCGTGGGCATGGTTGTGTCGCTTGCGATCGGGTGAAAAATTGAATGGAGGGTGCAGGCAGGTCTTCGACAGGTCGTTATTCAGCCAACCAAAGCGGACCGGCCAGCGAGAGCGGCACATCGCGTAGCCGCCCATCGTGTCGCGCCGTCTGCTCGATCCGCGAGCGCATCTTTTTGCGGACCGCGTCAGCGGCGATCTTGCCTGCACCCGGAGCTGCGCCGCGGTCGCGAACGATGCTTGGTAGTCGTACGCCGGGTGCGAAGTCGCGCGTCTAAAGAAGGTTGCAAAGGTCATGGGCTGGCTCGGCGCTGAGTGTACACCTCAGACGACCACGATGCGCGAGTTTTCTGTTCCGAGCGGTCGCCCGACCACTTCGTGGACCGGAGGCTCGATTTCGTGCTGCCCCTTGACCTTGCCCAGATCGAAGAACAACACCTGATCTTCCTCGTGGTGCACGACCTTCGCCAGCCGACGCACGAGCTCCGCCTTGTGGCTGTCTGTGAGCCGGGCGAGGAAGACCGAATACTGGACCGGTTGGCCAAAATCCTTGACGATGCCGTGGACGCGTCGCAGACGGAGTTCGTTGCAGATGTCGTAGCTAATTAGATAGTGGCGGCGCATGTCAGCGAGTCCAGATCGGGGCGTACTCGTCGACCTCGCCGAGCAGGTACTTGCCGAGCACGCGGATCTCGAGCTCGAGGATTCGACGATAGGACATGCGATAGCCAAAGCGCGGGTGAGTGGTCTCCTCGCGGGCCCTGCGTTCGTGGGCGGCGATGAGCTTGCGACGGCCGGCGTCGCTGAGATAGACGCCAGCGGGGCTGAGGGAAAAGTCATCTCGGCTGATCCCGCCGGTTGCGAGCATGCGGAGGATCGCGGTGTCGGCCCAGGCTGGCCGGAAGGGCTCGACGAGGTCGAGGGCCAGGGCCGGGCAGACACACGTCGTGGAGCGAGCAGCCCGGACACTTGGGGCTGTCGCGCAGCGGCTCGGGTGGGGTCGCGAGCTCGCCGACCTCTCGAGCGCGACGCACGACGGCGTGGAGGAAGGCCTCGAGCGGCTCGGACCAGGGGATGGTGACCGTGGAGCGCGAGCCACGATAGAAGATGCGACCTTCCTGGGCGTCGAGGCCGTACTCACGGAGCATTGCCATGTAGAGCCCGAGCTGGGCGAGGTCTGCGGGCCAGGCGACTTCGGGGAGTTCGTGGTCGTACCAGGAGCGTGGGCCGGGCTGTTTTGGCGCGCGACCGTGCTTGGTCTCGACGACGATGACCTGGTCGTCCTCGATCTCGAGAAAGTCGATTTTTCCGCGAACACCGAATTCACTGGAGATGATGTCGAGGCTGCGGGGGAGCTCGGGCCAAGGAGGCAGGTCGGAGCTCGACTTGCTGGCCCGAGCTCTGCGGCCGCGGCGGGCGGCGCGTTCGTGCTCGTCCCGGCCGGAGATGGTGTCGGCCGAATCGACGAATATGCCTTGCACATGCTCGAGGTGGAATAGACGCTCGCAGTACACGAGCTCATTGCACATTCGGACAGGGAGGATATCGGCGTTTGGGTTGGCGGGGACGAATGTTGGGATGTCCATGGGAACGTCTTGGTCCGGAGACACTGTGCTCTGCGAGAGTGATCGGATCGCTTGATCTGATTTTAATTTATGAGCCTGGGTTTGCGTTCAGCTTGCGCTGGATTCGTGTTCAGTGGTATGGGCGGTCGACACGATGCACGCGGGGTCGCAGGCAGCTTACCCCCCATCTTGCGTGCAAAACGCTGATTTCGGCGCGTGATGTGGGGGTAGAACGATGTTTGAAAACGGGAGAGACGAACATGGAGGCCGAAAATCGGGCGCGGAATCGCCCTGCGTGCGTTGGGGATGGAATTTCGGTATGATCTCGCAGGGTTGCAGCGGTGCCCCTTCCGCCCTCGCAAGAGGGCGGCCCCATTGAAGCGCTGATTCGATGGCGCGCCGGACCTGCCGCAGTTCGACCTTCCGCCCTCGCAAGAGGGCGGCCCCATTGAAGCTATGCGGCCTTCGCGCACGCCTCGTCGGCCTCGCGGGTCGCCCTTCCGCCCTCGCAAGAGGGCGGCCCCATTGAAGCGGGCAGGAGGCCCCTCCGCCGGCACCACTCCCGACGGCCTTCCGCCCTCGCAAGAGGGCGGCCCCATTGAAGCGCTGCCGCGGCCGAGGTTTTCGGGGGCTATGCCCCTCCCTTCCGCCCTCGCAAGAGGGCGGCCCCATTGAAGCTGTGTCGACCCATCGCGGTCCTTTCAAGAGGTTAGACCTTCCGCCCTCGCAAGAGGGCGGCCCCATTGAAGCTTCTGGTAGGCTGGCAACATGTCGAAGCCCAAGTACCTTCCGCCCTCGCAAGAGGGCGGCCCCATTGAAGCTTCTGGTAGGCTGGCAACATGTCGAAGCCCAAGTACCTTCCGCCCTCGCAAGAGGGCGGCCCCATTGAAGCATTTCGTCTTCTCCCTGCCCAACTGCGCCAGCCTTCGCCTTCCGCCCTCGCAAGAGGGCGGCCCCATTGAAGCTAGCCCCGCGGCTTTCCGTCCGGCTTGCGCTGGCGCCCTTCCGCCCTCGCAAGAGGGCGGCCCCATTGAAGCCGTTGGCGCGGTGAGGCCCCCGCGATTAGCGCGTGCACCTTCCGCCCTCGCAAGAGGGCGGCCCCATTGAAGCGACGAGTGACCTGCCGGATGGACACCGACAGCGCAGCCCCTTCCGCCCTCGCAAGAGGGCGGCCCCATTGAAGCTTCCGGAGGTGTCGGGGCGTGGCTCGGTCGGCCTCGACGTCCCTTCCGCCCTCGCAAGAGGGCGGCCCCATTGAAGCTTGACGATCGAGATCACCGGCGGGGCGACGCGCCCGCCCCCTTCCGCCCTCGCAAGAGGGCGGCCCCATTGAAGCTTCGACGAGCTGCTGCTTGGCATCCCTGGAGCGGTGAGCAGCCTTCCGCCCTCGCAAGAGGGCGGCCCCATTGAAGCACGTCAAGTGGCCGCACCGGATGACCACCCACGGCCCTTCCGCCCTCGCAAGAGGGCGGCCCCATTGAAGCAAGTACACCTTCGCTAGCTCCTGTGCAGGTCGACAGGCCCTTCCGCCCTCGCAAGAGGGCGGCCCCATTGAAGCCTCGCCGGTCCTTGTCGAGCGCCACGCGGGCGAGTTGAGCGGCCTTCCGCCCTCGCAAGAGGGCGGCCCCATTGAAGCTTGCGTGATGACATCGAGGCGATCGTCGAGCAGGACCCTTCCGCCCTCGCAAGAGGGCTGGTCTTGCCCCAAAAATTCGGACACCTGTTCTTATGCGGCTTGACACGAGAACACGACCCAAAATCGAGCAGGCACCAACCGAGGACCTTCCCCCCTCACAAGAGAGCCTCCCCACTGCCCCCCACACCAC
>NZ_PVNK01000092.1 GCF_002994615.1 Enhygromyxa salina | reverse complement strand
AGGACCCGCCGAGCATCCCGCCCGTGCGGACGCCACCGCCGCGCGAGCCTGCCCCGCCCGGGTCAGCGCCGAGCTCGTCTCCGATGGCCGTGACCAAGCCCCCCGTGCGGGTCCGGCCGAACAACAACAACGGCTCGGCAAAACCAGGCATGGAGGCGCTCTCGGCCCCCTTGGGCCGCGAGGCCAGCTCCGTGCGCGGGCGGATCCAGCTCGACGACGAAGACCGCCCGCGCAAGCCCGACCACCAGCTGCGCGAGATCGATGCGGCCATCCAAGCGGCGATCCGCGGCGACCACTCGGCGGTCCACCACCTACGCGAGCTCGGCGAGCCGGCCATGCGCCGCGTCGCCAAGCAGTTCCCCGGTGAGCTCGACGTTCACCGCCGCGACCTCGACACCCTCCCCCCGCTCCCGGCCCACGGCGCGCTGATCCGGGTCGCCCTCGATCTCGGCTCGGGCCTCGGCCCCTACCTCGTCGAGGTCATCGAGCACCCCAACCCCACGGTCCGCTTCTACATCGCGTTCGTGTTCATGGAGCTCCGCCACGAGCTCGCGGTCCCGGCCCTCGGCCAGCTCGCCTTCGATCCCGACGCCGACGTCCGCGCGATCGCCATGCGCGTGCTCGAGACCTACTCGGGCGAGCCGGGCTTCGACGACGCGGTCAAGATCATTCGCCGCGAGCTCGAGAGCCCCAACCGCACGCGCCAGCTCCACTCGACGCGGGCGGTCGGCACGGTCCGCGACATCGCGGCGGTCTCGCGGCTCATCGATCTGCTTGCGAGCAAGGAGCGCTACATTCAAGAGGCCGCGCTCGAGTCGCTGTGCTCGATCACTGGCCAGCAGCTCGGCCTCAAGCCCCACCGCTGGCGCAGCTGGTACAGCGACAACGCCCACCATCACCGCGTCGAGTGGATCATGTCGAGCCTCGCCCACAAGGATCTCTCGGTCCGCCGCTGGGCCGCCGACGAGCTGCGCCGGATCACCGGTCAGCGCATCAACTTCCTCGCCGCGGGCACCAAGCAAGAGCGCGAGATCGGCATCCAAAAGTGGGTCGAGTGGTGGAGCGCGAGCGGCCGAGCGGAGTTCGGGGCCTGAGCCTCACGCCGCTTGGCCCGGCAGGCCGAGCGCGACCCCGCCGAGCAAGATCCGCGCGCCCAGGCCCTCGCGCGCCCGGGGCCCCGGCCAGCGAGAGCCCGACGAACAAGGCGGCGCCCGCGGGCTCGAGCAGCGCCGCGAGGCTGACGACGTCGACGGCCTCGCCCTCGCCCGGTGAGTGAGTGAGCAGCGCGCTCGCGCGCAGGCACGCGATCAGCTCGGGCTCGAGCGGAGCCGCGAGCCGGATCTCGACCGCGGCCGTCGAGATCCCGACCACCGCCGCGCCCAGGGCGAGCGGCACCGTCGCCAGCGGGGCCGCGCTCGACTGCCCGACGCCGGCCCGCTGCGGCATTTGGCGACCCACGCCCGACCGCCGCCCACGCGGCGAGCGCTGTCGTGCGCCGGGAGCGGTCGGACAAAGGCGCCTTGTGTGGTAACCACGGCCTCGTGTTCGAGACCATCTCCAAGGGTTTTCGGGCAGCCCGCGAGCGCCTGACCGGTAAGGGCGAGCTCAGCGAGGATGTCGTTGACGCCGCCCTCAAGGACGTGCGCCTGAGCTTGCTCGAGGCCGACGTCGAATTCCGCACCGTCAAGAAGTTCCTCCGCGACGTCAAGCAGCGCGCGCTCGGCGAGGAGGTCCAGCTCGTCGCCAAGGGCAAGGACAAGAAGAAGGTCCGGGTCCGGCCCGAGGACCACTTCGTCCAGATCTGCCACGAGGCCCTCGTCGATCTGATGGGCCCGGTCGACACGAGCCTGGCTCGGGCCAACAAGGGCATCACCGGGATCATGATGGTCGGGCTCCAGGGCTCGGGCAAGACGACCACGACCGGCAAGCTCGCGCGCAAGCTCCAGCGCGAGGGCCACTCGGTCATGCTCGTCGCCGCCGACGTCTACCGCCCGGCCGCGATCCACCAGCTCCAGGTGCTCGGCGAGCGCCTCGGCGTCCCGGTCTTCGCCGCGCCCGGGGCCAACCCCGTCGACATCTGCCGCGACGCCACCGAAGAGGCCTCGATCAAGGGCGTCGACTTCGTCATCTACGACACCGCCGGCCGCCTCACCGTCGACGACGCGTTGATGGCCGAGCTCGAGAACATCCAGTCGAGCGTCCACCCGGCCAACATCTTCCTGGTCATCGACGCGATGATCGGCCAGGACGCGGTCCAGACCGCCAAGGCCTTCGACGAGCGCCTCGATCTGACCGGCGTGATCCTGACCAAGCTCGACGGCGACGCCCGCGGCGGCGCGGCCCTGTCGATCAAGGCCACGACCGGCAAGCCGATCAAGTTCCTCGGCATGGGCGAGGGCCTCGACAAGCTCGACGAGTTCCGGCCCGAGGGTCTCGCCGGCCGGATCCTCGGCATGGGCGACCTCGTCGGGCTCATGAACGACTTCCAGGAGGTCGTCGACGAGGAGAAGGCCGCCGCGGACGCCGAGAAGATGCTCGGCGGCGGCTTCGGCATGGATGACTTCCTGCAGCAGATCAAGACCATCCAGTCGATGGGATCGATGCGGGACCTGATGGACAAGATGCCGCTCGGCTCGCTGTTCGGCGGCGACATCCCCGACGAGGTCCTCGAGCAGGCCGCCGACGACAACGAGCTCGTCAAGATCGAGGCGATGATCAACTCGATGACGAAGAAGGAGCGGGCCGACCCCGAGCTCTTCCTCGACGAGAGCGCGCGCTCGAGCGTCCCGGCCCACGCCAAGCTGACGCGGCGCAAGAAGCGGCCGCGCAAGCCCAAGGCGCCCGACCAGCTCGGGCCCGAGGACTTCATCGAGAGCCGCGTCCAGCGAGTCGCCCGGGGCTGCGGTCACCAGGGCGAAGACGTCGTCGCGCTCGTGTCTCGCTTCATGGTCATGCGCGACATGTTCGGCATGCTCGGCGATCTCATGGGCGGCGGCGGCATGCTCGGCAAGATCCCCGGGATCAAGCAGGCCAAGCAGCTCAGCGCGGTTCGCAAGCTGGCCAAGGACCCCGACGCGCTCCAGGCCTTGATGGGCGGCGGCGGCGGCGGGATGCCAGGGATCCCGGGCATGCCTGGGGGCGCGGGGGGGCTCGGCGGCGGCGCGATGCCAGATCTCGCCAGCATGCTCGGTGACATGGGCGGCGCAGGTCCGAGCCCGACCAAGCGGGGCAAGGACAAGAAAAAAGGCAAGGACAAGCGCAAAAAAGACCGCAAGTCCCGGCGCAAGAATCGACGCAAGTAGGCAGCGCGGATCGCCGCTCCTGTCGCTGCACAATCTTCGCGTGGCTCCACGGTCATCGCGCGCCCGCAAAACGTGATTCCGGTCGATATGGTTGGTTTAGTGACTGGGATTACATCGGTCTCGGCGCCGGATCTTTGATACTCTGATTGAGAGGTTGTTTGTAGGTAGTGCAGACCACCAATATCATGTCACCAGATGCCATGAGCGACCTGCCTGGTGATGTCCTCGAGGCCGACACGGTCGTGTCGCACCGCTACCGTGTGTACGGCTATCGAGGCGACCGCGGGTTCGGCCAGCTCTACGAAGCCGAGGACACGGCGATGGGCGGCCGCGTCTCGCTCATGCGTCTCGGTCGGGAGTTCAGCCATCCACGCGTACGCGAGAGCTTCTTCGAGACCCGCGCGACGGCCCAGGTCGAAGATCCGCGCGTCGTCGATCTGATCGACTACGGCGAAGACTTCGACGGCCGCCTGTTCCTCGCCATGCCCTGGATCGAGGACGCCAGGGGCCTCGACCAGATCGCCTCACGCGAGAGCCCGGTGAGCTGGACGAGAATCCAGGCGATCGTCGTCCAGGTAGCCAAGGCGCTCGAGGCCGCCCACGACAAGGGCGTGTTCCACGGCGGACTCGGGCTCTCGCGCGTGCTGGTCGACAGCGACGATGGCGTCCACGTCGTCGACTTCGGTCTCGCGCCTGCGCTGACGCAGCCCGGTGGCCGGCCCGTGACCAACACCAGCCCGCTCCCGGGCCACACCGCCTACCTGTCTCCGGAGCAAGTCCGCGGTGAGGCCGTCGACCCGCGCTGCGACATCTACGCCCTCGGCGTGATGCTGTGGGAGCTGATCGCGGGCGCGCCCCCCTTCGTCGGCGACCCGGTCGAGGTCGCCAACGCGCACCTCGAACAGGGCCTGCCCGAGCTCGTCCGGCGCGGGGCCCCGGCCGAGATCGAGGCGCTGCTTCACCTCGCGCTGGCCAAGGACCCCGGCGAGCGCCTGGCCACGGCCGGTGAATTTTCAGTGCTGCTCGAGGCCATGCCGAGCGCGGCCAAGGCCCCGCCCCGCCCAAGCTCCACGCCCGCGCCGAAGCGCCCGGTCGAGCTGGCCCCGCAACCGCCCAACGTGTCCCGCACGCCGACCGAGCGCATCGCGTCGAGCCAGGCTCGGGGCGAGGGTCCGGCGAACACCGGGGCAAAGCTCCCGCCGGGCTATCCGACATCGACAGGCGCGCCACGCGGGGAGCCGAACCGCGAGTCGGGCCCACGGCAAGCGACCGCCCCCCTCGCGCCGGACGAGCTCGGGCAGGCCCTGTTCGAGGTGCGCGTTGGCGACCTCGACCGGGTCGCCGACGAAGGGGGGCGCGCCCGCGATCAGCTCCCACA
>NZ_PVNK01000091.1 GCF_002994615.1 Enhygromyxa salina | reverse complement strand
TTGCACCCCGGGCTGCTAGGCGTTGGCTGAGAACAGCTGCGCGGCGCTGGTGACAGTTGCCGCCCGGCTGATCAGCACGCTGAGCTCATCGGTGTCGGCGCAGGCGCTGATCTGCGCGTCGGTGCGATCGTCGACGGCCAGCCCGCGGACCTCGAGGACCGCACGCAGTGCCCCGCGCATGGCCTCGAGTCCTTGCTCGCGTCCCTGCTCGCGTCCCTGCTCGCGTCCTTGCGCGAGCCCCTCCTTGCGCCCGCGCACGAACGCAGATCCACGCCGCTCCCACTCGCTGAGCGGCTCTTCGTCTTCTGGGGGCAGTTGCTCTCGTACCTGTTGCATGGCTTCCTCTCCGATGCTGTCGGTGACCAGCTGAATATACCTCCCGTAGTTCGGAGGCTTGCTGCGCAGCAAGGCCTGGATCGTACACCTGGCACCGACGACGGCGTCGGGACCGGTCGCGTGCATCACCGCCGCCAGCACCGCCCACGCGTAGTCGGCCATCGCGGCTGCTAGATCCCGCACCCGCGGGATCATTTCGGGCGTCACCACCAACGGCCGCAGCTCGGGCTCCTCGGCGAACATCGGCTCGAAGACCGAGGCTCGAACTTTGGGATCCGGGCTGAACCACACCACCCAGGTTGAACACCGCAGCTTGCGGCGCAGGGCCGCCCGATACAGGACTACCGTCCACTCCTTGTTGGCGTCTTCCCCGAGTTGGACCTCGACCACCAGCGCCCGCCGCGGTCGACCGTGCTTGTGCCCAGCGAGCGCGACATCTGCGCGAACCGGATTCTCGATGTCCAAGGGATCCTCGAACTCGGCCGAGACCTGCTCGATTCGCTCGTACTCGTCCCGCAGCGGCGCCCCGGCCCGGCGCGCGAGCTCGAAGGTGAGCTCGGGGTGAGACTCGAACAGCAACACGAGAGTCTGGTGGGTCGCGCTCGGCATCCTCGTCTCCGCCGATCTCGTCGGCCCTGGCGCGTTGGCGTTGCAGACTTTCTGGTGATGCGCCGCCGATGATCCCGACCGAATCCTCGCGCGAATTCGTTACGAACATCGGCCAGATCGAGCGTGGCGAGGTCGAGCCCGTGGCCTGGGATCAGGTTGAGGCCGAGGTCCGTCAGGCTCTCGCGCGCCGTCCCCAAGGCTGGTGTGAACGCGCGTTCACTGGCGTCCCCGCGCGCAGACGGCGAAAATGACGCCCGAGCGGCATGGCGTTGAAATTGGGCAAGGCCTACATGACCGGCGAGCTCGGCCTCAGCGCCGACTACACCCTCGGCCTGCGCGCCTGGGGCCTCGTCCTCTACGGCAGCATGCCCGCGAGCCTCGCCGCGCTCGGGGTCGGCAAGCTCAACCCGATGAACGTCCCCTCGCCCGAGCCGATCGTGTGGGTCGCCGCGGTCATGGTCGCGTCGATCCCCGTGCTCGTGACGATGCTGTTGATCCAGCAGCGGCTCAACTCCTGGTACCTCGCGTGCGATCACATGATCCTGCGCAGCTTCAACGTCACCTTCGTCGTGTTCATGGCCGCTGGGCTCCTGACCGGCGCCGCGCAGGTGTTCACCGACGGCCCGCCCGATGACGAGTTTGTCCGCGCGATCGTCAACGCCTTGCTGGTCGGGGCGCTCACGCTCAGCGTGTCCTCGGCCCTGTTCCTGGCCGCGATCAAGAGCGACTCGGGCCTGCCGCTGCTCCCAGCCCAGAGCTTCACCCGCGATCTCGACGAGGCCCGCGACGCCTTCTACACGATCGGCCGCTCGGGTTACTGGCGCCGGGATCCGGCCGCCCTCGACCAGCTCGAGTCAGACATCGAGCACGCCCAGGCCACGCTCGCGTCGCTCCTGCGCCAGGTCGATCCGGACGGAGCGCGGGCGCGCCTCTACGAGCGCCTGACCCAAGATCTCGACTCGCTCGAGTACGCGCGGCGCCAGGCCAAGGCGGCCCAGACCCGCTTCGCGGACTACCTCGACCCGGCCCCCCCCGCGCTCAGCGAGACCGACACGCGCCATCGGTCGGGGGTCGACCGCCTGCGCGCCGCGATGGGAGTGAGCTGATGAGCGGACTTAAACTGTGTGTCCTGGCGCTGCGCGCCAACGATCTCGACCGCGCCAGCGCCGAGATCGGCCTGCCCAAGTCCGACGTCAAGCTGCTCACGAGCCTCTACGGCTCGTCGCCGGACGACTGGAAGCCCTTCGCGCGCAAATCGGTCGGGGAGTACGTGACCGACGCGGGCATGCTGCCGGTCCCGCTGACCGCGGATCTCTACCGAACGGGCGACTCCGCCGCGCTCAACCGCCTGGTGCGCGACGTCGAGCTGTTGCTGATCGACCCGGTCTGCGTGGTCGCCCAAATTCACCAGACCGGCGTCGTCTGGCGCCTCGAAGCGGTAATTCGACGGGCCAAGCTCAGTTTTTGTGTCATCTACCCTCCGCGCCTGTCCCAGACCATGAAGGATCTACTGCGCACCAAGTGCGAGGAACACCTGCCGCTGCTGACCCTCGCGCCGCCCGAGGAGGGCGCGTGGGATGTCTCGTCCGAGGGCTACCTCAAGAGCTTCCTCGCCGGGCTCAAGTCGCGCCGCCGACCGGCCGCCAACCCCAGCCAGGTCGACGCCGTCGCCTCGCTCCTCGCTGGAGCCGGGATCACCTCGCCCTCGTTCCCCGGCACCCCGCGCCTGCGCTAGGAGCCCGATGAGCACGCCCCCCACCGAAGCCCCGCGCGGCCGGATCGCGACCTTCTACTCCTACAAGGGTGGCGTCGGTCGCTCGATGGCGCTGGCCAACGTCGCGGTGATCCTCGCCCGCGACTACGGCCTGAAGGTCGTCGCGGTCGACTGGGACCTCGAGGCCCCGGGCCTCCACCGCTACTTCGGCATCTCCGACGGCGACGCGGGCGCCGGGGTCATCGACTACTTCTCAAACTACAAGGACATGCTGACGCGCTCGCCGTCAGAGTCGATGATCTCCGCCCAAGATCTCGACATTCGCCGCTTCGCCCGGACCATCGAGCGCTTCGAAGACGGCGGCTCGATCCAGTTCATCTCGGCCGGGGAGCAGCGCGACTCGGAGCAATACGTCGACCGGGTCAGCCGCTTTGACTGGGACGACTTCTACCGCAACTGGAACGGCGCCCAGCTGATCGAGGCCGTGCGCGTGCAGCTCGGCGAGCTCGGTGACGTCGTGCTGATCGACAGCCGCACGGGCATCACCGACAGCGGCGGCATCTGTACGCTGCACCTGCCCGACATCATCGTGCTGGTGTTCGTGTTCAACCACCAAAACCTCGACGGCATCGCGCGAATCGCGAGCGAGGTCACCGGCAACAACCCGGCGATCGACATCACCGCGCGCAGCCCCGAGGCCCTGTTCTTGCCCTCGCGCAAGGACGTCAGCGAGATCGCCCAGCTGCGCGACTGGGAGGCCAGGGCCGTCGAGCTGTTCGCGCCCTACTTCGTGTCGTCGCGGATCACCGAGCGCTTCGGCGACGACGCGCTCAAGTACCTCCGCGACGCGTCCGTGCCCTACGTGCCCTACTTCGCCTACGGTGAGGAGCTCGCCGCGCGGACCGACAAGGGCTACGAGATGACCGCGCCGCTCGAGATCCTCGCCCAGATGATCTCCGACTGCGCGCCGATGCCCCGCAAGGTGCTCGAGACCGACGCGCCGCAGCCCGCGAAAGCTCGGGTCCCAGGGGCACCGGGGGCATCGAGGGCACCGGGGGCATCGGACACAAGGAGGCTACCGGACGCAAGGAGCGAGACCTGGATCCAGCCAAAGTCGGGCGGGCCCATGGTCTGGGGTGGCGTGGCCATGGGCGCGCTCGCGCTCGGCGTGACGGTGTTCCTGGCCGTCAAGATCGACCAGTGGACCTCGGCCCGTGACTCTCGCATCAACAGTATCAACAAGACCAGCAGCGGCGATCCGGCCGCAGACACCGAAGGCGAGGAGGCGGGCGCGGAGGAGGCCGCGACCCCGAAGCTGTTCGACCCGCAGCAGCTGCGGGCCGACGTTCGCTTCGACTACCTGGCCTTTTATGCCGACGCCGCGCCCCCGCTCGTCGACGCCTGGCAGTGCGACCTCGCGCTCGGGACGCTCGACACGAGCGGCGACCTCCGCAACTGGACGACCGACTGGCAGCTCGCGCCGGTCGAGGCCCAGCTGCGAGCGGTCAGCCAGCAGCCGATCGGCGTGGTCGATCCGACCGCCGCGAGCATCAAGAGCTACAGCTACTCCCCCTTCGAGGCCCTCGCAACGCCCGACCAGGACCCCCTCGAGCTCGAGCGCGCGATGGAGATCGGCGTCCAGGGCC
Organism: Enhygromyxa salina; assembly: GCF_002994615.1. GTDB lineage: Bacteria > Myxococcota_A > Polyangia > Nannocystales > Nannocystaceae > Plesiocystis > Plesiocystis salina_A. Next base: position 28,443 of record NZ_PVNK01000091.1, on the reverse strand, counting down.
GGGTCTCGGGCTCGACCAAGACCTCCGCGTGGCTGAGCACCGCCTGGGGGGTCGCCGAGTCCCGCGGCATCGACCGACAGGAGATCGAGCGAGACTTTCGCCAGCTGCACGCGATCGCCGACGACGAGGATCTGGTCGTCGAGGTCACGCCCGTCATCGCGAGCATGCAGCTCAACTATGACGGGGCCAGCTTCGCGGCCCTGCGCGGGTGGGTCGTTCGCGACCCACGCACCAATCAGCTGGTCGTCCGCTTCATCCCCGCGACGACAACCGAGGCCGAGAAGCCCACCAAGCCCCCCACGGGGCCCGAAGCCCCGGCGCTCATCACCCAACTCCTCGATCAGCGCAGCCAACACGCCAAGTGGGTCGACAAGGTCCAGGGCGTCGGAACCTACACCGAGAAGCGCAACAAGCGGACCTACCGGATCAACATCGAGGGCTCCGAGGAGGTCCTCAGCGAGATTCGCAGCGTGCGCTACTCGTTTCCCGACAGCGACCCCAAGTCGTCCGACAACTCCGGCACCAAGTGGGCGGTCAGCGAGACCCGCAGCCGCTGCGAGGGCGACGTGGCCATCGAGATCGAGCGCACCGACGGCGTCAGGCTGCCCTTGACCTTCTCGTGGTGCGAGGACGCCGTGCTCGCCATCTCCCAGACCAGCACCCCCAAAGACTCCGTGAGCGGCTGCGACGGCAACCTCATCGCCAAGAACCCGCGCGCAGCAGAGAAGATCTGCAAGCAGGCCTACGACAACGCCACCTCCGAGGCCGAGCGCGGCCGGCTCGCAGGTCAGCTGGTCGACATCTACGGCTTCATCGGCAGCGATGACGAGTACTGCGAGTGGGTCCAGAAGGCCGAGAAGGCCGGCACCAGCCTCCAGACGCCGGAGGCCTACGAGGCCCAGCTACGCTGCAGCGGAGACACGCCCGATCTGCCCACTCCAGACTCGCCGTCCATTCGCTAACGAACTGTCGAGCCCGATGTCGCCTGACGCACCCAGCCCCCACCAGCTGTCCGCCCGCGGCCAGCGCCTGGTCTCGAGCTCTCCGCTCGCCCCCTACATCCTCGAGCACTTCACCCACGGCGACGACGCCTGGCACCCGAGCGAGCGGCCCGACGGCTACATCGGCCTGTGCGTCGCCGAGAACCGCTCGATGTGGGACCTGCTCGTGCCCCAGCTCGCGTCCTACCGCGACGTGCCCGCGCGCGTGCTCGGCTACGACGCGATGGTCGGCGCGCAGCCCTTTCGTGAGCAGCTCGCGGCGTTCATGGGCCGGACCTTCCTCGGCCGCGCGGTCGAGCCCGAGCAGCTCGCCGTGCTCGCCGGGGCCGGGGCCGTGCTCGAGCAGCTGTTCTACGCCCTCGCGGATCCAGGCGAGGGCGTGCTGGTTCCGACGCCGAGCTACGCGGGCTTTTGGTCCGACCTCGAGACCCGCGACGAGCTGCGCATCGTCCCGGTTCACTGCACCAGCGCCGAGGGCTTCCGGCTCACGACCCAGGCCCTCGACCGCGCGCTCGCGTCCGCGCCCTGCCCCGTCAAGGCGCTGCTGTTCACGACCCCGAACAACCCGCTCGGCCGGGTCTACGGCCGCGAAGAGCTCCTCGAGGTGCTCGACTGGGCCGAGCGCGTCGGCGTGCACGTGGTCTTTGACGAGGTCTATGCCTTGTCGGTGTTCGGCCCCCGGCCCTTCGTCAGCGCCGCCTCGCTGCGGCCCTCGCTCGGGCAGCTGGTCCACCTCGTGTGGGCCTTCTCGAAGGACTTCGGGGCCAGCGGTCTGCGCTGCGGCGTGTTGTTGAGCGAGAACGAGGGCGTGCTGCAGGCCGTCGACGCGCTCGCCTACTGGGCGGCCTGCTCGGGCGACACCCAGTACTTGCTCGGGCAGCTCATCGCGGACACGGCCTTCGTCGACCCCTACCTGAGGCAGATGCGCGCGCGCCTCGGCCAGGCCTACGCCCGGGTCACCGCGGCCCTCGACCGCCACCAGATCCCCCACCTCCCCGCAGAGGCCGGCTTCTTCTTGATCTGTGATCTGCGGGCCAAGCTCGACGAGCAAAGCTGGGCGGGCGAGGCCAGGCTGTGGCGGCGGATCGTCGACGAGGCCAGGGTCAACCTGACGCCGGGATCGGCCTGTCGCATCGTCGAGCCCGGCTTCTTTCGCCTGTGCTACGCGTCCGAGGCCCCCGCGGCCGTGACCGAGGCGATCGATCGCATCGGCCGGCTCTCTTGACCGAGCGCGGGCCCCGTCTGGGCTCCAGCGCGCGCGCGTGTTGCACCCCGAGAGCCTGGAACAGCTCGGCGAAGATCTCGTTATGCTGGCCCGGATGACCGAAGACGCGCTGCCTCCCCCCCTGTCTCGTTTGCTTCGCCATCACCCAGCCCTGCGCTTGTGGGCTGCCGTGATGGCGCTGGTGTTGGTGCTGCTCCCCTCGTGCAGCAAGTACGACCAGCTGGTCTCGGACTACCAGGGCACCGAAGAGGCCTGGGCAAACGTCCAAGCCCAGCTCCAGCGCCGCTACGACCTGATCCCCAACCTCGTCGAGACCGTCAAAGCCTCGGCCGCACACGAACAAGAGACCCTCGCGGCGGTGATCTCGGCGCGATCGAAGGCGACCAGCATTCAGCTCAGCGCCGAGGACCTCTCCGACCCCGAGAAGATGAAGCAGCTCCAGGCGGCCGAGGGCGAGCTCAACTCCGCGCTCTCGCGCCTGATGATGGTTCAAGAGAGCTACCCCGACCTCAAGGCCAACGCGGCCTTCAAAGACTTGCAGGTTCAGCTCGAGGGCACGGAGAACCGGATCCTCCGCTCCCGCGAGGAGTACAACAAGGCCGTTCGCCAGTACAACACCACGCTGATGCAGGTGAAGGGCAGCGCGGTCAACAAGCTGACCGGAAAGCCCTTCGAGCCCCGGGTGTACTTCGAAGCTGGCGCGGCCGCCCAGGGTGAGCCGCCCAAGGTGGAGTTTTAGCCCTTGCCTCGCTGGGCTCGCGGCCTCCTTGGGGCGCTCCTTGGCGTCCTCATCTGGCTCGGCGTCGGACAGCTCGGCGCGGGCGCCCTGGCCTACCAGCCGCCGGCGCCGCGTGGCCACGTCAACGACCTCGCCAAGGTCCTAGACCCTGGCGAGGCCCAGAGCCTCGAGGCCGAGCTGTCTCAGGTCCGGCGAGACCACGGCTACGACCTCGCCGTGCTGATCCTCCCCTCGCTCGACGGCGAGCCGATCGAGGACGTCGCCTACGACACCTTCAATACCTGGGGCGTCGGCGACGCGAGCCGCGACGACGGCGTGCTCTTGGTCCTCGCCGTGGCCGAGCAGCGCGTGCGCATCGAGACGGGCGAGGGCGTCGGTGGCGAGCTCACCGACCTCGAGTCCGGCCGGATCATCCGTGAGCAGATCAAGCCGCTGGTCGTCGCGGGCAGGTGGTACGAGGCGACCTCGGTCGGGACCCGAGCGATCACCGAGACCTTGACCGGGACCGCGGGCCCTCGCGGTCCACCGACCGCGAGGGCCGATGAGGCGGTCGAGCTGACCCTGTTTCAGCAGATCGCGCTTGGTCTGATCCTGGTGGTGGTGATCGTGCTGGCGATCATTTTTCCTGGCTTTCGCAGGGTCCTGTTCTGGGTCGTCCTGGTGCTTCTGCGCAGCGGCGGCCGAGGTGGCGGTGGCGGCCGCAGCGGCGGCGGCATGGGTGGAGGCGGCAGCTCCGGAGGCGGTGGCGCGAGCGGCTGAGTTCAGCCGGCTCCCGTCGACCTTCAGCCCCAGACCGCGCGGGCCATCGTCGCGCTGTCGGCCCCGGGCGCCTGGAGGCTCGGCCGCCCGAGCGTCTGCGCCAAGCGATCGTGGAGCGCGACGAGGCTCGGCCGCAGCGCGCTGAGGGTCCGGACGCCATCAGCGAGGAGCCGGTCGAGCTCCGGCTCGCGGCCCTCGAGCTGGTCGAGCGCAGCGAGCTGCGACTCGCCGAGCTGCTCGCGCTCCCCCGCGAGCAGCTCGGCGACGAAGTTGAAGTCGTGCTCGACCAACGCGAGCCGTGCGTGGACCTGGGCGAGCAGCTGAACACAGGCGAACACGTCGAGCCACAGACGTCGCGCGCTGACCTCATCGAACACGTCGGCGCCGAGGCTGTCGAGGATCCGCCCCTGGAGCGAGCACAGCTGCTGGCGATCGGTGAGCCGGAGCTCGTGGAAGATCGCCTGGCCGAACAGGACCGCCATGCCCGCCGCGCCGAGGCGCAGGGCGCCGGCGAGATCGAGCTGTCCGTCATTGAGCCGGGCGTCGATCGACCGGATGCCGCGGATGAAGCTCATGTACTCGCGGCGAGTCTCGAGCGCGGTCTCGAGATCGGACTCGCAGAAGCGAGACAGCTTCGGCCTCAGCCCGGTCTCGCTGCACAGGACCCGCTCGACCTGGACCATCGAGTTGATCACGTGCTGGCGCAGCGCATCGCAGTCGGCGATCAGCAGCCAGGGGTCCCGCGACCCCGTCGTGCGCAGGCGCTTGGCCTGCTGGCGCAGCTCCCAGTGAGCCATGAACGCGAGGTCGGCGATCGGCGAGGGCGCCTCTTCGAGGGTCTGCGAAGGATCGGCCTCCATGACCTCGGTGGCACGAATCACGGCCAGGAGCGAGTCGGTTGCGAGCGTCACCAGCTCGCGCATCGCGGTGACCAGATGGGGCACGGCTCCGAGCGCGGCTTCGTAGGGACGGGGGTCGATCGCAGCGGCGGCGGCGCCCACCCGAGCGAGGATCTTCTGAGATTCGTGTTGCTGCGCCATGATTGGACCTCCCTATTCAAGTACGTTGCTTCACAGATTTTTCAAATCGATAAACTGGCCAGATCTTCAGTCCGGCGGCGCGCGAATTTGGCTGAGAAGCGGCCCGAAACAGCCTCAGAACTGGTCTACTCGGCAATTTTGAGCTGCACGGGTCGGCCCGACATGGCCTTCTGACCCAGCCCTCGATCGAAGGGCCTAGCCATTTTGGTCAGTAGTGGCCAGTGGCGAATTGGCAGTTTCTGGCCAAGCCAGATCTCGCCGACAACCCAGCAGCCCTACTTGTTGAGAAAGGGGTTCTTGACCTCGCTGTCGCCACCTTGGGGCGGCAGCTGGTTCTCGTTGCCCTCGCGCTTCTTCTTGCCCTTTTTCTTGCCCCCCCCGCCCTTCCTGGCGAGCTCGTAGGCGAAGCGCTTGGTCTCGTGGTTGGGCACGACCTCGATCTCGAGCTCGGCGTAGCCCTCGGCGACGAGGATCAGCGCGATCGGGCGGTCCGACCACGGCAGCTCGACCCCGGCCTCGTCGTTGGTGTGGCCGTAGACCGCTCGGTCGACGGCGCCGAGCACCTGCGCGGACACGTTGGTGTCGAACAAGATCTTGGAGATCTCGGGCGCTTCGTCCTCGGGCGCGGGCCCAGCCTCGACGGCCGGCTCGGCCCCAACCCCCTCGACCTCCTCGACCCCCGCGGCCTCCTCGACCCCCGCGGCCTCAGCGGCCTCAGCCGACTGTCCCGGGGGCTCGCTGGGCTCGGCCGCGGCGAGCTCCTGCTCGTCGTCCTCGCCCTCCCCTTCGTCGAGCCCACCGAAGGCGACGAAGGCCCCGAGCCCGGCCGCGACAACGAGCCCGCCGAGGCCGATCCACAGCGGCACCAGGCTCGCGGGCGGCTCGTCGACGGCGGCGCTCGGAGGCGGCGCCGTCGTCGGTGGCGGCGGCCTCGCGCCCGCGAAGGACATCGAGGCCGAGGTGTCGGGCCGCGCGATGTCCTCGTCGACCACCGCGACCGCCGCGGCCCCCGTGCCGACCGCCTCGATCGCGGCGATCATCTCGGTCATCGTCTGAAAGCGCAGCGCCGGATCCTTTTGCAGGGCCTTGAGCACGATCGCCTCGGCCTCGGCTGGGATCTCGGCGTCGGGCGCCCGCTCGCGCGGGGGCTTGGGCGCGTTGAAGATGTGCTTGGCCAGCGTCTGGGCCATGTTCTTGCTCCGAAACGGCACCCGGCCACACAGGAGCTCGTACATGATGATGCCGACGGCGTAGACGTCGACGCGCAGGTCGTTCGAATTGCCCTGGGCCTGCTCGGGCGACATGTAGTTGGCGGTCCCGAAGATCATCCCGGTCTTGGTCAGGCCCTTGCCGTCGTCCTCGACGTTTTGGACCTTCGCGATGCCAAAATCGAGGACCTTGACGAAGTCGGGGTCGTCGCCGCGGGTGATGCGAAAACAATTGTCCGGCTTCATGTCGCGGTGGACGATGCCCGCGGCGTGGGCGGCCTCGAGCGCGCGGCAGACCTGCACGATCAGGTGGCGGACCCGCGGCCAGGGCACGCGCTTGTCTCGCTTGAGCAGGGTCCGCAGATCCTCACCGACGAGGTGCTCCATGACGAAGAACACCGAGCCGTCGGGCGTGTCGCCGAAGTCGCTGATCTCGATCACGTTCTGCTGCGAGATCATCGAGGTCGCGCGGGCCTCCCGCAAGAAGCGCTCGACGAGGTCAGGCCGCGCCGTGTACTTCGAGCTCAGCACCTTGACGGCCAGCTTCTTGCGGATCGTGGTGTGCTCGGCCAGGTAGACCGAGCCCATGCCGCCCGCGCCGAGCTTTTGGATGATCCGATAGCGACCCGAGAGCACCGTGCCCGTCAGGTCCGGGCCGGTCGCGCTTGGGTCCTTCGGCTGGTTCGTCATCGCGGGTCCATCTTCAGCTTCGCCGGCTCTTCAACACCTTGCGCAGGTCCGCCTCATCCTCGGCGAAGGCCAACAGACGATCGCCAGGTCCGACCGCCATGTCCAGCGGCGGGTTGACCCGCAGGCGCCGCCGGAGCTCGGCCTGCGGCGAGCTGCCCTCGACGTCGCCTTCGGCGTAGGCGAGCTTGCCACGGTGGCCCCGGTAGATGCCGATCGGCACGATCCCCGCCTTCGACGGGGTCTGGACGGTGAACAGCAGCCGCCGCAGATCCCGCCAGGTCTTGCCGTGGAGCGCCTCGGGCAGCTCGACGGTGTAGAGCTCGGAGTTGTCGTCGCGGAAGGTGACGATGTCGTTGAAGAACTCGCCGAAGGCCGGATCGAGGCAGGCGTTGGCCAACCACGCGTCGGCCAGACCGCGGGCGGGGACCGGCACCAACCAGCGCGAGAAGGGATCGAAGAGCCCGTCGCTGTCGCCCTCGTCGGCCTCGACCAGGGTCACGGGCACGGCCGCGCCGCGGCCCTCGACCGCGTCGCCGGCCAGAGTCGGAGACTGGACGCTCGGGGCCAGGCCCAGCTGCGCGCGCTTCATGGTCTCGGCCCGGGCCTGGGGGTCGAGGCGCACGCAGGCGTGGTGGACCGCCCGAGCGATCCGCAGCGGGTGATAGCTGCCCTGAAGCACGATGACCCGCGCGGCCCGAGGCAGGCGCAGCTCGACGAGCTCCTCGGGGACCTCGGGGTTTTGCTCGTAGATCGTCAGGCCGCGCACCCGGGTCAGCTGCTGACGCACGCGCGGCGGCAGGGCGTCGGACACGACCACGTGGATCGAGCGCTGGCGCTGGGGCCCGGGGCTGCGCAGGACTCGGATCAGCTGGATCATCTCCTCGCGGAAATTGAGGATCACGATGTGATTGCGCATCCGCCGAAACAGGCGCATCTGATCCTGCGACAGGATGCTGGTCAGCGCGGCGGTGAACCACGCGAGCAGGCCCAAGCCAGCGATCGTCGCCGCGGCGCCGATGAAGCGCGCCGTCGAGGTCTTGAGCGACTCGCTGTCGAAGTTGCCCGTCGCGAACATGTTCATCTCCCAGAACGAGTCGTTCAGGGTTCGCACGCGGGCGTTGCTGTCGTGCTCGAGGGTGTAGACGACCAGCGTCGCGCTGCCGACGATCAGCAAGAAGCCGACGAAGGGCACGAGCGGGTTTGACAGCTGGCCCTCGAGGTTGCCGCCGAGCGGGTTGCCGAGCAGGCCCTTGCGGCGCAAGAAGCGACGCAGCAGGACCAGCAGGCCAAACCCGAGCGCGGCGGCGACGAGGATCTTGGTCCAGTAGATGCCAAAGTCGCGGCGCTCGACCCACGAGGCCCCCGGGTGGAGCGGGATCGGCTCGCGCTCGGCGAAGCCCCGCCAGCGAAGCTCGACCGCGACCTTGTCCTGGGGGTTGTCCTCGAGCCAGCGCAGGCCCTCGATCAGCGACCTCACCTGGTCCTCATCGAGCGCCTCCTCGCCCTCGCGCCGGGCCGTGAGCACGACCGTGCTGACACAGACCGTGGGGATGCCAAACCCGACCCCGGGGTAGCTCTGGGCGTCGATCTGGCAGACCCGGTAGTAGGGGAAGCCGTCGATCAGCCGCTCGATCATGCTGCTCGGGAGCGCGTTGAGGCCGGCGACGCCGGTCGAGACCAGGCTCGAGATCTTCGCGTCGCCGATCTTGGTCGTGCGCAGCATCATCAGGAGCTCGCCGCGCTCCATCGCCTCCATCGAGGCCTTGTTGCTGATGTCGAGGGAGTTGACGTCGTCGAGGGTCAGGCCGGCCGCGCCGAGGATGACCTTGGACGTCTCCATGCTGCCCGAGCCCTGCTGGCCGACGAAGATCGGCCGCTCGCCGAGCTCGCCAAAGTCGTCGAGCCGGACCGGGCGGCGGACGATCAGGTGCACGGCCGAGTCGTCGATCGCGGCCACCAGCTGGAGCTCGACGCCCTCGAGCTCGGCGGTCTCGAGCCCACACATCCACCCGCTCTCGCCCTCGAGCTCGGTCGCCGCCGCGCCCGCGGCCGCCTGTTCGCGCGCGGCCGCGGCGGCCGTCCACGCCTCGGCCGCGACCGCGTACTGGACCAGGGCCGCGTCGACCTCCCCGCGCGCGAGCTTGCGGACGTTGTCGCACGAGCCGCCGGTGTGGCGGACCTCGAAGTCCATCTCGGCGTCGATCTCGTCGAGCGCGAGCGCGAGCGCGTTGGCGGTCCGGGTGAAGCTGCCGGTCTTGCTGCTCGCGCCAAAGCGGACCTGGCCCGGCTCCCGGGCCCGCGCGTCCAGGTCGCGGAGCTTGGCGCCGGGGTGCAGCGGCACGGGCGTGCTCGCGGCGAAGCCGTGCCAGCGCAGGCGCTCGAACTTGCCCTCGTCGCGGAGCCGCCCGAGGCCGTCGATCAGCCCGATCACCTGCTCGTTGTCGAGCGCGTCCTCGCCCTCGCGTCGGGCCGTGAGCACGACCGTGCTGACGCAGACCGTGGGCACGTCGTTCTCGAGCCCCGGGTAGCTGTCCGCGCCGATCTTGCAGACCCGGTAGTAGGGGAAGCCGTCGATCAGCCGCTCGACCACGCTGCTCGGGAGCGCGTTGAGACCGGCCATGCCCGTGTCGAGCAGCCGCGCGATTGGTGCGTTCGGGACCTCGGTCGTGCGCAGCATCAAGAGCAGCTCGCCCTGCTCCATCGCGGTCATCGCCGCCTTGTTCTTGATGTCGACGGAATTGACGTCGTCGAGGCTGAGCCCGGCCGCGCCGAGGATGATCTTCGAGGTCTCCATGCTGCCCGAGCCGCGCTGGCCGACGAAGATCGGCCGCTGGCCGACGGCCGCGAGGTTGTCGAGGCGGACCGGGCGACGGATGAGCACGTGGGCGGCCGACTCGTCGATCGCGGCCACGAGCTGGAGCTCGACGCCGTCGAGCTCGGCGGCGGTCAGATCGCACATCCACCCGCTGTTGCCAGCCAAGACTCCGGCCGCCTCCGAGGCCGCGAAGGCGACGACGGTCGCGATCGCCGGGGGCCTGCCCGCCGAGAACAATGCGGCGCTCGTCAACGCCGCGGCCGCGCTCGCCTCGGCCTCGGCGACCGTGGCCGGCGCGGACTCGGGCGGCCGGGTCGACGCGGCGGCTCCGGCCACGGCGACCCCGAAGGCCTCGGCCGCGACGTCGTACTTGACCAGGGCCGCGTCGAGCTCCCCGCGCGCGAGCCTGCGGACGTTGTCACACGAGCCGTTGGTGTGGACGACCTCGAAGCCGAGGCCCGGGTCGACCGCACCGCCGATCGCCTCGGCGGTCTTGGTGAAGCTCCCGCTCTTGCTCCCGGCGCCAAATCGCAGCTCGCTGCTCGGCTCGGGCGCCTGGGCCCAGGCCCGCGCCGAGGCCGTCGCTACCACGCTCGCGCTGACCAGCACGAGCAGCACGGCCAGCGCGCGCAGCCACGTCCGGGCCCGGCTCACGCCGACGGCTCCTGCCCGGCGAGGTCGGGGTCGAGGTCGGGGTCGGGGTCGTCACCCGAGAGCAGGACCAGCAGGCCGAGCACGTCGCGCAGCGGCGTCGTCGGGCCTGGATTTGCGATCACCCCGCCGCCCTCGCCGAGCTCCTTGTTGGCCGTGGCCACGCCGATCACCGTCATCGGTCGCCCGCGCTCGTCGAGCTCGAGCTCGAGCGCCGCCTCGGCGAAGGTCGCCTCGCGCAGCTCCGCGGGCACGTCGATCGTGCGGACCCGGTGGCGGCCGCGCAGGAGCCCGATGATGAACTGAAACACGCCGAGGTCGACGCAGGCCTGGCCGAGCAGGGCCGCGCGCAGGTGGCCCGAGTAGAACACCGTCGCGACCCCGAGCCCGACGAACTCGAACGCGGCCTCGGGGTCCTCGATCTCGACGAGCACGTTGGGCCCGGTCTGATCGCCGCAGGCCTTGCGGATCGCCGCGCAGGCCAGGCGCGAGATCGAGTCGGGCTCGCTGGCGTCGGCCCGCGGGAGCACGATGACCGCGCGGGCCTCGACCACGCGGACGTCGTGCTCGAGCCGCGCGACGAGCTCGTCGAAGCCGAGGCCGGGCTCGAGCGCCAGCGTGCGCAGCTCGACCCCGCCACGGCGCGCGTCCGCGCGCGCCTCGATGCCCTCGCCCACGCAGGTGATCCGCGCGACTCCGGCCCCCGCCATTGTCCGCGCCAGCTGATCGACGAGCCCGAGGCTGTCCGGCGACCACTGGACCACGACGACACCGGGGCCATCCTTGGGACCACTCACGCCGTCCAGACGATGCCGATCGCTGGTGTGCGCTGTCAAGCGCTGCTAGCTTGACCCCATCACGCCGTCGCTCTTCGCAACCGACGCGTCGCTGGCCTGGCTGGCCGTGGCCGCGCTCGTCTCGGGGGCGCTGGCCTACTTCGGCGCGATGGTTGGATCGGTGCTGGGCCAGTTTCGCCTGCCCCTGCTGATCGCCGCCCTGGAGTCGACGCCGGTCGCCGCGGCCTCGAACCTGGCGATCTCCTCGCTCGGCGCCGCGACCGGGGCCCTGGCCCACGCCCGGGGTGGACGGGTGCAGCTGCGCCTGCTGCTGACGATCGGGCTGCCCTCGACGCTCGCCGCCTACGTGGCCGCGCGGCTCGTCCCGCAGGCCGACGTGTGGTGGCTCGAGGCGCTGATCGGCGCGACCCTGGTCATCTCGGCCGTCGGGCTCGCGCGCCAGGCCGCGCGCCTGCGCGACGACGCGCCTGCGCCCGCGGCCGAGCCCGCGCCAGACGGCGAGGCCGCGCCAGACGGCGAGGCCGCGTCAGACGGCGAGGCCACGCCACCAGCCCCGACCCCCGAGCCGACCCCCGACCCCCGCCCCCCGAGCGCAGGCCTGGTCAGCGCCGAGATCCTCGTCGGCGCGACCCTCGGGGCGCTCTCGGGTCTGGTCGGGCTCCTGCTCGGCTCCCTGCGCCTGCCCGCGATGCTGCGCCTCGGTGTGCATCCGCTCCAGGCCGTCGGCACCAACATGGCGATCGGTTTTTTCACTGGCGTCGCGGGGGCGCTCGGGGCCGTCGGGGGCGGCCGGGTGTCGTGGCTGGCCCTCGTCGGCGTCGGCGGGCTGACCTTCGTCGGCGCGTGGCTTGGGGCCCGCCAGACCAAGAAGCTCCCTCGCGCGCGCCACTTCGTGTTCATCGCGCTCATGCTCCTGGCCGTCGGCGCCTGGATGATCAGCCACGCGCTCAGCGCTCGCTGAGCCCTGTTCACGCGCGCAGAGCTCCGATACGATCGACCCGCTCCGCCCTCGAGCCACCTTCGAGGTGGAGGCGACATGCAGCAGACCGCGATCCCATTTTTGTTCATGCGCGGCGGGACCTCGCGCGGCGCGTACCTTCGGCGCGCGGATCTGCCCGAGGATCTCGACACCCTGACCCGGGTCCTGATCGCGGCCGTCGGCGCCGGGCACCCGATCAACATCGACGGGATTGGCGGCGGCTCGGCGGTCACGACCAAGGTCGTGATGCTCTCACCTTCGACCCGCGACGACGCGGACATCGACTACTTCTTCGCCCAGGTCGCCGTCGAGGAGCCGCTCGTCGACTACAAGCCGACCTGCGGCAACATGCTGTCCGGGGTCGCCAACGCGGCCGTCGAGCTCGGCCTGTGCGTCGCCCAAGACCCCCACACGCGGGTCCGGATCCACGCCGTCAACACGGGCGCGCTGGTCCACGCGGTCATCCAGACCCCCGGCGGCGTGCCGGACTACGAGGGCCAGACCGCGATCGACGGGGTCCCCGGGACCGCGGCCTCGGTCTCGCTCACCTTCATGCACGCGATGAGCAGCGTCAGCGGTGCGTTGCTCCCGACCGGCTCCGCGCGCGACACCATTGATGGAATCGAGATCTCCTGCATCGACGCGGCCGTGCCCATGGCGATCGCCCGCGCCAGCGACTTTGGCCTGACGGGCTACGAGTCCTGTGAAGCGCTCGACGCCAACCGCGAGTTCTTCGCGCGGATGGAGCCGATCCGCGTCGCGGCCGGCGAGCGCATGGGCCTCGGCGAGGTCAGCAGCTCCGTGACCCCGAAGTTTGCTCTGCTCGCGCCCGCGCGCCGGGGCGGCGCCGTGGCGGTCCGCTACTTCATGCCCTGGACCTGCCATCCGAGCATGGCGGTGACCGGCTCGGCCTGCCTCGCCGCGTGTCTGTTCACGCCGGGCACCGTCGCCGAGGGCCTCGCTACGCTGCCCGCCAAGGCGCCCGCGGTGGTTGGGATCGAGCATCCCTCCGGGCAGATTGATCTGACCGTGGACTACGCTCAAACCGCGGCGGGGCCCGAGCTGCGGGCGGTCGGGTTGATCCGCACGGCGCGGCTGTTGGCGCGAGGGGAGCTGATGATCCCCGGCAGCGTGTGGCGGCCGCCGCCTTTCGCCGCCTGAACGCCGCGACCGCGACCGGTCGCAGCGTTCGAGGCCTGCCTCGGTCCGCGTTCGACCCCGGCAGCGCGACCGCCTTCAGCGGACCAGCACTTCGAAGTAGGTCGCCTTGTCACCGGCGCCCGTGATCGGGTTCTCACCGATGACGAAGCCGAAGCCGAGGGAGTTGACCTCGAGGTCGAAGTAATTCGGGTCCTCGGTTGGCCCAAGCCCGGCTCCCGACGAGTCGTCGAGGGGGCAGCCCTGGTTGCCCTGCCGACTCCAGCATGGGCCATAGGTCGACCGCATCACCGGGCCGACCTTCGCCTCGCACTGCTCGGGCGTGTAGCCATCACGATCACCGCAGTGAAAATACAGGTCGGTCGAGCACAGCTCACCGCTGGCCGCGAGAGTGCCCGCAGACATGGCGTAGCCGGCGTCCTCGTTGCACTCCGGCGAGGGCAGCCCGTCCATGAACATGCCGATGTCGGTGCTGCCGTCGCCGACGCCGTTGTAGGCGGCCCAGTAGCCGGAGGGGGTGTGGCGGAACAACAGGTCGGTGAACGGCAGCTGGTGGTAGGCGCTGTGTTTGTAGTCCTCGCCGTTGGGTCCGGGGATCGAGCCGACCGGGGTCGTGTCGGTCGTCAGCATCTCACGGTTGTTCCAGGTCCAGGTGTCGACGCCGTCGTCGGCCGAGATCAGCACCAGGGTCCAGCCGCCGCCGTCGTACATGGGGTCGAGCACGCACCACACCATCGAGGGCTCGATCGGGCCCCCGTCGCCGTCGGGGTCGATCGTGTAGTTGAAGGAGCCGAGGCCTGGCACCCTGGCCTGGAGATCGGCGCAGCTTTGCGCGGTCACGCAAGTCCCGTCGGCGCAGCCAGACACACAGTCGTCGGGTTGGTTGCACATCTGACCGTCGAGGCAGACCTCTTCGCAGATGCCCCCGCAGTCGAGGTCGGTCTCTCCGGTGCTAAAGATCCCGTCGTCGCAGGTCGGCGGCTGGCACAGCTCGGTGCAGCTATCGAAGTTGTCGTCGTCGCCATCGTCGCACTGCTCACCCGGGTCGACGACCCCATTGCCGCACAAGTCGTTGGGATCGCCGTCGCCGTCGCCGTTGCCCGGGTCGCCGTCGCCGTCGCCCGGGTCGCCGTCGCCATCGCCATCGCCGTCGCCGTCGCCGTCGCCGGTCGTCGAGGTGCTGGTGTCGGTGCTGTTGCTCCCGGTCGAGGGCGTCGACGTCGGGCACGCGGTGAGGCCGAGCGAGATCGAGCCGAGGATCAGGATCTGGGTTCGAGCGAAAGTGAGCTTGTGGATCAGTTGGAGACTCATCGCTGACGGATGTGCGTGGTGCGTCTCGTTCCGATCCAAAAAACTCGTAGCGCACACCCGAAATCTGGTCCGAGACTCGGAGCCCCTCTCACGGGGAACAAACGAATTGGCCAAGATCGTCATGCGCCTGGCTCCCGCAGGGTCTGAGCCGTGGCCTCGAGGCCGTAAGGCAGGGTCGGGTCGAGCCCCCCGTAGTAGGCCAGGGGTTCGCCCGCGGCCCCGATCACCAGGTGGCGGTGGGCCTCGACGAGCTCGGGCCACTGCATGCTCGCGAGCTGGCCCCGGACCACCGCCGCGGGCACCGGGGTGGCCCGGTCGAGGTTGCGGCGCTGGTACTCCCGAGCGGACCGAGGAAACGCGACGAGGGTCACGAGCGCGCCGTAGTCCCGGGCGATGTTGGTGACGGCGTCGCGGAAGTCCCGACGCAAGCTGGTCGCGTCCCACACGAGCTTGGCCTTGCGGCGCAGCCCCTCGCGCAGGCGCTCGCGGGCGATCTGGCGGACCTTCGCGTTGTTCGACTGGTCGGCGCGGCCGCCGAGCTCGGCGCGGATGTCATCGAGGCTGATGCAGGTGTGGTCGCCGAGGTGGCGGCGGATCCAGCTCGACTTGCCCGCGCCGCTCGGCCCGACGGTGACCACGACCTCGGGGAAGGGCTCGCGGTAGCGGTAGCTGCGGGCGAGGCCCTCCTCGGGCTGGGTGATCCGACCTTCGCACAAGTCGGCGACGAACTGGGCGTAGCTGACGTCGCGGGTCGCCGGAGGCAGCTCGTCGAGGGCGTCGCGGTACATCGCCCGCCAGCTTGGGGCCTCGTCGCCAAAGCGCCGCCACGCGCCGTAGTCCCGGGCGAACAGGCCAAACATCTCGATGTTCTCGACCTGCTGGGCCCGGTCCTCGCAGCGCCGCCCGAGCATGTCGGCGAGCTCGAGCCAGTAGAGCAGCTCGGGGTCGGCGGCCTGCGCGAGGCGCAGGTAGCCCCCCCGCTCACGACCCTTGACGACCAAGAACTTGGGCGCGACGTGGTACCCGACCAGGTCGAGGCACAGCTCGACGAGCGGCCAGCTCAGACCCAGGGCCATCAGCTGGGGCACGAGCAGCGACCGGCCTTGAAGCTCGTGGCGCGGGGCGGCGATCCGCGTCACGCCGCGGATCTCCATCTCGCGGGTGGTCGCCGGCTTGGCGATGTCGTGGAGCGCCGCGGCCAGGATCAGGGCGGTCCGACGCTCGCCGTCCAGATGCGTCGCCCGGGTCGCCAGCAGCTCGTAGAGCGCGTCGAGGACCATGCCCGTGTGGATCAGGACGTCGCCCTCGGCGTGCCAGCCGGGATCTTGGGGGGTGCCCTCGAGCTCCGCGAGCGCGGGGATCGTGTCCGCGAGGGCATCCACGAAGGCGGCCACCGAGGGCGTGGCGCCGCCCTCGATGGCCTCGATCAGCGCGCGGCCAGCGTTCATGACCTGGCCAGCTTGTTGGGTACGACCGCCTGGCTCATCCAGTGCTGGTCGGTCTGAACGTGGTTGCTGCGGACCCACTTGGCCACGTGCTGGCCAAACTCCGCGTAGGCGAAGCCCGACGCCCGACGGACCACGTAGCCCTCGGTCTTGGCGAGGTCGAGGCGCAGGTCCTCGAACCATGCGCGGGCGAAGACCCCGTCGTAGAGGGTTGGCACCGTCTCGACCCCGAGGGTCTTGGCCCAGCCGAGGGTGCTGTCCCAGTCGAGGCAGCGGTTGTCGGCGTCCCAGACCGAGAACAGCATGAAGTAGCTCGGCAGCGCCTCGTAGGAGAGCGAGTGCCGGGCGTAGAGGTTCTCACCGCAGATCCGCCAGCCCTCGGGGATCAGGTGGGCCACGCGCCCGTGGAGCCCCTTGATCCAGTCGCGCGAAGGATGGTGCCGACTGTCGATCGAGCGCGCGTGGGTGTGATCCCGATAGAAGGTGGTGTTCTCCCCATCCATCTTCTCGGTCACGATGACCCGCTGGCCGACGAAGGCGTCGACGCCGTCGGCGATCAGATCATCGCGGGTGGCCCCCGGCGACCACGGCAGGTGGCGCGTACGGGGATATTTGTGGCGTTGCATGTCACTGTCTCCAATACCTCACGAACCCAGGCCGGTGGGGCCGAGGCTCAACTCCTCAACAGCGCGACCGGAGCCGCGTCGCTGTGTTTGTACCCAGGCACGCCGGTTGCTACGCGGCATGAGGGGGCAACCCATGGGAGTGAAGGAGCTACAATTTCGCCACGCTTCGTCGCCGGAAATTCGGCGTTCGCCAAGCTAGCATGAAGGCACCCGCGCGCAAGCACCCGCCGGGCCCGAACCCGCGCCCAGGCAACAACCTCGCCCGCGCACGCGCGCAGCTTGGAACCCCGGCCTGCGTGGTCGTATCGTGCAACCTGTGAAGCGTCACGCATGTTGGCTCGTGCTCGCGCTCGGGTGCGCCGGCCCCGACGACCCGCGCACGCTCGACAGCGGCCTCGACACCTCGGACAGCGCAGGAACCCTCGACGACGAGACCGACGAGCTCCCGGATGTGCCCGGCGACTCGGGCGACGGCGACGGCGACTCGGGTGACGGCGACTCGGGCGACGGCGACGGCGACGGCGACTCGGGTGACGGCGACGGCGACGGCGAGGTCTACGGCCCGCCGCTGTACCCCGACGCTCGCGTGCACTCCCCGATCAACGTCTACGCGCGCGACAACCTCGCCTCGATCCGCGCCCTCGCCCCGACCGCGCCCGAGGACGTGTTCATGAAGATCGGCGCGTCGAGCACGGTCAGCCCGAGCACCCTCTACTGCTTCGCCGACGGCATGGCCGAGCTCGACATCCACGAGCAGACCCTCGGCCCGACCCTCGACCACTTCTTGCTCGGTCAGGCCGGCGACACCACCCCCTTCGACCGCGACACCCTCGCGGCCGAGTCGGGTCGCACGGCCGGCTGGGCGATCGAGGGCGCGCCGTCCCCGGTCGATCAAGAGCGCGCCGCGATCCACCCCGAGGGCCCGAGCCTCGCGCTGGTCCACTACGGGACCAACGACATGCAGCAGGGCATCACCTACGCCTCGGCGATGCCGGCCTACTACGCCAACATGAGCGACCTGCTCGACCTCCTGATCAACGCGGGCGTCGTCCCGATCGTGTTCGGGATCTCGCGCCGCCTCGACCTCGAGGCCGCGGATCTGTGGGTTCAGACCTACAACGCCGTCGCCCGCGGCCTCGCCCAGGCCCGGACGATCCCCTTCATCGATCTGCGCCACGCGCTCGAGCCTCTGCCCGGCTACGGCATCTCCGGCGACGGCATTCACCTCGAGGGCTTCAACGGCGGCCCATGCATCCTCAGCCCCGAGGGCCTGACCCACGGCTACAACGTCCGCAACCTGATCGCGCTCGAGGGCCTCGATCGCGCCCGCCGATCGCTGCTCGCCGACGACACCCTCGACGAGCCCACCCTCCAGCTCGAGGGCCTCGGCGACATCGACGACCCCCTCGAGATCCCGGCCCTGCCCTTCGCCGACACCAACAGCACCGTCGATGCCCCGAGCCTGATGCTCGACGTGTACTCGGGCTGCGAGGCCCTGGCCGACGAGACCGGGCCCGAGAACATCTATCGCGTCGAGCTGGCCGAGCTCACGGCGATCCGGGCGATGGTCCTCGACCGTGAGGGCGTCGACGTCGACCTTCACCTGCTCGACGACAGCGCCAGCGAGGCCGGCTGCATCGCCCGGGGCGACCGCATGATCGAGACCACCCTCGCGCCCGGGACCTACTATTTCGCGCTCGACACCTTCGTCAACGGCCAGGGCGTCGAGCAAGGCGGCGCGTACACCTTCGTGGTCCTCGCCTGCGAAGACGGCGACGTCGACTGCCTGTGAGCGTCAGCGACTGCTAGCAGCCGCGTCATCCATCGCTTGGGCGAGCTCGACGCACAGCGCCGAGACCCCGCCGAGGTCGTGAGACCAGATCTCCACGTCCACGGTCTTGTACACGTTCGACCAGTTCGGGTGGTGGCCCAGGCGCTCCGCGTCGAACGCGACCCGAACCATGAACGCGATCGCGGCCCGAAAGTCCGCGAGCTCGAAGCGCTTGCGCAGACGATCACCCTCGAGGGTCCAGCCATCCAGGCGCTCGAGGGCCGCACGGAGCTCGTCTTGATCGAGGACGTGATTGTCGGGTGCGCTCACCCAGCGGGCGTATCACCGACGCCCGGGCCAGATCAATTGCGCTGTTGGGCGGCGAGGAAGCCACGCACGCGGGTGCGGGTGCCCAGGTCCATCGGCTGCAGCCGCAGCGCCCAAACATGGTTCTGCCCGTCGCCCCACTCGTAGCTGCGCACGACCGAGGCCTCGACCTCGGTCCACGCGGCCTCGCGACTGCCGAGCTGAAAGCGAACCCGGATCACCCGCAGCGGCGCCCGAATCGGCGTCACCAGCGCGAGCCCGGTCGTCGACAGGTCGATCGTCTGGCACGGGCGCACGTGGTCCCCCATGTCGATGGTCCCGACCGAGCGCAGCTCGACGCGGGGGTGAGTGCGACGTTCCTGCCCGCCATCCATGCCACGAGCATATCGGCTCGCGGCCCGACCCCCAATCAATCGACGAACTCGGCGCAGCCGGGATCACATGTGTTCAGCCCGACTCGGGATCGCTGCCCGGCTCAAGGACAGTCACGAAGCCCCGCGTGCCATCGACCACCAGGCGCTGACCGGTCCGGATCCGCGTCGTCGCCCCGTCGACCGACACGACCGCCGGGATCCCATACTCGCGCGCGACCACGGACCCGTGGGTCATCATCCCGCCGACCTCCATCACCAGCCCGGCGGCGTTGATGAACAGCGGCGTCCAGCCCGGATCTGTGAACGGCGCGACCAGGATCTCGCCCGCGTGGAGCACCGCGCTGCTCGGATCGTGGACGACCCGCGCGAGCCCCTCGACGACCCCGGCAGACACCCCCGTGCCGATCAGCGCGCCCGGGGGCGCGGCGTCGTTACCGAGCTCGCCCCGGACGATCTCGCCCTCGCTCGTGATGACCCGCGGCGGAGCCAGGCCCGCGTAGTGGGACCACTCGAGTCGGCGGGCGGCGACCCGCTCGCGCAGATCCACGCGCTCGCCGTCGATGTGGGCGAGGACCTCGTCGACCTCGAGCATCCAGATGTCCGCGGCCTCGTCGAGCTCGCCAGCCTCGACGAGGCGCGCGCCATAGTCGAGCGCAGCCCGGTGCAAGACCCAAAAGTGGCGGATGATCTGGAACTTGGGGTGCTCGCGCAGGGCCGCGAGGTCGCGGTGGACGGTGGCGAAGCGACGGACCAGCCCACGGCGCAGCCACGGGGCCGCGGCGACGATCCGCTCGAGCGCGGCGTCACCCGCTCGGATCATGCCCTCGTGCTGCTCGCGGTGGGAGCCCTGCGCCTCGCGGCTGAGGTTGCCGCGCAGGACCTGCAACAGCAGGCTCGGGTCGTCGCGCCAGCGCGGGCGGGTGACGTCGATCTCCGCGGCCCCGCGCATGCCGTACTCGGCGAGGAAGCGATCGAGGCCGTCGAGCAGCGGCTTTGCGCCGGGGAGCTCGGCGAGCGCCTCGAGCGACAGCGTGGCGCTCGTGCGCAGGTGCTCGACCAGCTCGGGCGAGGCTCGGGCGAGGTCGGCGAGGTCACCGAGCTCGAGGTCCATCTGCGTGGTGATGTTGCCCCGCAGCCCCCGGCGCAGGGCCTCGAGGTCGTCGGGGTCGACGCGATCGCCGATCAGCTTGCGGACCAGCACGCCCCCGATCCCCGCGGCCATGACCGAGGGGACGATCCGCAAGAACACCCGCTCGAACAGCTGCGCGAGGACCTCGACGCTCGCGCGGAGGCGAGCCGCCTCGTCGGGCAGGGCCGCGCAGTCCCGCTCCAGCTGCGCGTACTGAGCATCGAGGAGCTCCCGCGTGCGCGAGACGACGGTCTGCGTCCGGGCGAAGCACAACCGCCAGACCACCCGCGGGACGACGCGGGCCGCGAGGTAGGCGACCGTGGCCCCGATCCGCGCCCGACTCACACGCCGCGCGCCGCGGCGAAACTCGGCCCGCTCGACCACGGCCCCGAGCGCCGCCGCGGTCCGGAGGTCGACGATCGTCAGGGCCTTCGGCAGGCGCCGCGCGAACCAGGGCAGGCGCAGCAAGTCACTCGGATCGATGAACAGCCGGCCCCCGGCCGAGGGCATGACCGACGAGACCCCGCGAGCGTCGCGGCCGAAGGGGAAGAAGCGCCGAATCACGCCGTGGGCGAAGGGCGCGAGCGCGTCGGTCATGACCTGCGCGTGGCCAAACGAGAGGAACACCCGCAGGCCCGGGTCGGGCGTCGACGGCTCGGGGATCGGAAACAAGGTCGTGATCGGCCGGGTCTGCGTGACCAGCAACGCGTCCCCCTCGAAGCACCACTCGACGTCCTGCGGCCCGCCAAAGTGATCCTCGAGCGCGACGCCGAGGCCCGCGAGCTCGAGGATCTGCGCGTCGCTCAGGACCTCGGCCTCGCGCCGCGCCGCGTCGAGCTCGACCCGCTCGGTCCCCCCACCCTCGCTCGCCGGGATCGCCACGATCGCGACGCGCTTGTCTGCGGTCTGGCGGTCGAGGATCCGCGGCCCGCGCTTGTCGACGCGATAGTGATCGGGGTTGACCTGGCCCGAGACCAGGGCCTCGCCGAGGCCAAAGGCCGCGTCGATCGAGATCAGCTGCCGCCGCCCGTCGACGGGATCGGCGGTGAACATGACCCCGGCCGAGTCCGGCCTCGCCATCCGCTGGACGACGACGCTGAGCAGGACCTTGCGGTGATCGAAGCCCGCCCGGGCCCGATAGCTGATCGCGCGATCGGTGAACAGCGAGGCCCAGCACGCGCGGACCCGGTCGAGCAGCTGCGCCCGCCCGATCACGTTGAGGTAGGTGTCTTGCTGGCCAGCGAAGGACGCGCTCGGCAGATCCTCGGCGGTCGCGCTCGAGCGCACGGCGTAGGCGTGCTCCGGTCCGAGCTCGGTCCACGCCGCCTCGATCGCCGCCTCGACCGGGCTCGGGATCGGCAGGCCGAGGAGGTGCTCGCGCATCGAGCTGCCCGCCTCGCGCAGGCCCGCGGCGTCGTCGACGTCGAGCTCGTCGAGGGCGGCGAAGAGCGGGTCGAGCCCGGGCGAGACCAAGAAGGCGCGAAAGGCCTCGGTCGTCACGCAAAAGCCCGGCGGGACCGCGAACCCGGCCCGGGCCATCCGCGCGAGGTTGGCCCCCTTGCCACCGACGAGGGCGAGCGCGTCACCGTCGATCTCGGCGAAGGTGACAACGAGGGCCATGGTCACCCAGGCTACCGCGAGTCGCCCGCTCGTGCCCACCACGACCTGGCCAGAGCCCCCCGCGGCCCCAGGTTTGGTGCTCATCAGCTGTTCTACGTCGCCGGCGTCGCCGGCTGATCATCGGGGCGATGATCACCCCGGGCGCCTATTCGTTCTCGCGCAGCAGCTCGCGGGCGTAGCGGAGCACGTCGACGTAGCTGGCGATCCCGACCAGCTCGTCGCTGTGTTGGTCGACGACCGGGACCGCGCCGACCTTGTACTCGATCATCGCCCCGATCACCGAGTCGATGCTCTCGCTGCTGTCGACGCTGACGATGTCGCTGTTCATGACCTCGCTGATCGCCGTGTCGAGGATCTCGTCGGCGCGGCTGCGATCTTCGGAGTCGAAGCGCTCGATCTCCAGCATCAGGGGGATCCGGTACTCACGCAGGTCACGATCGCTGACGATGCCGACCAGCCGACCGTCTTCGAGCACGGGCAGGTGGCGGATGTCGCTGTCCTCGATCAACCGAATGGCCTCACGCACGGTCGCGGTCGGCTTCACGCTGAACACGGACTGGGTCATGATCGCTTCGACGCTCATGCCCACCGCTTAGCACGACGCCGTCTCCCGCGTCGCCGGCCGACTCCCGGCGCCCCGCGACAGATTTGCGCGGGCCTCGTCCCCGGGCCCTGGCTCAGTAGCTGTACGTCATCTCCGGCACCTGCTTGCCGGTCGAGCGGGCGATGTGCTCGAGCAGCTGCTTGCGCTCGGTGAACAGGTAGGTCCGCACACGCAGCTGCTTGCCGCCGCCGCGGATGTCGAGCAGCCCGAAGCTCGGCGCCTCGAGGCTCTCGACCTCGGCCCAGCTGATCTCGACCTTGCCCTTGCTGATCCCGCGCGCGTCGATCCGCACGCCGAGCCCCCCGCGCAGCTCGACGAGCGCGGCGCGGAGCACGATCAGCGTCAGCCCGCACGACAGCGCAGCGACGACGAGCGCGAACCACGACGACGCGGCGAGATCGAAGCCATCGGTCACCACCCACGCGCTCGCGAGGATCGCGGTCGGCGCCACGACCACGGCGAGCGCGATGATCAACGCGACCGCGACGCGATCGACCACGAACTCCGGCGCCGCCTCCGGCGCCGCCTCTGGAGGGGTATTCACGCGAGTACGTTAGTGTAGGATGCGCGCCATGTCGAAGACCCACCTGGTCATGACCACCGCGCTGAGCCTCGGGCTCGGCCTCTCGCCTCTCGCCTGCGACAAGAACAAGGACGAGACCGTCACCGTCGACGACGCGACGCCGACGGACGAGCCGAGCGAGACCGCCGACGCGCCCGAATTCCCCGACCTCGCCAGCGTGCTCGCCAGTGCCCACCGTGGCGACAACGCGGCCCGCGACGCCGCCCGCCACCCGCAAGAGACCCTCGAGTTCTTCGGCATCGAGCGCGACATGACCGTCGCCGAGCTCTCGCCCGGCGGCGGCTGGTACACCGAGATCCTCGGCCCCTACCTGCGCGACGAGGGCACGCTGATCGTGACCAACTGGCCGTCGGACCACGAGCGCTACGGCGAGAACGCCAAGAAGTTCGAGGACAAGCTCACGGCTGCGCCCGAGATCTTCGGCAACCCGACGATCACGGTCGCCCCGGTCAGCGCCGACGAGGCCTTTGAGCTCGCGCCCGAGGGCAGCGTCGACCTCGTCGTCACCTTCCGCAACAGCCACGGCTGGTACAACAGGAGCCAGACCGAGCAGATCTACGGCGCCGCGTTCCGGGCCCTCAAGCCCGGCGGCGTGTTCGGCATCGTCCAGCACCGCGCGGCCGAGGGCGCCAACGCCGAAGAGACCTCCAAGCAGGGCTACCTGCCCGAGGCCGTGGTCATCGAGTCCGCGCAAAAGGCCGGCTTCGAGCTCGTCGAGAAGTCCGAGATCAACGCCAACCCGAAGGACACCAAGGACTACCCCGGCGGCGTCTGGACCCTGCCGCCGAACCTGTCCGGGCCCGAGAGGGGCGTCGAGCAGAGCGACGAGGACAAGGCCAAGCACATTGAGATCGGCGAGTCCGATCGCATGACGCTCAAGTTCCGCAAGCCCGAGTAGCGGCGGCCGAGCTCACCCGTGCCAAGACGGCGGCCGATTCGGTCGCCGTCTTTGCGTTTGGGGCCGTCTGGAACCGGGGGCGGGAGAACTGGCGAGTGACCGTCCTTCCCTTCACCGTGCTCATGTTGACCACGATGTTCGTGGCTTCGGCGCTGGGGCTGCCAGGGTGGGCCCTCGGCTTGGTCACGGCGAGCCTGGCGCTGGTGCTGCTCGCCGTACTCGCGTTGCGCGAGGGAGCCTCCTTCGTCGACCTGGGTTCGTGAGCGAGTGGCGAACCGTGGCGACGGGCCCGCCGAAGCCGATAGGTTAGAGGAATGGAACCCACAACCGTCCTCACGACGATTCTCACGATTTTCGCGCCCATGCCCATGCTCTGGCTCGGTCCCGTGCAAGCGGCGACGGATCCCGAGGTGCCCGATCTGTGCACGGAAGATGTCTACCTGGCCCCCAACGGCGTCCCGCTAGAGGACGCCAACGGGACGATGCTGTCGAAGTACTGCACGTGGACCGATCAAGACGCCCCGGCCTGGACGGGCGAGGTCTGCTGCGAGCTCGGACCAGACTCCGCCTCCTGCACGCCAACCAACACCCGCGGTGAGTGTCAGACGACTCAGGTCAAGCGGCGGTGCGACTACGCAAAGTCCAACGAAAACCAGGTGGTGTGCCTGCAGCCCTTCCCCAGCGCCTGTGACTCGGGTGTCTGCGCAGCCCCACCGCGTCGCGTTCAAGTCGACCCGCAGGCGACCTCACTGCTGTGCTGCTTCGGTGGAGCCTGCTACGAAGTTGCCTTTGGGGAGGACTGCGGAGGGCTCTACCAGTGGTGCGAGTCACCCTACACGAATGAAGACGGAACGGTCGGTTGCGCTGACTAGCAGCCCGGGGTGCTAGCCCTGAATCAAGCAGTTCTTCAACTCAGCGCTTGCTCAAGGACTAGTCCCCTACCTACGGGAGTTCGCACCGACGCTCTGGGTCATACATGGCAGCGTTGCGCTCTTGCTCCGCTGCCATCTTTTGGTCCCCCGCCGCGTAGGCCAACTTGGCCGCCTCGCACGCCGCCTCTGCGGCCCGTGTCCAGTTGTTCGTGTCCCGGAACTTCGTGGCCGAGTAACTTGCCATCAAGGCTGTACGCTTTCGACCCGGCATCACCCCATCAACACGTCGAGCCAGGTCGAGCGACTCCGAAGCCAAGAAGGTCTGTGCGGTGGGCACCATCAGAGGCTGGCTCTCGAGCCACAGCTCGTACACCCGCTCCACGTCTGCCTCGGTCACGACCTCCTTGTCGAGGATCAGGTTGGCCTCGTCGAGCTTCTGCGTCCCGAGCTGCCGCTTGTCGACCTTCACCGACTCGGCCTCGGCGAGCGCGTCGAGCTTCCACTCAGGCCTCGGCGCGACAGCTGCCAACACCAGCGCCGCTCCCATGGCCGCGCTCCCAAGACTCACCGCGCCCACACGCAAGAACCGAGCGCGCTCGACCAGTTGTTGTGACATCAGCCCGACCTCGACGCGCTCCTTGCTGATGCCGACCTCGGCGGTGGACTCGGTCTCAACCTCGCGCGCAGCTTTGGGTGCAGACTCGGTCCGCTCAGATTCGGACCCAGGACCGGTCCCAGCCTCGGCCTCAGGCTCGGGCGGACTCGCGGCGTTCGTCGACAGCCGTCGCAGCTCATCAACCAGCGCGCGCACGCTCGGATACCGAGCGGCCGGGTCGATCGACAGCCCACGACACAGGATCTCTCGCACGTCAGCGCACAGGCCAGGCGGGACAGTCGCGGGCTTGGGCCCGAGCGAAGTCGCTACGAGCATGCTCGTCTCGTCTTCGCCCTCGAACGGGTACCGAGTGAACAGCGACAGCCACAGCGACACACAAAACGCCCACTGATCCGAGGCGGGCGACGGTGGGCCTCCGCGGAGCAGCTCGGGGGCGACGTAGGGAAGCGTCCCCCCGCGATAGCTGCTCGAGCCGGGCTCTGCAGCTTCGTCCGACTCGTCGATCCGACGCGCGAGCCCAAAATCTGCGACGCACACACGGCCGTCAGTGCCGATTAGCACGTTCGACGGCTTGAAATCGCCATGCACGATGTCTTGCGCGTGCGCAGCCGCGAGACCCTCGCCAGCGCGGCAATAGGTCTCGACGATCTCGGCGTCGCTCGCATCCGTGCCGAGGTACGATGCCCCGTCGACACCGCGGATGTACTCCATCGCGCAGAACAAGTCGTCGCCATGGCAGCCGATCTCGTGCACGGTCACGATGTTTGGATGAGAAACCGCGGCGAGCAGCTGAACCTCGCGCCTGAATTTGCGCTCGGCCTCGGGGTCCAGGGTTGCCGGACAGAGCTTGAGCGCGACGAATCGATCGAGCTTCGTGTCACGCCCGATGACGACCGCCCCATAGCCCCCATGTCCAACCCACTCACGCACTTCGAAGTGACCGATCTCTGGCCACTCGGGCTCGGGAGGCGACGCGCCAGGGTATTTGTACGCGTAGACGGTCTCCAGCGTGTCGACGAACTCAATGTCAGCCCGCAACTCCTCGAAGTAGTCGAGGGGTGATTGCCGTCGCCGAGTCGTCATGGCCTTCTTCTCGGTCTCGGGTGCGTCCTGACTGCCGCTCACATGGGCAACGGTAGCGCGCGAGCCGGTTACGAGACCAGTGATGTCCCTCCAAGACCCGGCCTGAAGCGGTCTCGAGGCGCGAATGCGAGGTTGCCCGTGACTCGGTGCATGGTTCTAACAGGCAAATGTTCGAGCTGAGTACGCCTCGTCCCTCGCTGTCTGATACCATCGAAACCATGGCGAGCGGTGATCTGGACGAGCTGTTGCTGAACATGCGGGCGGAGGAGGCTCGGGGCTCGACCGGGGGGCGAGTGGAACGAGCGTTTTGGAAGACCGTCAGCGCGAAGCTCTTGCAGATCTGCGAGGCCAAGGTTGGTCCCGTCGATGGGCACGATCTCAAGCAACGCTCGCTCATGGTCGTCATGAAAAAACTCCCGGGCTACGAGAAACAGACACCAGGCGGCTTTTCTCGCTGGCTGCACAGGATCGTGAAGTTCGAAGCGCTCAAGCTTCACCACAACAATGGCAATCACGAGCGCAAGAGGACCGGCGAAGCCCGAGCCATCCTCCGAGCGATGGCCTGCCCCGAGACGCGGCTCTCGTCCACCCTGTACAAGGTCGAGCAGCTGCAGGCGGTGGAACAGGCGATGCCGCGGCTAACAAAGCTTCAGCGTGAGTCCCTCTTGTACGTGGACACGCACGCGCTCGCGCTCGCGTTCGACATCGCGGTGGAGACCGCTCGGGCCCGACGTCGGCGCGCCGTCGCTCGGCTGATCGTATTGCTTCGCGAGGCGACGACATGGCGAGTGAGGATTCCAACATCCTAGAACTCGCCGAACCTGTTCTCTCTCCGCCACGAGCGGGTGTGGGAGTTTGTGTACGATGACGAAGAAGAGCCCCTCCGCGGACATTTCGGTCGCTACGTTCAGGCGTGCCGTGAGGCACGGGGGCTAACACGTGAACAGCTCGCGGACCGCTGCGAGCTCGTGCTCGACATGATCGTTCGGCTGGAGGAGGGCTACCTCTCGCCGGAGTTCGACACGCTGCGGAAGCTATGCGCCGGGCTCGGCATGTCCATGTCGGCGCTGGCGCAGAGCTCCCTGGGTCGGGGACAGTCGGCGCGGTTCTTCGGCCTCTACATCCGCTCGTGTCGAGACGAGCGAGACTTGAGCGTCGCCGACCTCGCTCGCCGTTGTAATCTCTCGGTCGAGTCCATCGAGGAGATCGAGAACGGCCGTGTGTCCATGGCGCTCGACACCTTGCGCAAGCTATGCCTCGGGCTCGACATCCCGCTGTCCGAACTCTTCGACGGGTTCGAGCGGGTCCCGTGAACGGCCCTGGCCAACCTTCCCTCGCGTGATCTTGTTGAGCTCACGTTACACCCAACACAAGTGAGCGCCGGTCAGGGCACGAGCTGGGGCTCGACGCAGCTGCCGGGGCCCTCGTGGCAGACCGCGTTGACGCAGGCGCCCCCCGCCGGGCACTGGGCATCGTCGCTGCAGTCGATCGCCACACACCCGTGGGCCCGCGCGTGGACCGGGCCCTGCTCGGGCACGCTCGGATCGCAGGTCTGGTAGCTCGGACAGTCGTAGCCTTCGTCGCAGGGGACGACCTCGCAGGCCCCGGAGGCCGCGCAGCGAAAGCCCTCGCCGCAGCCGCCCTCGGTGCAGGGCTGGCGACACTCGGACCCGACGCCGTCGGGGCTGCAGGGGTCGTCGACCGCGTGGCAGCGCGAGCTCTCGTCGCAGTCGGCGTCGCTGCTGCACTGCTCGTTGGCCGGGATGCCGCAGACCTGGGGATCGTTTGGGCCCGCGCACTCGAGCGAGCCGCCGCACTGATCGCTGTTGCGGCACGCCGAGCCCTCGCTCGCGCAGGCGCTGGCGAGGAGCACGAGGGCCGCGGCCGCGAGCTGCACGAGGGAGGCTGGCGAAGGCAGGGTGCTCCGCGCGATGAAAACCGCCCTCCGGCAGATGTCCACGAGGGAGCTGCGTTTCTTCGGCTTGGCCATGCTGAGCGGGCCGCGATGGTACGACGCTGACCCAAGATCGATTCGCCGATCTCCCGATCACCCCGCCCCCAAACCCGAGATCGATGCGGAGCGCTTCGCGGAGGGTCTGGGCTGGGGGGCGCACCCACGCGT
>NZ_PVNK01000090.1 GCF_002994615.1 Enhygromyxa salina | reverse complement strand
ATCCCGACGGGCCGCGGTGCCGGGGCCGGCCCGGCCTCCTCGGGGCCGAAGGCGCTGCCCTTGTCGGGTCGCCGCTCGGCGACTCGACCGCGCGCGGCGGGCAAGAGCGGCGGGGCAGGGGGCGGCAAGTCGGGGTCGCCGAGCGCAGAGGCGACGCCCGCCGAAGGCGAGGTCGATCCGGTTGCGACCGCCGTGGCCAAGAACTGGGCCCGCGCGTTCACCAAGGGCGAGATCACGACGATGGTCAACCGGGCCGCGCTGCCCTTCCGCTCGGGCTCGGCCGTCGCCGCCAAGAGCAAGGAAGAGCTCCGTGGTCTGCTCGAGGCGCTGGCCGACGAGGTCGCGGGCAAGTCGGCCAAGGTCGACAAGACCTACACGGCCGCGAGCCTGCGCAAGAAGTTCGGCTCGGTCCCGGCGGGCGTCGAAGAGGGCGAGGGCCGGCTCTACACGGTCGTGGAGATCGGCGGCGACACGGTCATCTTGATGCTCGAGAAGCGCTACGGCAGCTGGCGCATCATCGGCATCACCCGCTGAGGGGCCCTACTTGCGGACGAACTCGAGCTTCTCGAGCACGATGTCCTCAAACGGCTTGTTGGGCACTGGCCGGCTCTGGGTCCGGACCTTGGACATCTCGATCGGGATCGTCGGGTCGCAGTAGCCGAAGATCGTGTGGCGATCGTTGAGCGCCATGGTCTCGCGCACGGTCACGAAGAACTGCGCGCTGCCCGTGTTGCCGATCGTCAGGCCGGTCTTGTCGTCGTAGCGCGGCTTGTTGGTCGCGGGGTCGTAGGGGTTGCGGTTGGCCATCGACAGGAACCCGGGCCCCTTGTGCCGCAGCTGTGGATCGAACTCGTCGGGGATGAAGTAGCCCGGCGTGCCGATGCCCATCGCGGTCGGGTCGCCGCCTTGGACCATGAAGTCGGCGATGACCCGGTGAAAGACCGTGCCGTCGTAGTAGGGCCGCTTGATCCACTCGTCCGACTTGCGATCCTTGGGATCTTTGAAGGGGCGGAGGCCGCGGGCGAGGCCGATGAAGTTGGCCACGGTCAGCGGCGCCTGATCTTCATAGAGCTCGCACTCGAACGCGCCCATGCTGGTGTGGAACACGGCCGTGAGCTTGCCCTTGCTCTTGTCCGCGAGCTCGGGCGCGCCCTCGAAGGCCATCTCGAGCGTGAACGGCCCGTCGAGCGGGTCGCCCTGGGACTTGTTGTAGTTCCACACGTCGGGCCCGAGCAGCCCCGACTTGGGCGGCAGGCGGAAGCCCTCGCGGAATTCCCGGGGCGTGTACTTGTCTTCGCTGCACGCGCGGCCCTCGCCCTCGGGCTTGTCACAGGTCTTGCCGGCCTCGAGGCACTCGTCGCCGCAGGGCGTGCCGTTGAAGCAGTAGCGAAGGCAGCCGTCGTCGGCGGGGGCGGCGGGCTCTTGCTTGGCCGGAGCTTTTTTGGCGTCGCCGGGCTTGGCGGCCGCAGCGGTGTTGGCCTTGCCGACCCCAGCTTTGGCGTCGGCCTTGCCCGCGTCGCCGGAGCTCGGTGCTTGACACCCGCTCAGCGAGACCAAGAAGGCGGCGCCCAGGAGGGAAGTGAAGGATTCGAGGCTGGTCGGACGTGGGAAGAAAGGCATGATGGCTGCTCGAATGCGGGCCCTAGAGCTACCACGAAATCGGCTGCCCACGATCGACGGCCCCTGCGCCGAGCTCGGCGCGGCCCCGGCCTCGCGTCGGGGTCCGCGGAGCGCTATTCTCGCCGCCGTGACGCCACCTTTATTCCGGGCGGGCTCCCGGATCCGCCGGATCGGCGGCTCCCTGCGCATCCCGTTCCTGGCGGCAGCGCTGGCGCTGTCCTTTGCGGGCGGCGGGTGCAAAAACCGCAACAAGGGCGGCACGATCAGCGAGCTGACCCCGCCCAAAGACGCCCCGGCGTGGGAGTCGCGCTACGCGGTCGCGTTTGACGACGCCTACACCGCGACGGCGGTCAACCTCCAGGGCCGCGCGCCGAACGACGTCCTCGATCAGCAGCTCTTTCAGGCCCGGCTCGGCCACGCGGCGATCGTGATGTTGGTCCGGGTCGAGCAGGTCTGGGGCCGCGGCCGCTATCAGGGCCGCCAAGACCAGTTCCTCGAGGTCGAGGTCGGCGAGTATCTGCTCGGCAACCTGGCCAAGGACGCGCCCGAGCGCCTGATGATCGAGGTCTCGAGCATCGACGAGCTCCCTGGCTCGCTCAAGGGCGAGATCATGCTCCTGTTCCTGCGCTGGGACGCCGAGTCCGAGCCGCCCTTCCACCATCACTTGATGCCGGCCGACGAGGAGCTCGTCGCGCTGATCAAGGCGATGGTCAAGCACGCCCAGGACGAGGGCGTGCTCAACGCCAAGGGCGACGAGAACACCAAGCCCGGCAAGGGTAAGCGCAAGCGGCGGCGTGATCGGAAGGCCAAAAAGGAGGCTGAAGGCGCCCCGAGCGAGGCTGTCGACGACGGCCCCACGGAGTCGCCCGCGCAGCAGGGCGAGGCCGTGCCGATCGCCGGCGGCGAGGCTCCCGACGAGGCGCCCCCGCCGAGCGGTCCGCGCCCCGACGACAGCACAGGCCTCCAAAATCTCGGTGGTGACGCCGAGCCCGAGCCCGAGCCTGAGACCGAGCCAGCCGAAACGTCCGAATCCGAAGGCTGAGGCGGATTCTAGGGCCCGCGCGTTGCCCGCTCGGCGCGCCTCGCTCAAGAGAGACATCTCGCGCATCAATCAGGGCACGAAAGTTTGAAAGAACGCTTGACGCGATGGTCGATCGCAAGTAGAAACCGCGTCCCGCAGCCCGGTGAAGTGCCGGGCACCAACCGAAGGGGCCAACACCCAGCTGGGTAGGGCTCCAACGGGCCGGGAAACTTCGCTGCCTGAAAACTGGAGAGCAGGAACACGGACCACGAAACCGCACGGTCCGGTGGGTGCGCGACTCGCTCGCGTACGTAAACCGAGACCGCCCGCGGGGCAGTTGATCAGCAATGGTCAACCCCGCGTCGTGCGAGGATGGTCGGTCAGCCTTCGGGTTGGCTAGGCGCCTCGTAACGACACAAATCCAAAGTCCTCCTGTCAG
>NZ_PVNK01000089.1 GCF_002994615.1 Enhygromyxa salina | reverse complement strand
GGGCGATCGAGCCGGGCCCCGCCCCTGCTCGATCGCCCCCGTCATCGCGGACCCACCACGCGGTGACGATCGCCAGCATCACGACCAGGACGCCGCCCAGGAGCACCCACGGTCGCCGGCCGGACTCGGAGGCCTCGCTCATTGAGGGTCGAGGAGGGCCGCCATGACCCCGCTTGCGAAGCGCTCGGCGTCGGCGAGGACCCGGGCGACGAGGGCGTCGACGGCCTCGCGCTCGCTCGCGGCCTCGCCCGCGTCGTCGAGCCCGGCCCGACCGTGAGCGAGGGCGTAGACCTTGATCTTGGGCTCGGTCCCGCTCGGACGAAACACGAGGCGACAGCCGCGCCCCTCGCCGCTGAGCTCGTAGACCAACACGTTGCCGTTCAGATCGCGGGTCCGCCAGCCCGTGCCCCGCGGCGTGAGGAGATCGTCGGCCGCGACCACCTCGAGGCCGCCGAAGCTCGTCGGAGGCGCGCTCCGAAGGCGGTCCATGACCGCCGCGATCGCCCGCCGCCCCGAAGATCCCTGCGCGTACAAATTGCCGGTCTGCTCGCGGTGATAGCCGTGGTCGCGCCAGATGTCATCGAGGCGCGCGAACAGATCCTTGCCCTCGCGCTTGGCCACCGCCGCGCACTCGCACAGCAGCAGCGCCGCGATCGCCCCGTCCTTGTCGCGGATCTCGTTGCCGCGCAGGTAGCCGTGGCTCTCCTCGCAGGCGAACACCATGCTCCGATCTTCACCGCGTCGCTCGGCGTCGGCCTGGGCTCCCGCGTGGTGCTTGAAGCCGACGAGCAGATCATCCACGACCTCGACCGAGCGCGCGCGCGCGAGCTTGGCGATCAGGGGCGAGCTGACCACAGTCGTGAGCACCCAGCCCTGGCGCAGCTCCTCCGAGCCGAGCGCCGTCAGCCCGCGCAGGACATGGTCGAGCATCAAGACCCCGAGCCGGTTGCCGTCGATGAAGCGGTACTCGCCGCTCGCGTCGCGGACCATCGCCCCGAGGCGATCGGCGTCGGGATCGGTCGCGAGCAGCAGGTCGACCGCCTCGGAGCGCGCGAGCTCGAGCCCGACCGCGAACGCCGCCACCGACTCCGGGTTCGCGCTCTTGACCGTCTCGAACCGGCCCTCGTCGGGGAGCTGGGCCTCGACGACGATCGGCTCGAGCCCGCGCTCGCGCAGCACGGGGATCACCGAGCTGTCTCCGACGCCATGCAGGGGCGTGAACGCGACGCGCAGCCCCGAGTCGGCCAGCGATCCGGGCGACACCCCCTGGGCCAACACATACTCGTGGTAGGGCGCGTCTGCGCGCTCGGGCTCGGCGTTGGGGTCGATGCGCTCGACGGCGGCCGGGACCTCGCCCGCGGTCGCGGCCTCGAGGTTGATCGGGGGCAGCGAGCCGGGATCCTTTCCGGCGGCCACGATGCCCTCCATCAGCCGTCGATCGAGCTCGCCGAGCACCTGCGCGCCGTCCGGGCCGTAGATCTTGATGCCGTTGTCGGTCGGCGGGTTGTGACTGGCCGAGATCACGATCCCCGCCCCGCAGCCGAGGCGGCGGACGAGAAAGGACAGCTGCGGGGTCGGGCGCGGGCCGTCGATCAGCGTGACCGCGATCTGCTCGGCCGTGAGCGCCGCGGCGACAACTAACGCAAATGTGCGACTCGTGGTCCGGGTGTCGTACACGACCGCGACCTTCGGCGTCTCGTCGGACTCGCGCATCGCCGCGGCCAGGCCGCGGGCGGTCTCACGCATCACCGCCGCGTTGACGCGGTTGGGCCCAGGTCCGCACGGGCCACGCCGGCCGCCCGTTCCGATCGGGAGCGGCCCGACGAAGGCGTCCTCGAGCTCGGCCAGGGCGATCTTTTGATCTTCGGTGTCGGAAACTTCTTCGCCGCCCGCGCCCGCGACGCCGAGGGCCCGCGCGACCGTGTGCTCGAGCTCGGCCCGCGTGTCGATGTAGGTCGGATCGCCGAGCCACGCCGCGATCGCCTCGCGGGTGGGCTCCGGCAGCGGGAGGCGGTCGAGCGCGTCGATCAGGGACGAGGCGGGAGCGTCGGTAGGCACGGTGAAATCTTACCTGTGACCAGTACGTTCGCGCAGCGCAAACGAGTCGCCGAAGCAATTCTCCGTCTGACACGTCAACGTGTTCGGCCGGCGTGAGCTCACGAAATGTGGAACACTTAGGACGGTCCATTGTCGGACCGCGCGCCGCCGGCACCGGCCGCACCAGGAAGAGGGCAACTGTGAACGAAACCAAGCGCGAGCGAACTGTCTGGCAACGACTTCGACCCTTCGTGCGTCGAGACCTCAAAGGCCGGCTGATCTCTGCGTCGATCGCGGCGCTGGTGATCGCCGGCCTCTCCTGGTTTGGGATCTCGGCGTTCACGCACCTCGACTCCGCGGGCGCCCAGAGCGTGCGCGTCGAGCTCGGCCTCGAGCGGGCCCACGAGGTCTGCTCGCCCAGCGGGGGCGCCTCGAACATGTCGGCCTGCGCCTACGACGATCGCGCACAGGCCCGGGTCGAAAAGGACTGGGACCGCGATGTCCGCATCCGCTCGGCGATCCTCACCGAGCTCGACCTTCGGATCGACGCCGCCCTGGCCAACCTCGACGAGGCCAAGCGAGTGCTCGATCGCCAGGAGTTCGACTTCGGCAACGGGCTCCCGGCCGGGGGCGATGTCCGCCTCGCCGAGCTCCTGCGCCTGCCCGAGCTCGCGCCCTTGCGCTGGAACACCCTCTACGCCGACGGCTACTCCCTGCGCGATCTCCAGGAGGCCGCGACCTACGATCCGCTCCGCGACACCACGCCCGAGCAGACCCGCGCCCTCCTGGTCAGCGCGATCGAGGTGGCCCAGGCCCAGCTGCTCGAGCACCGGGCCACCGTCGACCGCCAGCGCTCGCGCGAGCCCGAGCCCGAGCCCGCGTCGGCGACCCTCGACCGCCACGCGACCCTGGTCGAGCTCCGGCTCCACCCCGATCGCCACGCGCTGACGACCACGACCAGCGCCTGGCTCAACGGCGGGGTCGCCCGCGACCTCAACCGCTCGGCCTTCAAGCTGGCCAACGGCTACGCGACCGAGTTCACCGAAGCCCTCAACCCCGAGGCCGAGCTGTGGTCCAGCGGCTGGGAGTCCCCGAACTGGGCTCAGCTGAACAAGCCCACGATCCGCTACCGCTCGCCGATCTCCAACTCGACCCGCTACCGCCTCGCCGGGACCCTGTTCTTCGCGATCGCGTGCTTCATGTTTGTCGTCGTCGGCCCGATCGTCACGGCAACGGCGACCGCCCGCGAGCGCGAGGCCGGGACGCTCCCGGTCCTGCGCATGACCGGCATGAGCGCCGGCGACCTGGCCATGGCCATGGTCATCGGCCCCAACGTGTTCGCCGCGGCGCTCGGCGGCTCGCTGCTGCTCGGCGGCGTCGTCTTGCTCACCATGACCGTGGGCTTCAGCGCGATCATGCTCCCGCTCGGGCTCCTGATCGTGCTCACCGCGGCCACCCACCTCACGGCGATCGGCCTCGGTGACGCTCTCGGTCAGCGCGTCAACGCGATGGTCGTCGGCGGCCTGCTCGGCGTCGGGCTCCTGATCCCCGGCCTCCTCGGTGCCGGCCTCGCCGCGTTCGACGTCGCCGCGACCGGGCTCCTGCTCGGGCCGCTGCCGCCCCTGATGGCCAACATCGCCGACGTCAGCGGGATCAACCAGGTCGGCCTCTACCTCGGCAGCGAGCTCACGCTGACGATGTTGGCCTACTCGATCGCCGCCCAGGCGCTCCTCGGTCTGGTCTGCCTCGGCTCGTGGCGTCGCCGCGTCGAGCAGGGTTGGGCCCCGCTGTTCCGCCCCTTCGACGGCGTGGTCTTGGCCCTGGCCAGCATCGGCTGCTCGGCCTTGACGCTGCTCGACATCAGCAACCACCACCAGGCCCAGGACTTCGACGCGCTCAACCTGCTCACCTTTTTGTCGAGCGCCTTCTTGCTCCCGGTCCTCGCCTGGCTGCTCGTCGCCAGCCTCCGCCGCCCTGCCCGGGCCCGGGCTGTCGCCGATCACATCGAGGCACGCCGCGCGTTCCTCCGCTTCCAGGGCTTCATCGCCGTCACCGGCTTGATGGTCGGCCTGACCTACCACCTGATCATGGGTGAGGCCGGCCTCGCAACCGAGGAGTCCGAGGTCATGTGGGCCACGCTCACCCAGCTCTTGCTGGCCGCCGAGACCGGGGTCGCCACCTTGCTGTGGGCCTCGCGGCGGCGCGAGGGCAAGCTCCGCGTCGCCTTCCTCGGCGGCGCCGCCGTGGTCATGCAGCTCGCGTCGGTCGTCGGGACCTACGGGCTCGAGGTCGAGCACGTCGCCCTCAACAACGCCGCTGCCTCGCCGCTGCTGCTCAACGTCGAGGTCTCGCCCTACTGGCTGGGCTTCATGATCCTGTGCTGGGCCGCCGGGCTCGCCTTGATCTTCACCGCGCTGCTCCGGCGCCGCGATCACAACCTGGCCGCCGCTGCCAACGGTAGCGACGACTACGGCGACGACGAAGACGAGGACGACTTCGGCATGCCGGGCCGCCGCCTGCTTCATTAGTTTCCGCCCCCCGCAGGCACCCTGCCCATCAGAGGGACCGAGCGACCGAGCGACCGGCCAGCCAGCGGCCGTGCGAGGCGACCATCGAGTCAGGTGCCGACCAAGGCACGCTCCGCGCCCCCGTGGTCACAATACACGCGCCCCATGGCGAGCGAGCTGCGAGCGAGCTCATTCGGGGTTGCGCTCGGGTGACCCGTGTAGGCATACCGGAGGCTCGTGACCCGGGTAGCCAATGACAGACGGAGCCCGCGTCCCGGGCTCCGCCAGCGGATGCTCAGCTGGACGCAGTGGTTCGTGACCGACGAGGTCCGCGCCCTCGGCCCGACCGCCACGACCCGGGCGATGGCGCTGGTCCTCGCCTGCCCGGTGCTCATTGTGGTGACCGTCGCGCCCGCGCTCGCGCAGCTCATCGACGGCCAGCCGACGCCCATCGACCCCGCGCTGGGCCTGAGCGTGTGCA
The DNA here is from genome assembly GCF_002994615.1 of Enhygromyxa salina. GTDB lineage: Bacteria > Myxococcota_A > Polyangia > Nannocystales > Nannocystaceae > Plesiocystis > Plesiocystis salina_A. The sequence continues at coordinate 9,761 of NZ_PVNK01000089.1, read as the reverse complement.
CGATGTTCGTGCTCGGGCCCCTCATCCTTCGCTGGACCAAGTCGCCCACCCTCGCTGGCGCGTGGACCCTGTTCGCAGCTCTGGTTGCGACCTCCTTCGTCGTCTACATGCAGCAGGGCCTGACCTCGATCCTGATGGTGTGGTTTCTGGCGATCCCGGCGACCGCGAGCTTCTTCCTCGGCGCTCGCTGGAGCGTGGTGTTCTCGATCCTCTCGGCCCTGTGCATCTCGGGCTTCTGGGCGCTCGAGTCGCTGCCGTGGCCGGGCTACGATCCGAGCCTCGCCCACCCGGAGGGCGACCCCTTTCGCTGGATCAACCTGCTCGCTGCGCTGGTCACGATCAGCACCCTCGGCATGTTCTGGGAGCGCGCGGCCGAGCGATCACAGCGCGAGCGCGACGAGCTCGAGGCTCAGGCTCGCCACAGCCAGAAGCTTCAGACGGTGGGCAAGCTCGCCGGCGGCATCGCCCACGACTTCAACAACATCCTCGCGGCGATCCTTGGCCACGCGAGCATGCTCGAGGCCGAGCTCCCCGACAGCCCGGCCAAGCGGCGGGTCCGGGCGATCGTCGACAGCTCTCAGCGCGCCGCGATGCTCGTCGAGCAGATGCTCGCCTACGCCGGGCGGGCCCGGACCCACACCGGGATCATCGACCTGCCGCAGCTCGTGGGCGAGATCGTCGAGCTGCTCGGCCCGGCCCTCGGCAAGAACACCGAGCTGATCCTCGACCTCGACCGCCCGACCCCGCAGCTCGCCGGCGACCCCGTCCAGATCCAGCAGGTCGCCATGAACCTGATCATGAACGCGTCCGAGTCGCTCGAGGGTCAGCGCGGACGTGTGTGGGTTCGGGTCGCCGCGATCGACCACTCGGGCGTCGAGCTCGACCGGCCCGCGAGCCCCGAAGACTTCGTGATGCTCGAGGTCCGCGACGAGGGCTGCGGCATCCCGCCTGAGCAGATCGCGACCATCTTCGATCCCTTCTACACGACCAAGCCCAACGGTCACGGGCTCGGGCTCGCGGCGGTCCACGGCATCGTCGACAGCCACGGCGGCGACATCGAGGTCGAGAGCACCGTCGGTCGAGGAACCCGGGTCCGGGTGTCGTTGCGCTGCCCCGACCCCGAGACCCTCGCCAGCGCCGAACAAGACGACGCCCCGCGCCCGCGCGTCCGAGTGCCAACGACCACCAACTTGGCGCAGCTGCCCGGCCCCAAGCGCAGCGTGACGCCACGGACAAGGCGCGGCCCGGGCCATGTCCTGATCGTCGACGACGAGCAGATGGTCCGGGAGCTCGCGGGCGAGGTCCTCGAGGGCGCCGGCCACCGCGTGCTCCTCGCCTCCGACGGCGACGACGGGCTCGCGGTGTTCGAGGCCCACGAGCCCAACATCGACCTCGTGATCCTCGATCGCACGATGCCCGGCCTCGACGGGCTCGAGCTGCTCGCCGAGATGCGTCGACGCCGGCCCGACATCCCCGCGATCATCTCGAGCGGCTACGCCGAGGACGATGGCTCCCGGCGACTCCAGGCCCTGGGCATCGACGCGGTCTTGCAAAAGCCCTGGGCGCCACGCGATCTGGTCCAGCTCGTCAGTGAGCTCGCTGTGAGCGCACAAGCGGCTCAAAGTGAGCCACCGCCCCCACCGACACCACGGGCGTCCGCCAACTCGCAGTCGTGACAGCACGTCGTGACGACCGGGCCTCCGTGATAGCTTCGCCTTGGTGGCGCCAGCTTACGCGCAGATGACGGACCTCGAGCTGTTCGACGCGTGGACCGACGGGGACCGGGCGGCGGCCGAGGAGCTGTTCGAGCGCCACTTCGACGCCATCGATCGCTTCTTCCGCAACAAGGTCGTCAATGGAAACGACGACCTGGTCCAGCAGACCCTGACCGCGTGCCTCGAGAGCCGCGACCGCTTTCGACGCGACGCGAGCTTCCGGACCTATCTGTTCGCGATCGCCAACAACATCCTCCGGTCGTATTTTCGCGCGCGCAGGCGGGAGTCCGAACGGCTCGAGTTCACCGAGATCAGCGCCTGCGACCTCGCCCCCGGACCGAGCACGCTGTTTCGGGCCCGACGGGAGCAGCAGCTCTTGCTCGAGTCGCTGCGCCAGATCCCCCTCGACTACCAGGTCGTGCTCGAGCTCTACTACTGGGAAGAGCTGCCGGGATCGGCGATCGCCGAGATCGTGCAGCTGCCCGAGAACACGGTCCGCAGCCGGATCCGCAAGGGCAAGCAGCTGCTGGAGAAGAAGATGAAGGCCCTCGCGCGCAACCCCGAGGAGCTCGAGAGCACGCTCGAGGACCTCGAGCAGTGGGTCCGATCGATCCACGCCAGCGGTGAGTCGCAGGACGACTCGGCACGCCGGGTGGGTGAATGAGCCCAACTACGCGGTGGGGGGCTTCCTGACCTTCTTGATCTTGAAGCTGCCGGCGCTGCTCTGGCTCGAGCCGTTGTGTGAGACCGTATAGGTGAAGCCGTGGTTGTGCTCTTCGCCAACTGGGGGGACCGCGAAGGTCCCCGTGCCGCCGGTCGTCCATTGCACATCGTCGAGCGACCAACCGCTCGGCGGTACGATCGAGACCGAGACGTCGCCGCCCGAGAATTGATCGGTGATCAGGTTGCCCTGAATCGCACCGTCCGCGAGCACGACAGCACCCGTCGTGGGCTCTAACACGGTGTTCAGGGTGGGTGAAGGATCGTCCGTGAAGTTATAGGTCATCGTTGGCCGCTCCGGTTTCGATGTCGTGGTTTGGTGTCCGCGTCAATGGGTCATTAGTTTCCGAGCCAGGGCGAGGTCCGAACCGGCCTCTGGGATGTCTTCGAGGAGTTGCACGGCCTCAGCGGCCAGCTCGACCTGGCGATCGTGATGACCAATCTCCCACAGTGTCCGCGCGAGCTCGATTCGTGCTTTGGCTGCGAGCTCGGGATCGCCGCAGTCGGCGGGAGTCAACGCCACAGCCTGCTCGAGCGAAGCCAACGCAAGCAGCGGCTGGTCCAACGTCAGGCGAACCCGCCCCCGCTCGAGCAGCGGCTCGACCGTGACCAGGGTCGCCGGGTTGAGCAGCGCGAGGGCCCGATCGAGCTCGGCGAGCGCCTCATCGTAGCGACTCGATCGGGCCAATGCGGTACCGAGTCGACCGTGGCGATAGCCCAAATCGCTCTCCGCGCCGGGAGCGACCCGCTGCACGTGCTCGACCGCGCGTTCGAGCAGCTCGACCGCCGCCGTGAACGACCCATGGCTCATCTGCAATTCAGCAGCCGCGTCGAGGGCCCACGCGTGGTCCTCGTGGGACTCGTCGAGGATGTCGAGGGCCTGCTCGATCAACGCCTCGGCCTCGCCCACTCGCCCGCGCTCGAGGGCAATGTGCGCCAGCGCCAGGCGACCGTGTGCGATCGTGACGTAGCGCGGGCCATAGTGGCGTTCGTAGCCCGCGAGCGCGTCCTGAAGGTGCCGCGCGGCGTCATCGTAGTCGCCATGCTCGAGCTCGGTGACAGCGAGATCGAAGGTCACATCCACGACCTCCGGGCCGTCGATTCCGAGCGCGCTGGAGCTCAGCGCCCGCGATAAGTCGCGACGAGCTTGTTCGTAGCGGCCGAGCGAAGCGGCCGCCGACGCGCGCGAACGCAGCGCCCAGACGAGCTGGTGCTCGCTAGCAGGGAACCCGGCGTCGGCGAGACGCACGGCTTCGTCGAACTCGGCCAGCGCGACCTCGGCTTTGCCCCCGGCCTCGAACGCGAGACCCCGCGCGGCGTGGAGCCTGAAGCGATCGGCCGGTCGGTCATCGAGCAGCGTCACGCCAGCCTCAGCCATCACGAACTCGGCGCTCGTGCCCGGGTCCGTGTCTTCACCCGAGATCGCGACCAGGGTGGCGAGCTGCAACCACACCGCGGTACTGAGCTCCGGGTCATTGTTGCGTACCGCGACTCCGGCGGCCTCTACGAGCGCATCTCGAGCCGCACCGTAGGCCTGCGCGTCAGTGAGGTTCCTTCCCTCGAGGTAGGCGACCTCGCCGAGCAAGGGCTCGTAGTCGAGCTGACTGGCCCGTCGGCGAAGGGTGGCGGCGAGGCCTTGGCTCCGCTCGAGCTGCCCCGACACGCGCGCCGCGTGGGCCCTAGCGATGTCTTCGCGGGCCGCGGCGATCGCCGTCGCCGTGCGCTCGTCCTTGGGCACGGGCGTGTTGCGCTCGAGCCGATCCACGCGCGCGCACATGCCCACGGCCCCGAGCCCACCGAGGAGCTCCGACGCGTGGCGCACGACCTCTCGGTCGGCGTCGCGGAGCACACCGACGACCGCCCGCAGCTCGCCCTCGCGCTGCTCGAGGCAGGCCATGCGCAGCTCGAGCTGCGCGTCGGTCTGGACCTGCTCGACCCAGCGTTGCTCACACGCGCCGCGGCGCGCCTCGACGAGCTCGTCGGCGTAGGTGTCGAGGGCTCGCTCGGTCTGGTCGAGGATCAGACCGACCTCGAGGCCGGTCGCCTCGAACGAGGCCCGCAGCTGGCTACGATCGTCCTCGCCCCAGCTGTCCGCGACGCTGCTGCGGTCGAGCTGGCAGACCTCGACAGGCTCTTCGCTGCTCCCGATTGCGAGCGCGACCCCGATCGTTGCGACCAACCCGGCCGCGACCGCGCCCCGCTTCCAGGCCCGGGCTCGATCGCGCTCGAGCTCGGCGAGCAGGGCGTCCATCGAGGGCCAGCGATCCTCGGGCCTGGTCGCGAGCCCGCGGCCGACCACCTGGCGCAGCCACCCCGGCACGCCCGAATTCGACGGCGGCGGCGCCAGCTCCCCCTCCATCACCTGGACCGCGTACTCGTTGCGGCTCGTCGCCTTGTACGGGCGCTCGTCAAACAGCGCCTCGTAGAGCACCAGACAGAAGCTGAACTGATCGCTGCGCTCCGTCGCTCGCTTGCCGAGGTGCTGCTCCGGGGCCATGTAGGCCGGGGTCCCGAGGACCGCGCCCGTGACCGTGAGCAGCTGGTCGAACGCGCTGCTCGTGGTCCCGCTGATGTCGCCGCGCAAGGTCTCGAGGCTCACACCGAGGCTGACTTTTGTTGGCTCCGACCTGGTCTCGACCCGCTGTTCACCCGTCTCGAGCAGCTCGGGCACGCGGGAGACACCGGGCTCGTCGGCGGCGCGCGCGAGGCCAAAGTCGAGCACCCGCGGCCGGCCGTCGGCACCGACGAGCAGGTTCGCGGGCTTGAAGTCGCGGTGGACGAGCCCGGCGGCGTGGGCCGCCGCGAGCCCGCGACCCGCCTGGATCATCACGTCCAGGATCTCGCGCCAGCTGCGATCCTTGGCTTCGAGCCAGCACCGCAGCGTCTGGCCGTCGACGAACTCCATCGCAACGTAGTCGTGCTCGCCCCACTGGCCGATCTGGTGGATCTGCACGACGTTGGGATGGGACAGGCGCGCCAGCGCCTGGGCCTCGCGCTGCATCCGAGCCCGGCCGCGCTCGTCCTCGACCAGCTCGCGGCGCAGGAGCTTGAGGGCGACCTTGCGATCGAGCTGCTCGTCGTAGGCCGCGTAGACGACGCCCATGCCGCCCTCGCCGAGCTTGCGCAAGACCGTGAAGCGATCGATGCGCATGGGCTGGACCGAGAGTACGTCGGTGCCGGGCTCGGTCGCGCCCTCGCGCTGCTCTTTGGTCTCGAGCCCCCTGGTAGGCTGCCGCAGACCCCGCAAGAAGCGCGCCTTGATCACCTGCTTGCGGAGGTGATCGCTCGCGTCGTCTCCGAACAGCCGAAGCTTGGCTGCCTCAGACTGCTTCTCGGGGCCCGCCCCGCTATGCATCGTCCCGTCCACGTCGCTACGTTAGTGTCTGCTGCAGGGTGGATCCGTCACGAAAGATAGCGCAGTTGGCGGGCCGTTCGGAACATTGTTCAGGAGGGCCAAGAACTTGCTCGTGACTCGTCGGCGGCTCGCCGCGCCACGCGCACTTCCCCTTTGTGCTAGCAGCCCGTGGTGCACGCGACGATCGAGCAGCCCGAGATCGTGGAGGAGCATCGCAGCGCGATCAACCGTCGCTACGTGGTCCGCCTCCACGACGGTGCGGCGGTCGAGAGCGTGCTCTACCGCGGCGACTCGCTGTGTGTGTCGTCGCAAGTCGGCTGCGCGGTCGGCTGTCCCTTTTGTGCCTCGGGCGCCAACGGGCTCTCGCGCAACCTCGAGCTGGGCGAGCTGACCGGACAGGTCGCGGCGATCGACGCGGCCCTGAGCAGCGGAGCGACAGCGGGTGTCCGCCGCGTGACCGTGTCGGGGGTCGGCGAGCCCCTCCACAACCCGACGGTCCCGGACTTCATCAGCTGGTGCCGGGAGCGGGGCACCCCGGCCAGCATCACGACCTCGGGTGGGCCGCTGCGGCGGCTCCGGGCCTGGCTGAGCCCGGGAGCCCCACCCCACAACGGCATCAGCTTCTCGATCCACGCCGGACGCGAGCCGACCCGCGCACGCACGGTCCCCCGCGGTCCCGCCCTCGAGCCCCTGTTCGAGCTCCTCGGCGAGCGCGTGCCTGCGCTCTCGGGTTCACGCCGACGCAAGCTCGCCCTCGCCTACCTCCTGCTCGCCGATCTCAACGACGACGACGCCGAGATCGACGCGTTCTTGGATCGCGCCGCGCCCCTGGGTCTCAAGATCCACCTCTACCGCTACAACCCGGTCCCGACCTCGGACCAGCGCCAGATCGGCGACGCGCGCTACGAGGCGGTGTTCGAGCGGATGCGCGCGCGCGGCCTCGACGTGCGCCGCAGCTCGCAGGCGCGGATCGAGGACAACGGGGGCTGCGGCACCCTCGTGGCCCTGCGCGGCAACCGGCAGCCCAGGCCCTGAGCTCCGGGCCGCTCGAGCGCCGCAGCGGCCCACGCACGGATCGTCGGTCGGCCCGCGACGCGTTACCTTCGGACGCCCGTGCGAGGACGCCCACGAACCGTGCCCGCCGGCTCCTTCAAAGCTGGCGACCGCGAGCGCCGAGCGCGACAGACCGGCCGATTGGTCCGATGGTTGGTGTGGCTGCTCGGGTGGTTCGTGGCACCGAGCGCCGCGTTGGCCGGCGAGGCTCGGGCCCCCGATCACGACCGCCGCGAGCTCCGACTCCAGGCCACGCGCATCGACGGGGCGGCGATCCGCGTCGACGGCAAGCTCGACGAGGCCCAGTGGCGAGAGATCCCCGTGCTGCCCGAGCTCGTCCAGAGCTCGCCAGCGTTCGGCGCCGCCGCGACCCACACCACGAGGATCCGCGCCGCCTATGGGTCCGACGGCCTCTACTTCGCGTTCGAGTGCGACGAGCCCCACGGCAAGGTGATCGCGCCCTTCTTCCAGCGCGATCAGATCGTGCCCTCGGACTACGTCCAGGTCGAGATCGACTCCAACGGCGACGACACCAACGGCTACGTGTTCGGGGTCTCGCCCTCGGGCGCGATCTTCGACGGCCAGCTGTTCCGCGACACCTCGCAGGAGCTGCTGTGGGACGGCGTGTGGCGGTCCGCCGCGCTCGTGACCGAGACCGGCTGGACGGCAGAGATCTTCGTGCCGTGGGCGACGCTGCGCTTCGAGCACGCCCGCTCGCACACGATCGGGCTCAACTTCACCCGGGTCATCAACGATCGCCAGGAGTCGAACCGACTCAGCTTCGCGCCCCAGGGCGTGCCCGCGCGGGTGTCCGAGGCGATCGACTGGTACGGGATCGAGGACATCGACGCCGGGCTCAACCTCGAGCTTCAGCCCTACGCCTCGGGCCGCTTCATGCTCCAGCGCCCGCCCGACAGCCTCGACCAGTCGTGGCGCGCCCTGCCCAACGCCGGCTTCGACCTCAAGTACGGCATCACCGGAGATCTGACCCTCGACCTCGCGGTCAACCCCGACTTCGGCCAGGCCGAGGTCGACGCCGCGGTCTTGAACCTCAGCCCCTTCGAGGTGTTCTTCCCCGAAAAGCGCCGCTTCTTCCTCGAGTCCAAGGAGATCTTCGAGACCCGCTTCCCGCTGTTCTACTCGCGCCGCGTCGGCGCGGCGCCGAGCCCCCAACGCGCGCGCACGACCGAGCGCACGGTCTACGGTGAACAGGAGCAGGGCGAGCTCGTCGGGCTCGATCCGCTCAGCCGGGTGCTCGGCTCGCTGCGGATGACCGGCCAGATCGCCCCGGGCTGGGTGCTCGGAGTGCTCACGGCCGCGACCGGGCCGACCTGGGGCCGCCAGCGCTTCTCCGACGGCCTCGAGCAGCGCGTGCCCGTCGATCCCTTCTCGGGCTGGTCAGTCGTCCGCCTGCGCCGCCACTTCGACCCCCAGACCTGGGTCGGCGGGATCGTGACCAACGCGGCGCGCCTCGGCGACGACCCCGAGGCCACGACCGGCGGCTTCGACTACAACATCAACTTCCGCAAGCGCTGGGTCCACGGCGCGCAGGTCATCGCGACCCACGACGGCGAGAAGTCGGGCATGGGCGGCAGCACCAGCTTGGCCCGCTCCGGTCGCCGAACCAACTGGAGCCTGTCGGGCGAGTTCCTGACCCCCCACGCCAACTTCAGCGACCTCGGCTTCATGACCCGCAACAACTACGCCAAGGGCTCGACCGGCGTCGGGGTGTTCAACGCCCAGCCGATCGGCAAGGTCCGCTCGCTGACGGCGAGCGTCGACCTCAGCCTCGCGTCGAGCTTCGCCGGTCAGATCACCGAAAAATACATGATGACGAACTGGACGCTCGAGACCCTCGGGCTGTGGCAGCTTCAGACCTTCTTTGGCGGTCACCTGCCGCAGCTCGACCTGTTCGAGACCCGCGGCAACATCCCCTACGAGGTCCCGCTCCACTGGTGGACCGGCGCACGGGTCTCGACCCCGCGCAACAAGCGAGTGACCGCCAGCGTCGCGGCGAACTACGGCGAGCAAGCCGGCAAGCCCGGCCCCGACCTGTTCCTCGACCTCGGCTTTCGCCCCGTCGATCGGCTCCAGATTAGCTTCGCCGGCCAGTGGAGCGGCAGCTTCGGGCGCCCGCGCTGGGTCGCCGAGCGCGAGGCCGACGAGGTCCCGATCTTCGCCCGCGCCGACATCCTCACGACCAACGTCGACCTCCGCTTGACCCTGGCGATCACGCCCACGCTCTCGGTCACCAGCTACAACCAGCTGCTGTACACGACCGCGCACCACGACGAGTTCCTCGAGCTCCGGGCCCCCGACCTGCTCGTCCCGATCGCCGCGGATCCATGGTTTGGGACCGTCGACCGGGGCCTGACCAGCCTGACCTCCAACTCGATCCTGCGCTGGGAGTACCTCCCGGGCAGCTTCTTGTTCGTGGCCTACACCCACCGCACCGCCCTGCCCGAGGGCGAGGGCGAGGGCGAGGGCGTGAGCGAGTACCGCTCGGTCCGCGCGTTCACCAACCTCGTCGCCTCGGGCGCCCGCCACGAAGACGTCATGTTCATCAAGCTCGCCTACCTGTTTGGCCTGTAGAGGATTGGCCCCGTGATTGAGCTTCAAGGGCTAGCAGCCCGGGCTGCTAGCAGCCCGGGGTGCAATGCATCGTGTCGCCTCGCGCCGGAATGTTCGCCGAGGGCGCGAAGCCAAAACGCCGTTGTACCGGGCGTACTGCAAGTTTTGGCGACAAAGCCATCGGCGAAAAGGCCAAGCGAGGCGGCGCGAGGCATTGCACCCCGGGCTGCTAGGCCTGAGTCGAGCGCGCAGCGCTTGATTCAGGCCTACCCGGCCGGCGGGGGCATGCACAGGCCGCCGCCTTCGATCTGCGCGTTGGTCCGGAAGGTGTTGAGGCCCTCCCACGA
>NZ_PVNK01000088.1 GCF_002994615.1 Enhygromyxa salina | reverse complement strand
AGGGAGCCACCACCGAATTCGCCCCCCCCCGCGACAACGCCCCACCAGCAACGCGTTCAAGCCCCCCTTCAGGGGGGCCACGCAAACGATTGCGAAGCTCATACCAGCCCACCGAGCGAGGGAGCGCAGCGACCGAGCGACCGGCCGCGCAGCGGCCGTGCGTGGCAAAGTTGCTGACGCCCACGGGGGGAAAAGGAAAACAGCCTCCCTTCCCACCGGTTAAGTTCAACCCCTACAGCAAGTAGGTGGGTGGCACGATAATCGCGTTGGGCTTCCCGCCGAACGGGCCTGCACGCCTTCGAACAGAGGCGGCACCCTGGTTGAACGATGTAGGTAGAACTTTCGCGTTTGGGAAGGGTGGCTGCGCAGAGGACTCTAGCACGAGCGACATGATCGAGACGCCGAATTTCTTCGTCGTCTCAGACTCTGCGCGCTACCAGCTCTCGCCACGATCGAGGGTCACGATCGCCTCGCGGATCCGGCGTCGCGTGCGATCCTTGCCACACAGCGCCATGGTGTCGAACAAGCTCGGCGCGGCGGTCCGCCCGGTCGTTGCGAGGCGCAGCAGCGCGAACACTTCGCGCGCTTTCCACTCGTGACGCTGACAAAATTCCCGGCTGAAGGCCTCGAGACCCTCGGCGGTAAACGCCCGCGCGCGCTCGTCTCGCTCGATCTCGTCGAGGTAGACCTTCAAGATCCCGGTGACCTCCGCGCGGGTCCGCTTCTTGATCCGAAACTTGGCCAGGACCGGGGTGTAATCGACGCTGCCGCCGAAGAAGAAGCTGACGTAGGGGATGAACTCGTCGAGCAAGTTGATCCGCGGCTGGGCCTGGGCGAGCAGCGCCTTGACCCGAGCCTCATCGAGGACACGGTCCTTGACCCGGGCGTAGAGCTCGTCGATCGACAGCGCGCGGATGTCGTCCGCGTTGAAGGCCTCGAGCTTCTGCTGATCGAAGACCGGACCGCCGGCGCTGACCCGGCTCCAGTCGAAGTGCTCGATCATCTCGTCGAGCCCGAAGCGCTCCTGGTCACTGGCGATCGAAAAGCCGAGGGTGCCGAGGAAATTGAGCAGCGTCTCCGGCAGGTATCCGAGGTCGCGGTAGTAGTCGAGCGAGACCGGGTTCTTGCGCTTGGACAGCTTGGACTTGTCCTGGTTGCGGAGCAGCCCGAGGTGATAAAACTGCGGCGCCTCCCAGCCGAACATGTCGTAGAGCACGATGTGCTTGGGGGTGCTCGAGATCCACTCCTCGCCGCGGATCACGTGGGTGATGCCCATGTGGTGATCGTCGACGACGTTGGCGAGGTGGTAGGTCGGGAAGCCGTCGGACTTGAGGATGACCTGGTCATCGCTCTCGGCGTTGTCGCGGTGGATGTTGCCGCGGAGGCCGTCGGGCACGATGGTCTCGCCGGTCGTCGGCATCTTCATGCGGACGACGTGGGGCTCGCCGGCCTCGGCCCGCGCGCGGGCCTCGGCGGGGTCGAGCTCGCGGCAGTGGCGGTCGTAGCCGAAGCGCCCGGTCTTGGCCGCGCGCTGCTGCTCGCGGAGCGCGTCGAGCCGCTCCTTGGTACAAAAGCAGCGGTAGGCCGCGCCCTTGTCGATCAAGACCTCGACCTCACGCTTGTACAGCTCGAGGCGCTCGGACTGGCGGTAGGGCCCGCAGGGGCCGCCGACGTCGGGGCCCTCGTCCCAGTCGAGCCCGAGCCAGCGCAGGGCCGAGAGGATCGCCTGCTCGGAGCTCGCGGAGCTGCGGACCTGGTCGGTGTCCTCGATGCGGAGGATGAACTGGCCGCCATGTTTGCGCGCGAACACGTAGTTGAACAGGCCGATGTAGGCCGTGCCCACGTGTGGGTCACCCGTCGGGCTCGGGGCGATCCGCACGCGTGGGGGGCCGGATCCCTTGGATTTGGCCCCTACGCTGGACTGCTCGGGGCTCTGCGGGCCGTCGACGGTCATGGTTCGGAGTCCCTACCACACCGCCAGCGCTACCAGTACACTCGGGCCGCGTGAGCGACGTCAGCAGCCAAATCTATCAGGCCGTTCGGGAGGTCATCACCCGACGCAGCTACGACCGAGCGGTGGCCGCGACCGCCCTCGCCGAGCGGCTCCTGCACAACGAGGGCGCGATCGTCCGCCAAGAAGACGAGATCTTCGTCGGCGAGCGACCCATGTCCAAAGACCGCGAGCTGCTCTCGCGCATGGCCCAGTCGACGGGCCTGGGCTTCGCGCTCTACGCCGGCAACCGGCGCATCGCCGTGGCCGCCGTGCTCGACGCGGGCACGCCGCCAGAGCTCGGCGAGTTCGCCCACGGCGATCTCGTCGACCGCGTCCTGCGACGGCGCGAGATCTTCAAGGGCAGCGTCGAGTACCGCGAGCGCGAGTATCTCGCCGTCTGCCGCCCCCTCCACGCCTCTGGCGGCCAGGACTTCGCGCCTGTCGGCATGATCGAGGCCTTCCAGGACAAGGAGGCCTACTTCGATCTCCTCGCCGCGGCCGCGCGCAGCGGCGTCGAGGATCAGGTCGCCGATGTCGAGGAGCGCGCCGACAGCATGGAGTCGATCATCCACTTCATCGACGACGTCGCCCGCCGCCTCCAGCTGCTCGCGCTCAACGGCAACATCATCGCGGCGCAAGCTGGCGAGCACGGCCGGGCCTTCCGCGTGGTCTGCCGCGAGCTCGGCAGCCTCGCCGACCAGGCCAAGAACACCGGCCAAGAGGTCCGCAAGCTGATCCAGACGATGGGCCTCGAGCGCAGCGAGCAAGACCTGATGAACCCCTTCGAGGCCCTCGAAGAGGCGGTCGGCCCGGACGCCGGCTCCACGCCCAGCCCGAGCCCCTGACGACCTGTCCGCCTGTCCGCCCGCCGGATGTTCCGCGCTCACTTGCGCAGCGACGCTCCGCCCGCCGCAGGTGCGGATCGTTCGCGCGATCTCCAGACCGCGCGAGGGGTCCTGAACAAAGCCATAATTGTGTGTCTTTTCAAGCATTTGAGCCTGACGACGGCGCAGCCGTCGGCGGCCGGCCAATTCGAATTCTCCAACATTTTCAGACCTTTAGTCCTTGTATGGAAGGATCTGGCCGTGATAGGGGACCTTTGAAGGCCCTCGGGGGAGTTTTCACTGATGGACCAGATCTTTGAGAGCCATTTTGGCGGTTCGAGCAACAACTCGAATGGTGGGGAAACCGACGGATACTGCCCTAAGTGTCGGGCAGATACGTCACACATCATCCTCGAGAGCTACGGTGACGAGATTCGCCGCGTGCAGTGCGCGGTGTGTGGCGACATCCACGCGTTCAAGAAGCCTCGCGGCACGGCGGAGGATGCGGAGCCCGTCTCCGTGACCCGTCGGCGCAAGCTCGAGAAGCTCGACTGGATGCAGGGCATCGAGAATTACGACCGCGGCTCGGCGGTTCGGTACAACCCGAAGACCGCCCTGAGCCTGCATCAGCTCGTGATCCACCCGAGCTTCGGCGTGGGCTTCGTCAGCGAGGTCCTCGGTGACAACAAGGTCGAGCTGACCTTCCGCAACAACGTCAACCGCGTGATCGTGCACGGCCGCGGGATCAACGACGAGGAGCTGCGCGGGGACACGGTCGAGGAGCAGGAGCTCCGGAACCTGCTCAAGCTCGAGATGGGCCCGACCCCCGAAGAGATCGCGGCAGAGCGCGAGCGGCGGCTGGCCGAAGAAGAGGCCGAGAAGCGGCGCCAGGCCGAGGAGCGGCGGCTCGCCGCGGAGCGCGCGCGGATCGAGGCCGAGCAGCGCCGCGAGGAAGAGCAGCGCCGCCGGGAGGCCGAGCGCGAGCAGAAGCGCAAAGAGCGCGAAGCCGAGCGCAAGCGCAAGGAGGAGGAGCGCCTCCGCCTTCGCGCCGAGAAGGAGGCCGCCCGCATCGCCGCCAAGAAGGCGCGCGAGGAGGAGCAGCAGCGCAAACGCGAGGAGCGAGCGCGCATCGCCGCCGAGAAGAAGGCCGAGCGCGAGCGAATCCGCGCCGAGAAGGCCAAAAAGCGCGAGGAAGAGCGCCAGCGCCGCGAGGCCGAGAAGGCCAAGCGCGAGGAAGAGCGCCAGGCCAAGGCGGCCGAGCGCCAGCGCCAGCGCGAGCTCAAAGAAAAAGAGCGTGAGCTCAAGCGCAAGGAGGCCGAGAAGGCCAAGAAGCTCAAAGAGCTCGAGCGTGAGCGCCAGCGCAAACTCAAAGAGAAAGAGCGCGAGCGCAAGAAGAAAGAAAAAGAGCGCCTCAAGAAGCTCAAAGAGCTCGAGCGCGAGCGTGAGCGCGCAAAGAAAGAAAAAGAGCGGCTCAAGAAGCAAAAAGAGCTCGAGCGCGAGCGCGCGAAGAAAGAAAAAGAGCGGATCAAGAAGCAAAAAGAGGCTGCCGCCGCCAAGAAGGCCAAAGAGCTCGAGCGGAAGCGCAAGGCAGAGGCCAAGGCCGCCGCCGACGCCGAGCGCCGGCGGATCGCCGCCGAGAAGAAGAAGGAAGAGCAGGCGCGCAAGAAGAAGGCCGCCGCCGCCAAGCGCGAAGCGGAGCGCAAGAAGAAGGCTGCCGCCAAGAAGAAGGCCGCCGCCGAGAAGAAGAAGGCCGCCGCCGCCAAGAAGAAGGCCGCCGCTGCCGCCAAGAAGAAGGCCGCCGCCGAGAAGAAAAAGGCCGCCGCCGCCAAGAAAAAGGCCGCCGCTGCCGCCAAGAAGAAGGCCGCCGCCGAGAAGAAAAAAGCCGCTGCCGCCGCCAAGAAGAAGGCCGCCGCCGAGAAGAAGAAGGCCGCCGCCGAGAAGAAGAAGAAAGCGGCCGCCGCCAAGAAGAAGAAGGCTGCGACCAAGAAGAAGGCCAAGCCCGCCGCCAAGAAGAAGAAAGCGGCCGCCTCCAAGAAGAAGGCCAAGCCCGCCGCCAAGAAGAAGAAGGCTGCGACCAAGAAGAAGGCCAAGCCCGCCGCCAAGAAGAAGGCCGCCACCAAGAAGAAGGCCGCCACCAAGAAGAAGGCTGCCTCCAAGAAGAAGGCCGCCACCAAGAAGAAGGCCGCCACCAAGAAGAAGGCCGCCTCCAAGAAGAAGGCCGCCACCAAGAAGAAGGCCGCCTCCAAGAAGAAGACTGCCACCAAGAAGAAGGCCGCCTCCAAGAAGAAGGCTGCCTCCAAGAAGAAGGCCGCCACCAAGAAGAAGGCCGCCTCCAAGAAGAAGGCCGCCTCCAAGAAGAAGGCCGCCACCAAGAAGAAGGCCGCTTCCAAGAAGAAGGCCGCCACCAAGAAGAAGAAGGCCGCCGCCAAGAAGAAAAAGAAGAAGTAGGCCTCCTGGCCAGGCGACCGACTGTCTGTGCGGGCGGGGACGATGTCCTCGCCCGTCTTGTTTTGTGGGTCAGCCCCTCGCGCCAGGCGACCGACTGTCAGCGCGGGCGGGGACGATGTCCTCGCCCGTCTTGTTTTGTGGGTCAGCCCCTCGCGCCAGGCGACCGACTGTCTGTGCGGGCGGGGACGATGTCCTCGCCCGTCTTGTCTTGTGGGTCAGCCCCCCGCGACGCCGAGCCCGAACGCGCGCGCCGCCCAGAACCCCGCCCACACGCACAGCACGCCACCGACGAGGTGGGCGCCGAGCTGAGCGCCGAGGACGCCCCAGCGTTGCTGGCCGACGAGATCGACGGTGAACAGCGCGAACGCGCTGTAGGTCGTGAACCCGCCCAGCAGCCCCCCGAGCACGATGTTGCGCCAGTGGGTCGTCGTGATCGCGGCCGACGCGAAGCCGATCAGCAGGCAGCCGACGAGGTTGACGACGAGCACGCCCGCGTAGGGCAGGCGCTCGACGAGGGCCTGTTCGATGCGGCCAGAGAGCAACACGCGCAGCGTCGCTCCCGTCCCGCCCGCGACGAACACCGCGGCGATCTGCGCGGCGGTGCCGATGCTGGGGCTGTCCTCGCTCACTCGGGTCCTGGGAGACTGTGCTGGCCTCGAAACTCGCGGCTTTCTTGGGCCTGAGACCGAGCTTGGCGCAGGATCGGCGACGATGGCAAGGGCCCGCGACGACGCTCCCGAGAAGCCGCGCCGCAAGGCCGCGCGGCCGGCGACCAAGGGCACGCTCACCAACCACCTCGCGGGCCGCGTGGATCCTCTGACCAGCGCGATCTTCGTGTTCCCGCTGTTCATCGTCTACCAGCTCGGGATCCTGCTCAGCCGCGGGCTCAACGGCGTCGACTTCGTGACCGCGTCGCTCGTCGAGCTGTGCGAGCGCGACCTCGGCAACTACCTGGTGATCCTCAGCGGCATGCTGATCGCCTACGCAGCGCTGCTCTTGCTCTTGCGGCAGCGCGAGAGCTTCGATCCCAAGGCCTTCGTGCCGGTCCTGGCCGAGTCGACCTTCTACGCCCTGTCGATGGGTTCGATCATCTTGTTCGTGATGCACCACTTCGTCGAGCTGGTCCCGGGCCTCTCGGCCAGCGGCGAGCTCTCGGCGGCGCTGGCCTCGGGCTTGACCTTGCTCGATGTCATCGTGATCTCGGCGGGCGCGGGGCTCCACGAGGAGCTGATCTTCAGGCTGGTCGGCGTCGGCGGGCTCTCGTGGCTGCTGGCGGGGGCCATGGGCGAGAAACAAGCCTGGGTCGCGGCCCTGCTCATCTCGTCGCTGAGCTTCTCGCTGGCCCACCACCTCGGCCCCTCGGGCGAGCCCTTTGTGTTCGCGGCGTTCGTGTATCGGACCCTGGCTGGGGTGTTCTTCGCGTTGATCTACCAGGTCCGCGGGCTCGCGGTCGCGGTCTGGACGCACGCGATTTATGACATCTATGTGCTGAGCATGATCTAGCAGGCAGGCTCGCGGCGTTGATGGGCCCTTGGGGCTCTGCGCTGGGCTGGCGGGCACCGAGCTCTGGGCGGGCGGGCGGCCTCGCGGTTGTTGATGAGGGGCTGCTTGGGCTTGGGGCTCATCTCTTGGCGATGGGGGACTCTGCGCTGGGCTGGCGGGCACCGAGCTCTGGGCGGGCGGCCTCGCGGTTGTTGATGGGGGGCTGCTTGGCCTTGGGGCTCCGCGCTGGGCCGCAGGTGGTCCGAGTTCGGGGCGTCGCCTCTCCATCTGGGGTGCAGAAGGCTCTTGGTGCCGCACCCCCAGGTCGGTCGGCTTCCCGTCGAAGTTGCTTTTCGTACGGCGATACCCCGAACTCGGACCACCTGCGACCTTTGATGCGCTCATCTCTTGGCGAAGGGGGGCTCTGCTCTGAACTGGCGGGCACCGAGCTCTGGGCGGGCGGGCGGCCTCGCGGTCGTGGAGCGGGCGCTGCTTGGGCTTGGGGCTCATCTGTTGGCGAGGGGGGACTCTGCGCTGGGCTGGCGAGGGTCGACTCTGCGCTGGACTGGTAGCGCCCCACCAAATCGCGACCGGACTGCCCCTCGTTGTCCGCTGTCGTCGACCTTCGCGTCAGGCGACCGGCCGGTTTTTCGAACGCGAGTCGAATTCGAGGTCGCTCGACCAGCCCATGGACCGCGCTCGGATCGAATTTTTCGTCGCTCGACTGCGCCGTTTGGGGGGCTCGGGTCGAATTTTCGCTCGCTCGGTCCGCTGCCGCGCTGAGCCGCTGTCGATTTTTGAGGCGCTCGACCGGCCCGCTCGCCGAGTGCGGGCCGATTTTTTTGACGCTCGAGTGTCTCGCGGGGCGAGCTCGGATCGAAATTCTGGTCGCTCGGACGACGCGCGTGGTGAGCTCGTCCAATTTTCGAGCCGATCCGGTGGCTCGGGGGGCTCAAACAGTCGAGTTTTCGGGTCACTCGTGTGGCTCACGCGCTGGGCCCGGGCCAGATCTGCCTCAATCGGATGGCCCTCGCGCTGCGCCAAGGTCGATTTTCAGGGGGGTCGACCCACTCCGCCGCCGCCCGGCGAGCAAGCTCGGCGACGGTCCCTCGGTGACGATCACGCCCGCTGCGACCGTCTGCTGTCTCGAGTGGCTCACGCGCTGCGCTCGGCCCAAATCTGCCTGAATCGAATGGCCCACGCGCTGCGCTGAGGTCGATTTTCAGAGGGTCGACCCACTCCGCCGCCGCCCGGCGAGCGGGCTCGGCGACGGTCCCTCGGTGACGATCACGCCCGCTGCGACGCTCTGCTGTGTCTTGTTCGTCCGTGCCCCGCGTCGCACGCACGATCGGCTGACCTCGACCGGCAGTTCCAGTTGTCGTCGAGCGGCAAAAACAGATGTCGCCGCTCCCCCCTCCTCCCCAGTCCAGAGCAAGCCGACCGCCAGTCCAGAGCAGAGTCACCCCTCGCCAAGAGATGAGCGCATCAAAGGTCGCAGGTGGTCCGAGTTCGGGGTATCGCCGTACGAAAAGCCCCTGCGACGCCCAATCCACCGACATGGCAGTAAAGCACCAAGAGCCTTCTGCACCCCAGATGGAGAGGCGACGCCCCGTACTCGGACCTCCTGCGGCCATGCGCGGAGCCTCAGGGTCACGCCCTGCCCCACCAACAACCGCGAGGCTGCCCGCCAGTCCAGAGCAGAGCCCCCCTTCGCCAAGAGATGAGCGCATCAAAGGTCGCAGGTGGTCCGAGTTCGGGGTATCGCCGTACGAAAAGCAACTTCGACGGGAATCCGACCGACATGGCAGCGAGGCACCAAGAGCCTTCTGCACCCCAGATGGAGAGGCGACGCCCCGTACTCGGACCTCCTGCGGCCATGCGCGGAGCCTCAGGGTCACGCCCTGCCCCACCAACAACCGCGAGACCCCCCTGCTCGCCAGTCCAGAGCAGAGTCACCCCTCGCCAAGAGATGAGCGCATCAAAGGTCGCAGGTGGTCCGAGTTCGGGGTATCGCCGTACGAAAAGCAACTTCGACGGGAATCCGACCGACATGGCAGCAAAGCACCAAGAGCCTTCTGCACCCCAGATGGAGAGGCGACGCCCCGTACTCGGACCTCCTGCGGCCATGCGCGGAGCCTCAGGGTCACGCCCTGCCCCACCAACAACCGCGAGGCTGCCCGCCAGTCCAGCGCAGAGCCGAGCAGCTGCTCGCCAGTCCAGAGCAGAGTCACCCCTCGCCAAGAGATGAGCGCATCAAAGGTCGCAGGTGGTCCGAGTTCGGGGTATCGCCGTACGAAAAGCAACTTCGACGGGAATCCGACCGACCTGGGGATGCGGCACCAAGAGCCTTCTGCACCCCAGATGGAGAGGCGACGCCCCGTACTCGGACCTCCTGCGGCCATGCGCGGAGCCTCAGGGTCACGCCCTGCCCCACCAACAACCGCGAGACCCCCCGCTCGCCAGTCCAGAAGAGCAGAGTCACCCCTCGCCAAGAGATGAGCGCATCAAAGGTCGCAGGTGGTCCGAGTTCGGGGTATCGCCGTACGAAAAGCAACTTCGACGGGAATCCGACCGACCTGGCAACAAGACACCAAGAGCCTTCTGCCCCCCAAATCGAGAGGCGACGCCCCGTACTCGGACCTCCTGCGGCCATGCGCGGAGCCCCAAGCCCACGCCCTGCCCGATCAACGACCGCGAGCCCCCCCGCTCCGCACGAGGACGGTGACCTGACGCCTCGGGTCGAGCACGCGCCGGGCGAGGGCGAGGATCTGCTCGCGCTCGACCGCCTCCACTCGCTCGGGGTAACGCAGGTAATGGTTGACCCCGAGTCGGTAGACCTCCCCAAAGACCATGCGCGCGGCGACGCGGCTGCGTCGCTGGAGGCCGCTCTCGAACTGGCCGATCAACCACCGCTTGGCGCGATCGAGCTCCTCGGTCGTGATCAACTCAGAGGTGATCCGCGCGATCTCAGCCTCGATCGCGAGCCGGGTCGCGGCGAGCTTGTCCTGGCTGGCGGCGGCGTAGAACACGACGTGGCCGCCGTCGAGGTGCTCGCTCGAGTTCGCGCCGACCTGATAGACCAGCCCCTCGCGCTCGCGCAGCGACTCGAACAGGCGGCCCGACTGCCCCCCGAGCACCGAGCACAGCACGTCGAGGGCCTCGTTCTCGGGCTCGCCGAGGCCGAGGCCCGGAAAGCCGATCACGCACTGGCCCTGCTCGCGCTCGCGCTCGATCACCTGCTCGATCGGCCGCCGCGGCCAGGTCGGCGGGCCGCCTGGCCACTTCGGCATCGGCGCCGGGACGTCGCGGGTGGCGAAGGGCCCGAGCGGCGCGAGCAGGTGGTCGAGCTCGGCGAGGACCTGGTCGAGATCGAAGGCCCCGGCGAGTGACAGCACCGCGCGACCGATCGGATAGTGGCGCGCCCAGTTGCGCGTGATCTTGGCCTGGTCAAAGCGCGCGAGGCTGGCCGCGGTGCCGCGCAAGTCGCGACCGTAGGGGTGACGCCCGTAGAGCGCGCCGAGCATCCGCCGGTAGGCGAGGTGCCCGAGGTCGTCGGCGTCGGCCTCGAGATCGGCGAGCACGATCCGCCGGGCCTCCTCGACCTCCTCGGGCGCGAAGCCGGGCTCGATCGCGCACTCGAGCGCCCGGGCGAGGACCGTGGGCAGGTGCTCGGCGAGGCTCTCGGCCTGGAGCCCGACGCTGTTGTGGCCAGAGAAGCCGTCGAGGACCGCGGCGAGACCCTCGATCTCGCGGGCGAGCGCGTCGCCGTCGCGGGTCGAGGTCCCGCGATTGAGCAGCGCCGCGCTCAGCGAGGAGATCCCGGCGTCGCGGGCCGACTCGAGCCGGAGCCCGCCGGGCCACACCAGCCATCCGGCGGCCACGGGCACGCTCGGATCGGGGCGCGCGACGACCCGGAGGCCGCAGCGGTGGGTCGCGTGCCAGGTGCCGCTCGCGTCGCAAGTTGGCGCCCGACGCAGGGCCGAGATCATCGGCGCGGGCCCGCGCCGACAGCGACGGACCAGGCGGCCAGTCATCGACCGGACCGCCCGCGCCTCGACGCGCTCGCGCGGGATCAAGATCGTGATCGCGGCGCGATCTCGACGAAGGTGACGAGCGCAGGCCACGCGGACACACTCGGGCGTGAGCCCGGCGAGACGCTCGAAGTACTCGGCCTCGGCCTCGAGCTGCCCGCTGGCCGCCGCGAAGTAGGCCAGCGCGTGGGCCTGGCCCTGGACGGTCTCGCGCCGATAGACGAGCGAGCTTTGGAGCAGCGCCCGGGCCCGGGCGAATTCCTCGGGCTCGAGCGGGTGGCGGCCGAGGGCCTCGACCTCGTCGAGCAGGGCCTCGGTCGCGCGTTCGACCGCGCCAGTCTCGGCCTGGGCGCTGACGAGAAAGGTCCCGCTAGCGAGCCCCGCGAGGTAGCTGGCGTAGGCATCCGAGACCAGCTGTTCGCGGCGGCGCGTGCTGAGCGCGAGGCGCGAAGACTCCCCCTGGCCGAGGGCGACCGCGGCGACATCGAGGGCCACCGCGTCGAGGTCGAGCGCGACCCCGCCGATCCAGCCGAGGCGGAGGTAGGCCTCCTGGACGTCGTCGCGCACGATCCGAACGCGAGGCTCGAGCGGGGCCTCGGGCTGGGCCTTGGCCCGGGGGCGGCCGCCGGGCGGCAGGCCCTCGAGCAGGCGCCGGGCCGTGGCCTCGAGCTCGACGACGTCGATCGGCCCGGCCACGACCAGGACCACGCGCTGGCCCCGATACTGACGTTTTGCCCAGCCACGCAAGATCCCCGGCGTCAGCGCGCGGACCTCGTGCTCTTCGCCGAGCACCGAGCGGGCGTAGGGGTGCTGGCCGTAGAGATCGGCCATCATCGCCTGCACGCTGCGCGCGGCGGGGTCGTCGGCGTACTGCCGGATCTCCTCGACGACGACGTCCTGCTCGCGCGCGAGCAGCTCCGGGTCGAACTCGCGCCCGATGACCGCGCCGACCATGGACTCGATGACCGTCGTCCAGGCGTCGGCGGGGACCGTCGCGTGGAACACGGTCTCGTCGTGCGAGGTGAAGGCGTTGACGTCTCCGCCGAGCTGCTCGACGACCCCCGCGAGATCGCGCCGCCGCCCCTGGCCGTCGAGGTAGGGCTTGAACACCATGTGCTCGAGCAGGTGCGCGCAGCCGTGCTCACGCTTGCGCTCGGCCGCGGCCCCGGCCGCGACCCACAGCTGAACCGACGCCACGCCCCGGTAGCCGCGGGCCGGCTTGGGCGTCGGCAGGGCCAAGACCCACACGCCGTTGGCCAGCCGCAGCGAGACGGTCTCGGCCCTGGAGCTGCCCTGCGTGGCCTCGACTTGCTGTTGGCTGCGCTCGCGCACGATCGACGGGGGTGGCCCGAACCTACTTGGGGACCTGGCCAAAGGCCATGGCCCCGCGGCCGACGGTGCCACGAAATCTCCCCGGGTTCACCGTGGAGTGTGGCTCACGTCCCGCGCCCGGCCCAATCGATCGAGGGGGGCGCGTGCGCTGCTTGCCGACCGGCTCCCATGGTACCGTGCCGACCGCGAAGGCTGGCTTCGAACTCGCGCGTCGAAGCTCGCGCCAACGACTGACCATGGCTGCTCCGGACTCTGCCCTGCCCTGTCCCCTGCCCGCTCGCGCGGACAACGACGCGGAGGCGCTCGAGGACTATCGCGCCAAGCTGGGCGATGAGCGCGCCTTCGCTCGGGCGCGGCGCAAGCTCCGAGAGCTCGGCGACTGGTCCTCGATGGCCAAGCTGCTCGTCGAGCACGCGGCGGCGATCGCCGGCGAGCCCGACAAGCACAGCAAGGTCGCAGAGCTCGCCTCTCAAGCCTACGAGCTGTTCGCCGAGCGCGTCGGCGACCAGGACGCCGCCGTCCACGCCCTCGCGCGCGCGCTCCTGGCCCAGCCCGAGAACGACCGCGCCTACGAGCGCCTGTACCTGACCTACCAAGATCAGGACCGAGCTCAGGATCTGGCCACGCTGCTGCGCTGGCGCATGGCGTGGGCGCGCCGGGCCCAACCCACCCTCCTGGCCGGGCTCCACTACGGCTACGCCGAGCTCCAGCGGACCCGCTTCCACGCGATCGGCGAGGCCGTCGAGCACTACGAGCAGGCCCTGGCCCAGGATCCGATGTTGTCCGAGGCCAGCGATCAGCTGATCGTTCTTCACCTCGCGGCCGGGGCCTGGCAGCGCGCGTCTCGACTGATGGAGGCCGAGCTCTCGCAGCTCGAGGCCCACCCGAGCTACGCCGCAGATCCAGCCGTCGCCGCCCGCATCAGCCAGCTCCACCTGCGCCTGGCTGAGATCGCCTCGGAGCAGCACCAAGATCTGGCCAGCGCCGCGCGCCACCTCCAGGCCGCGATCAAGACCACGCCCCAGAACCTCGAGGCGCTGCGGGCCTTCGGGACCCTCTACCTCGGCTCGGGCAAGGCCAGCGACGAGGGCATGGCCAAGGCCTCGGCGATCTTCCTCAAGGCCGCGCAGCTGGCCCGCGCGGCCGGTGACGAGGGCCAGGCGCTCAAGCTCCTGCGCCGGACCTTGAGCCTGCGCCCCGATCACTTCGAGGCCGGCCAGATGTTCGCGGAGCTCCTCGCCGAGCAAGCCCACTGGATGGAGCTCGACGATCACTACCGCCACGTGCTGACCTACGCCGAGGGCCCGCCGCGCGTGGGCGTGCTCCTGCGCCGGGCCGAGAACCTCGACCAACGGCTCCAGCGCCGCGAGGAGGCCCGGGTCTGCTACGAGGAGGCCGGCCAGCATCAGAGCGCCGACGGCGAGGCCTGGCTCGCGCTCGAGCGCATCTATCGCGACAGCGCCGACTGGACGGCGCTCGCGACCTTGCTGGAATGGAGGATCGAGCAGCTCGGCGACGCGGTCCCGACCGCGAGCCTGCTCGAGGCCGCCAAGGTCTTCCACCACCAGCTCGACGACCACGAGCGCGCGGCGCTGTTTTACTTCAAGGTCCTCGAGCGCGAGCCCTTCGACCCCGAGGCCTTCGAGGGCTACAAGGAGCACTTTCGGCGCAAGCACGCCTGGGGGGCGCTGCGCGACCTCGTGCTCTACCAGATCGATCAGGCGACCGACGCCGCCCACGCCGGTCACCCGAGCCCGCTCGACGATGACGCCTTCGCCGAGGAGTACGTCGAGCTCGCCGAGGTCTGCGAGCGGCGGCTCGGCGACGTCGACGGGGCGATCGACGCCTGGACCCGCATGGCCCAGGCCTACCCCCACGATCCCCGGCCCCGCGAACAGATGGCGCGGATCCAAAAGCGGACGCGCATGTGGGACAACATGGTCCGGGTCCAGGAGGCCGAGCTCGCCCGGACCCAAGATCCGCGCAAGCGGCTCGAGATCATCAAGCGCCTCGCTCAGATCTACCGCGACCGCCAGGTCAACCCCCAGCGCGCGATCGAGCTCTACAGCGAGATGCTCTACCTCGCGCCCGACGACATCACGGCGACCCGGGCGCTCACGGCCCTCTACGATCGGGCCGGCGACCACAACCAGGTGATCGCGCTGCTGCGTCAGCAGTACGACATCGCCCGCAGCGACACCGAGCGGATCTCGCTGCTGCGGCGCATGGCCGAGCTGTGGCACCACGAGCTCGCGGCCTTCCCCGAGGCGATGTGGGCCTGCGAAGAGATCCTCTCGCTGACCGGCAACGACTTCGAGGCCCTCCACCGGCTCCAGATCCTGGCCCAAGAGTCCAACGATCTCGAGCTGCTCGTCGCCGCGCTCGAGCGCGAGCACAAGGTCACGGGCAAGGCCACGGGCAAGGCCCAGATCCTGCGCCGACTCGCGCGCGTGACCGAGAACCGCCTCCAGGATCCCGAGCGCGCCGCCCACTACTGGTCGCGGCTGCTCGACCTCGAGCCCGACAACCTCGAGGTCAACGACAAGATGGTCGCGGTCTACGACGCGGCCGGGCGCTTCGAGGAGCTCGCCGAGCTGCTCGGCCGGGCCGCGGCGTCGAGCAAGACCCCGATCATTCGCCAGCTCGACTACCTCCTGCGCCTCGGCTACCTCGCCCAGGCCGGGCTCGGCGACCCCGAGCTCGCGCGCTCGGCCTACGAGCGCGTGATCAAGATCCGCCCCGATCACCGCCGGGCGCTCGACGCCCTCGCGACCCTCTACCGGATCGACGAGGACTACGAGGGCCTCGCAGAGATCCTCGGCAAGCTGCGCGAGATCGCCGCGAGCGACGAAGAGGCCTTCGCGTTCGCGTGGGAGCAGGCCCAGATCCTGCTCCATCAGGTCGACGACCCGGCCGAGGCGGCCGAGGTCCTGGCCTGGATCGCGCGCACGCTTCGGCCCGGCGACGCCGAGGTCAACCGCTCGCTGCTCGAGGCCTACCGCGAGGCCGAGCTGCGCCCCGAGCTCATCGGCCACGCCGAGCTCATGCTGCTCGGGACCAGCGACACCGAGCAGCGCGGCTACCTCTACGGCCTCATCGTCTCGGCCTGGCAGGCGGTCGACAACAAGCGCGCGGCGATGCGCGCGACCGAGCGCCAGCTGCGAGAGTTCCCCAGCGATCCCCAAGGTCACGCCCAGCTCGCCGAGCTCCAAGAAGAGCTCGGCGAATTCGAGCACGCGCTCCGCTCCCTCGCGCGCAAGCTCGAGCTCGTCGCCCACGACCCCGACCAACAGATCGCAACCTTGAGGCGCATGGCCGAGATCGCCGACCTCGGCATCGGCGACCGCAACCGCGCGCTCGAGCTGCTCCGGCGGGCGAGCGGCATCGATCCCACCGACCCCGAGCTGCGCGACCACATCGAGCAATTCGCCGAGGCCCACGGGACCTGGAAGGAGCTGCTCGAGATCGACGAGCTGCGCCTCAACCGGCTGGCCGAGATGGGCGACGTCGCCGGCCAGCTCGACATCTGCACCGAGGCCTCGCGGATCGCCGAGAACGAGCTCGACGACGCCGACCGCTCCTTCGCCTGGGCCCGGCGCGGCTACTTCATCGCCCGCCAGCAGCAGCTCGACTTCGATCAGGGCTTCCGCCGCCTCCGCAAGCTCGCCGAGGGCTACGGCCTGTGGACGGCGCTGCTCGAGGTCAGCGAGCGCGAGCTCGAGCGCGAGACCTTCTCCGACGACTTCGAGCTCGTCGAGCGCATGATCGGCGCGGCCGAGATCGCCGAGAACCAGCTCGACGATCCGAAGCGTGCCGTGCGCTATCTCCAGCGCGCGCTCCAGCAGGTCCCCAACGACGACGAGGTCACCCGCCGGATCCAGACCATCGCCGAGTCCCACGAGCTGTGGGACGCGCTCCTCGCCCTCGCCGAGCACCGGCTCGAGCACGCCGACGGCGCCCTCGGCCGCTTCGACGCTCACTGCGCGATCTCCCGCATCCACGAGCGCAAGCTCGACGATCCCCGGGCCGCGTTCGCGACCATGCGCCGGGCCTGGCAGGACCTCGGTGAGCGCGACGAGTCCCTCGCCGAGGAGGCCCTCGACATCGCCATCAACCTGGCCGAGAGCCACGAGCTGTGGCGCGAGCTCGCCGACCACCACGCCTCGCTCGCCCACGAGCGCGCGAGCGCGGGCCAGCGCATCGAGGCCGTCGACGCCCTCGCCGAGGCCGCACAGATCGTCGACGAGCGCCTCGAGGACCCGATCTCCTCGATGCGCGTGCTCCTGCGCGGCGTGACCCTCGACAGCGAGGGCGACGTGATCATCCCGCGCCTGCGCGAGCTCGCGGCGCGGGTCGACGAGGACGCCGAGCGCGGCGCCCACGACGGCGTCAAGGTCGGCGCGCTCGTCGAGCTGCGCGCCCTCGGCGAGCTGATCGCCAACGCCCCCAACGACAGCATGAAGATCACGCTGCTGATCGAGCGGGCCGAGATTCGCGAGCAGCGCCTCGACGACGGCACCGGAGCGCTCGGCGAGTGGCTGCGGATCCTGACCCTCGACCGCCTCCACTACCGCGCGCGCGACGAGGCCGAGCGGCTCGCGTCGCGCTACGACCTCTGGCACCGCTTCATGCTGATCCCCGCCTGGGAGCTCGAGCAGGCGACCGACAACGACGGCCAGGCCCAGCTCCTGGTCGAGATCGCCGACCTCTACGAGCACAAGCTCGGTCGGGCCGAGTACGCGCTGCGGGCTCGGCTCGAGGCCTGGCGTCGGGCACCGGGCGGCTCGGCGGAGGGCGGTGACCCGGAGCGCTGCGAGGGGCTCCCGCCGCTCGAGGGTCCGCTCGGCGATCCCCACGCGGATCTGTGGCGCCTCGCGGGCCTCGTCGGGACCTACGGCGGGCCCGCGCTCCCGAACGACCCCGTGCTCAGCCCGAGCGTGCCCGCGCCCGAGCTCCACGATCGCAAGCTGTGGGCCCGCGCGCGGCTCGACCCCCAGCACCTGACCCCGCCCGGTGGCGCGGACTCGGCCGAGTCGGTCGTCGCCAAGTACGACGACCCCCACAGCGAGGGCGACCACGACGAGCTGACCGCCGTCGCCCCGATCGACCTCGCGGGCGGCGACTCGGCCGTCGTCGAGATCTCGCGCGTCGAGGTCCTGCCGAGCGAGGAGTCGATCGTCGAGGAGGTCTCGCGCGTCGAGCTGATCGACAACGTGTCCGAGGTCATCGAGATCTCCCGGGTCGAGGAGCTCGGCGCCATCCAGTCGACCGAGCAGTCGGTCGTCGAGCTGATCGACGAGATCGAAGAGCTCGACGAGCTCGACGAGTTCGAAGAGTTCGAGACCAACGTCAGCGGCGGCCCGATCGAAGAGATGTCCTCGGCCGAGCTCGAGTCGGCCTCGGTCAGCGGCGAGATCGGGAGCTTCGCCGATCCACGCAAGGCCCGGCGCGAGGCCCGAAAGAACTCGATCCCCGGCACCCTCGACCCGAGCCTCGACTTTGGCACGGAGCGCCTGGGCAGCAAGACGATCCCGCTGCCCAAGCCAGCGGCCACGCCGACGGCCCCGTCCGCCGACGACGACTTCGATCTCGCCCAAGGGCTCCCGCAGCTGCCACAGACCGCCGGCCCGGTCCTGCCCAAGCGGCCCAGCGTGGCGAGCGCGTGGGAGGAGCTGGCTGCGGCCTACGCCGAGCTGCCGACGGCCAACAAGGCCCAGAAGGTCGAGGTCCAGCTGGCCTGCGCGCGGCTGTGGGAGATCGGCGCGCAGCTGGTCGAGCGGGCCTTCGTGTCGCACGAGCGCGCGCTGTTGCTGATCCCCGAGCAGCCCGCCAGCGTCGCGAGCCTCGAGGCCCTCGCCGAGCGCCACGACGCGCGCCCGCGGCTGCTGCGGGCCTGGTCGCACCTGCTCAGCGAGGCCGCGCTGCCCGAGCACGTCGTCGCCCTCAACCTCCGCATCGCCGCCTTCCACGAGTCCGACGAGGCCCTCGACGCGGCCGAGGCCCGCTACCGAGCGGTGCTCGCGGTCAACCCCGCGCACGCCGGGGCCCTGCGCAAGCTGCTGGTCGTCTACGAGCGGCTCGAGCGTCGGCCCGAGTACATCGAGACCTACGCCGACTTGCTCAACGCCGAGCGCAACGAGCTCGCCGACGGCGAGCGGGTCGAGCGAAGCTTGCGCCTGGCCGAGCTCTACGAGGGCAGCGCGCGCAGCGACGACGCCCTCGAGCTCCTGCGCTTCTTGGTCCGCGACTTCCCCGAGCGCCCCGAAGTCCACGCCCGCGTGACCGAGCTGCTCCTGCGCCGCGAAGAGTGGCCCCAGGCGATCGACGCCATGCGGACCGCCAACGAGTCGCTCTTCGATCCGGACTTGCAAGCCGACAACCTCGCGCGCATCGCCGAGGTCTACACCGAGCAGCTCGCCCTGCCCGATCGGGCGATCGACGCCTGGAACGACTACCGCGAGCTGCGGCCCGAAGACGAGCGCGCGCTGATCCAACTCCAGGCCCTGTACCTCGAGACCTCGCGCTGGGAGAAGCTGCTGCCGATCCTCGACGCGCGCCTCGACCACATCTCGGTCGACGTCGAGCTCAGCGACGACGAGCGCCAGGCCGCGCGCGTCAAGCTCCTGGTCGTCAAGGCGCGGGCGCTGCAAGAGGGGCTCGGCGACGAGCTCGCCGCGACCGAGACCCTCGAGCAGCTCGCCGACGACGTGCCCGACGACGACGAGGTCGCCCTCGGCCTCAGCCGGCTCTATCGGCGCACCGATCGCTTCGAAGAGGGCGTGACCCTGCTGCGCGAGCGCGTCGACCGGCTCCGCGCCGAGCACGAGTCCGACGCCGAGCAGGATCCAGAGCTGCGTCAGCGCATCCGCGACCTCAGCTTGACCCTCGCCCGGGTCGTCCACGAAGAGGGCAAGCGCCACGCGGTCGCGCTCGAGCTGGTCGAGCGCGCGCTCGAGCTCAGCGCCGACGATCACGAGCTCCTGACCCTGCGGACCAAGCTCGCGCGCGCGCTCAATGACATGCCCCTGCTCGTCGACGGCCTCGAGCGCCTCGGCGAGCCCGACGGCGTGCTCGAGGCCGCCGACATCGCGCGCAAGCGCCTCGACGAGCCCGACCGGGCCGAGGCCGCCTACCGCCGGGTCCTCGCCCTGGCCAAGGGCGAGCGCGGCGTCGAGCCCAGCGCGAGCGCGCCCGAGTCCGGCGACGACACAGACTGGGCCACGCGTTTGACCCGCTCGATCGAGGGCCTGGTCCGCCTCCGGATCGACGCCGACGACATCGAGGGGGCCACGGCGTTCATGGACGAGCAGCTGGCCGAGCTGGCTGGGAGCAGCATCCGGGCCAAGCTCCTGACCGAGATCGGCCGGATCACCTACCGCACGACCGGCGACGTCGCGGCCGCCCGGGCCCGGTTCAACGCCGCGCTCGAGACCGATCCCGACCACGCCGAAGCCCGCCTCGGGCTCGGGGAGCTGCTGCTCGACTCGGGCAACCTCGCCGAGGCCGAGAAGCAGCTCGAGAGCGCCGTCGAGGCCCTGACCCTGGTCCGCGATCAAGGTCACCTCGTCGAGGGCCTGGTCCTCCTCGCCCGGGCGCTCGAGGCCGCGGATCGAAGCGGCGAGGCCTACCGGCGCCTGACCACCGCGCTGCGCCACGATCCCGATGACCTCTCGATCCGCCTCGCGGTCGTCCGCAACCGCTTCGGCGCGCGGCGGGCCCGGGACGTGATGACGGCCGTCGACCAGCTCGAGCAGCGGCTCGAGGCCCGCCAGGATGACCTCGGTCGTCCCCAGGTCCTCGCCCCGCGCGACGCCAAGCTCGCCGCAGAGATCCACGCGATCGCGGGCGAGTGCGAGCTCGGCGGAAAGCAGCCCGAGCGGGCCCAGGCCCGGCTCCTGCGCGCGCTCGAATTCGACGCCGAGAACCGCCGCGCGCTCGCGGCCATCGTCCCGTGGCTGCGCGAGCGCGGCGACCTCATCGAGGCCGCTGGCTACGCCGCGCGCCTGGCCGAGACCTTCGAGGAGCCCCACGAGCGCGGCTCGGCCTGGGTCGACGCGGGCATGCTCTTTCATGACGCCGCCCAGCTGGTCGCGGACGGCGAGGCGGGCGAGGCCGACGGCGGCCGCGAGCTGACCGCCAGCGAGCGTCGAGCCCGGACCGCCGAGCTCGAGCGCGAGGCCTTCGAGGCCGTGCGCATGGGCCTGGTGCTCGTGTCCGACAGCCCGACGCCGGTCCTCGAGCTCGCCCAGCTCGAGGTCGCGTTCCGGGCCTCGGCCGTCCACGATCGCTCCCTCGCGCTGCGCTGCCTCGAGCGCCTGCTGCTGCGCGAGACCACCGACGAGCAGCGCCTCGAATTGCTGCTCGAGGGCGTCCACGTCGCGTTGCCCGAGCGCGTCGAGCCTGCGGCCAGCGAGGGCTCCGGTCCGAGCTCCACCGACGGCCCGGCCGCGGCCGCCCCAAGCCCCTCGCTCGGCGAGTCGGGCCCCCAGCCCAGCCTCGAGCTCGCCGCGGCCTACGCCGAGCGAGCCGTCGAGCTGGCCCCGCTGTCGTCGGCCGCGGTCCTGGCCAAGGCCCAGGTCCTCGAGGCCGCCGGCCGGACCGACGAGCTCCAGCCGCTGGTCTCGAGCTTCCTCAGCCAGCTCGAGCAGGCGGACGCGGAGCCCCGCGGGGCCGGGGCCGACGAGCCAGCCGAACCCGACGAAGACCTCCGCGCGCGCGTGACCTTGCTGATCCGACTCGCCGCGCTCCAGCACGAGCGGGCCCCCGCCGAGGCCGCGGCCTCGCTCGAGCAGGCCGCGCGGCTGACCGCCCAGATGCGCCAGGCCGAGCGCTCCGAGTTCGGCCTCGACCACCGCAAGCAGCTCGCGAGCTTGTACGAGCGCTTGAGCGAGGCCGGCGAGGCCACGGGCGAGCACAAGGTGCTCGCCAACCACCGCGGCCTCCTCGGCCACGATCCGCTCTACCTGCCCTCGCTCCGCGCCCTCGCCCGCCACCACCGCGCCGCCGGGGAGCTCCAGCGCGCGCGCGCGCTGTACTCGGTCATCGCGCTGGTCGAGCCCGCTGACGAAGACGCCAAGCAATTCGTCGCGGACCACTGCGAGACGCTCAGCGGCGACACCCACGAGCTCGACATCGCCGCGGTCACGGGCGAGCTGCCGAGCGACGGCGGCGTCAGCCCGGCGCTCTCGCACCTGTGGGAGGCCGGGCAGAACCTGCTCGGCGATCAGCTGGGCCGGCTCGAGTTCGACACCGCGGCCCGGGTCTCGCCCGTCGCTGACAGCGCCCTCGCCAAGGCCTGGCGCGAGGTCCTGCGCCGCCTCGGCCAGACCAAGGTCGCGCTCGTCGCCGACGCCGCCCTCGACGCCCGCGAGGCCGTCGAGCCTCTCCCCGCGCGCGCCTGGGCCGAGGCCCGCTGTCAGCTGCCCCCGATCATCATCGCGGGCCCGAAGGCACGCGATGCCAGCGAAGCGCAGCGAGGCGCGCTCGTGTTCGCCCTCGCCCGCGCGCTCTACTACACGCGCCCCGAGGTCGTGCTCGTCGCCGGTCTCGACCGCGCAAGGTTCTCGACGATCACCTCGGCGATGCTCCTGGCGCTGCACCCACGCCACGGCAGCCGCAAGCAAGCGGCCCGCAACGCCAGCGATCCTCTGAGCAAGCTCGGCCACGAGCTCGGGCGCAAGCTCCCGATCCGCGTCGCCCGGCAGATCGGCAACATCTTCAAAGACCACGAGACCGAGCGCTTCGACAGCCGCGTCCTGCGGGCCTGGGTCCGGCGCGCGGGTGACCGCGTCGGCCTGCTCCTGAGCGGTGAGCTCGAGACCGCGATCGAGATCCTCGCCGGGTCTGACGGCCCCTCCACCTTGTCGGATCTTGTGGCCGCCGACGCCGATCTGCGCGCGCTGCTGGCCTTCGCGGTCAGCGGCGCGTACGCCGACGGCCGCAGGCAGCTGGGCTACGTCGTCGAGGGTGACGCGGCGCCGAGCGAGCGAATCCCGAGCCCACCGATCATCGTCGAGCTCAGCGGCACCGAGGCGCGCGTCCCGGCGCCCCTCGGCACACCGGGCAGCAAGCCGGCCAGCACCTCGGCCAGCAAACCGATCAGCACTTCGGGCAGCAAACCGGACAGCACCTCCGGCAGCACACCGGACAGCACCTCGGCCAGGACACCGGACAGCACCTCGGGCAGCAAACCGGACAGCACGCCGGTCGCGCCCCCGCAGAGCGCAGCCCAGCCCGCCAAGGCCGAGCTCGCCACGCCGCCGCGCTCGGCCGCGCCCAAGCCAAAAGCGTCCCCGACGGCGGCGCCCAAGCCACCTCCAGCAGCCGCGCCCCCGCCCAGC
>NZ_PVNK01000087.1 GCF_002994615.1 Enhygromyxa salina | reverse complement strand
GACCCCCGCCCCGCCCAACCAGCTGCGCAGCTCCCCATCGATCCACAGGTCGCCGCCGACGAGGCGGTGCTCGGGTCCAAGAGACTCGGCGAGCGCCGGGCAGGATCCGCGGGGATCGACGCCCGCGCCGTCGAGGATCCAGGCCGCGCGCTCATGGATCAGCGCCAGCGCCAGCGCAGACGGGTGGCAGTGGGTGTTGTCGTGCCCGGCGGAGATCACGGTCAAGGCTGGATCCGCGAGCTCGATGGCGCCGCTCGAGGTCCCGTCGGCGGCCCCGTGGTGGCTCATCCACAGTAGATCCACAGGGCCGCAGGCAGCGGCGGCGAGCTCGACCCGCGCGGCGGGCAGATCGCCCGGGAGCAGGGCCCGCAGCTGGCCAACCTCGACGCACAGGGCCAGCCCGCGCTCGTTCTCGGGCGCCGCAGCTGGGGGAGGATCGAGGGTGAGGACCTCGACGCGTAGCCCCGAAGCGGCGAACACGGAGCCGGGCGCCGGGGCCTCGCGGCGCTGGCCGGCGAGGGCGAAGTAGAGCGCGAGCGCCTCGCTGTCGGGTAGCGAGCCGTCGAGGCCTCGGTCCCAGAGCTGGCCGACCTCGACGTCGTCGGCCGAGGGCCACCGTCCGTCAGGGCCGACGAGCACCGGGCCGAGGCCGCCGATGTGGTCGGCGTCGTAGTGGGTGTGGATCCAAAGCGAGACCTCGGCGACCTGATGCTCGGCGAGGGCATGGAGGATCGCTTCGGCGCCTGCGGCCGGGCCCGAGTCGACGATCACGACCTCGCCGCCGTCGCCCGCGAGCATCAGCGCGGCGCCCTGCCCGACGTCGATGAAGTGAAGGCCGGGGCCGGCTTCGAGGGGTGAGAGCAGCAACGAGGTCGCGAGGGCCGTGGTGATCATGCCCAGTCGTCGGCCCGGGCCCCGCGCTGTTGCACGGATCCGATCGAAAAAAATTTCCCGGCGAAAAGATGCAAGGCCTGGCGACGCGGACCGACGCTGTCTGCGTGAGCGCCTCGATCTTGCTGTCCCTCGTCCTCTTGTCTGTCCCCGCGGCGCCACCGCGGGCGGCTCCGCCAGGCGTGTTCGAGCCCAGCTCCGGCGCGTGGGCGGTCGTCCACGCCGGGCAACTTTGGGTCTGCTGGCGCGCGGGGCCGGGCCCCAGGCCCGAGTCAGGAGGCAACAACGACTGCTGGCGCCGCGTCGAGCTCCTCGTAGACGGGCCGCAGAGCGAAGACCTCCTCGACGAGGCCGCCGAGGAGTTCATCGAGGACGCCGCCGCTCAGAGCCTCGAGACCAGCTCCGAGCGCTGGCGGCTCGGCTTCTGGGGGCCGCGCAGCCTGTGGATCGAGCGCGGTGATCAGCGCTGGCGGGTCGATCTCGGCCACCAGCGCGCGACGATCACGGACGAGCCCGCGCCGGTCCGGCTGTCCCGCCCGCGCGCGAGCGCTTGCGGTCCTCGGGGCCAGACGCCCGCGCTCGTCGGAGGTCGTCTCGCCTGGCAGGCGGCGCCCCAATGTCCCCGAGGCCCCCGGGCCGGCAGCTGCGTCGCTCCGCCGCCGCCGCGCGTGCGCCGGGCGCTGCCGCTGCGGGTCCGGGCCGGGATCCAGCTGTCGGCCGTCCGCAGCTGGACGATGCGCGATGATCGTGAGCTGGGCCTGAGCG
Source organism: Enhygromyxa salina (assembly GCF_002994615.1). GTDB lineage: Bacteria > Myxococcota_A > Polyangia > Nannocystales > Nannocystaceae > Plesiocystis > Plesiocystis salina_A. The sequence continues at coordinate 367 of NZ_PVNK01000087.1, read as the reverse complement.
TCGCCGCGGTCCGGCCGCGCGCCGCCGTCGAGCTGTCCTTCGTGGTCGAGCTCGGCTTCGACCTGAGCCGCGCGCGGACGGACGAGCGGGCGCGCGCCCTGCTCGCGCGCCGCGAGCGAGGTCGCAGCTTGCCCGCGGTCGTCCCGGGTCCGCTCGCGGCGCGCGAGCGTCGGGCGCTGACAGCCGCCGTGTGCGGCTCGGAGGCGTCGCCATGAGCCCCGCGTGGTCCCTCGCGCTGGCCTCGTGGCTGACGGCGTGGGCGAGCCCTCCGGGCCCCAGCGTGACCGAGCTCGGCACGCCAGCGCCCGAGACCGCCCGATCCGAGCCCGCCCCCGCGCCGTCGAGGATCCAGGCCGCGCGCCCATGG
>NZ_PVNK01000086.1 GCF_002994615.1 Enhygromyxa salina | reverse complement strand
GGTCTGGGCGGCCAGTCGCCGGGGGCTGGTGTTGTACGAGGGTGCTTGACGGTCGCGTGGGGGTCGGCTAGACCCCCCCGACCCGCATCACGAGCGGCCATTCCGGCATAGCTCAGTTGGTAGAGCAGTCGGCTGTTAACCGACTTGTCGCAAGTTCGAGTCTTGCTGCCGGAGCTTTGTTTTGGACAGCTAGGGTGACCTAGCTGTCCGTTTTCAATTCTCTGGGCGAAGCGGTGCCGCTGCGGTTCCTCGGCGATCGCGCACTGGGCTGTGGAGATCCCAGTCGTGGAGCACGCGCGACAACACCACGGCGTCCGCCTGGATCTGCCACGGTTCGAACAGGTTCCCGCTCCGCCAGCGCACCCCTGCGCTGCCATCGCCATCACCTCCGGACGGTCGAGGAGCGTGACCTCAGCGTAGGGGTGCGCGTCGACGATCCGCTGCGCGAGAACACCGAGGCCGGCTCCCGCATCGATCAGACGTTCGTCGCCGCGCAGACCGAGGAGCTCGAGGCTGAGTGCTACGCGACGGCGCCGGTCGCCTACCCCCTCCCGGGGTTGTGCGAAGGGCACCGAAACGTTCCGTGGAGTGGCGAACGTTGGGAGTTTGGCGCGTCCGCCAACTGCGACGATCCGCACATGTTCGGACCGGCCGACGATGGTGGAATGCACACGGTGGTCACGATCGACATTTCGCCCGAGTATGTCGATGAGGAACTAGCCGTCTGGATTCCTTCCGACGTCGGTGCGAAGGTCTGGCCCTGTCTGGATGAGCCGATGTTCGATGTTGATCCAACGTTTTTTCAGGGAACGTTGCTTCACAATAACATAGGTCCACCTAATTTCTCTCGGGCGGGACGCTACCGTAGGGCCGCGTTCACCGACCTTGTCGCCTTCGGCCTCGACAGCCGGGGCCGGGTCACTGGGACGTGCACGCAAGGACACGCCCTTCTCCTCGGTCAGGCAGCGGAGGTTCTCGGAGACGGGCTCGTGGATGGGTCGACTGTTTACGGGCGACGATACTATCCCACCTGGTCCGGACACTCGATCGAGCACCCAAACTCCGCTACCGTCTCCAGACGTGAGGCTCCTCCGGCACTCCATCGAACGGCACCTCCAAGAGGCCGACTTCCTGCTCGAGGTCTGGGCCGACTGTCTCGAAGCTCCCGACTACACCCTCGACGAACTTGGCGGCCCCGAGCCCCGGCTGATCGCCCAACTCGACGGTCTCGCCGTCGCTGGCGCTCCGATCGTCGACGAGTTGCTCATGCCCGCGCTCGAGCACGACACCATCGATACCTCGCTCGCCTGTGCTGCCACGCTGGCCTTGTTCGAGGTCGGCACCGTTGACGACAGTGCAGGCGCACTCGAGATCCTCGACGCAACAACGGCCGAGGATGAACGATGGCTGGGGGTCGTCCGTGGACTCCAGCTCAGCGAACGCGATGGACTCGACACGTGGATCCGCGATCATCTCCACCGCGGTGGATCCAACTCACGCGTATCGGGGCTCGCCATGGCAACGGTTGTGCGTGGTCTCGACCCCGGCCCGGAACTCGCGGAGCTCAAAGCTCGGCTTCCACACCCAAACCCAGAGGTACACGCCGCCTGGAGGGCCTCCAGACGAGCACGGCTCGCCGACGCGCCGCGCCTTCTCGATGGCCGGTCGTGGTCGTCCGAGGGCCTCATTGCCGCGCGACATCACGCGCCTCTGCGTCGTCGGCACATGTTGGCGCTGGAGTTGCAGATCCGAAACGGTGGCTCGCAGCGAGTCGACACGCGCAGCTGGACGACATGGCAGCTCGAGCAGTTCGCGCGCACGAGCCCCATCGCAGTGACCCTACGAGGAGAGGCCTCGGCGAGCTTCGCCTGAATTCGGGGAACACGATGGAGCTCGTCAACCTCACGCCCTTCGCCTTGCAAGTGACGCCCTCGATGTCACGGGACGATCGTGACCTCGTCCTGCTCGTGGTCATGGCCAGCTACGAGATCCCACGGCCCCATGAGGCCACGACGCCGCGCGTGGCCGAAGAACAACCTCCCCCTCCGATGACCGATGCCTACCACGGCGACCCGAGCAGCTCGAGTTTGCGCGTGGAGGGACAGTCGATCTACGCGCGCCCCGGCACGGACGTCTACATCCGCGGCCATGCCTGGACCCCCGGTGGTCGACCATCGGCTCGCTCCGAACTCCACGTTCGTGTCGGGCCTTGCCGTCACAGCGCACTGGTGCTCGGGGAGCGGGTCTGGAGCCGCAGCTTCGCAACGCTCACAGCGACGCGACCGACTTCCTTCGAATGCATACCGATCCTTTGGGAGCGCAGCTTCGGCGGCAGCCCAGGCCATGCGCGTGGTCGTCGCGCCGAGATCGCCGCGCGCAACCCCGTCGGCTGCGGCCTCTACGAAGACCGCCCCACAGCGGACGGTCGACCCCTGCCGAACTTCGAAGATCCCCGCCAGCCAATCTCGGGATTCGGCGATCTGCCTGAGCCCGTGGGCTTTGGCCCAATTCCCCGTCACTGGCAGCCGCGATTGTCCCATGCGGGCACCTACGATCAAACCTGGGTCGAGACGCGCGCCCCCCTGTGGCCCGCCGACATGGACGAGCGTCTCTTTTGCGCCGCGGCGCCCGGCTTGCATGCTCAGCCTCACCTGCGCGGTGGCGAGCCTGTCATCTTGCTCGGCCTGCACCCTGACGGTCCTATCGAGTTCGAGCTGCCCGCGCTCGCGCTCACGGCTCGCTTCGAGTTTCGACGCAGGATCCTCGAACAGGCCCTGGTTCTCGACGCCATCGACATTGACGGTGACCATATGCGCCTCGGGCTAATCTGGCGGACCGCGGTCCAGGCCGACCCGCTCGAGCTCCAGTCGATCCTGGTGCGCGAGCTCGCCACCTGGGAGCGCGTACGATGAACGAGGAGATCGACGTCCTCGCGCTCGGCATGGCGACTCCCTTGGGACTCAGCTCCCGTGCGACGCTCGCGGCCCTGCGCGCTGGCTTTGCTGCCCACGAGGAGATCGACGAGGTGGAGGACCTGTCTGGAGAGAGCGTGACCGCCTGTCGGCTCGAGCAACCCGACCCAGGCTCGGGCCGCATCGAGCGAGCCTGCTTCTTTGCCAGCCATGCGCTCACCGAGCTGCTGAGCTGGCAGCCCTGGACGTCACCGCCCGCCGTCTTCCTCGCGACTCCCGAGCCAACGCAAGCTCAGGACTTCGAAGCTGCGACCCTCTGGACGAGTCTGTGCCGCAGCTTCGGGCACACGTCACTCGCCTCGACCACGACAATGCTTCCATTTGGTCGTGCGGGTCTGTTTCACGCACTCGCCCAAGCCCGCGCTCAACTCTGCGCTGGCACCATCGACCTTGCGCTCGTCGGAGGGGCTGACTCTCTGGTCACGACCGAGGATGTGCAGCGCCTCGCACGAGCCAACGCGCTTCTTGGCAAGACCAACCAAGACGGGCTGATCCCCGGCGAGGGAGCGGCGTTCTTCTTGCTGGCCCGACGTGGCGCCCGAGCAGCCGTTGCCGCAATCGAGGCGCTCGCGCTCGACCGCGAGCCCGAGCCTCGCAACACAGGTGCCCCGCCGCGAGCGGTCGGGCTCACGCGGGCCTTCGCGCAAGTGCGAGTGAACCAGGCGGCCCGCCCCGATGTCGTCGTCACGGCGCTTCCGCCTCAGCGCTGGTGGGGGCGCGAGTTCAGCCACGCCTACCTGCGCAATGCTGCACTGATGCCCGAGCCACTTGTGACCGTCGCCCCCAGTGTCGCCCTCGGCGATCTTGGAGCCGCAGCGGGGGCCGTCGCCCTCGGCGTCGGTTTCTGGCAGCTGCACCCGATCGTCCCGCGACGTGGCAGGACCGGGCTCGAACGCGCTCTCGTCTACGGCTGCGCCGACGAGGGGACGATCGGTGTTTGTCTGCTACGCTCCCCCCGAACGAACAGCGAAGTGTCATGACCAAGCCAGTCTACGCCAACGGCCGCGAGGTTCTCCATGCTGGCGACGGCCACGTCCACATCTGTGCGCCGCCAGACGTGTGCAAGACGCCTTCTCCTGGCGGGCCCCCCATACCTGTTCCTTACGTCAACTCGGCCGCGGACCGGGACCTGAAGAAAGGGTCCAAGCGGACGAAGATCGGGAACAAGTCGATCGCCATCGAGGGGGCGAAGCTCGGGACCAGCACCGGTGACGAACCCGGGAACGCGGGCGGGGGACTCATGTCTTCGAAGACCAAGGGCGCCATGACCTGGCAGACCGCGAGTCCAAACGTCCGAGTCGAGGGCAAGGCCGTCGTGCGCTTCATGGACGTCACGATGCACAACGGGAACACGTTCAACACCGCGTTTCAGGCGGCCGGTGGGACCGGCTTCGCCTATGCCGACGACTTCGACGGCACGTGCCCGATCTGCCGCGAGGGGCCGGAACGCCATCGGATCCTCGAGAACCCCGACATCGTGACCCGGGCCAACGATATCATCGCCGATCTGCGGGCCGAGTACGCGAAGCGTGGCCGCCATGACAGCCTCCGAGTGGCATTCAAGAAGGGGCGCGGCTACATGATCGCGGTCATGAGCTGCCTGTGCAACAACGGAGAGAAGACATGGGCCGCAGCGTCGGGCGACATGACTCTCGACGGATTTGTTGAAATCGCGGGGCGGCACGTGGACACCGTTATCTCTGGTGGTGCGGTGACTGCCCAGCAACTTTGGGCCGCCAATCGTTCGCCGCGTGCTACGAATTTCGATGAGCTCGATCGGAGGTGGACAGCCATCAACGCACTTCGAGAAGATGATAGTCGAGAATCTACAGGCTTCTCGGCTCCGGGGTACTGCGCTGCCGCCAAGCTCATTGCGGGCGCAAAAGGACATGTGCCTGTCCGGATGACCGAGCGATATTTTTCGCCCAAAATCGAATGGTCTGCCACCTACAGCGTTCGGACGACGCGCTTGAGCGAACAACAACTCCAAGCGCTGACTCCCCTGGAACTCGATCTCGTCATGCGGAACGCTCTGGCGGGAGAAGTCGAGCCCATGTCGTTCCGCGGTGGCCCGACTCACGCCGAGACGGTCGCCTCGTGTCATACTTGCCAGGAACTCTTGTACATGGCGGTCTGCGAAAAGGACGACTTGCCCTGTGGCTAACTCTCGTTTTCACGAAGTGCTGGAATTTGTCGAGGCTCGATCTCCGGGCACCCTCGCCGAGCACTATCCGCCTGTCCCGCGAGAACAGATCGATGAACTCCTCGGAGCGTGTCCCCCTGATGTGGTTGCGCGCGTACCTCGTGCGGCGTTGGAAGTTCTCACATGGCTCGGCGGGAGTGACTCTTCCGTCATGTCGGTATTTGGAGCCACCTACACGACCTCGGTCGCCCAGATGCTCGATGACCTGGAATTTCAGCTGCTTGCCAACCGTTTTTTTCGGGTCGCCATTGATCGCAACCCCGAGCAAATGACTCAAGAAGACCTCTATGTCGACCTCTCGCGTAGCGACGGTGAAGATGCGCCTCTCATCAGCATTCTCGAAGAGTGGACGGGCAGGGAGCCTCCTCTTCGAGGCCATACAGTCTTGAGCAAGAGTCTGTCGCGGGTGTTCTACGACTTCGACCTTCGCCAGCGAGGTTTTCTCGGCTACCTGGCGAGGAGCTATCGCACGCACTTAGACGGCACCCGGTGGGAGGACTACTCGGACGCCATGACTCGCCTTGTCGAGCGCATGGGCTTGCCCGAATTAATCCACATCCGACCAGATGTTCGCTGCTATTCTAGCAGCGAGCTCTCGCTGAAGTTCGAGGCGATGGGGGTCGATCTCCGCACTCCAGACGGCTACCTTCAGATCTGGATTGGTGCGGACAACCGTGACGCCTTCTTGAACTACGCTGCGCAGATCCGCAGCCACATGCCGCCGTTGCCGATCCTCGACGAGTGGCGCGTTCCACGGCCGCCGAACAGCCCGATCTGAGCCGGCAGCCTTCCGAGCATGGTCAGGGCTTGGAAGCGCCAAGACGGTGTAGCTCCCGGACCCGCTCATTTTTCTTCGTCCGGGAGCCGCGCTGCGATCAGCCCCCGCACGAACGCCGTTACCACGCTCAGGGGAAGATCAGGGTTCTCCCGCAACACCGTCACCAGCTCCTCTAGCAGCCCGGGGTGCAATGCATCGTGTCGCCTCGCGCCGGAATGTTCGCCGAGGGCGCGAAGCCAAAACGCCGCTGTACCGGGCGTACTGCAAGTTTTGGCGACAAAGCCCTCGGCGAAGAGGCCAAGCGAGGCGGCGCGAGGCATTGCACCCCGGGCTGCTAGCTCCGGGTCCATCGGCTCGCGGACGTCCATCGCCTCGAACAAGGCGCTCAAACGCAGGTCGAGACCCCCGGCCAACTTCCGCATGGTGTTGAGCGAGGGCGAGAAGTCGTCGTGCTCGAGCCGTCGGATCGTGTCGACCGAGAGCCCCGACAGCTCGGCGAGTCGACTCTGAGTGAGACCGCGCGCCTTGCGAAGTCGCCGCAGGTGATGTCCGAGCAGCGCCCGGTGGCGTTCCGCGCCGCCGATCTCGGCCTGCCCGCTCATCGTCGCCCCGCGTACTGATACAGGGTCGCGCTCGTCGACCCGGTCCGCACGACCACCTTGGCCGCCACCAAGCGGCGGAGTGCCCCTTGAAGTTTCCAGCGAGGGCCACCCACGCGGGCGCGGAGATACCCAGCCCCAACTGGGCGCCCCGCTTCGGTGAGAACCTCCTCGACCAGCTGGTCGAACGCTTCAGCCCGTACGCGCTTGGCTCGCTCGAGTCGGGCGACGTCGATCACCGGGCCGTCGTCGTCGGGGAGCGACAGGCAGCCCGCGTCGGGCTCGGTCAGCAGCTCGCGCAGGGTCAGACCACGAAGCGCCAACGCCCGCGCGCCGCCCTGGTCGAGGTACTCGAGCACCTCCCCCAGCGTCCACTCGGGATGGGAGCGCAGCACCGTCACGAGCGCGACCTTCTCGGCTTCTCGCAGGGCGCTCTCGAGCTGAGGGATCTCCGACATCGCCCAGCACCGCGCGAGCCCGAGTGAACTTCCCGGGGCGGGCGGCGCCGTCGCCGACATGGGCAGCTGTGCGGCGGCCAACATCGAGACCGGGCGCGCGACATCGCCCAACACCGCGCGAGATCATGATCAATTCCTGGGGCTCGACGACGGCGACGACGGCGACGACTGCAGAATCGGTGTTCGCAAAGCGAGCTTCAGCAGCTCGCCCAGCCGGTTGCGCCCGCGGTGGCGCCGGGTCCAGACCGTCTTGACCGAGATCCCTGCGCGCTCGGCCAGCTCCGCGTCGTCGCCGCCGTCGAGCCAGTGCTGGACCGCTTGTCGCTCGTGCTCCGGTAGCTGCGCGAGGCACCGGGCGAAGGCCTCACGCCACTCGCGCTCGTAGAGGCTCGACGTGGGGCTCAGCTTGGGCGTCACAGCTCGGGCGTGGAGCGCCCGCCTGCGCGCCCACTCGCGATGACGTTCGCGTGTCTTCGTCTTCGCTTCGAAGCTCGCGGCCTTGAGCACCCACTTGCGGAACTCGTTTGCATCGCTCGATTCGAAGGTGTCGAGCTTCTTCAGCGTGTCTTCGCAAGTTTGCTGGACCAGGTCGTCGATCTCGGTGTCGCTAAAGTTGTTCGAGAAGAACGCGCGAAGCTCGCGATTCAACCAGCGTCCGAGCTCCTTGTAAGCTCTCGGGTCGCCGGCTCGCGCGGCGTGGATCAACTCATCGAGCTTCATGATGGGCACGATATCGCAGCAAGGGCAGCTGGCGACCTGTACCAACGGACACAGTATCGTGCCCGAACCGGCGAACTTGCGGTATTGGTCCCCGCATATCTGCCTGGTCCGACTGGTGTACATTCGTGAGGTTGTCGGATGAGGAACACCCGTCGGGCTCGCCGGGCCGGCCTCGCCGGCTTCCGCTGCACTGGCGGAAGGTGTGGACCGAGATGGTCGACGCGCGGACGGCCCATCAGGCGCACCCCGACAACCCCCTGGTGAAGATCGGCCGATTCGACGGTTGGAAGTTGATCGGCCAAGGTGGCTACGGGGCCGTGTTCGAGGTCATCGATCCCGAGCTCGATCGCCACGTCGCGCTCAAGCTGTGTCTGACCCGCGGACCCAAGGCGGCCGAGGCCATCACACGCGAGGCCAAGGTCATGGCGAAGCTCTCGCACCCGAACATCATCACCGTTCATGAGACCGGCAAGCTCGGCGAGGACGTGTTCTTCGTGATGGAGTTGGTCGAGGGCGCGAACGGGAAGTTCGAGAACACCGGGAACCACCTGATCTACAAGCGGCCGCACTGGCGTGACGCGGTTAACGTCTACCGTCAGGTCGGCCGCGGTCTCGCGGCTGCGCACGAGGCCGGCGTCGTCCACGGGGACTTCAAACCGGGAAACGTTCTCACGGACTCGACCGGCCGCCCGCGGGTGGTCGACTTCGGCCTCGCGCAGGTGATGCGCAGCTATGAGCCCGACGAGGCTGGCGAGGGGCTCGAGCATCGGATGGGCACGCTGCCCTACATGGCGCCGGAGGTGCTGCGCGGGGAGCCTGGGGACGTGCGGGCGGACCAGTGGTCGTTCTGCGTGGCGCTGTGGGAGACAGTCGAGGGGGTGCTGCCCTACCTTGGCGCGACGACCCTGGCTCTGCTCGAGTCGATCACCGACGACGAGCCCTTCTCTCCGAGAAGTGCGGCAGAGGTACCCGCGAAGCTGCGGGCGATCTTGCGCAAGGGACTGTCGGCGGACCCGCGCGAGCGCTACCCCAGCATGGCCGCGCTGGTCGACGCGCTCGACGAGCTGATCGAGGAGCCGCCTGGAGAGGGGAAGCCGCCCGAGCGCGAACTGCCCCCCGCTGGCAGGCCACGTGGGGGGATCTTGTTCTTTTTGGCCATGGGGGCCGCGTTTTGCCTGATGCTCGGCGCGCTGGGCCACGCGTTGCTCTTTGTGGGCTCAGGATCGACGCCGACGCCGACCCCGACCCCGGCTGCGGCACCCGTGAGTGAGCCCGGATCGCCCTGCGCCTTGCCGGCTTCAGCGCGGCCGTCGACCGACCTGGACGACGATGTTCTGGCGACCTGCGTGTTGATCCGAGCGGGGCACTTCGAGCAGGCGAACGACCTGTGGGAGAGGCAGCGCACCGCTCGGGAGCCCCGGCTGTGGAATGACGGGTTGGTGCACACGCCGACTGATCTGGGCTCGGACACGCTGGTCGTCGCGCAGACCTTCCTCGATCAAGCGGAGGCGCTAGGGCGAACGAACCCGAGCGAAGCACGCATCGCCGCAGCGGAGGCCTACCTGTGGGCGACACTGGTCATCTCCGATGTGGAAGAGGGCGAACTCGCGGCCGACGCTGCCGCGGTGATCAAACACGCGGACCTCTATCAGCCGTTCGGCGGCGCCGGGGGGTGACGGCTCGTTACTCGAAGCAGTCCACGGTGCCATCCTCGTTGGATATCCCGTGTTCGCAAGCCAGAAGCTCACCCTGGCAGTTGGGGAGTGTCCCCGCAACGACGAGCTGGCAGGCGCCGCCTGAAGTGCAACACGCCACGAGGGCTGCCAACTCGGCCTCCGGGACTGGCGGCCGAGCGACGCACAATCCGCGGTCGCACATGCTCGGGAACGGCTGGTAGCAGACAAAGCCAAGCGCGGTCTCCTCGCCATACTCGCAGTACTTGGGCTCGCCGACGTCGCAGGAGCCATCCCTCGCAGTCGCCGTGCACTCGGCCGCGTCGCCGTCGATCGTGCAGCAGATGTCGTCTGCCCAGACAGGCACGTTGGGCCCGGCCCACTGGCAGTACCGTGAGAGGGTCTGGCCGACGGCGTCCGTTATTGGCGCTCCTGACGGGTTTAGATAGACATCGTCGCAGAGATTGGGCGAGTAGATAGCGAAGGTTGTCAAAAGGGTGGTGAGTAGGGTGGTGAGCTCCATTTGCGGACGCTAGCATGCGCATTGGGCGCCTAAGACGCTGTACGTAGAGTCGACAACACGCGCACTCGCGTTGCTCGCGCTTGGCTGACGCCGCGCTCGCGTGCGGCCCGGTTGACCTCGTCGGCCGCCACCCTCGCCCTGGCAGCTCGCGCGCAGCTCTGCGCCGATCGGCATCGCCAAACGGTAGGCCGTATAGACGGTCGCAGGCAGCGCCCGGCGCCTCGCCGTCGCCGCCGACTACGAGCGGCGACGCCAGCGACTCGGGTTCACGGGCTGCTAGCACCAAGCGCTCTCCATCTTCATCACAGAAGAACACAGCGTACGGAAAACGACGAAGTAGGCCCCGGCGAATCTCACCGTGGACCTTGGGGAACTGGGTTGGCGTCGCGTCGACCCGCCCGAGCAGAGCTTCGACCGCGAGGAGGAACTCATCCCCAAGCCCTGGTCTGCGCTCTTCGTACCAGTCCCGGGCAGCTGTCAGATCGCCGCTGACCTCCGGGCGAAAACGAAGCGTCAACCCACGCCTCGTACCTGCCGCTTGACCTCCGTCCAGCTCAGGGTTTCGGTGGGGTCGCGTCGGTGTGCAGCCAACCGGCGGTCGAGCTCTGCTCGGATCTCGGGCGAGACCTCGAGGTGGTCGCCTCGCTTTTCAACCAGGCTGTCCCAGAGCTTCTCGATCAGACGAAGACGCTCGTCTCCGCTCAGGCGAAGAGCTGCTTCTTCCGCGGTTTCCACGAGGCGAGTCTAGCAGCCCGGGGAGCAATGCCTCGCGCCGCCTCGCTTGGCCTTTTCGCCGAGGGCTTTGTCGCCAAAACTTGCAGTACGCCCGGTACAGCGGCGTTTTGGCTTCGCGCCCTCGGCGAACATTCCGGCGCGAGGCGACACGATGCATTGCACCCCGGGCTGCTAGCACCTCCCCCGTCAGCCCGCCTGGAGTCCGAGGCAGCCGCGTTACTCGCGCTTGGCTGACGCCGCGCTCGCGAGCGGCCCGGCCGACCTCGTCGGCCGCCACTCTCGCCGGCCACGCCTCGGCCGGCGAAATGGCTCCGAGCACCCCCTCCGGGGTTCTCGCAATTCAGCCCGGCTTGCGGAACAGGGCGCCGACGTCGAAGGGCACGGCACCGAAGGGCTCGGGTCGCGCCCCGGGCTCAGCACGCCGAGAAGCGCGACCTCTCGCCGACGACCTGCTGGCTCGCGGGCCCCGGAGCGCTCGACCTCGACGAGCTCATGGGGCTGCTGGCGGACCGAGCGACAAGACCAGGTCTCACCCACGGTCGCCACTCCACTCAGTCCGCCGCGCCCGCCGCCCCTGCGCCAGGAAACCACCCCTTCGTGCGGTTGGCGAAGGCCACCAGCGAGAGCATGACGGGAACCTCGATCAAGACCCCGACGACCGTCGCGAGCGCAGCCCCCGACGACAATCCGAACAAGCTAATCGCAACCGCGACCGCCAGCTCGAAGAAGTTCGAGGTCCCGATCATCGCGGCCGGGGCCGCGACATCGAAGGGCAGCCGCAGGACCCGAGCGAGGCCGTAGGCGATGGCGAAGATCCCGTAGCTTTGGATCAGCAGCGGCACCGCGATGAGCACCACTCGCAGCGGCTGGTCGAGGATCGTCTGGGCCTGAAAGCCAAACAGGAGCACGACAGTCAGCAACAGGCCCAGGATCGAGGTTGGCTTGAGCCGCTGCCCGAGCGCCTCGACGCGATCGGCCTCGAGCACCCGCTGGGTGGCGATCCCGATCCCGAGGGGCACGACCACGAAGATGACGACCGACGCCACCAGCGTGTCCCAGGGGACCTCGAGCTCGGTGACCCCGAGCAGGAGGCCGGCGATCGGAGCGAAGGCGAACACGAGGATGAGGTCGTTGACCGAGACCTGGACCAGGGTGTAGTTGGCGTCGCCCTTGGTCAGGTGACTCCAGACAAAGACCATCGCCGTACACGGCGCGACGCCGAGCAGGATCATGCCCGCGATGTACTGCTCGGCGTCGGCCTCGGGCACGAGGCCGGCGAACACCACCCGGAAGAACAAGATGCCGAGCGCGGCCATCGTGAACGGCTTGATCAGCCAGTTCACGACCAGGGTGAGCGCCAAGCCCTTGGGCTTGCGGCCCACGTTCGCAAGGCAGCCCGGCTCGACCTTGAGCAGCATCGGGTAGATCATCAGCCAGATCAGGACCGCGACGACGAGGTTGACGCCGGCCACCTCGAGGCCGGCGACGGCCTCGAAGGCCGAAGGCGCGAGCACGCCGAGGCCGACGCCCGCGCCGATCGCGAGCGCGACCCAAAGCGACAAGTATTTTTCGAAGATGCCCATGCTCAACCTTTGAAAGCCCGGTGCGCGGGCCTGTATATCGACGAATTTCGATGCAGGAATGAAAAAAACAGACGCATGCGGGTCACGAGTCGAGCAGCGACATCACCGTCGCCAGAGGGCTCGCGGCGTCTTTGGTGATCGAGTAGAAGGCCCACGTACCCCGGCGCTCGGCGTTCAAGACTCCGGCTTTGCGCAGGAGCCCGAGGTGGTGCGAGATCGTGGACTGGGACAGGTCGAAGTGGGCCTCGATCTCGCAGGCGCACAGGGGCTCCTTGGCCGCCGCGACCAAGGAGACGATCTCCAACCTCGTGGGGTCGGCGAGGGCCTTGAGGCTCGCGGCGCACTCTCCGAGGGAGGGCGCGGGGCGCTTGTTGGCGGCTGCGGACGAGCGTGGCATGCAAAGAGGGGCCACGGAGCTCTTACATCGAAGAACTTCGATATGCAACGGCGGAGGTGAACGCCGAGCTCGGCGCCGCTCACCAGTCCGTCGGTCGGTAGTCCTTGAGAAAGCGCCCCCACACGTGCTCGCCCGTGATCCAACCTTGAAAGATCGGATCCAGGATCCGCGCCGCCCCGTCGACGATATCGAGGGGCGGATGAAAGCGCTGCTCCTCGCGCTTGCGCTCGGCGATCTCGACCGGGTCCTCATCCGTCACCCAGCCCGTGTCCACGCTGTTCATGTGGATCCCATCCCGGACATAGTCCGGCGCCGAGGTCCGCGTGAGCATGTTGAGCCCGGCCTTGGCCATGTTGGTGTGGGGGTGCCGAGGGGTCTTGAAGGTCCGATAAAATTGGCCCTCCATCGCCGAGACGTTGACGATGTGGCGGTCGCGCTCGGGCCCGCGCAGCATCAGCGGCTTGAGCTGGCCGTTGAGCACGAAGGGCGCGACGGCGTTGACGAGGTGAACCTCGAGCAGCTCGACGGCCGAGACCTCGTCGAGCAGCAGGCGCCAGCTGTTGACCTTGCGAAAGTCGACCTGCTGCTGATCCGCGTCGAGCAGCTGCTTGGGGAACAGCTCGACGGAGCTGTCGAGGTCCTCGGGCAGGAGCGGGACCTGGCTGAGCTCGGCCGCGCCGCCGAACCCGTGATTGTGAGCGGGCAGCGAGCTCGGGTCGCCGGCGACGATCGCCCGCGCCTGGGCCGAGAGCAGCTCGGGCTGGCGCTCGGCGTCCATGAGGTGGGCGTAGAAGCCCCGCGGTCGGCGGACGGTCTGGCACGCGTTGTTGATGATGAAGTCGAGGCGTTGCTCGTGGGCGAGCAGATCGCGGCACAGCTGCTGGACGCTCGGCGTGTGGCGAAGATCGACGCCGTGGATCGCGAGGCGGTCGCTCCAGTCCGCGAAGTCGTCCTCGGCGGCGTAGCGGCGGGCGGCGTCGTGGGGGAAGCGGGTCGTGACGAGGACCCGGGCCCCGGCCCGGAGCAGCTTGATCGCGGCCTGGTAGCCAATCTTGACCCGCGCGCCAGTGATCAGCGCGGTGCGTCCGCGGAGGTCGGCGGTCTGGTGGCGACGCTCGAAGTTGAGCTCGCCGCAGTCCTGGCAGAGCCGATCGTAGAAGTGGTGAACCCGGGTGAACCTGGTCTTGCACACGTAGCAGGACCGGGGCTGGTTGAGCTCGGCGGGCTCGGCGGGGGCCTCGAGCTCACGCGGGGCGTCGCGGCTCGGGGTCGCAAACACGGGCTGGGCGCGCTTGCGTCGGATCGTGGTCGCGGTGGTGAGCTGCTCGTCGGCCGAGCGCTCGTTGCGTTTGCGCATGCGCTGCTCGGCCCGTCGCAGGACTCGCTGCTCGGCCCGCGAGGGACGCGAGGCGAGCCCGGCGGCCTTGAGCAGGCGGATGCGCAGCTGCTCGTCGAGAGCGGCGAGCAAGCCACGGTCGGCGACGACGGCCTCGAGGAGCGCCGCGGCCTCGGCGGCCTTTTGCTCGAAGTGATCCATGCGAGCGCCTCTATAGTGCCCCGAGGCCCAACGAGGCAACCGCGCGGCTGCGCGTCAACGATAGCCACGCTGAGGTCATCGGGCGACCCTTGCCCGCGGGTTGATGGGAGCGCGGCGGTGACGGTGATCGCGAGGGCGTCGAGCTCGAGCTCAGCGATCGCGACCGACGCGTTCGATCGCTTCATCGAGGTAATAGTTGAGGGCGTCGGACTCGTCAGCGTGGAGGATCTCGTAGGCGTGACCGGCACTGCGAGCGTGGTAGAGCTGGTCGCGGAGGTTCTCGTCTTTGGTCAGCGCAGAGGCGAAGGCGCTGAGGATCTGCAGGTGTCGCTGGCGGTCGCTCTCGGGCGCGGCGAGCAGCACGACCGCGTGGACGGGGCGGCCATCGTAGGCGCCGAGATCGAGGCCCTCGGTGTTGAGTCCGAGCACGCCGCAGACCTCCTGACCCTCGGGGACCATCGCGTGGGGGATCATCAGGCCGCGGCCGAGGCAGGTCGAGGCCTCGTCCTCACGCGCGAGCACCGAGGCGATGAACTCGGCCTTGGGCACGAGCATCGGCGTGGTCGCGTAGAGGCGGTCGGCGAGGGCCTGGATCAGCTCATGCTTGGTCCCGTTGATGTTGAGCACGATCCGCTGCTCTTCGAGGAAGTCGAGCAAGCGCGGGCGGTCTTGACCGACCTCGCCCGCGCGCTGGAGCGAGAGGCGGGTCGCGCTCGGACCGATGAGCTGGTTGACCGCGAGCCCGGCGAGCCCGATCGCAACCACGGTGTCGGCGACCCCGGCCAGCTGCGGCTGAGCTTGGGTGAAGAAGAGCAAGCCGACCGCGACGCCGCCGTGAGGCAAGAGCGCGAGCCCGATGTGATTGCGGACGCTGCGGGGGACTCGCGCCGCGCTCATCGACAGGTACGCGCTCAGCGACTTGCCGCCGAGCCGCGCCGCGAAGTAGAGGAACACGACCCCGGCCATCGGGATGACGACCGCGAAGTCGAGGCGCATGCCCACGATCGTGTAGAAGCCCGCGAACAGGACCCCGCTGAAGGGCTGGAGGTAGGCCTCGGCCGAGCGCGCGGTGTCGTGTTGGATGTTCGACAGCGCGATCCCGGCGAAGGTGCACGCGAGGATGCTCGACACGTCGGCGACCTGCGCGAGCCCCCACGCGCCGAGGATCACCGCGACCGTCGTCGGCCCGACGAAGTTCGGCCTGACCAGGCGCCGCGTGAGGCCGACCGCGACCAGCGAGCAGCCCAGCCCGATCCCGAGCGCGAGCCCGAACTCGGTCCCGAGCGCCAGCATCGCGTCCTGCCACTCGTGGGAGCGTTCGCGCAGCAACGACTCCCAAAACGCGAACGCTCCGACCGCGACCATGTCGATGAGCCCGATCCCCGCGATCAGCGTGCCCGTGAGCAGCCCCCGCGCCCGGGCCTCGCGGACCACGACGAGCGTGGTCCCCGGCGCCCCCGCGATCGCGATGACCGCCAGCAGCACCGAGACCTCGGCGTCGAGCCCCCCGATGAAGTGCAGCGCACAAAACACGACCGTCGGCGTGATCAGGGCCTCCCCGAGGACCAACAGCATCAGCCGCCGCTCCGCGTTGCGTAAGCTGTGCAGGTGCAGCGTCGCCCCGACCGTGAAGCTGATGAACCCGAGCACGAAGTCCGTGAACGGCGAGAAGTCTCCCAGCGACCCCGGCTCCAGCCCCGGCAGCGCCAGGACCCGAAGCACGATCCCCGTCCCGATCCACCCCGTAACCCGCGGAAGCCTGAGCCGCGAGGCCAGCTCTCCCCCAACGATCCCCGCGATCAGGATCGTCGCCAGATTCAGCATCGGCTCATCAAAGTTCATCGCAGCCATCGCAGAGCGAAGCGGGAGAGTACGCCATCCCCCTCAATTTCATGAGCGCTCTTTGCACAGCATTACGCACGAGCCCCCCGAAAAAGGCGCCCCACAAGACGCCAACAAGCCCCCTTCGAGGCCTAGCAGCCCGGGGTGCAATGCATCGTGTCGCCTCGCGCCGGAATTTTCGCCGAGGGCGCGAAGCCAAAACGCCGCTGTACCGGGCGTACTGCAAGTTTTGGCGACAAAGCCATCGGCGAAAAGGCCAAGCGAGGCGGCGCGAGGCATTGCACCCCGGGCTGCTAGGGAGCCACGCGTCCCCCTGCGCAGCTCATAACCAGCCCACCGAGGGAGGGAGCGCAGCGACCGACCTGCCGCGCAGTGGCAGTGCGTGGCAGAGTCGCCAACGCCTGTGGGGGTCATCAAACCCCGGCGATTAATTACTCGGGTTGTTGCCGACTGCGCTGAGTGCGGCGCCGGTCATGTCCGAGTAGGTGTACGCCCCGACCAGCCCGTTGTACGAGGTCACCTGACCGGTCTCCGGATCCACGCGGTGGGCCCCGTTGCCGTTGACGGCCCACACGTACCCGGCGAAGTCGACGCTGACCCCGTAGGAGGTCGGCGTCGGCCAGTTGTAGACGATCTCGAAGGTCTCGCGGTTGAGCCCGCGCACGCCGTTCGAGCCCAGCCACAGCAGCCCCCCATCATCGACCGAATTCGCGTCGGCCATGCACCCGGCCGTCCAGCTCCCGAGCTCATCGCTCACGGTCCACTCCTCGGTCATGGGGTCGAAGCGGGCGACCCGGCTGGCGCAGTTCCAGACCATCCCGTCGACGTCGACGGTCATCCCGTACCAGTGGGACGAGACGCCGACCGACGAGGGGCCCTCCCACACGGTCGCCTCCATGGTCTCGATGTCGACCCGGACGAGCTGGTTGCCGGTCGCCCAGCCCGTGCCCCAGAAGTTGCCCTCGGAGTCGACCGCGGCCCCGTAGATGCCAAAGGAGTCGGACTTGAGCCCGGGGATCTCGACGGTCTCGATGACCATTCCGGTCTCGCCGTCGAGCAGCAAGACCTCGTCTTGGTTGTTGCCGTAGCGGCCGGCCGTCCACAGCATCTCGTCTTCCCACGCGCAGGTGCCGGGGTTCCAGGTGCCGGGCGCCCACGCGAGCGGGCGTTGGCTGTCGTAGTCGAAGGGCGTGTGCCAGGCCCGACACTCCTCCTCATCCCAGGGCAGGGCGGCGTTGTTGAGCGAGGTCTGGATGCCGGGAATCCCGTTGGACTCCTCGCAGAATTCCTCGGTCGCGTAGAACTTGGTCACGCCGCCCTGGCGGCTGGCGACGGCCACGTGCCCGGTCAAGCTGACCGAGGTCCGCGACGGGCTGCCTGCGCCGTCGGGCCGGACCATGTAGCGACCGACCTCCTGGACCGTCTCGGTGTCGATCTTCGAGATCGTGCCTTCGGAGCTGTTGGCGGCCCACAAGAACGAGAACTCGGGCTCGCCGCCGTTGCCCTGGCCGTCGCCGCAGTTGCCGGGGCCCGCGTCGGGGATGCCGCCGAGGTCCCAGACCGTGCCGCCGCTGTCGTCGTCGCCGGAGTCGCCGTCGCCGGAGTCGCCGTCGCCGGAGTCGCCGTCGCCCGTGTCGGGCGGGTCGGTGTCTGCGCTATCTGCGGTGGAGTCGCTGCTCGAGTCCGTGTTGGAGTCGTTGCCCGAGTCGTTGCCCGAGTCTGCGGTCGGGCTAATGCCGCTGGTCCCGTCGTCGGCGTTGTCGGCACGTCCGGAGTCGGTGCCGCAGCCGAGGGTGGCCATCGAGATCGCAAGGAGAACTGGGACCGAAGGTATACGCATCATGAACAAGGCACTCCTCGTGCAACTGAAGCACATACGATGCCCCAATAGCGAGCCCATATGGTTTCGTTTTTTGGTGGGCATGTGCGTTTCGGCAACAATGGCGAGGGCGAAGAGTGGCCGACAGTGTGCGGATCGCGGCGCGCCGTGGGCGCTACGGTGGGATGTCGGCTCGGGTTGCTTGGGGTACGCTGCGCTCGCCTCGAGCCAACACCCACGAATGTCCCAACAAGCTCGCTTCGACTTCGATCGCCCCTGTGATCCACCCCTCGAGACCGTTCGCGTGACCGCGGCCGGTGACTCGCAGCTCCCCGAGCCCCTCCGGCGTCGCGTCGCGGTGTTCGCCGTCCACGACGGGCAGGGGATCCCCGAGCGCTTCCGCGTGCGCGATGACGGCACTCCGGTCGTGGATCCGGTCGAGCTCGAGCGGGAATTCGTCAAGGCGCGGGACTGGGGCGCCAACATCGTCGCCGAGGAGCTCGCGGCCGCGCTCGGGGCTCCGAGCTACCTCTCGTGCCGTGTCGCCCGGGTGCTCCTGGACTTCAACCGCTTCCCCGGGAGCACGCCGCCCGACAACGAAGACCCCCTCGAGGCCCAGGCGATCGGGCCGCTCTACGGTCGAGCCCTCGAGCACGACGAGAAGACGGACCTGCTCGAGAGCTTCTACGATCCGATCTCGAGCGCGATCGAGTCCTTCGTCGCCGACAGCCTGATCGCCCTGTCGATCCACACCTACGACGAAGAGCACCAGAGCCAGAACAAGCGCGCCCACGTCAGCATCATCAACCTCGCGCTCAGCTACCAGCGCGACGCCCGGCTGCCCTACGGGGTGTTTGATCCGATGTATCCCGACCACCTCGCGGAGTCGACCTGCAGCCGGATCCTGCGTGACCGCATGAGCCTCAACCTCGAGCGCTTCGGCTTTCGGGTCACCCACAACCATCCCTACGCGCTGCCCGACGGCAGCATCGAGATGCGCTCGCAGGTCTGGCACTTCTTCCGCTTCCTGCGCCGGCGCTTCCACGCCGCGCACCCCGAGACCGAGGGCGACCCCGCGTACGAGCGGGTCTTCACCATGCTCGCCGACACCAACTTGCGGCTCGCCGAGGCCGACGAGCTGCGCGGCTTTCTCCATCGCTTTCGGCGGGTCCGCGACGCGCGTCGTCCGGCTCTGCTCGCGTCGCTCGACGCGTATCGGCACATCGAGGGCTTCGTCCGCGACTCGACCGTGGTCATGGACTACCGCCGCTCGCCCGAGCGCCCGAGCTCGGTCGGGATCGAGGTCCGCAAGGATCTGGTCTGCTCCTTCGACCCCGAGACCGGGCTGCCGCTCGCTACGACCCCGGAGCAGCGTCAGGTGGCGCGGCAGATCGCGCAGTGCATTGCGAGCTCGATCGGGACCTACTTCGCGACCGACCGCCAGGTCTACGAGACGACCGCCGCGACCGTGGCGATCCCGCCCGAGGGCTGAGCCTCAGCCCTCGCGGTCGGCGACCGTCCACGGCATCCCGTCGAGCTCGCCCCACTCGTCGTGCTCGCCGAGGCTGGCCGGGACCGTCAGCTCGCCGACCAGCGACTGCTGCATCAGCCGCTTGACCCGCTCGGGCGAGAAGCCCTTCTCGAACAGATAGAACAGCTTGGCCAGGGCGGCCTCGGCGGTCATGTCGAAGCCGCTGACGACGCCCGCGTCGAGCAGCGCCCGGCCGGTCGCGTAGAGCGAGAGGTTGGCCGAGCCGCGGACCGGCTGGGTGACCGCGACGAGGACCACGCCGCGCGCGGTCGCGGCCGCGATCACCTTCATGAACTCGGGGTCGGCGGTCGGCGCGTTGCCGGCCCCAAAGCACTCGAGCACGACGCCCTGGACCGGCGGCGCGAGCACGGCCTCGAGCAGCCGCGGCTTGAGCCCCGGGAACAGGCGAAAGGCGCCGACCGTCGCGTCGCCGAGCTCGACGACCTCGAGCACCTCGACGTCGGGCTGGCGGGCGCGCGGGGCCAAGGTCAGCTCCCAGTTGATCTTGATGTCGATGCCCACGCGCCCGAGCGGGGGGTAGTTCGGCGAGTCGAAGGCCGCGAAGGCGTCGACGGACACCTTGCTGGTCCGGTTGCCGCGAAACAGGCGGTCGGCGAAGTAGATCATGACCTCCGACAGGCGGGCGTGGTGGCGGCCGAGGATCAGCAGCGAGGTCAGGAGGTTGTGCTGCGCGTCGTTGCGGGTCTGCTCGAGCGGCACCTGCGAGCCCGTGAGGATCACGGGCTTGGCCAGATCCTCGAGCATGAAGCTCAGGGCCGAGGCGGCGAAGGCCATGGTGTCGGTCCCGTGGAGGACCAAGAAGCCGTCGTAGGCGGCGTAATTGCTGCGGATCATGTCGGCGATCCGCAGCCAGTGGGCCGGGGTCATGTCGGAGCTGTCGAGCAGCGGCGAGAACTCCTCGATCACGTACTCGGGCAGCTCGGCGTCGGAGAAGCGAGGGATCTGCTCGAGCAGCTGCTGGAGATAGCCGGGCTCCGGGCGGTAGCCGCTCGGGGTCTTGCGCATGCCGACGGTGCCACCGGTGTAGACGATGAGGATCTTCGCGCGCGCGGCCATCGGGCGAGATTATATTATTAGACCCCCGCGGGCATTTGCGACTCTGCCACGCACGGCCGCTGCGCGGCCGGTCGGTCGCTCCGCTCTCTCCCTCGGTGGGCTGGGATGAGCTTCGCGGTCGTTTGCGTGGCCCCCTGGAAGGGGGCTCCTCGAGACCCCCACAGGCATTTGCGACTCTGCCACGCACGGCCGCTGCGCGGCCGGTCGGTCGGTCGCTCCGCTCTCTCCCTCGGTGGGCTGGTATGAGCTTCGCGGTCGTTTGCGTGGCCCCCTAGAAGGGGGCTCCTCGAGACCCCCACAGGCGTCAGCGACTCTGCCACGCACGGCCGCTGCGCGGTCGGTCGCTGCGCTCTCTCCCTCGGTGGGCTGGGATGAGCTTCGCGGTCGTTTGCGTGGCCCCCTAGAAGGGGGCTCCTCGAGACCCCCACAGGCGTCAGCGACTCTGCCAGGCACGGCCGCTGCGCGGCCTGCGGAACCGTCTGGCACCAAGGTGTTGGCAGGAGCTTGATCTGGGCGAGGGCCTTCGCCATGGTCCGCGACGTGCAGACGATCGACGCCGACCTCCCCGATCACACCGTCGCTTCGACCCTGGACGCGCTGGGGATCCAAGGTAGCGATCACCCGCCGCGGATCTTGGTGCTCTACGGCTCGCTGCGCGAGGTCAGCTTCAGCCGCAAGCTCGCGCTCGAGGTCGAGCGGGTGCTCAGCCACTTCGGCGCCGAGGTCCGCGTGTTCGACCCCCACGGGCTGCCGGTGTTCGACCGAAGCTCCAACGACGACCCCAAGGTGCGGGAGCTGCGGCAGGCGTCACTCTGGTCCGAGGGCCATGTGTGGATCACGCCGGAGCAACACGGGAGCATGACGGCCGCGTTCAAGAACCAGATCGACTGGCTGCCGCTGTCCGACGGCGCCGTGCGCCCGACCCAGGGCCGGACCGTCGCGGTGTTCGAGGTCAGCGGTGGATCGCAGTCGTTCAACGCGGTCAACCAGCTGCGCATCCTCGGCCGCTGGATGAGGATGTTCACGATTCCGAATCAGTCGTCCGTGGCCAAGGCCTGGCAGGAGTTCGACGACGACGGCCGGATGAAGCCCTCGGCCTTCCGCGACCGGGTCGTCGACGTCTGTGAGGAGCTGTTCCGGTTCACGCTCTTGCTCCGCGACCGCTCGGCGGTGCTCAACACGCGCTACAGCGAGTGCAAGCAGCTGCGCGAGCGCGGTCGGCTGGACAAGGGGCAGGGCGTCTGAGGCCAGCCCCGGCGGTCGCTGCGCCCGGGGTTTACGCCATGCCTGCGGCGTGCTTTGGTCCCGCGGATGCCCGGCGACGACCCGATGTTGGGGGCCCCGTGGCGCGAGAGCGACTTCATGGAGCGCCTCCTCCACAACGCCACCACCATCGTGCTGCTCACGGACCGAGACGGCCGGATTGTCCTGTTCAACGACTCGATGCGTGCGCTGTGCGGCCACGAGCTCGCCGAGGTCCGCGGCGAAGACTGGCTCGAGCTGCTGGTCCCGAGCGATGAGCGCCCGCGCCTGCGCGAGCGCTACGCGGCCGCGCTCGCCGACGACGAAGCCTGGTCCGAGGCCGTGGTCACGCCGATCCAGACCAAGTCGGGGGAGCTGCGTTCGATCGAGTGGACGGTCGACGTCGTGCGTGACCCCGGCGGCGGCGTCCTCGGCATCGTCAGCGTCGGGCGGGACATCGGCGAGCGGCTCGAGCTTCGCCGTCGCCTCGCCGAGACAAAGCGCCTCGCGAGCGTCGGGATGATGGCCTCGGTGTTCGCCCACGAGGTCGGCAACCCTCTCAACGCGATCTTCCTCCAGGCCCAGCTGCTGCGTCGGCGGGCCCAAAAGCCGGAGCCCGGGCCGCTCGTGCCCAAGCTCGACTCGATCCTGAGCGAGATCAAGCGGCTCAATTCGCTGCTCCAGGACTTCCGCGCCTACCAGCACCCCAGCGAGGTTCAGCTCGAGCTGACCGATCTCGGCGCGGTCCTGTCTGGGGTCCGCGACGCGCTCGCGGACCGGGCGGCCGAGGGCAAGGTCTGCTTCGAGTGTGAGTTCGACGAGTCGCCCTTCGTGATCGGCAACACCGGCAAGCTCCAGCAGGTGTTCCTCAGCCTGTGCAAGAACAGCCTCGACGCGATGCAAGGCGGGGGCACGCTGTGGCTCCGGGCCCGGGCCGATGGCGATCGCGTGCGCGTCGAGGTCGAGGATCAAGGCGTGGGGATCCCGGCGGGCGTCGACGTCTTTGCGCCCTTTTACACGACCAAGACTTCGGGCATGGGCTTCGGCCTGCCGCTCGTGCGCGAGATCATCGCGGCCCACGGCGGAGAGATCGACTTCGTCAGCCAACCCGAGCAGGGCACGACCTTCACCGTGACCCTCCTGCGGCGGCGGCCGGATCCCTCGTGAGTGGAGCGAAGCGGCCTCAGCTCGGGCGTGGGCATGGGCTGGACCGCCTCGGGCTCGTTGAGCGCGTGTGTGGCCGCCGAGGGCTCGCGGTCCACGGCGAGCCCGGCGACTGAAGCTGCTACGGTTCCCCATGCCGCGAAGCGCCGAACCGCAAGCTCGTCGGGCCCAAGCCATCTGTGCTGCGTTGGGCGTGGCGCTGAGCCTCTCGCTCGGCTGCGACTGGAGCAGCTCCCCAACGCAGACCCCGAAGACTCCGGCCGCGACGCCCGCTGCCCAGCCACCCACGCAGAGCGGGCCGACCACGCCCAGCGTCGACGCCTTCGTCGAGGTCGCGGCGGGCAACCAACACAGCTGCGCGCGCCGACAGTCGGGCGCCGTGATGTGCTGGGGGCGCAACACCTACGGACAGCTCGGCAACGGGGCGCGCGACGACAGCAAGCAGATGGTCGCGGTCACGGGGCTGCGCGATGCCGTCGAGGTCGAGGCCGGCGGGGACTTCAGCTGCGCCCGGCGCAAGTCCGGCTCGGTCGTGTGCTGGGGCAACAACCAAGACGGGCAGCTCGGAGACGGGCGGGGGGCCAAGGTCGGGGTGTGGAGCACCAAACCGACCGGGGTCACCGGCCTGTCCGACGCGATCGACGTCGGGGTCGGCGAGGCCTTCGCGTGCGCGCTGCGTCGCGGCGGCAAGGTGGTGTGCTGGGGCGTGGGCGCGAACGGCCAGGTCGGAACGGGCGGCGAGCGGGCGTTCCCGCGGCCGATGCCGATCACCGGGATCTCGACCGTCACCTCGCTCGCGGTCGGCGGTCGGCATGTCTGCGTGGCCGAGACCAGCGGGCGCGTGATGTGTTGGGGGCGCAACAGCGAGGGGCAGCTCGGCGACGGGGACATCGCCTCGAGGTTCGCGGCGCGGCCCGTCCTCGGCCTCAGCGACGCCGAGTGGCTCGTCGCGGGGGGGCGGCACACCTGCGCGCGCAGGCGCAGCGGGGGGCTCGCGTGTTGGGGCGACGGCCGCGAGGGGCAGCTGGGACTCGGGCCCGGGACCGAGCGCGTGCGCACGGCCAAGCTCGTGGGCGGGGTGAGCGGGTGGACAAAGCTGGTGGCCGGCGACCAACACACTTGCGCGCTGTTCTCCGACGCCGACCTCCGCTGCTGGGGCGACAACAGCGAGGGGCAGATCGACGCGAGCCGGCGCCCGAGGCCGACGCCCTCCAAGGTCGCTGGCGTCCGCGGCGTGGTCGACGTCGCGGCGGGGACTCGCCACACCTGCGTCGTGTCCGGGGGCAAGGTCTACTGCTGGGGGCTCGCGGACCGTCAGGCGCTGGGGCCCAACCCGCGCGGCTGACAGTCACGGTCTCGCCGACACGCCCCGGGCGTGCATGAACGCCCGCAGCTCGGGCCAGTGCACGGCCATGAAGTCGAGCTCGCCGGGGTGGAGCTTGGCGAGCAGCGGCTCGATCGGCATGCTCGAGAACACCCCGCGGTACTCGTTCTCACCCTCAGACAGGCGGTGGAGCGCGTAGGCCTGCAGCAGGTGCAGGGCGCGACCGAGCAGGTCACTGTCACTGTCGTTGTGGCGGAGACTTTGGAGCAGCGCGAACAGCCGCTGGTGGTCGTCTTGCCGGGCCAGGAGCGTGGCCTCGGCGAGCTCGAGGCTCACGCTCGAGCTGTCGATCGCGTCGTCTGCGTGGGGGACGATCGCGTGCTCGCGCGTCGGGTCGAGCACCTCGCGGCCGCGCTCTAGCCACGCGCGGGCCTCGTCGACGTCGCCGAGCACGGACCCGCAGATCGACAAGCTGGCGTAGCCCTCGCCGGTGGCCTGGCGGGAGATCCTGAAGCTCCCCAGCCAGCCCGTGGCCTCGACCGCCAACAGCCGGGCGCGCGCCTCTCGAACCTGGCCGAGGCGCAGCGCGAGGACCCCGCGCAGGAGGGCCAGGCGCACGTAGACCGCGGCGTAGCGCAGGTTCGAGCCCGCGTGGGCCAGGACCTCGTCGACGGCCGCGGTCGCGGCTTCGATCTGCCCGCTGCGCATGTCCGCTCGCGCGCGCTCGTAGACGCGCAGGCCGTGCTCGACCTTGCGACGCTCGCGAACGGCGATGACCACGCCGCCGGCTCCGAGCACGTACTCGAGCATCGGGACGCCGACGGCGATCCCGACGGCGTAGGTCGCAACCAACAGGCTGACGAGGCCGACGGTGATCAGGGCGTTTCGGGTCTGTCGGGCGGCCTTGTCGGGCAGCGGCGGCAGCCCGAGGGGGGCGAGCTGGGTCGAGTCGGGGGTCGGGACCAACGCCGACGGTTGGCCGTCGATGTCCGATGGCGCCACGGTTGGCCAAGATAGCACGGTGGCGCTTCTGGGCGCCGTATTGACCTCGCTCGCAGACGCGTGACACCGTGCCCGAGATGGCGCAGGGCGATCGCCGCGGGGCGGCCGACGAGGTCGACACGACCTGGCTCGCGCGCTTCGCTTCGTGGGCGTGGGCGCCCTTCGTCGCCGCCGCGCCGGGCTGGACGAGCTACGCGCTGGGCCACCGCGACACTCCGGCGCTGCTGCGGGACAACGCCGAGCTCGAACCCGTGGCGCTCCTGCACATGGTCGCGGGCTCGCTGCTGGTGCTCGGTCTGTGGGCCTGGCTCGCGCCTCGAATTGGCCGCGAGCAGGGCTGCCCGACGCGCCGCGAGGCCTGGCTCGAGGCCGTGCTGCGGACCCGCCTGCTGCTGCTCGGGCCCCTCGTCCTGGCGCTGGTCCATGAGCCTGGCGGCTTCCTCAGCGCCACGCGGCCGACGCTGGTGCTCCTTGGCGCGCTGCTCGTCGCGGTCAGCGTGCGGCGCTGGCCGCCGCTCCCGGAGGCGGCGCTGGCCAAGCTGCGGCGGGTGTTCGGGGGCCCCCGCTGGCCGATCGCGGCCCTGGTCGTCGGGGTCGGGGTGATCGCGATGTTGCTGCTGCGCCTGGCCCTGTGGCGCCACCACGGCTTTGCGACCCGGGCGTTCGATCTGGGCATCTACGACAACATCGTGTGGAACACGGCCCACGGGGACTTCCTCGCGTGCACGCTGATCAAGAGCGGGGTCCACACGTCGGCGCACTTCGATCCGATCCTCGCCCCGATCGCGCTGATCTACGCGCTCGCGCCCCGGGCCGAGACCCTGATCGTGATCCAGGCGCTGTGGGTGCTCTCGGGCGTCATCCCGGCCTACCTGATCGCCTGGCGGCGGCTCGAGGATCGACTCGCGGCGACGATCCTCGGCCTCGGCTTCGCGCTCTACCCCTCGGTGCACGGCATCGTGTTGTTCGAGTTTCACTCGCTCGCGCTGCTCGCCGCGCCCGGGCTGTGGATGATCTGGTGCCTCGACGAGGATCGACCGGTCGGCTACTGGATCGCCTTTGGCTTGGCCCTGCTCGTGCGCGAGGACGCCTCGCTGTTCGTGGCCGGGATCGGCGTCTACGCGCTGCTGGGCACGGACCACCGTCGTCGCGGCGGCCTGACGCTGGGGCTGGCGCTCGCCTACCTCGCGTTCGTCAAGTTCGCGGTCATGCCCGACCCCGATCTGCTGATGCGCGACACGGGCGACCACTACTCGTACACCAATCGCTACCGCCGGCTGATCCCCGAAGGCGGGGGCGCGCGCGACGGCATCGCGACCCTGATCATGAACCCGGGCTTCGTCCTGGGCCACGTGTTGTCGACCGCCAAGATCATGGCGGCGCTGGCCTTCCTCGTCCCGCTCGGGCTCTTGCCCCTCGCCGGGGGGCGGCGTCTGCTGCTCGCGGTCTACGGCGCGGCGTTCATGTTCCTGGCCAGCTACAAGAGCATCTACTACCCGCTGTTTCACTACTCGACGGCGCTCTATCCGGCTCTGTTCGCGGCGACGCCCGAGGGGGTGGCGCGGGTCCGGGGCTGGCTGGTCGAGCGCGGCGAGACCCCCGGCCGGGCTCGCGCCGCGGTGCTCAGCTACCTCGGCGCCTGCCTGGTCCTGGCCAGCCTCGCGACCGGCGCCCTCCTCGACGTCGCGCCCTTTGCGTTGACCCGCGACTCGGTCCGGGACTTCGGCCCGAACGAGCGCGCGCGCTACGAGTGGTTTCGCGCGGCGGTGGCCGAGATCCCGCCGAGCGCCTCGGTCAGCGCCTCCAAGCGCACGGCCCCACACCTCAGCAACCGCGCCGAGCTGTACATTGTGCAGCAGCGAATCGAGGCCGACTGGCTCGTCGTGAACTTCGAGGATCTCGAGCCCCAGGACATGGGCTGGGTCGTCGAGCTCGAGCGCAGCGGCGCCTACGAGGAGGTCGCCAAGTACGAGGCGGAGCTGTGGATCCTGCGCCGCTCGGAGCCCTGATCAGGTCAGGGCCTCGGCGAAGGGCGTGAAATTGTCGGGGCCGTAGCCCGGGTGGAAGATCGCAAAGGCGAGGCAGTCGAAGGCGCCCTCGCGCTCGCGCAGCGCGTCACCATAGAGGCCTGCGACCTGGTCTGCCGGGTTGCGAAAGGCCCCGCAGCCAAACGCGCTCAGGACCGCATGGCGGACGCCCGCGTCGATCAGGGTGTCGAGCTGTGCGTGAATTCGCGCGGCCGCGCGCTCGGGGTCGAAGGGGCTCCCGTCGCGGAGGTCGAGGGCCGCCGCGCGCAGCTCGTAGAAGGGGAAGACCTCGTCCGGGGCCAGCCAGGCGTAGCCGAGATCACCGCGGGCTCGGTCTTCGGGGCCGCGGACGCAGACTCGGGGTCGCGCGGTGTCGAGCATCACGCGGCCGCCTTCGGCGTTGAGCAGCGCCGTGATCTTCGCCCGGTAGTGCTCGGTCCGCGGGTCGAACTGCGAGCCGTCAACGGCGAAGTGGCAGTCGGTCCGGCGGAACATGTTCTCCTCTTGGGCCGGGCTGCCCTCGACGTAGCCGCCGCCGGGGACGTAGGCGTTGGCCATGTTGAGGACCGCGAAGCAGCTCCCGTGGGCTTGGGTCAGCGACGCGGTGACCTCACCCCAGTCGCCGGGCAGGACCTGCACGGGCGAGGCCGGGGCTGGTGAGGCGGTCTTCGCCCATCGGGCCAGGTTGGCCTGCGCGAGCTGATGAAAGCGGTCGGGCGGATCGGCGCGCTCGAACGCGGCCACGGTCTCGCGCAGGACCTCGCGGCGGCGGACGAACGCGGGCGAGGCGTGGCGGCCCCGACTGGCCGCGACGCGCTCTGGGGGGATTGTCCGACCCATCGGTGTCCGTCCTCGTCCTGGTCTTCGAGCGTCGTGTCCGTGGGCAGAGCAGCCGCTTGGGGCGCTCCCACTCCCACTCCCACTCCCGCGTGGGCGCGCTCAGCCCTGGGCGACTTCCCGGAGCGGCTCGACGGGCTCGACCTTGGGCATCAGCGGCACGACGGGGCTCATCTCTTCTTCGCGCAGCCGCGGCGGCGTGAACAGCTCGGGGTAGCGGGCCCACTCGGTCTTGTAGAAGCGCCGGACCCGGTCCATGTCGGCGACGATGTCCTCGCCGGGCTCCCACAGCGGCCCGAAGCCAGCCTCGCGGTTGGCGTAGTCGAGGTAGCTCATGCAGATCGGCAGCTCGGAGCCCCGCGCGATCTGGTAGAAGCCGGACTTCCAGTAGTCACGCTTGCTCCGGGTGCCCTCGGGCGGAATCGCCAGGAGCAGGGACTCACGGGACGCGAACTGACCGACGATCTGGGCGACGAGGCCCTGGGGCGCGCTGCGATCGACCGGGATCACGCCGAAGCGGCGCGGGATCCAGCCGAGCGGGCCGTTGACCAGCGAGGCCTTGCCCATCCACGCGAGGTCGATGCCCCACCACCAGGCGAAGGCGAGCATCCAAAAGCCGTCCCACCAGGTCGTGTGCGGGGCGGCGATGATCACGTACTTGTTGAGCTTCGGCGGCGCGCCACCGATCGTCCAGCCGCCGAGGCGCAGGACGAAGGCGGCGAAGCGCGCACGAAAGCCGCGACCGCGCTGGCTGTCGGGTCGACGCTCGAAGCCGTCGTTGGCGTCCATGGTCGGGAGACCGTCGAAGTCGCGTGTTCGCCTCACTGTCTTTTGCGGTACCACGGAGCGCGGCGCGCGACCACGGGACCTTTGGTCTCAGATTGGTCATTTATTTGCCCACGACCCACGTGGGTGCCCTACTGCGCCGTGCGCTCGACATTTCAGGCCTTGACTGTGCTCGCCGTCACCTTGTTGGCGGTCCCAGCTTGCGACTTCTTCCGTGAGCTCGAGAGCGTGCCCGAGGCAGGCGACGACGAGTCCGGGGATGGCACCGACTCCTACGGTGGTGACATCGGTGACATGGCCGTCGGGGAGACCGAGGGGGAGCCCTGCGACGTGCTCGACGAGTACTGCTCGGATCAGGACACGCTCCACGCCTGCGACTACGAGACCGGCGAGATGGTGACCTACCCCTGCGCCTCGTGGTGTGCCGAGGGCAGCCTCTACAACTTCACGTGCACGCCGACGGAGGACTTCCGCCACGCGTGCTGGTGCGTCAACCCGGGCGATATCAAGCTCGACACCTGCGCGCAGCTCGAGGCCTGCGTGATCGAGTGCGGTGGCGAGCCGGACTCGCCGTGCACGGGCGAGTGCTTCACGCGGACCGACCCGCAGACGATGCGGCTGCTCGGTACGCTCTACTCCTGCGCCGATCGAGCGTGCGACGAGCTGTGCGTGCTCTCGCCCTACGAGTGCGGCAGCTGCCTGTTGGCCGCGCGCGCGGGCCTGTACGGTGACTGCGGTGTCGAGCGTGAGGTCTGCGACGCCGATCAGAACGACGAGCCCAGCTGGCCGTGACCGCCGTTTTGGGCGACAGTCAGGCCACGAACTTGCGTTTGCTCCTGTTCGCGCCTGATCTGCGACGGGGGATCTGCGCCGGCTGTGCCGGGCAGCAAGAGCGCAGCTGAACACTGCTAAGCTGCGACCCGATGCCCGGCAACTCCTTCGGTGAGCGCTTTCGCGTCACGACCTTCGGGGAGTCGCACGGCGGCGGGCTCGGCGTCGTGATCGACGGGTGCCCCGCCGGCCACCCTTTCCCCCACGAGCGGATCCGTGCCCAGCTCGCGCGGCGCCGGCCCGGTCAGAGCGCGCTGACGACCGCGCGCGACGAGGCCGACGCCTTCGAGCTGCTCGCGGGCGTCGACCCCGAGTCGCAGCTGACCCTCGGCACGCCGATCGCGATGCTGGTCCGCAACAAGGACCACAAGTCCGGTCACTACGCCGACATCGCCCAGATCTACCGGCCCTCGCACGCCGACTACACCTACGACGCGCGCTTCGGCCTCCGCGCCGTCGCTGGGGGTGGGCGGGCGTCGGCGCGCGAGACCGTCGCCCGCGTGGCCGCGGGGGCGCTGGCTGAAGATCTGCTGGCGCAGGCGGGCAGGGGGAGCGAGCCCGGGGTTGAGATTGTCGCCTGGGTCGATCGCGTCGCCGAGCTCGAGCGTCCGTCCGTCGACGAGCACACGATCGATCGGGCGACCGTCGATCAGAGCCCGGTCCGCTGCCCCGACCCCGAGCTCGCCGCGCGGATGGAGGCCGCGATCCGTGAGGCTCGCAAGCAGGGCGACACGCTCGGCGGTGTGGTCCGCTGCGTGATCCGTAACGTCCCTGCGGGCTGGGGCGAACCCGTGTTCGGCAAGCTCAGCGCCGAGCTCGCCGCGGCGATGATGAGCCTCCCGGCCAGCCGCGGGTTCGAGATCGGCGAGGGCTTCGCGGCGACGCGCATGCGAGGCTCGACCCACAACGACCCCTTCTACATGGCCGATGGCCGGGTCCGCACCCGCACCAACCACAGCGGCGGCGTCCAAGGTGGGATCAGCAACGGCGAGGCGATCCGCCTGGCCGTCGCGTTCAAGCCCGTCGCGACGATCTTCCGGCCGCAAGAGACGGTCACCCGCAGCGGCAAGTCGGTCGAGTTCAGCCCTCGCAAGGGTCGCCACGATCCCTGCGTGCTGCCCCGCGCGGTGCCGATCGTCGAGGCCATGGCTGCGCTGGTGCTGTGCGATCACATGCTGCGCAGCGCGGGCGTGCGCGCGTCTGACCTCGGCCACGCGCAGGGGGGCTCATGACCCCGCGGCGCGGCCAGCTGCAGCTGCTCCCGGCGCCCGAGGATCGGGATCGGGTCGGGGCCGAAGGGCAGGGCGCAGGGGGCGGGCCGAGCACGAGCCGCGGGCGTCGCCTGGCCCCGGGCGCGCCGCCGTCTCCGGGGACCGTGCCCCTCGAGCTCGCCCGAGAGCTGCGTGTCGGTGAGCCGGTGATCTGGTGGGGCCACAAGGACCACATCGATCGCCGGCCGATCGTGTGGGTGGCGATCGTCGGCGTGCTGATGCTCGGGCTCGCAACCTTGCTCGCGCCCGAGCTGTGGGATCAGCCGCTGGCCGACATGTGGAAGCCGCTGGTCCCCGCCCTGGCCCCGGCCGCGCTGCTCGCCGCGCGCCAGTGGCTTAGCCTTCGGGCGGTCCTGGTCACCGACAGCTCGCTCGTCGTTCGCGATCACCGCGGCCGCCTCGACCGCCTCGCGTTTCGCAACGTCAGGCGCGTCGGCCGGGATCTGTTGACGGGGGGCATCCTGCTCGAGGGCGCCCGCCACAAGCTCCGGGTGCCGCCCGAGCTCGAGCAGGACGCCCGCGCGGCGATCGCTTCGCAGACCCGCCACACCCTCCAAGGTGGCGACGGGCCCGACGATCCCCTCGGCTGGCTGGGCTAGCAGCCCGGGGTGCAATGCCTCGCGCCGCCTCGCTTGGCCTCTTCGCCGATGGCTTTGTCGCCAAAACTTGCAGTACGCCCGGTACAGCGGCGTTTTGGCTTCGCGCCCTCGGCGAACATTCCG
>NZ_PVNK01000085.1 GCF_002994615.1 Enhygromyxa salina | reverse complement strand
AAATGTGTATACGAGACAGCGCCGCCGCCGCACCGCCCCGAGCGCGCCGGTCTCGATCTACGAGGTCCACCTCGGCTCGTGGCGGCGCGGACCCGACAATCGCTTCCTCAGCTGGGACGAGCTCGCCGAGCAGCTCCCGGCCTACGCCGCCGAGCTCGGCTTCACCCACGTCGAGCTCCTGCCGATCGCCGAGCACCCCTTCGACGGCTCGTGGGGCTACCAGGTCACCGGGATGTTCGCGCCGACCCGCCGCTTTGGCGACCCCGCCGGGCTCGCGCGCCTCGTCGCGGCCTGCCACGCCCGCGGGCTCGGGGTGATCTTGGACTGGGTCCCCGCCCACTTCCCCGCCGACGACTTTGGCCTCGCCTCGTTCGACGGCGGCCCGCTCTACGAGTACGCCGACCCCCGCGAGGGCTTCCACCAGGACTGGAACACG
This sequence comes from Enhygromyxa salina, assembly GCF_002994615.1. Taxonomy (GTDB): domain Bacteria; phylum Myxococcota_A; class Polyangia; order Nannocystales; family Nannocystaceae; genus Plesiocystis; species Plesiocystis salina_A. The sequence goes on along the minus strand of NZ_PVNK01000085.1, from coordinate 18,362 downwards.
CTGATCTTCAACTTCGGCCGGGCCGAGGTCTGCGACTTTTTGGTCGCCAGCGCGCTGTACTGGATCGAGCGCTGGGGCGTCGATGGCCTCCGCGTCGACGCCGTCGCCTCGATGCTCTACCGCGACTACTCCCGGGCCGAGGGCCAGTGGCTGCCCAACGTCCACGGCGGGCGCGAGAACCTCGAGGCGATCGCGCTGCTGCGACGAGTCAACCAGCTGATCCACGCCGAGGCGCCCGGGGCCGTGACCATGGCCGAAGAGTCGACCGCGTGGCCCGGGGTCACCCGCCCGTCGACCGACGGCGGCCTCGGCTTCGACTACAAGTGGAACCTCGGCTGGATGCACGACAGCCTCGCGTACATGCGCCAGGACCCGATCCATCGCAAGCACCACCACGATCAGCTGATGTTCAGCATCGTCTACGCCTTCGACGAGCGCTTCGTGCTCCCGCTGTCCCACGACGAGGTCGTCCACGGCAAGGGCTCGCTGCTCGGCAAGATGCCCGGGGATCGCTGGCAGCAGTTCGCCAACTTGCGCGCCTACTTTGGGTTCATGTGGGCCCACCCCGGCAAGAAGCTGCTGTTCATGGGCGGCGAGCTCGGCCAGCGCCGGGAGTGGAACCATGATCGTGGCCTCGACTGGGACCTGCTCGAGTCCGACAGCGAGGGCGCCGAGCACCGCGGCGTCCAGCTGCTGATCCGCGATCTCAACCGCCTGTACTGCTCGCGCCCGGCCCTCCACGAGCTCGACTGCGCCGCCGAGGGCTTCGAGTGGGTCGTCAGCGACGACTACGATCAGTCGGTCCTGGTCTTCCTGCGCAAGGACAGCGCGGGCGCGAGCGTGCTCGTGGCCTGCAACTTCACGCCCGTGCCCCGCCATGACTACCGGGTCGGGGTCCCGGGCTCGAGCGCGTGGATCGAGCGCCTCAACAGCGACGACTCGCGCTACGGGGGCAGCGGGATCGGCAACGGACCGGGCGAGCTCGTCAGCGAAGCGATCCCCACCCACGGCCACGCGCGCTCGATCGTGCTCACGCTGCCGCCGCTGGCCACGATCATCCTCGAGCCGTCCTGAGCTCAGCGCGTCCGCGTCGCTCGGCGCCGCCACCGCTCCGTGCCGCGTGCGCCGCGTGCGGTATCCTGGGCGGTGTGATCGCCGCCCGGGTCTCCTTCGCGAAGATGGTGGCGCTTTGCGCCTTCGGGTCGTGCATTGCTCTGAACCCCCGATTCGCGGACGAAGACGAAGATGGCGCGTCGGAGACCGGCGGCGCCGCGTCCAGCACCGAGTCCGGCACCGACACCGACTCCGACTCCGAGTCCGACACCGACTCGTCCGATTCCTCCGACTCCTCCGACACCGAGTCGGACGAGTCCGGCGCGCCCCTGCCTGACCTTGGCGACGCAGCCCGCGATGGGCCGCCCTTCGACTCCTTCGTCGACGACTTCGAGGATGGGGTCATCGATCCGAGGTGGTCGGCGCCATCGTGCAGCGCCGGCTGCTCGGTCGAGGAGTCGAACGGCGCGATGGCCTACACCTTGAGCGGGTCGCAGGCGTGCTCGTGCACGCTCCAAACCCTCGACTTCTACTCTCTGCGCGACGATAGCGTGCTCCTCGACGTCCCCGCGATCACCAATTTTCATCCCCCGCTTCGTTTCTTCATGGCCGTGACCAACGCCAACGGTGACACGATCGAGTATGGATTCGACGGTGACGATGTCTTCTACGCTCAGGTCGTCGTCGGCGACTCGGTGGTCTTCTCGGAGACCTCCACCTACGGCTCCGGGCCCCGCTACTGGCAGATCCGCGAGCAGGGCGGCGTGGTCTACTTCGAGAGCTCGACCGACAGCGCCGCGTGGGACATCGAGATGGAGACCGACACCCCCTTTGACGTCGGCCGGGTCTGGTTTTACTTCGGTTCGGTGGTTGAGGACACGATGCCTTCGAGCATCGGGATCTCAGCTCCGAACTACAACATCGTGCCGTGATCGCCGATCGGGCTATCGCGCCTCGTAGGCCGCGGCAGCGCGGGCAGGATCACCGATCAGCAGGATCGCGCTGCAGTCGCCCTCGACCCCCGCGCGGACCTTCGTCATCGCCGTGGTCACGCAGTTTGCGATCTTCGAGCTCTCCGCCGAAACGGAGATGTTCTGCGTTGGCCCCCCCGCGTAGCTCCACTCGACCTCGACGGCGGCGCCCTCGGGCGCGCACGCGTCGAGCGCAGCGTCTTCGTCGGCCAGCCCCGCGGCGATGTAGCGCGCCGCGTGACGGGTCGGCCAGTCGAAGCTGCAGTGAAAATCTCGAGCCTCGAAGCCATCCTTGGAGAACACGGCCTCGTCGATCTGCGTGACCTCGGCCTCGGCCTCGGCCTCGGGTTCCGCCTCAGGCTCGGGTTCCGCCTCGGCCTCGGCCTCGGGTTCCGCCTCGGCCTCGATCTCTGCATCGGCCTCGGGCTCGGCGACGGGCGTCGGCTCTGGCGGTGTCGACGGTTTGGACGGCTCGCACGCCACCGCGGCGGCGACGAGCACGAGGGCAAGCCCGAGATGGCGCATGTCTGCGAGTGTGCCACACGAGCAGACGGACACCGGCTCACGCCGCTCGCTGCGTCGCCCGCCTGGCCTCGCCGGCCGCCAGTCGCCCAGCCGCGGTCTTGAGCTCGCCAGTCGCGGGCACCAGCGGCCCGACCTTGCCGAGCCCGAACGCGGGCATGTGGTGGTAGAAGCACTCGTAGCTGCCCGGCTCGACCACGTAGGTCTCGTGCCAGATACCGAGCGCGCCGCGGCCCCACTCGCGGATCCACTCGCGCCAGGCCGGGGCGTGCTCGCGCTCCTTGTCGCGGGCGTAGCGATGCAAGTCCGCGTGCGAGCGCCAGTACTGGATCATCAGCGTGGTCCGGCCGGTGTAGGACTCGTGCGACAAGAGCCCCGAGTCGGGGTCGGCGGTGAGCTCTCGCATCATGCGCCCCATCGCAGCTGACACCGCCCAGACCACGGGGATCAGCCACCACTTGTTGATGCGGGCGCCGATGAGAAAGACGACGAAGCCCTCGTCGCGGGACACGGTGAGTCGGTCGTGATGGATGGTCATGGTTCGTCCTCGAGGCTGGTTTGGCGAGCGGAAATGTTGCCGCCGTCATCATTGTTGACATCGTCTACATAAATCAAGATGTTGCCGTCGTCAACATGTCCCGGCAAACTAGCTGCGTGGCACGGAGCGCCCGATCTCGAAAGAGCTATCACCACGGAGATCTGCGCGCGTCGCTGCTCGATGCGGCCGTCGAGCTGATCGCCGAACGCGGCCTCCACGGCCTGAGCTTGCGCGAGTGCGCCCGTCGCGCAGGGGTCTCTCATGCCGCCCCCTACCGACACTTCGCCGACAAGGATGCGCTCCTGCTCGCGATCGCCAGGCGAGGCTTCGAGCTGCTGACGCGCACGGGCGTCGCGGCCATGCGCGGCGTCGAGGATCCCCGCGATCGCCTCGACGCCTATGGCGTCGCCTACGTGCGCTTCGCCGTCGACAACCCCGTGCTGTTCCGGGTGATGTTCACCGCCGAGATTGAGGAGCCCGAGCCCGAGTCCGAGCCCGAGCCCGAGCCCGAGTCGCAAGACCACACCGGGCGGGCCTTCGAGCTGCTCATGGAGGCCGCCGCCGCCGTGGTCGGCGAGGACAGCGAGCAGGCCCAGGAGCTCGCCGCCGTCGCGTCCTGGTCCTTGCCCCACGGACTGGCCATGTTGATCCTCGACGGCCGCATCCCCGCGGAGCAGGCGTCCACCCCCGACGAGGCCGAGGACCTCGCGCGCAAGATCCTCGCCCAGTGGCGCGGACCGCTGAGCTGATGCCCATGGCCCGCGAGCTCGAAGCTGGGCAGCCCGACCCGCTCGGCGCGACGGTCCGCGACGGCGGGGTCAACTTTGCGATCGTGTCCAGGCACGCGACCCGAGTCGAGCTGTGCACCTTCGACGCGGGCGGCCACGAGCGTCGCATGCCGCTCCCAGCTCGCAGCGGCGACGTGCACCATGGTTTCCTGCCCGGCGCCGGCCCGGGCCTGGTCTATGGCTTTCGCGCCCACGGCCCCTACGCCCCGCGCGAGGGCCATCGCTTCAACCCCCACAAGCTGCTGCTCGATCCCTACGCGCGCGAGATCGTCGGTCGCTTCGAGTGGCGCGAGGTCCACTTCGGGTATCGCCGCGGGCAGCCCGACACCGAGCCCGACCCCCGCGACAACGCGGCGGCCATGCTCAAGGCCCGGGTCGCGGCGCCGCTCGAACAACGCCCAAACTCCGCCGCCGAGCTTCGCGTGCCGATCGCCGAGACGATCCTCTACGAGCTCCACGTCAAGGGCCTGACCAAGCAGCACCCCGAGGTCCCCGAGCCGCTGCGGGGCACCTACGCGGGCCTCGGCCACCGCGCGTGCCTCGATCACCTCCGCGGCCTCGGGGTCACGACGCTCTCGCTGCTGCCGGTTCACTACTGCGTACCCGAGCTGCACCTCGACCCGCTCGGGCTGACCAACTACTGGGGCTACAACACCCTCGGCTTCTTCTGCCCCGACCCGCGCTTGTCGAGCAACCCGAATGACCCGAGCGCGACCCGGGCCGAGTTTCGGGCGATGGTCGCCGCGGTCCACGAGGCCGGCCTCGAGGTCGTGCTCGACGTCGTGTTCAACCACACCGCCGAGGGCGACGAGCGCGGCCCGACCTCGAGCTTTCGCGGGCTCGACAACGCGCTCTACTACCGCCTCGACCCCGAGGACCGCGCGAAGCAGCTCAACTGGACCGGCTGCGGCAACACCCTGGACTTCGGTCAGCCCGCGGTGATCCGGCTGGTCCTCGACTCGCTGCGCTACTGGGTGAAGGACATGGGCGTCGACGGCTTCCGCTTCGACCTCGCGCCGATCGTCGGACGGAGCGGCCCCGGCGGCTTCGATCCGCGCTCGCCTTTCTTCACCGCGCTCGAGCACGATCCCGTCCTCGCCCGCGCCAAGCTGATCGCCGAGCCCTGGGACCTCGGCCCCGACGGCTACGCCCTCGGTCGCTTCCCCGGGCGCTTCCTCGAGTGGAACGACCGCTTCCGCGACGGCGTGCGCCGGCTGTGGCTCCGGCGTGACCTCGGTCGCGGCGAGCTCGCCCGCCGGGTCGCGGGCTCGAGCGATCGCTTCGACCACGGTGGCCGGCTGCCGAGCGCGTCGGTCAACTTCATCGCCGCCCACGACGGCTTCACCCTCGCCGATCTGCTCAGCTACGCGCGCAAGCACAACCACGAGAACGGCGAGGACAACCGCGACGGTCACGGCCACGAGATCAGCTGCAACTGCGGGGTCGAGGGCCCGAGCGAAGACCCCCAGCTCCTCGACCAACGTCGCCGCCTGGCCCGGGCGCTGCTCGCGACCTTGTTCGTGTCTCGGGGCACGCCGATGCTCCGCGCGGGCGACGAGCTCGGCGACAGCCAGGCCGGCAACAACAACGCCTACTGTCAGGACAACGCGCTGAGCTGGGTCGACTGGGCGGGCGCGGATCTGGAGCTGCTCGCCTTCGTGCGTCGGCTGATCTCGGTCCGCGCCGAGCATGAGCTGCTGCGGCGGGACAGCTGGCTGCGCGCGCCCGATCCTGGCGGCGCGCCCGATCGGCTGCCGGTCCGCTGGCGACGGTCCGACGGCGCGTGCATGACCGTCGACGACTGGCATGACCCGAGGCGGCGCAGCCTCGCGATGATGCTCGGGGAGGGCGACGACGCGGTCCTCGTGCTGTTCAACCCCGAGCTCGAAGTGGTGTTGTTTGCGCTGCCGCCCGGGCCCTGGGTCGTCGTCCTCGACAGCGCCCAGCCTGGCGCGCTCGAGCCGATCGCGTGCACGAGCTCGCGCTCGCTCGCTGCCCAGGCCGTGGCGATCCTCGCCCGGCCCTCGGGCTCGGCCATGACTTCGACACCCAACAACTGAGAGCTGACCAACACCTTCCGGACCCAGGTTCAGGTCGAAGGTCGCGGGATCTGAACTCCCCCCAGCTGCCCCCCGGACCTACGGAAAGGTGCACAGCCCGAAGCCAGGCTGGTTCGGGATGTCCTTGCAGGTCGAGCCCTCGGGGCAGCCCTCGGAGCCCGACATGCAGATCAGCGTGCAAAAGTCGGGATCCCCCCCGGAGCTGGCGATCGCGCACGAGGCCGTCGTCCCCGACGGGCCCCCGGGGCAGTCCTCGTCCTCGCTCTCGGCGACGCAGGGCGTCGCGCAAAACTCCCCGTCGACCCCCTGGACGCTGAGGATCTTGGACGGGGCCTCGCACTCCTCGGGGTCGTAAGGCCCGCCCGCGCCCGGGGTGCCGGTTGTGCCGCCCTCGTCGGTCGAGCCTGTCGTCGTGTCGCCGCCGGTCGTGGGATCGCCGTCGCCGTCGCCGCTTCCGAGGGCGCACAGACCGTCGTTGCCGCAGTGCAGACCCGCCGCGCACATGCCGTCATCACACGGACAGTCGAACTCGCCCGAGGGGCAGTCGGGGTCCGTTTCGCCCCCGTCCTCGGTCCCGCCGCTCTCACCGCTCTCGCCCCCGCCGTCGGTCTCGGCCGTCCCGGCTTCGGCGAGGTCGGTGGTGCTCGAGTCGTCGGAGCTGCCCGAGCACCCAATGAGCGCCGCGGTCAGGGTCAGGGCCGCGCAGGTGACGAAGCGGGGTAGCGTAGTCATGACAGGTTCTCCAAGGCTTCGAGCATGTCCTTCGTCGTCGCCGAAGGGCAAGCCCCGGATCACTGTTACGTGAGTGGGCCCCGGCTGGCAAATACCGGCAAATGCCGGCAAATACTGGCAAGCGCGGGCAGACAGCGCGTCCTACGCGCTGTGCTCGGCGATCTTGGGCCCCGGTCCGCGGATGCCACGGATCAGGTGCTCGACCTTGCCCAGCAAGTTGTCCGGCGTGGGATCGATCGTCACGAACTCGGCCCCTTCCGTGCCGTCGCGGACGAAGCCCAGCGGCAAGACCTCGATCTCGAGCCCACCTCCACCGCCGACGGCGCCGAGCTTGCTCGAGGTCGGCGCTCCGTTGCCGTTCGTCTCCTTCTTGACCTTGACGGCGGGCGCCATCACTCCGGGGCGCTCGGCCCCGCCGGCGCCAAAGGTGATCTTGATCCGGGCGACCGGCATGATCGTGTGCTCGTCGAGCTTCTTCGGCTCGCCGAAGATCGCGTTGATGTTGGCCTCTTGTTGGACGGTCTGGGCAATTTGGCTGGCGATGGCTTCAAAATCCACGGTCGTTCTCCTGGCTGAGTCGACCCAGCATGCGGGGCGCTCGCCCCGGTTGCGAGCGCAGCGTTTTGACCGCCCGGGCTCGCGCACCGGCAAGGCTTTCGCGCGACGAAGCTCGGCGACCGATCGCTAGCAGCCCGGGGTGCTAGCACCCCGGGCTGCTAGCTTCGACGTCGACACCCGTGGCCTCAGACCACGAAATTTGCAGCCTCAGCGTGTACGCTCGGCCGAGTCCTCACCATGATCACCGAGCGCACGAGCGGCATCCTGCTTCACCCGACCTCACTCCCCGGCCCCCACGGGATCGGCGACCTCGGCCCCTCCGCCTACCACTTCGTCGACTGGCTCGTCAGCGCCGGGCAGGGCCTGTGGCAGGTCCTGCCGCTGTGCCCGATCGGCCCCGGCAACTCGCCCTACGCGAGCGTGTCGGCCTTCGCGGGCAGCCCCTTGATGGTCGCCCTCGAGCCGCTCATCGCAGCCGGGTGGCTGCGCCCGCCCAACCCCGACGAGCTCGCCGGGTTCGACAAGCGCTGGGTCGACTTTGGCCGCGTGATCCCCTGGCGCATGGCCAAGCTCCGCGAGGCCGCCCGGTCTTTCTTCACCAACGCCACCGCCGAAGACCACGCCGCGTACGCGAGCTACGTCGAGAGCAAGCGCGCGTGGCTCGACGACTACGCCCTGTTCATGGCCCTCGACGCCGCCCACCAAGGCGGCGAGGGCTTCGTGGCCTGGCCGGACTGGCCGCCCGAGCTGGCCCGCCGCGAGCCCGCCGCCCTCGACGCCGCCCGCGAGCACCACCACGACGAGCTCGAGTTCTGGCGCTTCGTCCAGTTTTGCTTCGACCGCCAGTGGCGCGAGCTCGAGCGCTACGCGAACGAGCGCGGCGTGAAGTTGGTCGGGGACATGCCGATCTTCGTCGCGGCCCACAGCGCCGACTGCTGGAGCCGGCCGGAGCTCTACCACCTCGACGACGAGCTCCGCCCGGCCGTCGTCGCAGGTGTCCCGCCGGACTTCTTCTCCGAGACCGGCCAGCGCTGGGGCAACCCCCTCTACAACTGGGACGCGATGAAGGCCGACGGCTACGCGTGGTGGATCGCCCGCACGCGGCGCCAGCTCGAGCTCGCCGATCTCGTCCGCTTCGATCACTTTCGCGGCTTCGCGGGCTACTGGGAGATCCCGGCGAGCTGCCCCAACGCGATCGACGGTCGCTGGATGCCGGGCCCGGGCGCCGCGCTCTTTGACGCGCTCGAGGCCGCGCTCGGCCGGCTCCCGGTGATCGCGGAGGATCTGGGCATCATCACCGACGAGGTCGAGGCGCTGCGCGATCGCTTCGAGCTCCCGGGCATGAAGGTGCTGCAGTTTGCGTTCTCGGGCGACGCCAACCACCCCTTCTTGCCCCACAACTATTCGGCCAATTGCGTGGTCTACCCCGCGACCCACGACAACAACACGGTCCGCGGATGGTTCGACAGCGCGCCCGCGAGGGAGCGGGCGTTCGCGCAGATCTACCTGGGCGCCAACGAGCACGAGCCACACTGGGCGATGATCCGCGCGGCCGCGGCCTCCGTCGCCCAGCTCGCGATCTACCAGTTCCAGGACGTGCTCGGACTCGACGGCTCGCAGCGGATGAACGTGCCAGGTCAGACCGGCTGCTGGACCTGGCGCTTCGACTGGGACATGGTCGGCCCCGAGCACGCCCGGCGCCTGGCCAGGCTGTGCGCCGCCCATGGCCGCGCGGCCTTCGAGCGCCTGGAGCTGCCGGGCTGAGCTCGATCATCACGATCACGACCCACTCAGATCGGCGGCGTGACGGGGTCAGGAGTCGCCTCCCATGCTCGCCGCGAGCGCGTGCCTCAAGACCGCCAAGCTGTGGGTCGACATGGGGCAGTGAGCTCCCCGCCTCGCGCTCAATCCGCGGCGTCGTCGCGCCGACGGCGGGTGCTGCCGAGCACGACCAGGGCGAGCAACCCGAGCAGCGCCCCGCTCCCGCGCTCCTCGCTCGTGCAGCCACAGCCGCCGCCGCCGTCCTCGTCGACCGCGGGCCCGGTCTCGCCGCCGCTGTCGGACTCGCTCTCGTCGCCGTCATCGGTCTCGTCTGGGGGCGGAGGCGGAGGTGGCGGCGGACCCTCGACGCAGGTGTTGGAGCTGACGATGCACATCCAGCCCTCGGGGCAGTCTTCGTCGCCGAGGCAGCAGCCCTCGATCGCATCGTTCGAGCAGCCGCGAGCGGGGTCGCAGGTGTCGAAGGTGCACACGAGGCCGTCGCTGCAGTTGACCTCGGTCCCGCTACACAGCCCCTCGCTGCAGGTGTCGGCCTCGGTGCACGCGTTGTTGTCGTCGCAGGGCTCGGTCGTCGCCGGGTAGCTGCACGCGCCGTCGCTGCACATGTGGACGTTGCACGGGCCCATGTCGTCGAAGCAGTCGGCCTCGGTCGCGCAGGGCTGCCCAGTGCCCCAGATCCAGCTGTCGGAGCTGCTGCCATCACCGACCACGTCGTAGGTCTCGCCGCCCCACACGTCGTCGTTGCCGTAGGTCAGCATGCCGATCGGCGTGCCCATGGTGTCGATGCCGACGAAGGCCGCCGAGGCCTCCTCGTCCTCGCCGGGCTCCCACTTGACCTGGCCGATCATGACCCCGGCCTGGTCCCAGGCGGTGATGTACTGGACGCTGCTCGAGCCCGCGGTCAGGCCGAACTGGGTGACCGAATCGCTGAAGGTCACCGCGCCCGCGTAGAACACGATGCTGTTGAGCTGCACGCCGCCGCCGCCGATCGGCCACGGGAACAGCATCCCAGGTTTGACGTAGCGCGGGTTGATCGACTCGCCCGCCTCCATCACGCCAGGGAGGATCGTCGCGAGCTCGCCGACGTGGAAGGTGAGGCCCTGGTCGGCGTACTGATCGAGCGGGATCTCGCCGATCGTGGCCTCGTCGAACAAGGCGGTCCCGGTGACGCTCGAGACCTGGGTGATGTCGTCGAGGGCGATGACGTTGCCCTCGGCGGTGATCGTGCCGGCCCAGGCGACGCTGGACAGGGCGAGGTAGGCGGCAGAGCCGAGCAAGGATATTTTAAGGGGGCGGTGCATGAGGGTTCTGGGGCGGGGGCCGGACATGGTACCGGACTCCGGCGGGCGGGGAGGTCGGAGCGCAGATCGCCCATGAGATCCGTGATTTTCCCACTGCCCCCGGGCTAACACCGTTTTGTGGGCAGTTGAGACGGCCCCACAGGGACGGCTGGCTTCGACCTCCGTACCGCTTCACACAGCCGGCCGCAACCACGGCATCCTTCAGCGAGGTGGCGCAACCGCCCACCACCCGGAGACACCATGAGTTTTGAAGACAAGCTAAAGAACCTCGCGGCCAAGGCCGAAAAAACCCGAGGCATGCTCGAGACGGAAGAAGCGACCAAGAACGCCCTCGTCATGCCCTTCATCGCAGCGCTCGGGTACGACGTGTTCGATCCGACAGAGGTCGTACCCGAGTTCACCGCCGACGTCGGCATCAAGAAGGGCGAGAAGGTCGACTACGTCATCAAGCGGGGCGAAGACATCGTCATGCTGGTCGAGGCCAAGAAGGTCGCGGCTGATCTGGCCATCGAGCACTCCAGCCAGCTCTTCCGCTACTTCACGGTCACGAAGGCGAGAATCGCCGTCCTCACCAATGGCGTCGTCTTTCGTTTCTACTCGGACCTCGAGGAGAACAACAAGATGGACGAGAAGCCCTTCTTGGAGCTCAACCTGCTCGATCTCCGCGAGAGCCTCATCAACGAGGTCAGCAAGCTGTCCAAGTCGAACTTCGACCTCGACAACATGCTCGAGGCCGCCAGCGACCTCAAGTACATGCGAGAGATCCGAGCCACGCTCGAGCGCCAGCTCGAGACCCCCGACGAGGAGCTGGTCAAATTCTTCTTCCAGCAAGCCAACCCCAACGGCCGCTTTGTGCAGTCGGCCAAGGACCAGTTCACCCGGCTCGTCAAGCGCACGCTGACTGGCTTCATCAGCGACAAAGTCGGTGACCGATTGCGGTCCGCGCTCGCGCGCGCCGACGGAGCCGACAGCGCGAGTGACGACGGGGCGACGCTCCAGGAGACAGAACCGCCCAATAGCGGCGGGAGCAGCCTTCACGCCGACGCCGCGCGAGAGAAGGACGAAACCTCAGACATCAAACGAGCCTCGAAACAGGGTATCGTCACAACGGAGGAGGAGCTCGAGGGCTATCGTGTGGTCAAGGCAATCATCTGCGACCTGCTGCCCGCGGAGCGGGTGACGTTTCGAGACAGCAAGACCTACTTCGCGGTGCTCCTCGACAACAACAACCGCAAGCCTATTTGCCGCCTCCACTTCAATCGGTCCCGCAAATACATCGGAACATTCGACGCCGAGAAGGTCGAGACACGCCACGTCATCGACGGCCTGGACGACATCTACTCCGTGCGCGATCTGCTCCGTACGACGGCGAACCACTGGCTCTCCCACGACGGGACCGCCGAGACGCCCGCGGCCGCAGAACCCTCAGCCGAGAGCTGACGGGTCTGCGCCTTCGGCCGCTTCCGCGGAAGCCCCCGGCGAGTCATGCGGACCTGACGCGCAGGACGCGGTGTGTCACCCTCCCCCGACCACGCGATGAGCCCACGCAGCCCAACATCGAGTCCGCCCGACCGCCCCAGCGGGAGCGTCAAGACCGCGGCCGAGCTGCGTGAGCGCGGCCTGATCGAGCCCGGCGAGCTCATCGCCGTCGAGCGAGTGGTCGCCCGCTTCGCCGCGACGATCACCGAGGAGCTCGTCGAGCTCATCAACCCCGACGACCCCGACGACCCGATCGCGGCGCAGTTCGTCCCCCGCGCCGAGGAGCTCACCCTCGCGCCCGAGGAGCTCGCCGATCCGATCGGCGACGAGCCCCATACACCCGTCCCGGGCATCACCCACCGCTACCCCGATCGCGTCCTGCTCAAGCCGCTCCACGTGTGCCCGGTCTACTGTCGGTTCTGCTTCCGCCGCGAGGTCGTCGGCCCCGGGACCGGGGTCCTGGCCGAGGCCGAGCTCGAGGCCGCGCTGGCCTACATCCGCGAGCACTCCGAGATCTGGGAGGTCATCCTGACCGGCGGCGACCCGCTGGTGCTCTCCCCTCGTCGGCTCGGCGCGCTGATCGCCGCCCTCGACGCGATCGAGCACGTCCGCGTGATCCGGATCCACACCCGGGTCCCGGTCGTCGATCCGCGCCGGATCAACGACGAGCTGCTCGCCGCCCTCGCCGTGGCGAGCGCGGTCTACGTCGTGCTCCACTGCAACCACCCCCGCGAGCTCAGCGCCCGGGCGGCCGAGGCCTGCGCGCGGATCGTGAACGCGGGCGTGCCGATGCTCAGCCAGTCGGTGCTCCTGCGGGGGGTCAACGCCGACGCCGACACCCTCGAGGCCCTGTTTCGCCGACTCGTCGAGCTGCGCGTCAAGCCTTACTACCTCCACCACGGCGACCTCGCCCGGGGCACAGGCCACTTTCGAACCACGATCGAGACCGGCCAGGCGCTGACCCGCGCGCTGCGAGGCCGGGTCTCGGGGCTGTGCCAGCCGACCTACGTGCTCGACATTCCCGGCGGCCACGGCAAAGTCCCGATCGGGGCCAACTACATTGAGCAGGACGGACAAATCGCCGACATCAACGGCGAATTGCACGAATACCCGCCGCACGCGGAAGAGCCCTAAGAGTCCCTGAGCGCCCTCAGTCGCCTTCGCTCTTCACGTGCTCGTCAAACCAGTCGAGCCAGCGATTGACGAAGTCCAGGCTGTGCACGTTCTCGCCGATCCCGTGCCCTTCGCGCGGATACATGACCAGCTGCGTGTCCACGCCCAGGTGCCGCAGCCCGCGATAGAGCTCCAGCGACTGGCCCGTGGGCACGCGCGTGTCGGCGAGGCCGTGGACGATCAGCGACGCGGTCTGGGAGCCCTCGATGTGGGCCAGCGGCGAGCGCTCCCAGGGCAGCTCCATGTCGTCCCAGGGCCACAGCTTCCAGTGCACGAGCGAGTTCTCGTGCTCGATCTCGGTCGTCCCGGTGAACGAGATCCAGTTGGTGATCGCGGCGGCGATCATCGCGGCCCGGAAGCGCTCGCTGTAGGTCGTCGCGGCCAGGGCAGAGAAGTAGCCGCCGTAGCTCCACCCGCCCATGCCGACGCGCTCGGGGTCGACGAGGCCCTGGGCGACGAGGTGGTCGATGCCCGCAAGCACGTCGCCAAATTCCTTGCCGCCGAGATCTTGGTGATCGGCGGTCGCAAACTCAGTCCCGCGCCCGGCGCTGCCGCGGTAGTTGGGCATGAACACGACGTAGCCGCGGGTCGCAAACAGCTGGGCCGGATAGGTTGCCCGGGTGGTCCAGCCATTGAGCGAGATGCCCTCGGGCCCGCCGTGGGGCAGCACGGCGAGCGGGTAGCGGGTGCCGGCCTCGTAGCCGACGGGCTTGATCAGCACGCCCTCGAGCTCGAGGCCGTCCTCGGCCTTCCAGCTCACGACCTCCTGGGCCCCGAGCGTGCGCGTGAGCAGCGAGGGGTTGGCGACCGTGACCCGGGCGAGGCGGCGAGTCTCGAGCGCGCCCGAGAACACCTCGCGGGGGTGCTGGCTGGTGTCGCCCGCGCAGGCCAGCGCGCCGCGGCTGCCGAGGCTGAGATCGTGACAGATCGGGCCCGAGTCGATGACGGTCTTCACGGCCCCGCTGGCGACGGCGAGGGTGTTGATCGTGGTCTTGGTGCCCTGCGAGGCCAAAAACACCACGGTGTTGTCGTCGGTCCAGTCGACGAAGGTGCCGGTCGCCTCGAGCTCGGCGGTCAGCGCCCGAGCCTCGCCGCCCGCGGCCGCGACCACATGGACGATGCCCGCGGTCGAGTCGTGAATGTCGGCGGCGCCGAGGAAGGCGAGCTGCTCGCCGTTGGGCGACCAGGCCATGTGCCCGAGCTTGCCCGCGGTCTTGGTCAGCGGCTCGAGCCCGCCGCCAGCCGCCGCGACCGTGTAGAGCGACGAGTACATCATCGCGTGATCGATCGTCGCGCGCTCGGACGCCCGGACCGCGAGCCGATCACCCTTGGGCGACCACTCGAAGTCGAGCACGTTCTCGCCGCTGGTCACGAGCTCGCGCGACTCCTCGGTCGCGAGCGTGTACACGAACAGCCGGGTCTTGGTTCCGCCAGCCTCGTCGACGACCCAGTCGCGGCCGGCCTCGCGCTCTTTCTTGTCAGCGGCGGTCTCGCGCGCGATCGCGTAGGCGACGTGCTTGCCGTCGGGCGACCACTCGAAGCGTCGAATCGAGCTCGTGGCCTCGAACAGCAGCTCGGGCTCCCCGCCGTCGATCGGCATCACGTAGATCTGGGTGTAGGCGTCTTTGCCGCGCTTGCCCAAGAACGCGATCCGGCGGCCATCGGGCGACCAGCGCGGCGAGCTCGAGCTGTGGCCCTCGGCCGTGAGCCGCCGCGGCGGATGCTTGCCCGCGGCGTCGACCAGCCAGATCTGGCTGTGGGCGCGACCGGGCTCGTCGAGAGGGCTCGGGACCCGGAGCACGTGGGCGATGAGCTTCCCGTCGGGCGAGAGCTCGACGTCCGCGACCTGCTTCATCAGCACGATGTCCTCGGCCGTGAGCGCCTCGCTTCGCGCGGCCGCCTCGGCCTCGACGACCCAGGAGATCGTCGAGGTTGAGGTGTCGGCGTGCGCGCAGGCGCAAAGAAGGGTCGCGGCGAGCAGGGGCGCCAGCTTGTTCGGCATACGCGAGGCTACCCAATCAGGGGCTGACGTGCGAGGTCTGGCCCTCGAGCATGTTTGCGACCCAGTCGACCATGCGCACGCCGTTGACGTTGGTCAGGTAGTAGTTCGGGAAGCTCAGCGAGGTGTGCGAGGTCCCGGCCATCAAGTACGAGCCCCAGTTCGGCTGCGGGCTGATCGTGGTCCGGAGCGAATAGATGCCGGCTTCGAAGTAGTCGGGGTTCATCGGCAGCTCGATGATCCCCGGCGGGCACTGCTCGCCGCCCTCGTTCTGAATGCCGTAGCCAAAGAAGGTCCGAATGACGAGATCGCGCTCGGCCGAGATGAAGCCCAGGGTCTGATCGGCGTGCTTGTTCGCCATGTAGTTGGCGAGCTTCCCGATGCCGCCGCCGTCGTCGCCGAAGCACTCCTCGCACGCGGCCGGGATCGTCGCGTCGAGGTTGAACAGGTCGCGCCAGGTCTGCTGCAGACACGGCACGAGGTAGGCGTCGCTCAGCGGCGGGCCCGAGTCGTCGATCAGCGTGACCTTGGAGCCGGCGAAGGCGTCGGCGATCCGATCGTAGTTGAAAGCGGCGCCGAAGCCCCCGGCGCTGATGCCCGTGACGAGCACGTGCGAGGTCTCGTCTTTGAAGGTCGGGACGATGCGGTCGAGGAAGTGATGGACGTTGGTGAAGCCGACGAATTGCTGGGGGGCCCCAAACGCGAAACCCGGCACCGCGGTGTCCGGGGCCGCGCCCGCGTGGACGTCACCGGTGCAGTAGGGCACGTAGATGAAGTTCCAGTCGCGGACCGGGTTGTCGCCGTTGAGGGTGCTGAAGATGCCGCCCTGCAAGACCGTGTTTTGCCAGAGCAGATCGAAGGTCAGCTCGTCGAAGTTGGCGAAGCTGGCGTAAAACAGCCCGCAGGTGGCCTCGTTGAAGCAGCCGCCGCCGCCCTCGAAGAAGATCACGACCTCGTCGGAGATCCCGTAGCGCACGCCGATCCCGGTCGGGCTGCCGTCGATGCACTCGGCCTCGGGGATGTCGATCCAGTTCCACTCGCCGGGCGGGGCCTCGGGCAGCGGCTCGCCGTCGTAGATCGGGTCGGGATCGGGGTCGGGCGCCTCGGGCATGTCGGCGGGCGGCGGGCCGGTCTCGGTCTCGTCGTCGCTGGCTTCGCCGTCGCCGCTGTCTTCACTGCCTGCGTCTGCGCTGCCGGTCGCCGGGGTCGTCGTCTCGTCGGCGGCGGTCTCGGACGAGGCCCCGGTCTCGCTGCTCGACGCGCCGTCGTCAGCACACCCGAGCGCGAGGCTCGAGGCGCAGGCACACAAAACCATCGACATCAGACGCGAGCTCATGACCCAGGATTGTCCGAAACCGGGCCAAGGTCAAAACAGGCTCAAAACCGAACGCTGGCGCCCCCGCTGAGCCCACGCATGCCCACAAACGCGCCATCGAAATAGACTGACACTCGGTTCGCAATCGTCAGGTTGAAGCCCGCGGCGACCGACACATGATAGAGGTCGCTGCCGACACGCCGTGTCTCGTCGGGGTGCCAGAACACCGGGCCGCCGAAGCCACGCACGGCCAGGTAGGGGCTCCAGGCTTCGCCGAGGGTCCAGCCCACGCTGAGGTCGCCCTTGAAGTCGAGGGCGTGGAGCCCCGCCCGCGCGCCGTCGGACTCGCGCCGGGTCGAGGCCGAGGATCCGCTGAAGGTGCCGACCACGAGCAGGTAGGGGATCTGCGCCTTGGTCCCGAACCAGCGCCGGGCGACGACGAAGGACCACACGACCCCGGGGCGGATCACCCACGCGTCCGCGCGCCCCTCGACGCGACCGCCCATGTGGGGCCCGACGGCCGCGCCGAGCACCAGGTCGTTGTCGAGCGTGGCCAGGAAGCTCAGCGAGTACGCGGACTGGCGGAAGCGGTAGCGCTCCTTGTTCGAGAAGATCAGCCGCGTGTCGGACGAGCCGTAGCTCAGCCCGATCGTGAACGGCCTCCGCTCGTCGGCGGGGTTCGTGGCCCTGCACCCGGTCGGACCGACCGGCGCGCTCACGCCTCAAGCCGCGGCGAGGCGCGGGCTCACGAGGGTCAGGGCGAACAGACAGACGGGCACGAGCAGGGGCAGGCAGCGCATGGGAGATCCTACTCGATCGCCAGGAGCAGGTCCGACTCGCACGTCGTTAAAAGCGACCCCCACGAGCGGAGCGTTGACGCCCCCGATCGACAGCGAGGGCGCTCGAGCACGAGCGCCGACGCAGGCTCACCCCGGAGACCAGCAACACGAACACGGCCAACCCGAGCAGCGCGTCGCCGTCGCCGACGACCGAGCAGTCCGAGTCGCCCTCGTCCGTCGGCGGCGGCTCGGGCTCCACATCAGCCAGGGCCAGCGAGGAGCTCCCCGCAGCGAACACGAACACGAGGGCAAAGGCGAGCTCACGCATGCCCGCGAGGATAGCGTCCGCGCCTCGCTCGACGCCAACCATGACTCGGGGTACAGCCACGACATGCGCTCCGCGACGCTCCTCCTGGCCCTCGCACTCGCCGCCTGCGAAGCCAAGCAGCCCAACGCCGA
The DNA here is from genome assembly GCF_002994615.1 of Enhygromyxa salina. Lineage (GTDB taxonomy): Bacteria > Myxococcota_A > Polyangia > Nannocystales > Nannocystaceae > Plesiocystis > Plesiocystis salina_A. The sequence goes on along the minus strand of NZ_PVNK01000085.1, from coordinate 856 downwards.
GAAGTCGGCCCCAGCCGACGCCGAGGCCAAGCCGCCCGGGCCCGAAGCGGCCAAGGTCGTGCCCAACGACGTCGTCCTCGATCACGAGGTCGAGCTCCTCAGCGGCGACGCCAAGAGCCTCAGCGACTACCGCGGCAAGGCCCTGCTGGTCGTCAACACGGCCTCGGAGTGCGGCTTCACCCCGCAGTATGCCGACCTCCAGGCCGTCTACGCCAAGTACAAGGACCGGGGCCTCGAGGTCCTCGCGTTCCCGTCCAACGACTTCGGCGCCCAGGAGCCCGGCACCCCCGAGCAGATCGACGCCTTCGTTCACAGCGAGTACGCGGTCGAATTCGAGCTGTTCGACAAGGTCGTGACGACCGGCGCGGACAAGGATCCGGTCTACCGCACGCTGACCGAGGAGACCGGCGAGGGCATCAAGGGCGAGGTCACGTGGAACTTCACCAAGTTCCTGGTCGACCCCCAAGGTCGCGTGGTCCGGCGCTTCGAGCCCCCGGTCAAGCCGACGGACCCCGAGGTCATCGCGGCGATCGAGCAGGTCTTGCCCGGCGCTTGATTGGTGACGGTCGGTGACGCCCGGTTCGCGCGCTTCAATCGACGCTGCGCGACGGTTCGAGCCGGGCCCCGCCCACACCAAAATGTCGACCACGGCCCCTAGACGGGCCGCTGGGACGGGTTTTCGATCGCGAGCGAGGACCCGACCGTAACGAGGGGCTGGACACCCATCGGTGGCACTGCTGTCCCTGACGGTTCGCCCATCTGGACCGAATACTGGTCCCAAGATGGACACCACAGCTCGCCTCGCCGCTCGCCGCTTCCTCGCCCCGCGCCCCCTCGCCCCCCGTCCCCTTGCCCG
>NZ_PVNK01000084.1 GCF_002994615.1 Enhygromyxa salina | reverse complement strand
ACAAGACGCGCATCGACCCCGGCGTGCAGCCCTCCTACGCCGAGACGGAGGCGCCGGATGAGCGCTTCCGGGTCGGCTACGGCGGCGGCGAGGCGATCGCCACGAGCACCGCGGTCTCCGACGGCGGGCTGTTCAACCTCGACTTCCGGGATGAGCGCTACCTGCCCTTCGAGTACGCCGGGGCCGTCAGCGAGTGGAAGCTGAGCCTGCCCGCGGACGCGCGCTTGTTCGACTACCGGACGATCTCCGACGTCGTGCTTCACATCGACTACAGCGCGCGAGACGGCGGCGCGGAGCTGCGTGATGCAGCCAGCGCCAACGCGCTGTCCGAGCTCGTCGACGCGGTCGAAGGTGAGGAGTTGATGCAGTTGCTCGTCGTTCATGACGCGTTCCCCAACGAGTGGCAGCGCTTCTTGACGCCGCCGAGCGCGGGCCCGCAGGAGCTGAGCCTGCCCGTGGAGCGCAAGCACTTCGACCACCTCGCGCGGCGAAGCGGCGTGGAGATCAAGCGGGTCGAGTTCGCGCTGCTGCTCGAAGACGGCGT
>NZ_PVNK01000083.1 GCF_002994615.1 Enhygromyxa salina | reverse complement strand
CAGCCTCATCAACGAACACGAGCCGCCCCCCCAGCGCGTCCGAGCGGGGTCACCCACCGCAAAGAGCAGAGCGCAAAAAGGCTACAGGAGGTCCGTGTTCGGGGTATCGCCGTACGAAAAGCACCTTCGACGCCCAACCGACCGACATGCTGATGTCGCACCAAGAGCCTTCTGCACCCCAGATGGAGAGGCGACGCCCCGAACACGGACCTCCTGTCGCCACGCGCGGGGCCCCATCGGCCACGACACAGCCTCATCAACGAACACGAGCCGCCCCCCCAGCGCGTCCGAGCGGGGTCACCCCCCGCAAAGAGCAGAGCGCAAAAAGGCTACAGGAGGTCCGTGTTCGGGGTATCGCCGTACGAAAAGCACCTTCGACGCCCAACCGACCGACATGCTGATGTCGCACCAAGAGCCTTCTGCACCCCAGATGGAGAGGCGACGCCCCGAACACGGACCTCCTGTCGCCACGCGCGGGGCCCCGACGGCCACGACACAGCCTCATCAACGAACACGATCCGCCCCCCCAGCGCTTCGAAGCAGAGTCCCCCACCGCCAAAAACAGAGCGCAAAAAAACTACAAGAGCCAAGACCCCGCTACGCGAGCGCGTCGTCCGAACCGTCGTCCCCAGTCCGACGACCGGGAAACATCCGGTACCACAACCCGAGCACGTCACGCTCGATCATCACGTAGACCGAAGGCACGACCAACAAGACCAGAGCCGTCGAGATACCGAGGCCCGCGGCGATCGAGATCGCCATCGGCGCGAGGATCTCATCCTTCCCCCCAACCCCGACCGCGAGCGGGCCGAGCCCGAAGCAGGTCGTGAGCGTGGTCGAGACGATCGGCCGGAGGCGCTCGAGCGCGCCGTCGAGGGCCGCGTCGAAGACCTCATAGCCGTCGTTGGTCCGGCGCTTGTTGATGAAGTCGACCATCACCAGCGAGTCGTTGACGACGATCCCAGCCAGGGCCACGACCCCGAACAGCGCGAACAAGGACAGGTCGTAGCCCATGCCAAACAGCCCGAGGATCGCGCCCATGATCCCAAAGGGCACGGCGCACAAGATGATCACGGGCTGGACGTATGACCGAAACTGCAGGGCCAGGGCGATGTAGATCAGCCCGATCGCAAGCAAGAACGCGCCGGGCAGATCGCTGAGGCTCTCGTTGATCTCCTCGGTGTCACCACCAAACTGGATCTCGAGCTCCGGGTAGCGCTCGGCGAGCTTGTCGTCGAAGTACTCCTGGATCTTCTTCGAGGCGTCGAGTGCCGTGATGACCTCCTGGGCGACGTCGGCGGTCACGGCCACGGTCCGCTGGCCGTCGCGACGGCGGATCGAGCCGATCTCGCGGGTGCGCTCGAGCTTGGCGACCTGATCGAGGCGGACCACGCGGCCGTCGGCGGTCGTAACCGTCAAGCTGCCGATGCCCGAGCGATCCAGCCCCTGCGCGCCCGCGGTCCGGACGACGATCTCCACCCGCTGCTCGTCGATCGAGACCTCGGCCGCGACCATCCCGTCGATCGCCGAGCGAAGGGCGTTGGCGATCTCGAGCTCGTTGAGGCCGTAGAGCGCGGCGAGGTCCTGATCGACCCGCACGCTGAAGGTCTCCTTGCCGATCCCGCTGTCGTCGTCGATGTTCTGGACGCCGTCGAGGGTGCGCAGGTAGGTCTTGAGCTCGCGGACCACGGCGTCGATCTGCTCGGGGTAGCGACCGCGCACCCGCGCGGTGATCGCCGGGCCCGCGGGCGGCCCGGCCTGGGGCTCCATGATCGTGTAAGCCGCGAGATCGGGGTTGGTCGCGAGGTAGTCCTCGAGCCTGACGATGAGGCCCGGGTAGCCCTCGATGACCTCGTCTTCGAGCTTGAACTCGAAGCGGATGATGCCGACGTTGGCCCCGGTCTCGAGCAGCTGCGTGCGTGGGTCTCGGACCGAGCCAATCCGCAGCTTGCTGGTCCGGACCAGGGCCTCTTCAGCCTCGGCCGAGGCGCCAAACTCGTCGAGGACCAGGGCCCGAATCGCCTCGCCCTGGGCGCGGGTGGCCTCGCGCCCGACCCCGGCCGGGAGCTTGTAGCTGATCTGCAGCTCCGTGGGCTTGCCCGGGGCGGTGTACTGAAAGGGCATCTTGGTCGCGAGGAGGATCGTCGCAACGAAGGCGAGGAAGGCGAGCCCGGCCACGAGCCAGCGCCAGCGCAGGCACAGGTTCAAGACCGGCCGATACACGGCCTTCATGCGCTCGACGAGCCTCGCCGTGCGCCCGCCCTCGGCGTCGCGGCTGGCGAAGTGCGCGAGGTGACCCGGGAGGATGAAGATCGCCTCGATCAGCGAGCCGACCAGGCAGAACATCACCGCGAGCGGCAGGATCTTCATGACCCGGCCCATGGTCCCGCCGACCATCGTCAGGGGTAAGAACGCGAAGCAGGTCGTGGTCACGGCCACGGTCACCGGGAGCAGGACCTCTTTGGCCCCGTCGATCGCCGCCTGGACCCGCGTCTTGCCCATCTCGAGGTGGCGCTGGGTGTTCTCGATCACGACGATGGCGTCGTCGACCACGATGCCCGTGGCGATCAGCAGACCGAAGGTCGAGATGACGTTAATCGTCATGTCGGTCTGGTCCATCATGAAGGTCGCGAGCAGGTAGGACACGGGCATGCCCCACAGCGCCAGCATCGCCTGGCGGAAGCCCGCGACCCAGGCGAGGACCAGGACCACGAGCAGGGCCCCGGTCGCGCCGTTGATCAGCACGGTCTGGAGGCGGTCGCGGATCAGCGTGGTGTAGTCCTCCGAGATCACCGCGTGGGCGCTGGGCGGGAGCTGCTCGTCGAGGGTCGGGAGCAGCTCGATGAGGTCGTCGCGGATCTCGAGCGGGTCGGCCGACTCCTCGCGGTTGACGACCAGCTGGATGGCCTCGACGCCGTTGACGAAGTAGCGGGTGTCGGGCTGCTCCTCGACGTCGCGGACCTTGGCCACGTCACCGATGCGCACGGGCGAGCCGGGCCGCAGCGGGATCGCGGCGACCTCGGCCGCCGAGCGCAGGCGCTTGTCGGTCTTGACGAAGATCTCCGAGCCGCCGCTCTCGACGGTCCCGGCCGGGACGCTGGCCTTGGCGTTGCGGATCGCCTGGCTGATCTCCGCGGGCCGGATCTGGAGGGAGCGCAGCTTGGTCTCGTCGAGGTTCACGACGATGCGCGGCTCGGTCAGGCCGGTCACGGTCACGCCCGCGACGCCGGGCCGACGCGAGAGCAGCTCCTGGACCCGGTCGGCCTCGGTCCGGAGCGCGCGATCGCCGAGGAGCGAGACGGTCAGGACCGGGAGGTCGAGCTTGACCTCGCGGACCTGGGGGGTCTCGGCGTCCTCGGGCAGATCCTCGGTCGCCTGGACCGCCTTCTCGACGTCAGCTCGGGCGTCGCGCAGATCCGTGCCCGCGAGGAAGGTGATCGTGATGTTGGCCGCGCCCTCGGTCGCGAGCGACTCGATGCGCTTGACGTCAGCGACGTTGTCGAGCTCCTCCTCGATCGGGCGGATGATCAGCTCCTCGACGTCGCTCGCGGTCGCGCCGACGTAGACGACCTCGACGCCGACCGCGTCGAGGCTGACCTCGGGGAACTGCTCGCGCGGGAGCTTGAGCGCGCCGAGGATCCCCGCCGCGATGATCAGGAAGAACAGCAGGTTGACGAACACCGAGTTGCCAACGCTGAGGCGAATGATCTTGTCGAACATCGCAGGTTCTCAGCTAGGAGCCCGGAGCGCGCGGCGCATGGGGGATCATGATGGCCTCGTCGCCGTCGACGAGGGTCGCCGGCCCGGAGCTGACCACGCGCGCGCCAGGCACGAGCGGGCCCTCGACCGCCACGCCCCCGCCGACGTCCTGGTGGACGGTGACGTCGACGCGCTCGAGCTGCTCGCGGCCTTCCTCGGCCTCATCCCCGCCCCCGACACGAGTCGCGCGGAGCACGTAGGCCTGACCGGCCTCCCAGCGGATCGCCGTGGGCGGGACCACGATCTCGGGCTCGCCCTCGTCGCCGCGGACGAGGACCTCGACGGCCTCCCCGGCGCGCAGACGCTGGCTGCGGTTGTCGATGCGCAGGCGAGCTGGAAAGGTGTTGGTGCCCTCGTCGGCCTCGCGGGCGATCCACTCGAGCTCGGCGTCCTCGCGCACCCCACGGATCAGGACCTCAAACTCGAGCTTGCCGCGGGCGTGGATGACCATCTCGAGCTGCGAGAGCGGGACCTCGACGGCGAGGCGCTCGAGCTCGGACAGGGTCACGAGCGGCGCGCCAGGGCTGGCGTACTCGCCGAGCTCGGCGTCGAGGACCGTGACCACCCCCGCGAAGGGGGCGGTGATCTCGTTGGCCGACTTGCGGTCGCGCGACTGGATGATCTGGCCCGAGGCCTGGCGGATCGAGGCGCGCGTGGTCTCGACCTCGGTCTCGAGCCGCTCGACCTCACGGCGGGTGCCCGCCCCGGAGTCGAACAGCTCGCGGGCGTCGGCGAGCTGGCGCTCGAGGTCGGCGAGGCGCTTTTGCGAGCTCTGGCGGGACGCGTTGGCGCTCATCAGTGAGCCGCGGGCATCGGCGTCGACGAGGCGCACGAGGACCTCGCCGGCCGCGACCTCGGCCTGCTCCTCGACGAGCAGCTCGGCGACCTGCCCCCCGTAGCGAGGCGAGAGCTGGGCCCGGCGCCAGGCCTCGAGCAGAACGAGGTGGCGAGAGCTGACCTCGGGGACGACCTCGACGACCTCCGCGATCCGGACCCGGGCGACGCGCGCTTCGGCCTCGGCCTTGCCCTCGTCGCCGCCGCCGCAGCCGACGAGCGCGAGGGCCAGCGAGAGCCCGACCCGCCCGAGCACCGACCTGAGGGCAGCGGAGGTCGAGAGGCGCGAAATCGATCGCGCAGGCTTGCCGGCAGCTTCGGGCACTGGTTTGCGTTCTATGCCGCGAAGCGCGGACCGGCAAGCTCCGATCGGCCCTTCGCCCCACGCCCTACTCCTGGGCCCCGAGCACGGTCATGTCGGTCTCGGTCTTGCTGTGCTCGGTCCAGGCCTCGAGCTGAGCTCGGCTGGCACGCACCCGCGGCTGCTGCGACTCCCCGCCCCCTCGTCGGCGATCGTTGTGACCGAGCCTCACGCACAGGTCGATCGCGGCCACGAGCGCGTCGGCGTTGGCGTAGCGGGCCCCGGGGTCCTTGGCCAGGCAGCGCATCACGAGCTTCTCGACGTAGTCAGGCAGCGCCGACGCCAGCAAGGTGGACGGCGGCGCAGGCAGCTGCTCGGCGTGGGCGCGCAGCAGCGAGGGGACGTCGCGCTCGACGAACACCGGCCGCCCGGTGAGCATGAAGTACAGCACGCAGCCGAGCCCGTAGATATCCGACCGAGGGTCGGCCACGCCTCCGCGCGCGACCTCGGGCGAGATGTACAGCGGCGTACCCACGGCGCGCTCGGCCGCGCCCGAGGGCCCGTCGGGATCGCGCTCGCCAAAGCCCGGCTCGGTCGGAGGGTCGCGGTCGCGGTCGCGCGCCGCCGCGGCGGCGGCCCTCCCCATCAGGCTCAGCGGCTCGGTCGGGCCGAGGTCGAGGGCCTCGGCGGCCTCGGCAGCCACGCTCGCCACGCCGAAGTCGAGGACCTTCATGACGTCGCGCTCGCCCGCGGGGGTTGAGACAAACAGGTTCTCGGGCTTGACGTCGCGGTGGACGATCCCGAGCCCGTGGGCCTCGGCGAGCGCGCGGGCCGCCTGGCGCAGGAGCGCGAGCGAGCGCGCGATCGGGAGCGGACCGTCGCGCGCGACCAGCTCGGCCACGGTCTCGCCTTCGAGCAGCTCCATCACGTAGTAGCAAAAGCCGTCGGCGGTCAGCCCGAAGTCGTAGACCCGCACGGTGTTTGGATGGCGCAGCTTGGTCGTGGCCGCGACCTCGCGCTCGAAGCGGGCCCGGGCGGCCCCGTTGTCGTGGTCGATCGGCAGGATCTTGAGCGCGACCTGTTGATGCAGGGTCTGGTGCCAGGCAGTCCAGACCTCGCCCATGGCCCCGCGCCCGAGGGGTTGCAGGAGCTCGTAGCGCCCGACCGTCCGGGCCTTGTACAAGCTCCGACGCACGTCCCAGGCCGCGTGGGTCCCGATCGTGATCATGCCGATCGTCGCGGCCTGAAGGCCAAGGTGGAGGATGACCGTCGCCCAGATCGCGGGGTCGAGCGGCGGCGCGTCGGCGCGCGTGAGCGTGGCGACCCCGAGGACCGCCCAAAACGCGAAGGTCGGCATGCACAGCAGCGCCAGACCGCGCTGCCACCGATCGGGTATCGCGATCGCGCGGACGACCAGGATCGGCAGCAAGCCAGCGAGGCTCGGGCTCGCCAGACCACCGCTGAGCACCACGATGTAGGCGGTCACGCCCGCGACGAGCGAGAGCGTGAGGCCCTCGAGGGCCATCAGCTGGCGACGGCTGGGCGTCGGCCCGCGGCCGAGATGGATCCAGACCAGGACCAGCGGGATGACGGTCAGCATCCGAGCGAGCACGTAGGCGGGGCCCTCGTTCACCCCGCGCATGAAGTTGAAGCTGATGTCGATGGGCAGGAAGGACAGCCACGCGAGCCCGCCCCACAAGACGATCCTGCGCAAACGCAGCGAACGCGCGACGTCCTCGTCGCGCTCGTAGCCCTCGGCCCACCGCGCCTCGGCCTCGACCACCCGGCTCGGTCGCAGCTCCCTGTCCGTCTCGAACTGGAGCTCGTCGGAGGCCCAGTCGGTCGCAGACTCGGCACTAGGGCTCGCCCCACGACCCCGGGAGGGGGGCGTCGATGGAGACCGACCGCCGGCCGACAAGCTGCCCGAGTGCTCCCGCGCCACGTGAGCTCTCATGGTACGCGGACGGCCAGAGCGAGCAAATGGCCCCTCGCACACCGCGCTCCCCCTCCGGCCCGCGGCGGTGTGAACCCTGATCTGCGCGGTCAGAACTGGATTCAGCCGCGATGGGTGGCGCCGGCCAGCCGCCGCTTCGGTCACCGAGGCGCGAAGATGAACCACGCTGTCGGCGGCGAGATCCGACGCTGGGGGTCCAGTACTAGACTCCCGCGATGGCGGGAGACTCTCCCCACCCGGGCCACGACACGTCGACGCAGGTCGACGCGGAGCCCGAAGAGCCGGACGACGGGTCGCCCTCGCGGCCCGACTGGCTGACGCGCGGCCAGACGATCGGCCGCTACCGGGTGATCGAGTGCCTCGGCGTCGGCGGCATGGGGGTGATCTACTCGGCTTGGGATCCGGAGCTCGATCGCAAGCTGGCCATCAAGATCGTCCGCGGACGCGACGGGAGCCTGGGCTCGCCCCGGGGCCGCGCTCGGCTGCTGCGCGAGGGCCAGGCCCTCGCCCGGCTCCGCCACCCCAACGTCATCTCGGTCCACGACGTCGGGACTCACGAGGGGCGGGTGTTCGTGGCCATGGAGTTCATCGAGGGCCAAACCCTGCACCAGTGGCTGCAGCGAAGCCCCCGACCGCCGACCGCCGAGCTCGTCGACGTGTTCTTGCAGATCGGCCGGGGGCTGGCCGCGGCCCACCGAGCCGGGCTCGTGCACCGTGACGTCAAGCCCGAGAACGTGATGATCGGCGAGGACGACCGGGTGATGGTGCTCGACTTCGGCATCGCGCGCGAGGGCTACATCAGCCAGGACGACCTCGACGACGACCTCGACGACGGCTTCGAGGACGACCTCGACGAGGACGACCCGGCAGGCGGCGCGCCTGCGCTGACGGACCAGCCGACCCGGGTCGAGAGCGCGTCCGGCCTGCTCGAGCCCGGCGTCCCCCCCCGCGAGCTCCTCGACGACCACACCCCGCTCGCCGAGCTGACCCGGCTCGGCGCGGTCGTGGGGACCCCAGCCTACATGTCGCCCGAGCAGCACCGCGGGCGGCCGGTCGATGTCCGCGGGGACCAGTTCTCCTACTGCGTGGCCATGTGGGAGGCGCTCAACGGCGAGAAGCCCTACGGTGAGGGCAGCCGCGAGAAGCTGCTCGCGCGCATGCGCCTCGGTCAGCTCAAGCCCTTTCGCAAGCGCGACGTCCCCCGCCGCGTCGTCAGGGCCCTGCGCCGCGGCCTCGCCTGGAACCCGGCTCAGCGCCACCCGAGCATGGAGGCCCTGCTCGAGGCCCTCAACCCCCGGGGCCGCGCGGCCGAGCAGCGCCTGTGGTTTGGGCTCGCGCTCGGCTCGCTCGCGGGCGCGGTCATCGGCGTCGCGGCCACGGTCATGAGCCTCGGGCCGTCGCCGTCGCCCGAGCCCGAGCGGCCCGCCAGCCCCGACGAGCTCGGCGTCGAGCTCGCTAAGCCCTGGACCCACGGCCCCGCGGCACCCCGCGAGGCGGTCGTCCGCGTCGAGCTAGCGAGCGCGCTCGAGGCCCGCGGCGACTTCGAGGCCGCGCTCGTCGAATATGAGCGCGCGCTCGCGTTGTTCGAGCAGGCCCACGGGCAGGGGCGCCGCAGCGCAGAGATCCGCGCACGCATCAGCGAGCTGGTGGCGCGAGGGCGACGAGGCCCCGAGCCCGGGGCCCGGAAATGACCTTGCATCGCCCCGAGAAAGCCGGGAGCATCGCTCTCGCATGTCGGCACGGGCTTGGTTTGGGGTCGTCTCGATCGTCGTGCTTGGCACCATCGGCGCGCTCGCGCTGTGGTGGCCGCCGAGCTTGATCGCCTACTTCTTCGCGGGCCCGCTGGTCCTGGTCGGCGTCTACGACCTGTTCCAGACCAAGCACGCGATCCTCCGCAACTTCCCGCTCATCGGCCACGGCCGCTACCTGTTCGAGACGATCCGCCCGGAGATCAACCAGTACTTCATCGAGTCGAACACCGACGGCATGCCCTTCGACCGCGAGCAGCGCTCGGTCGTCTACCAGCGGGCCAAGAACGTCAACGACACGACCCCCTTCGGGACTCAGCTCGACGTCTACCTCCCGGGCTACGAGTGGCTCGATCACTCGCTCGAGGCCGCGAGCCCGACCAAGGAGGACGCGCGCCTGACGATCGGGGCCAAGCACTGCTCCCAGCCCTACTCGTCGTCAATCCTCAACATCTCGGCGATGAGCTACGGCTCGCTCTCGCGCAACGCGATCGAGGCCCTCAACCGCGGGGCCGCGCGCGGCGAGTTCGCCCACAACACCGGCGAGGGCGGGATCAGCAGCTACCACCTCACGGGCGGGGGTGATCTCATCTGGCAGATCGGCACGGGCTACTTTGGCTGTCGGTCCAAAGCTGGCGGGTTCGACGAGGCCGCGTTCACCCAGCGCGCCAAGCTGGCCGAGGTCAAGATGATCGAGATCAAGCTCAGCCAGGGCGCCAAGCCGGGCCACGGCGGGATCCTGCCCGCCGCCAAGCTGACCCGAGAGATCGCCGAGATCCGCGGCGTGCCCCTGGGCCAGGACGTGCTCTCGCCCCCCTGCCACTCCACCTTCAACAGCCCCAAGACGCTGCTGACCTTCGTCGCCCGGCTCCGCGAGCTGTCCGAGGGCAAGCCCGTCGGCTTCAAGCTGTGTCTGGGCAAGCGCAGCGAGTTCCTCGGCATCTGCAAGGCGATGCTCGAGACCGGGATCGAGCCCGACTTCATCACGGTCGACGGGGCCGAGGGCGGGACCGGGGCCGCGCCGCTCGAGTTCTCCAACCGCATGGGTATGCCGCTGACCGAGGCCCTGGTCTTCGTCCACAACGCCCTGCTCGGGGTCGGTCTGCGCGACGACATCACCGTGATCTGCAGCGGCAAGGTCCTCAGCGCGTTCGACATCGCCCGGGCCCTCGCGATCGGGGCGGACGCCTGCTACAGCGCCCGGGCCATGCTGTTCGCGCTCGGCTGCATTCAGGCCCGACGCTGCAACCACAACGACTGCCCGACCGGCGTCGCGACGCAAAAGCCTCACCTCGTCCGCGGCCTCGACATCGAGGACAAGGCCGAGCGCGTCTTCAACTACCACCACAACACGATCCACGCGTTCTTGGAGCTGCTCGGCGCGGCCGGGTTCTCGGATCCCAGCGAGCTCGCGCCGCACCACATCCACCGGCGCCTCGACTATCAGCGCTCTCGCCACTACGGGCAGCTGTTCAACTACCTCGAGCGCGACGAGCTGCTCGGTGACGCGCGCAGGCCCGAGTGGGACGAGCTGTGGACGGCGGCCCACGCCGAGCGCTTCTGATCTCGGCCAGGGCCCTGGCTGTGATGGCGTGGGCCCATGACGGCGGCGCGGTGCAGACCGACGCGAAGCACTCGAGCCTCAGGCCGGCTGGCGACTCAACCGCGGCCCGAGCCTGCTTTCCTCGGTCGAGCTTGCGACCGTAGGGAGGCGGCGAGATAGCGGCGAGATAGCGGCCACACTCCGAATGAAGGTCACGACAAAAGCGCTGGAACTGTGACGCGAGCAGCACCGCGTACGCGTGGTTGATCTCCTGCGTCGTGTGACGCCTGCCCGCTCCCAGCCCGCCTACTGAGCGGTGAGCCGCCACGAGTTGGTCGAGAGCCGCAGCTCCATCTGAGCTCCATCTGAGCTCCATCGCCGACGTGCTACCGAAGACATGCGCGGGAGACTCTACCATTGCGCTCGGCCTGAGGCGTTCTCAGCAGCCTGCTAGAGTCGGAGCTGATGGCTGGACGCGACGAGCGACTGACGCCGGCGACCCGCAACTACGTGATCTTCGGGTTGCTGCTGGTCGTCGCCCTCGCGCTCGCGGCTCGCGACCGCTACGGCCCCCACCGCGGCCGCGGCGAGGCCGACAGCGCCCTGCGCCTGATGGTCGTCGGCGGCTCGACAGGGGCGGCCAGCGGCCTCGGCGAGGTCGACGGGTTCTCGGTCCTGCAGCTCGACCCCGACGAGGCGATCGCCCTCGGCCGCGAGCTCATCGGCGACGACGCGCCGGCCTACGCGGCCGCCCTCGCCTACGCGGATCAGCGCGGCTACGGCTTCGTGGCCCTCGCGCTCGGGCCCGACGATCCCGAGGCCCCGAGCTGGGAGCTCGACCTCGACGACCCGGGCATCGAGGCCCTGCCGCCGGCGTCGGTCCCCTTCGTGGTCTTCAGCGTCGGTGACCTCGCCCCCGAGGGCCCGCGGATGCGCTGGGTCGAGCTGGCGCCGGTCGCCTACGAGGCCCCGCTCGCCGAGCTCGACAGCGTCCGCCTCGCGCTCTACGAGCACCCGGATCTGCAGGCGCTGTGGGACCGCGAGCTCGCGGCGCTGCAGCTGCAGGCCCGCGAGGTCCTCGATGAGCGCGGGCTGTTCGAGCGCCGTGAGACCCTGATCGCCGACCAGCAGCGCTGGCGCGAGCTCAGCGAGCTGTGGCCCGCGCCCGGGGTCATCCCCGGCAGCCTCGCGGGACCCTGGGAGCAGGTCCAGGCCGCGCCCGTGACCGGCGGTGTGCTCGTCCAGGCTCGGGCCGCGCGGGTCGCCGTCAGCGTCTATCGACGCCCGCGCCTCGAGCTCGACGCCGCGACCTCGCTGTGGTTCGTGCCGCTCGCGGCCCTGCGCGACGACGAGCCCGACGAGCGCCTCGCGCGTCAGCGCTGTCGGGGCCTGCCCGACACCCTCAGCGGCGAGCTCTCGGTCGCCCCCGACGGGGCCTCCTTGGTCCTGCGCCCGTCCTCGTCGAGCCCCGCGCAGGTGTTCGCGCTCGACGAGGAGGCCGCGCGCGCGGGCGAGTGCGTGGCTCGGCCCGCGAGCACCCTGCCCCTAGCAGCCCGGGGTGCAATCCCTCGCGCCGCCTCGCTTGGCCTCTTCGCCGAGGGCTTTGTCGCCAAAACTTGCAGTACGCCCGGTACAGCGGCGTTTTGGCTTCGCGCCCTCGGCGAAGATTCCGGCGCGAGGCGACACGATGCATTGCACCCCGGGCTGCTAGGTGAGCGCGCGCTCGGGCGGCCCAACGCCGCCGGGCGCATGGCCTGGAACTACGACGACGACTGGCTCCACTGGTTCGACCTCGACGCGCAGCACCGGGCCCAGGTGTTTGGTGTCGACCAGTTCTCGGGGCCGTGGTGGGTCGACCGCGAGCTGCTCGCGATGATCGCCGAGCGCCCGCTCGGACCGCCCGACTACGGCAGCGAGCGCGTCCTCGTCTTGCTCGATACCCGCGAGTTCAAAGGCCCGTCCGGTCAGGGCGAGCCCCCCCGCGTCGAGCTCGACGCCGCGGCGCTGTTCGTGGGCTCCCCCGACCCGGCCGAGCTCGACGAGCTCGCGCTCCTCGATCTGCGCCCGGCGGGCGACGACGCGCTCCTGCTCCTGACCGAGGGCTGCCCCGAGAGCGCCGCGCGAGACCCCCGCCCCTGCCTCCACCGCTTGCGCAGCACCACGCCCCTGGCCGAGCTGACCCGCACGCTCGCCGCCGCGGACCCTGCCACAACAGCTCCGCGGGCAGCTCCGGCCACGCCCGAGGGCGAGCGCCCCTACGCGGTCGAGACCCTCGGCCCGATCGGGCCCTACCTCGCGCTTGCGATCGCCGGCGGGGGCGGCCGCGCGCTGTGGACCGCGGCGAGCGAAGGCGGCGAGGCCCAGCTCATGAGCGCCGAGCTGTGCGGGCCCGGCTGCTTCGTCCCGCGCCGAGTCGACGACGACGCGCTGTCCGACTCGGTCCCGCGGCTCAGCGCCGACGGGAGCATCGCGCTCAGCGAGGTCTCGCTCGAGCTCGACGAGCTCGGGACCATCTCGGTCGCGCGGGCCTTCGTGCTCCCGACCCGAGCGGCCTCCCCTTCACCGCGCCCGCCCGAGTCACCGCGCCCGCCCGAGGACGCCCCGCCTCAGCCGGGGTCTCAAACCGACGATCCCTGAGCGACGACGGGGACCCTCGCCGCCGGCCCCCGCTCCACGGCCGACAGCCCCGCGCTCGCCTGCCTACCCGCCGAGCGAGCGGCGTTGCCGACGCCTGCGGGGCTCAGCTGTCTTTGCTCGGGAGCAGCGGCAGCGCCAGGGCCGAGAACAGCTGACGGTCGGCGTGGGCGCGGACGTAGTCGGGGTCGATCCGGGGCACGATCTTCTTGGTCCGGACCGAGGCGTACCAGTGCACGACCAGCGTGTCGGGGCTCAGGACCTCGTCGAGCGCCGGCAGCGAGCGGCGCTCGCGGAACCAGTGATGGCTGATCTCGGGCCCGAGCGGGTAAAAGTAGCGCGGCGGCAGCACGCGCAGATCGGGCTCGCGCTGATCCTCGATCGTGTCTTGCAGCAGCACCGTGCCCAAGGCGAAGCGGACGAGCTGGCGGTCCTCGGGCACGGCGATCATGTTGTCGAGCAGGCGGCGCACGAAGGGGTGGCCAGGCTCGGCGCCGACGACGGCGTTGTTGGCGGCCGCGGGGTACAGCGCCTCGATCGAGCGAAAGTAGCGCCAGCCTCGCGGCAGGCGGCGGTTGAGCTCGCGGACGCCCGCCCGCGCGAGGCTGAGCGCGTGGACCGACAGCCCCTTGGTCCGCCGAACCGAGGCCGACCAGATCAGCCGCTCCTCGCCGCAAAAGGCCCCGCACTCGCGCCTGAGCGGGTCGAGGGAGCGCACCGTGATCGTGTCGAGGTCGAGGTACACGCCGCCCTCGGCCATCAAGATCACGGCGCGCAAGACGTTCGCCCGGGCCGCCGGGGCGTCGAGCTTGGCGTAGATCGCCGCGAGCTCCGGGCCCCCTGCCCCGATCGCACGGATCAGCGCGCTCGCGTCGATCCGCCGGGCGACAAAGCCCGGCAAGGCCTCGAGCTCCGCCCACTCCGGGGTCGACGAGAGGTCGTCGCTGCAATGCAGCACGACCCGCTCGAACCCGCCACGCAGCGCCGCCGAACGGATCGACAGGGCGTGGGCCCACGGCAAGCGCGGGCCAAACCAGATGAAGTGCGCGCTCGGGGGGATCACAGGCTCCGCATGGTATTCCCCCCACGAAGCGCAGCAAGCGTGGACGAGGGCGAGGCGTGCGTGCAAGAGTCATCATGCCATGATCGCCCCCGAGGACTCCCTCGTCGTCCCGGCCAGGGCCTCGCCGCTTCGGGCGATCGTCGCGCTCGTCGCCTTCGCCGCCGTCGCGGCGGCGGGGTGGTGGATGCTCGGCCGCAGCAAGGGCCAGCCCGAGGACCCCGCGCGGGTCCTGATCGTCGGCCCGACCCCGGAGCTCGCGGACTTCCTCGAGCGCGAGGGCTTCGACGTCGATCAGCTCAGCGTCGGTGAGGCGATCGGCGAGGGCCAGTCCTTCGACACGAGCCTCGACGAGCTCGCGGCGATCGTCGAGTACGCCGATCAGCGCGGCTTCGGCTACGTCGCGCTCAACATGGCCCACGGCGAGCAGTACGACTTCTCGACCGTCGGCTACGAGGCCGAGGCCCCGCCGCCGGGGACGACCTTCGCGGTCATGAGCGTCGGCGACCTCGGCCAGCACCTGAGCTACGGCGGCGTGGTCCCGGACGTGACCCACACCAAGCCAGCCGGCGAGCGGGTCGGGCTGCTGCTCGCGCTCTTTGGTCAGGAGCAGATCGCCAAGGCGCGCACGCGCGAGGCCGACAACGACCTGATGATCCGCTTTGGCTCGGCCGGGACGGTCGCGGACGTCGTCGAGATCGAACAGGGCCAGGAGACCATGCGCCGCCAGATCGCGGCCTGGGCTGCGCTCGCCGAGCGCGAGCGCGGCGAGCCCAAGCCGAGCGAGCTCGCCCGCGCCTACGAGACCCTCCGCGCCTGGCCCCTGGCCAACGGCGCGCTGCTCCTGGCCAGCGGGCGCGGAGCCTGGCACAGCGAGGACGGCCGCGAGACCGCGTGGCGCAGCGAGAAGCTCGAGGCCGAGCTCACGGTCGTGACCCTCGACGAGCTCGGGCCCGATCAGCGCCAGCCCTGCGCGACGCTGCCCGAGACCCTCTCGCTCGACGGCGGCTTCGCCGTGGCCCCGGCCGGAGACGCGCTGCTGATCCCCAGCGATCGCTGGGTCGCGGATCTGTGGGTCCTGTCGGGCGAGGGCTGCAGCTTCGAGAAGCGCGACCCGATCCGCCGCCTCGACGGTGGCGAGCTCGGGCTGCCGCGCGCGAGCGGGCGCACGGCCGCGAGCCTCGGCGGCCGGCTGATGTGGGCCGACGCCAAGATGCGAGCCTATCGCCAGGTCCGCATCGAGGGCGTCGAGCTCCGCCACCAGGAGCTGCGCTGGACCGGTGAAGACAGCGTCGTGGTCCCCGCGGGCCTCGACTTCGTCGACGCGGCCACGGCCCGAGCCCGGCGCGTGGCCGAGGCGAGCGCGAGCGAGGCTCCTTCGCCGCCCGACCCCGCGACCTTGCCGAGCAGGCGCGAGGCCCTGGTCTTCGTCGTGCTCCCGCCGCCGGAGCAAGTCGACGAGCTGCGGGTCGCGGTCGTGCCCGTCGACGCGCTGGCCCCCGACGCGGGCGAGCCCTCGACCCTCGCGATCCGCGACGCCTTCCCGCTCCCGGCCGCGAGCGCAGCGGGGCTGGCGGTCGTCGCCCTCGTCGACACCCCGGCCGGTTCACGCCTGATCCAGGCCACGGTCCCCCACCCTGGGGCTGGCGGGGCCGAGCTGTGGCGCAACGCCCTCGCCGACGACTACGAGCTCGCGAGCGCGGCGAGCTCGGCCCAGGCGGCGATCGAGACCAAGGTCCTGGCGACCGATCTGCCCCACGAGGCTCACGATCTGGCGATCTCCCCGACCGGCAGCCACGCGGCCTGGGCCGCGCCCTTTGGCGAGGCGCCGGGCGACGAGCCCCTCGCCAACTTCGAGATCGTGGTCTTGCCGCTCGGGGTCGAAGCTGCCGCGCCCAAGCGGCTGACCGACAACGATCGCAGCGACCTCCGCCCGCGCTTCGCCGGGCGAGACGGCGGCGTGATCGTGTTCGACAGCGCCTACGCGGGCGCCGAGCCCCTGCCCGAGCTCGAGGCTGTGCGCGCGATCGTGGTGCCACGCTGATCCGATCCCCTTCGGAGCCCCCGCTTCGGTACCCTCGAAGGCGTGGTGACCGCCCCGACCGACCTCGATCGCAGCCTGCTCGACATCGCGGCCCTGCACCTGCCCCCGCTCGCTCCGCTGCTCCGCGCGGCCGACCCGGCCGGGACCGTCAGCCCGCGCAGCCGGATGCTCTGCGCCGGGCTCGCCTGCCTCGCGCGGGCCTGCTACGCGGCGCTCGGCGGTCAGCGCCACAGCGAGGCCGTCGGCGAGGCCGCGGCGATGCTCTCGCTCCTGACCAAGATCGACGATCAGGTCATCGACGCGATCGACTTCCACGGCGGGCCGCTGGCGATCGAGCGCGAGCCGGGCCCCCTCGATCGCCGGACCCGGGCCTACCTCGCGCCGACGCTGGCGTCGATCCGCAGCGCCTCGCCGGCCAACGCCGAGCCCCGCTGTGAGCTCGCGGCGACCCTCGGTCAGCGCCTCCGGGCCCTGGCCGGCGCGCGCGAGCGCCTCGCCCACGTGATCGACACGATCGCGTTCGGCTGGGAGGTCCAGGTTCGCGCCGTGCGGCTGCTGTCCAGCGATCCGACCCGGGTCGATCCGCGCGCGGTCGAGGCCGTGACCGCCGACATCAGCGGCGCCTGGCTGCTGATGGTCACGATGATCGGCGAGCTGCCCGAGGACGCGCGTCGGCCCCTGCGCGCGCACGAGCTCGCCGCGTTCTACGACTGGGGCCTGCACATCCAGACCGCCGACGCGCTCGCCGACCTCCACAAGGACACGGCCGACGGCCTCGTCGCCAGTCGGCCGGGCGTGCTCCTGGCCCAGGGCGCGCCCGAGCTGTGGCGCTTCGCGCTGGGCCAGGGCCGGCTCGCGCCGCTGTATCGCGGCGTCAGCGAGGCGAAGATCGACCTCGACACCCTGCCCGCCGCCGATGAGGTCGACCGCCTCGGCGAGGCCCTCGCCGACCTCGGCCAGGTCCCGATCTGGCTGCGCTGGATCCACGGCTTCCTGACCTGGCGCTGGCTCGTCCACCCGCTGTGTCCCCGCGAGCTCGACGAGGCTCAGCTCGCCGCGCTGTTCCCCGATCGCCTCGGGCGCGCGCTCGGGCGCGGCTGGGCCGGGGGCTGGGCCCGCTGGCAAGGCGCGATGAACCGCGCGCAGCGCTCGGAGGCGGGCCAGTGTTCGGCACCCTAAAGCCCACCCGCGCCGCCTTGCGCTGCCCCGAGCGCGGCGAGTGGCAGCGCTTTTACTGCGGGACCTGCCAGGGCATCGGCGATCAGTTCGGCCTGCCCTACCGCGGGCTCCTGAGCCACGACGCGGTGTTCCTCGGCCTGCTCGTCGACGGCCTCCAGCTCGAGGCCGCGGCGCCCGATCGGACCCGCTGCCCGATGGTCCCGGTCGTCCACCGCCCCACGGTCAGCCCCGACTCCGTCGCGATGCGCTACGCCGCCGCCGTCCAGGTCCTGCTCGCCGATCAGTGGCTGGCCGACCGGGCGATCGACGGCCGCAGCTTCGCGCGCCTCGCCCGGCCGCTGCTGCGCGAGCCCGCCGATCGAGCCCGCGGGACCCTCGACGCGCTGGGCTCGGACCTCGCCGAGCTGATCGGCTTCGAGCACCACCAGGCCGCCCTGGAGGTCCGCGGCGAGACCGGCCCGGCCGAGGCCGCCGAGCCAAGCGCCGCCGCGCTCGAGCTGGTCTTCGCCCGGATCGCCGCCCTGCCCGGCTCGGTCCCCGAGCTCGCCGAGCTCCCCGAGGGGGGTGAGCTCCCCGAGGGGGCCGAGCTCCCCGAGGGCGGACCGCGGATCCCGGCGCTCGCTCGCTGCGTCGGCCCGGCGCGGGGCCACCTCGCCCGCCTCGGTCGCGCCGTCGGTCGGGTCATCTACCTCGTCGACGCGCTCGAGGACCTCGATCAGGATCTGCGCGCGGGCGACTTCAACCCCTGCCTGATCC
Organism: Enhygromyxa salina; assembly: GCF_002994615.1. Lineage (GTDB taxonomy): Bacteria > Myxococcota_A > Polyangia > Nannocystales > Nannocystaceae > Plesiocystis > Plesiocystis salina_A. The sequence goes on along the minus strand of NZ_PVNK01000083.1, from coordinate 11,836 downwards.
ACGACTACCGCGGGCGCCCGCAGATCGACCGCGGCCGGGTCCGAGAGGCGAGCGCCATGCTCGAGCGCGCCCGCGACGAGCTCGCCACGGCCCTCGCTGCCCTGCCCCTTCGCCGCCACCGCGCGGTCCTCTTCAACATCCTCGTCACCCAGCTCGGGACCCGGGCGACGCTGGCGATCGCCCGGGCCGAGCGAGCCCTGCGCGAACACAGCGAGCGCCGTCGGGTGCTCGCGCGGCTCGGCGAAGCCAGCGGCGCGCTCCGCTTCGCCCAGGCCCTCGTCGCCCTGTCCATCGCCCTGTTCACCAGCGCGTGGTCCCGGGTCGCGCGCGCGGCCACCGAGACCGGCGGGGGCGAGAGCGAGAGCGGAGCCGACACCGGCACCGGCACCGACACGGGCACCGACACCGGCACCGACACCGGAGGCGAGACAGGCGAGCTGCCGTCGACGCCCGATCTGCCCGACGGGACCGGGACCGAGACCGGCGGCCCCGAGGACGGAGGCTCCGCCCTCGGCTGCGACTGCATCGGAGATCTGATCCAGTCGCTGTGCGGCGGGCTCGGAGACGCCTGTGGCGACTGCGGTGAGTCCTTCGGAGCTTGCGGCGGCTGCGTCGACGGCTGCGCGAGCTGGTGCTCGGGATGCGGCCAGGACTGCGGGGCCGGCTGCTCGGACTGCAGCGAGTGCGGCCAGGTGTGTTCGGGCTGCAGCGACTGTGGCGACGCGTGCTCCGGCTGCGGGAGCTGCACCGACGCGTGCTCGGGCTGCGGCGACTGTGGCAGCGCGTGCTCCGGCTGCGGCGACTGCGGCAGCGCGTGCTCCGGCTGTGGCGACTGTGGCAGCGGATGCTCGGGCTGCGGCAACTGTGGCAGCGGATGCTCGGGCTGCGGCAACTGTGGGTCCGGCTGCGGCAACTGTGGTGGGGGCGGCGGCGGCTGCAATTGCTGACGGCTGCGGGGCCCACCAGGGCGCGGGCCTCCATCGCGTCGGGGGGGCCGCGAGACCGTTTCCGTAATTTCAAAACCAAAACGCGCTCGCGCCGAGTGGGAGGCGGTAATTTCGAAACCAAAACGCGCTCGCGCCGGGTGGGGAGCGGTAATTTCGAAACCAAAACGCGCTCGCGCCGGGTGGGGAGCGGTAATTTCGAAACCAAAACGCGCTCGCGCCGGGTGGCCCCGCGCGCTCGGCGAGCCAAAATCGGCTCGGCCGCGCCCTCCAGCGCAGCCGCTCCAAACCAAATCTGGCTCCTCACGAGCCAGCCAGCGCCCAATATCGACCAAATCTGGCCCCCCCTGGGAGCGCTCGAGCGCCGCGACGACGGGCGCCGGCCGGTCGCGGAGATCTCGGCGTCTGCGGTTCAGCGCTCGAGCGCTGCTGTGGGCGTCCTCAGGCGCGGCTGACACCCAAGCCGCGGCGGCCGACGACCCTCAGACCAGCAGCTGCTCGAACAGCGCGAGGGTCTCGGCCTCTTTGGGATCGATCCGCTCGTCGGCCGCGACCAGGCGCCTGACCGCGTCGAGGAACAGCTCGCGGTGCTCGCGCGGGACGTCGGTCGGATCGACCTCCTCGGGCGGCGGCGGGTGGCGCAGCCAGCCTTCGACCTGCGCGCGCGCGTCCTCGAGCTCGAGGTGCTCGATCATCTTGCCCACGAAGTCCCGCTCTTGCGCCTGGACCTCGAGGTCGGCCCAGGCGAACGAGCACACGAACTTCATCAGGCGCAGGCGATCCTCGCGAGGGAGCGAAGCAGGCATGGAGCGACCCTACCTGAATTCGCCCCGCCGGGGGGTCTGAATTGGGCCGGGCCCTCAGACCCGGGTTCGGACGGTGTTGTGGCTGGGGGCGCTCATGACCCCGTCTGCCAGATCCAGCCACCGCAACCCCCGGGGCAGCCGCTCGGCGGCCGCGACATAGTCGGGGTGGTCGACGAGCGTGGACACGCGGGTGCCCTCGCGGGCGTTGCGGGTCACGAGGGTGACCTCCTGGGGGTCGAGCTCGGCGACGACCAGGGGGCTGCGCGTGGTCATCAGGACCTGGCAGGGGTTCTCGGCGTCGACGGTCAGCTCGCGCAGGAGCTCGAGCACGACCGGCACGAGCGCGGGGCTGAGCCCGGCCTCGGGCTCTTCGACCAGCAACAAGTGCGGGCGGTCGGAGTAGCGCAGCGACTCCCAGGCGAGCAGGCGCAGCAGCCCAGCGCCGACGTGCTTGGCGGGGATCCGCTGGCCGTCGAGGCTGCGCACGAAGATGTTCTTGGTCACCTGCGAGACGGTCGTGACCTCGACGCCGCCGACCCACGGAAAGTAGCCGCGGATCCGCTTGGTGATCTGATCGAAGGCGTCGTCGCCCCGGGCCATGATCCGATCGTAGACCCCGGCGAGGCCGTGGCCCTCCTCCTCGAGCATGACCGGGACATAGTCAGTGAGCAGCGGGCTGTCGCGGTGCAGCGCGCTGTTTTGGAGGTGGATGAAGCGGCACGAGAGGCGCTCGCGGATCTGGCGGGCGAACTCGGCGACCTGCTGGGGCTCGTCGGACGCCCAGCGAAAGTCCGGCGTCACGTGGCGGTAGCCCAGCCACTCGCCCTGCATCGACTCGCGGACGTAGGTCTCGAGGGTCTGTGAGCGCGGCGCGAAGCCGACGTTGAAGCCGAGGCTGCCAGAGAACTCGACCGTCAGCGTCATCGTGTCCCGGGCCTTGGCCGGGATCAGCGGCGGCGCCTCGTCGCGGTAGTCCTCGACCCGAGTGAAGCGCGAGAGCGCCTCGATGGCCTTGAGGATCGTGGACTTGCCGACGTCGCTGGGGCCAACGAAGGCATGCAGCGGCGTCGGCTTGAGCTCGACGTGCCGGACGCAGCCGTAGTTCTCGATCTCGAGGCGTTTGATCAAGTTAAACTCCCGCTCGAAGTGTCGCCGGTTCCAGCCGCCCCGTCTAGCAGCCCGTGGTGCAATCCCTCGCGCCGCCTCGCTTGGCCTCTTCGCCGAGGGCTTTGTCGCCAAAACTTGCAGTACGCCCGGTACAGCGGCGTTTTGGCTTCGCGCCCTCGGCGAACATTCCGGCGCGAGGCGACACGAGGCATTGCACCACGGGCTGCTAGACCGTCACCCGGCCAGGAGCGCGCCGGCCACACAGGCCGTCATGAAGTTGGCCAAGGTTGCGGCGACCAGGGCCCGGACCCCGAGCTGGGCGATGTCACGCCGACGGCTCGGGGCCAGCGCCCCGAGACCGCCGATCTGGATGCCGATGCTCGAGACGTTGGCGAATCCACACACGGCGAAGGTCGCGATCTGGTGCGAGCGCGGGCTGATCGAGGCGGACACCGAGGCCAGCTCCATGTACGCGACGAGCTCGTTGACGACGGTCCGCGTCCCGAGCACCGAACCAACGGTCAGGCACTCCGACCAGGGCACGCCCATCAAGAAGGCGACCGGGGCCATGATCACGCCGAGCACGCCCTGGAGGGTCACGGGCCCGTGCAAGAACGAAAACTCCCAGTAGGGGATCAGCCCCAGCCCGGCGTTGACCAGCGCGACCAGGGCGATGAAGGCGATCAGCATCGCGCCGACGTTGACCGCGAGCTTGAGCCCGTCGGTCGTGCCCGTGGCCGCGGCCAGCAAGAGGTTGGAGTCCTCGTCCTTGGGCAGCTCGAACTTGCTCTGGCCGAGGGTCTCGGGCTCGGCGTCCTCGGGCATCATGAGCTTGGCCGTGACCACGCAAGCCGGGGCCGTCATCGCCACGGCCGCGAGCAGGTACTTCATGTCGACCTTGCCGATCATGACGTAGGCCGCCAGGATCGCGCCCGAGACCGTGGCCATGCCGCTGACCATGACCAAGAACAGCTCGCTGCGGGTCAGACGGTCGAGGAAGGGCCGGATCGTCAGCGGGGCCTCGGTCTGGCCCATGAACACCGCGGCCCCGACCGAGAGCGACTCGGCCCCGCTCGTGCCCATGGTCTTGACCATGAGCTTGGCCATGAGCCCGACGATCAGCTGCATCACGCCGAGGTGGTAGAGAATCGCGAACAGCGCGGCGACGAACACGATCGTCGGCAGGATCTGAAACGCGAACACGACCCCGAGCCCGCTCTCGCCCCCGCCCTGCACGCCGAGATCGCCGAACACGAAGGCCGAGCCCTCGTAGGACTGCGCGAGGATCCCCGTCACGAAGTTGGCGACGGTCTCGAGCACGACCTTGCCCGCCGGGACCCAAAGCAGCAGCGCCGCGAAGGCCCACTGGAGTCCGACGCCCCAGATCACGACCTTGAGGTCGACCTTCTTGCGGTCGGCCGACAGCGCGTAGGCGATCGCGAGCATGGTCAGGGCGCCAAAGATCGGGACGATGCGCGAGAGAGGCAAAGCCCGGCCATGCTACGGGATTGGATCCCCGGATGGGGCCGGAGAACGCGACCACTCGCGCAAAACTCGCACTGCCCGGCCGCGACTCTGTACCAATGACCAGTTCGACTGCGGTCATGAACAGCCCCCCCATCTGCTAGGGTCGGCCCATGGCCCAGACCGAGGGCGACGACCCCACGATCGCCGTGCGCACCGGGATCGCCGTCGGTGACGTGTTCGCTGGCCGCTACGAGATCCAAAAGCTGCTCGGCCGCGGCGGCATGGGCTCCGTGTTTCGCGTCCACGACCGCGAGGTCGCGGAGGTCATCGCGCTCAAGCTGCTCGACGCGACGATGGCCACGCCCGAGGCGATCGAGCGCTTCCGCCGGGAGGTGCGCCTCGCTCGGCGGGTCACCCACCGCAACGCGGCCCGGACCTACGACCTCGGCGAGCACCAGACCTGGCGCTTCTTGACGATGGAGTACGTCGACGGCGAGAGCCTCCGCACGCACATCGCGCGCGCTCGGCCGAGCGGCGCGCGGGCGGTCGAGTTCGCCATCCAGATCGCCAGGGGCCTCGCGGCCGCCCACGAGGCCGGGGTCGTCCACCGCGATCTCAAGCCGGCCAACGTCCTGGTCGAGCGCAGCGGCCGGATCGTGATCACCGACTTCGGCATCGCCCGCGCCCTCCAGGGCAGCGACGCGACCCTCCAGACCGGCGGCCTGCTCGGGACCCCGGCCTACATGGCGCCCGAGCAGATCTCCGGCGCCCGGGTCGAGGCCCCCGCCGACCTCTACGCCCTCGGGCTGATCCTCTACGAGATGCTCACGGGTCGCCTGCCCTTCTCCGGCGGCTCGCCGATGGCCGTCGCCCTCGCGCGCCTCCACCAGCCGCTGCCCGAGCTCGCGTCCGACCCCAACATCCCGCCGCGGCTCGCCGAGCTCCTCCAGCGCTGCCTGGCCAGGGAGGTCGAGCAGCGGCTGCACAGCGCCGCCGAGCTCGCCGAGCTGCTGGGCGCGATCTCGGCCGAGCTCGGGGCCGACAGCGGCACCTTGAGCATGCCGACCGCCTCGTTCACGAAAGGGACGCGCTCGCCGAGCGGCCCGGGGGTGGCCGCGACCCCGACCCCGTCGAGCGCCCGCGCCCTCGCGGTCTTGCCCTTTCGCTACCGCGGCCCCGAGTCCGAGAGCTACGTGGCCGAGACCCTCAGCGACGAGCTGATCGACGTGCTCTCGACCATGCGCGGGCTGCGGGTCTCGGGCAGCGGCGCGACGGCCCGCTTCGCCGACGCGGGCGATCGCGACCCGCGGACGATCGGCGCCGAGCTCGGCGTCGACGTGATCGTCGACGGCACCGTGCAGCTGGCCGGCAAGCGCGTGCGGATCTCGGCCCGGCTGCTCGACGTCGGCAGCGGCTTTCAGCTGTGGAGCGAGCGCTACGACGGCGCGCTCGAGGACGTGTTCGAGCTCCAAGACAAGATGGGTCGGCGCATCGCCGAGGCCCTGCGCCTCAAGCTCGAAGACATCGCCCACCGCGGCGAGGCCCCGCTCGAGGCGATCGAGTCCTACCTCCGGGCCCGCCAGCTCGCCCGGACCTGGGACTGGAAGGGCCCGCACGGGGCCGCGGCGCTCTACGAGCGCTGCCTCGCCCTCGCGCCCGAGTTCAAGCCCGCGCTCGCCGGGCACGCGATCGCCTGCCTCCGCGCGTGGTTCTTGCCGAGCTGGAACCCCGACGAGCCCGACTGGGAGGCGCGCGCCTGCGAGGCGGTTCAGACCGCGCTCGCCGGGGCCCCCGAGCTCGCCGAGACCCACCTCGCCGCGGCCATTCACTCGGTTCAGCACGGCGAGTACAAGCCCGCCGCCGAGTCCCTGCGCCAGGCCCTGCGCATCGCCCCGACCTACGCCGCGGCCCACGAGTACCTCGGTCGCCTCCAGATCGAGGCCGGGCGGCCCGAGCAGGGCGTCGCCCACCTCGAGCTCGCCGTCGAGCTCGATCCCGGCCTCGTCTACGCCCTGCCCGACATCGCCCGCCACCACGCCCTGCGCGACGACATCGACAGCTACGACCGCCAGATCGCGCGCTTCGTCGAGGCGACCGGCCGCGACACCGACCTCCCGACCACGATACTCGAGATTCGCGTCGCCGCCTGGTACGGCGCCAAAGACCGCATCGCCCGGGTCCGCGAGCGCATCACCGACAACCTGCCCGAGACCGACTCGCTGGTGTCCTTCGCCAAGACCATGACGGCCGCGCACGCGAGCATCGACGAGCTGCGCGCGATCTTCCAAAAGGTGTTCGACGCCGCCAGCAATCCCCGCTTCGCCGCGCTCTTGCGCCAGCTCGGGGCCGAGGCCGCGATGTTCCACGGCCACGAAGATCTGGCCATGGACTACATCCAGGAGGCCTCCGACGGGGTCCTCCTCGACCTCGACTGGCTCGAGTACTGCCCGCTGCTCGGGCCGCTGCGCGAGCGCGCGCAGTTCGAGGCCGCTCGCGCCCTCGTCCGCGGCCGCGCCGAGGCCGTGTGGGCCGCCCCCCGGGTCGACAAGGCCCGCTAACCCCCCCCGAAGCCCAGACAAGCCTTGCAAGAGGCTGCCCGGGCTCGCGCTAGCCGAATTTGCCCGTGATGTAGTCCTCGGTTCGCTTGTCGAGCGGGGCCGTGAAGATCGTGTCGGTGTCGGCGTACTCGATCAGCTCGCCGTCCAAGAAGAACGCCGCCCGCTCGGACACCCGCGCGGCCTGCTGCATGTTGTGAGTCACGATCACGACGGTGTAGCGCTCGCGCAGCTCGTGGAGGAGGTCCTCGATCTTGGCGCTGGCGACCGGATCGAGCGCCGAGCAGGGCTCGTCCATGAGCACGATCTCGGGCTCGAGCGCCAGGGTCCGGGCGATGCACAGGCGCTGCTGTTGGCCGCTCGACAAGCTGGTCCCGGGGGCCCCGAGGCGGTCACGAAGGTCGGTCCACAGCGCGGCCTGACGCAGCGCCGCCTCGACGATCTCGTCGCCGCGGGCGCGGCTGGGCCGGCCATGGTTGAGGATCAGCCCGGCGAGCACGTTGTCGCGGATCGACATGGCCGGGAACGGGTTCGGCTCCCGAAAGACCATCCCGATCCGCCGACGCAGGGCGACGGGGTCGACCTCGGGGCCCTGAATCTCAACGCCGTCGACGAGGATCTTGCCGGACATTCGGGCCCCGCGGGTCATCTCGTGGAGGCGGTTGATGCAGCGGATGAAGGTCGACTTGCCGCAGCCCGAAGGACCGATGATCGCCGTGACGCCGCGGGCGTCGATGTCGATGTCGATGTCGCGCAGGACCGGCCTGGCCCCGAACCACGCGGACAGGCCGCGCGTGCGGATCTTGGCCTCGGCCTCGCTCACGCCTCGGCCTCGCGCGGCCCCGTCGAGCGCCCCCGGATGACGAGCGCGAGGCCATGGAGCCCGAGACACACGACCATCAGTACGAAGCTCCCGGCCGCCGCGTTGCCGCCCGCCCCCTCCCGAGCCGGGCCCGCGATCCAGCTGAAGATGCGGACGGGCAGGACCGCGAGGGGGTCGGCGGCCTCGGGCGCGACGCGGGCTGCGGCGAAGCCTCCGAGCACGAGCAGCGGCGCCGCCGACCCCAGCGCCCGCGCGACCGCCAGGATCGTCCCGCTGACGATGCCCGGGATCGCCATCGGCAAGACGACGTGGCGGACGATCTGCCAGCGGGTCCCGCCGAGGGCCAGCCCCGCCTCGCGCTGACTCGCAGACACCCCGCGCAGGGCCTCGCGCGAGGCGACGAAGATCATCGGCGAGACCAGCAGCGCGATCGTGAGCGCCCCGGCCAGCAGCCCGCGGCCGGAGCTCAGCGCCCGCGCGAACAGCTCGAGCCCGAGCAGGCCATAGATGACCGAGGGGACGCCTGCGAGGACCGCGACCTTGGCGTCGAGGAGCTCGGCCCAGGTCGCGCGGGCGCCATACTGCTCGAGCCCGATCGCCGCGCCGACCCCGAGCGGGACGGCGAGCCCGGCGCTCAGCAACCCGAGGTAGACGCTGTCGCGCAACGCCCCCCCGACCGCGGCCAAGACCTCGGCGTCGAGCTGTGTGAAGCCGACGAGCGCGACGCTCACGAGCAAGCTCGACAAGACCGCGATCGGCACGAGCACCGCGGCCGCGCACAGCCAGCGCAACGCCCGGTCGCTGGCCGACAATTTACGCCCGCTCATGGCCCCCCTCGGCCCGCGCGCGCGGGACCATTCGCTGGGCGACGAGGTTGAGCGCGACGGTCAGCACGAACAAGCTCGCGCCGAGCGCGAAGATCGTCGAGCGGACGGCCGCGTCCGTGGGCGGCGTCTGGACGATGTACGCGGTCATGGTCTGGACCGGGCCGCGCGGATCGAGGCCCGACGAGGAGCCCTGCCCCGCCGCGACCGCAGCGATCGCCACGATCATCGTCTCGCCGATCGCCCGGGAGCTTGCGAGCAAGATCGACGCGCCGACCCCCGAGGCGGCCGCGGGCAGCACGATCTTCACGATCGTCCGCGCCTCGCCAACGCCGAGCGCCCACGCCCCCTCGCGCAGGCCGAGGGGCACGGCCTCGATCGCCCGACAGCTCAGCGAGGCGATCATCGGGACAATCATGACACCGATCACCACGCCCGGGCTCAGCGCGTTGAAGCTGGACAGCCCGGGTACCGCGCGCTGCAACATCGGTGTCAGGAACACCAGCGCAACGTAGCCGAGCACCACGGTCGGGACGCCGCCGAGCAGCTCGAAGGTTGGATCGATCACCCGGCGCAGCTCGGCCGTGGCGAACTCGGCCAGGTAGATCGCAGCGAGCAGCCCGAGCGGGACGGCCACAGCCAGCGCGATGGCCGTGGTCAGAGCGGTACCGAGCACCAATGATCCAAAGCCCAAGCCCGGCGAGGACGCCGAAGACAGGCCCGCATCGCAGCCGACCAGGACCCACGCGAGCGCCACCAGAGTCGGCGCCCAGGCAGCGCGCAGCGAGCTCCTCGGGCGCCGGCCCGAGGCTTGGAGTGCACGCTGGCGGGGAGTTGGCATGGGGGACGCTCGCGCAGATGGTACGTGGACCCGCGGTCGAATGCGCGCGTTTCGTTGGCTTCGATCGTCGACCGCGCGAGCCCGCGACGCCTCTGGTAGTTTGTCGTGGTGGCCAAGCTACAGGCCGAAGACGATGAGACCCAGCGCTCGACCCCGCTGGTCGAGATCGGACAGCGCTTCGCGGACCGCTACATGCCCGAAGCGCTCCTCGGACGCGGCGGCATGGGTGCGGTCTATCGGGTCCGCGATCTCGATCTCGACGAGGTCGTCGCGCTCAAGCTGCTCGAAGTACCCGACACGACATCAGATGCCATCGAGCGCTTTCGCCGTGAGGTCCGGCTCGCGCGCCGCGTGACCCATCGCAACACCGCCCGGACCTACGACCTCGGCGAGCACCGGGGCTTTCGCTTCTTGACCATGGAGTTCGTCGCGGGCGAGAGCCTGCGCGAGCTTCAGTCCAAGCGGCGGATCGAGCTGGGCAAGATCCTCGACATCGCCCGACAGATCGCCGAGGGCCTCGCCGCGGCCCACGCCGCGCAGGTCGTGCACCGCGACCTCAAGCCGGCCAACGTGCTCGTCGAGCCCGGCGGGCGAGCGGTGATCACCGACTTCGGCATCGCCCGCGGGGTCCAGGGCTCGGACGCCACGCTCCAGACCCACGGGACCCTGGGCACGCCGGCCTACATGGCGCCCGAGCAGCTCGCGGGTGAGCGCGTGAGCGCGGCCAGCGACGTCTACTCGCTCGGGCTCATCGTCCACGAGCTCCTGACCGGCGAGCTGCCCTTCAAGCGGGCCACGACCATGGAGACCGCGCTCGCGCGCCTCCACGCGACGCCGCCGGATCTCTCGACCAGCCACGACCTCGAGCCGGGGCTCGCCGCCCTCGTCGGCCTGATGCTCTCGCGCGAGATCGCCGAGCGACCCGGCGCCGCCGACGTCGCCGTGGCGATCGCCGAGCAGCAGGCCGAGCTCGAGGCCCTGCGCGCGAGCGAGGGCTCGCTCTCCAGCCCCACGCCGATCCGGAGGCTGGCCCTGGCGGTCCTGCCCTTCTTGCACCGCGGCTCGTCGGCGACCGCGTACATCGGCGAGGCCCTCGGCGACGAGCTCATCGATCTGCTGGCCATGACCAAGGGGCTGCGGGTGTCCGGCAGCGGCGCCACCGCGCGCTACGCCGAGCGCCGCGATCGAGACCCTCGCGCGATCGGGCGCGAGCTCGGCGTCGAGGCCCTCGTCGACGGCACCGTCCACGTCGCCGGCGAGCGCGTGCGCATCTCGGCCCGCCTGCTCGACGGCGAGACCGGCTTTCAGCGCTGGAGCGGGCGCTTCGAGGGCGCGCTCAGTGACGTGTTCGAGCTCCAAGACAAGATGGGCAAGCGGATCGCCGAGGCCCTGCGGATGGAGGTCGAGCAGTCGGTCCACCGCGGCGACGCCACGCCCGAGGCCGTCGAGCACTACCTGCGCGCGCGCCAGCTCGCGCGGGTCTGGGCGTTCAAGGGGCCCGACGGCGCCGTCGCGCGCCTCCAGCAGTGCCTGGCCCTGGCCCCGAGCTTCAAGCCGGCGATGGCCGCCTACGCCGACGCCTGCCTCCGGGCGTGGTTCCTGCCCCGCGAGCCCGACGAGCCCGACGAGCCCGACTACCGCGCGATGGCCGAGGCCGCGGTCGAGGCCGCGCTCGGGTGGGCGCCGGAGCTGGCCGAGACCCACCTCGCCAGCGCCCGCTGGAGCACCCAGGCCGGCGACTACCGCGGCGCGGCGCAGTCCCTGCAGCTCGCGCTGTCGATCGCCCCGACCTACGCGGCCGCCCACGCGTACATCGGCCAGCTCCAGGTCGAGGGCGGCCGCCCGCGCGAGGGCCTCGACCACCTCGAGCTCGGTCTCGAGCTCGATCCGAGCCACCTCTTTTGCCTGCCCGCGATCGCCCGCTACCACGCGCTGCGCGACGATCTCGACAGCTTTGATCGGGTGATCGCCCGCTTCTACGCGAACGAGCACCGCCCGACCGACGTCCCCGTGCGCACCCTCGAGCTCCGCGTCGGCGCGTGGAAGGGCGAGCGCGCGCGGATCGACGCCGCCGCGGCCGAGCTGCCCAAGCTCTTGCCGCCGGGCTCGCCGCTCCACGAGTTCCACGCGCTGCTGTGGCTCGAGGAGGTCGCGGCCGACGCCCTCGTCGCGCGAGTCGAGCGCATGCTGCCGACCGTGCCCAACCCCCACTTTCGCGGATCGATGCTGCAGATCGCCTGTGAGGCCGCGATGATCCACGCCTACCCCGAGCTCGCGCTGCGCTGGCTCGCCCTCGCTGGCGAGGGCCCGCTCGCCGATCTCGACTGGCTCGAGCACTGCGCCGTACTCGCGCCGCTGCGCTCGGAGCCGCTGTATCGCCAGAACCTCGCGACGGCGCGCGCCCGCGCCGAAGCGATCTGGTGGAGGTGAGGGGCACGGCCGGTCCCTCGCCCCTCACCTCCACCAGAT
>NZ_PVNK01000082.1 GCF_002994615.1 Enhygromyxa salina | reverse complement strand
CGGAATGTTCGCCGAGGGCGCGAAGCCAAAACGCCGCTGTACCGGGCGTACTGCAAGTTTTGGCGACAAAGCCATCGGCGAAGAGGCCAAGCGAGGCGGCGCGAGGCATTGCACCCCGGGCTGCTAGAGCTTCGTTACGTTGAGCACGAAGAGCCCAAAGTCGTCGGCGCTGTGCCCGTCCACGACCACGAGCAGCTCCTGCCCTACAAAGAGGTCGGCGATGAGCTCCGAGTGGAGCTCGAGGTTGACGTCGTCGTTGCATGACAGCGGCGGGCCGGCGCACTCGTCGAGGGTGTAGAGCACGGTGTCGAACGCGCTGCCGTTGGTGTCGAAGCGGTAGCTGCCGGGGAGGGGGGCGATGAAGGTGTAGACCTGCTCGGGCGCGTTTTGACCTCCGCAGCCGCTCGCGAGCTGGCTGGGTGCCTCGGTCGTGTCGCCGAAGAGCTGCAGCGGGAGGTTGGGGAGGAGCGGCGCGAGGTCGCAGACCGGCGGCTCGGCCTCGGTGATCGTGAGCTTGAGCGGCCCCTCTTCGAAGGGCCCGACGCCGTCGACGGTCACGGTCACGATCTCGCCCTGTTCGAGCTCGACGGTCAGGCGCGACTCGAGGTTGATGAAGTCGTCGTTGCAGGCGAGCTCCAGCTCGCCGCACTCGTCTTCGTTGATGTACACGACGGTGTCGAAGCTGCTGTCGCTCGTGTCGAAGGTGAAGCTGCCGGTCCACGGCGCGACGAAGCCGAGCTGGTAGTCTGGCGCGGCCCCGAGCCCGCAGCTGCCGAGGGAGTCGTCGTTGCGCCCGATCGTGTTGTCGAGGATCAGCGCGGGCAAAGTGTCGCCCTTCCAGGTCTCGTCCCAGCAGCGCTCGGGGTCGTCAAAGGGCTCTGGGGGGTCGTCCTCGCCGTCGCCGTTGTCGCCGTCGTCGTCGTCTTCGTTGCCGGTTTCGCCGCCAGAGCCGGGCGCTTCACGGTTGGCGCCGCCCTCGTCGAATCCCCCGTCCCCGTCCCCGTCGCCGTCGCCGTCGCCGTCGCCGCCAGTCTCGCCGGTCTCCTCCCAGTTACCCCACTCGCCGCCGTCGTCCTCACCGGGCTCGGGGCAGCCGCTCATGACGATGAGCGACAGACCGAGTGCAAAGCGCGCGAGCCAACGAATCAACATGAATCGATCGTATCACGCGAATACCGCCCAAATGGCGCCACACGGTAAGCCAGCGCTGATCTAATCAAAATCAGAGGGTTGTACATGGCTACTTTTCTTTTGTTCGCCGTGCTGCTTCAATCGTGTCGTGACAGTCACCTACAGCCTCGCACCCACACAAATCCCAACCAGCATGAAACAAGGCTCTCACCGTTTGAACATGCTGATCTGTGCGGTTTTTTTACTCGCGGCGACTGGTTGCAAAGGTGACCCCGAAGGTGGTGACGAATCCACACAGGACACCGAAACCACCCAAAGCGAAACTGATCTGGATGTGGGTGAGAGCGAGAGCGAGAGCGAGACTGGTGAGCCAGACCCCATCAGTTACACGGACCCGGGTGAGTACTCAGTTGGCAACCTGGCTATCGGTCTAGCCGATCCAGACAACGAGCGAGTTTTGCGTGTCGAGCTTTGGTACCCAGCCACGCGGGCCGCGGCGGGCGCAGAGCAGGCGCTGACAGATTTCGTGATCGACGAGCCCGACGCCGCGAGCTTCGCGGCGCTCGTCGACGTCGCGCCCGCCGAGTGCGTGCGGACCCAAACGGCGAGCGCCGCGGCGCCAGAGCTGGCCGAGATCGCGGGCCCGTGGCCGACGCTGGTGTTCTCGCACTGCCACGGCTGCGCACGCTTCTCGTCCTTCTCGCTGGCCGAGCACCTCGCGAGCCATGGCTTCCTGGTCGCGGCGGTCGACCACGCGGGCAGCACCGTGTTCGATCAGCTCGCCGACGAGCTGCCGCCGATCGACGAGGCCACGCTCGAGCTGCGCCGTGACGACGTCATGCGGGTCATCGACGAGCTGCTCGATCCGGCGGCGACGAGCTTGCCCGACCCCTTCGTGGGTCTCGCCGACGGCGAGCGCCTCGGCGTGTTTGGCCACAGCTTCGGATCCGTGACCACGGGCAAGGTCCTGCAAGATGATCCGCGCCCGCGCGCGGGCGTCGCGATCGCGGCGCCGATCGAGAACCCCTTGCTGCCGGGCGTGACCATGGCCGGGATCGACGAGCCCCTGATGCTCTTCGTGGCCGTCGAGGACAACAGCATCACGGAGTTCGGCAACGCGGCGATCCGTCAAAACTTCACCGACGCCAACGCGCCCGCGTGGAAGCTCGAGTTCGCCGACACCGGACACTTCGCGTTCTCCGACCTCGCCGGGCTCAGCGACTACTTCAGCGCGGGCTGCGGGGAGGGCGAGCGCCAGACCGATGGCGCGCCCTTCACCTACGCGGATCCCTTCGCGGTTCGCAGCCTCGCGGCCGGGCGCGTCGCGGCCTTCTTCGCCCTCCACCTGCTCGGTGACGACGAGGCCCTCGCCCAGCTCGAGGCTGGCGACCCGCTCCTGGACGTACAGTCGAAGTAAGGGGCGAAGGGGCCAAGGAGCGGCGGATCAGAACTGGAGCTGGAGGCCGCCCGGCGCGGCGCTGAGCTGCGCCCGCTTGCGAGCGCCGCCGAGCATCACGGCGCCGCCGATGCCCATGCCGAGACCGGCGATCTGGATGACGCCCGTGAACGCGAGGCCGAAGCCGAGGGTCGCCGAGCTCTGCCGGCTCGCGGCGATGAAGGGACCCACGGCGGGGATCAGCATGGGCCGGCCTGTCTCGGTGAAGCCCGTGTCGATCAGCGCCGTCGCCGAGATCGCGGAGATCAGGTAGGTCACGCCGAAGATGCTGAACCCGGCGATCGTCAGGCCGAGGCCACGGTTCTTGTTCAGGCCCGGGGGCGGGGCCGGCTGCGGCTGCGGCATGGGCTGAGGCTGGCCGTAGGCCTGAGGCTGCGGCTGCGGCTGCGGCTGGGGCTGGCCGTAGGCCTGAGGCTGAGGCTGCGCCTGCGGTTGCTCCCAGCCGGGCTGGGGCTGGGGCTGAGGCTGAGCTTGCGGCGCAGGTTGAGGCTGAGCCGCGGGCGCGGGTTGAACCGCGACCGGTTGGGTCGCGGGCGCGGGCTCGGCGGGCTGAACGGGTTGCTCGGCAGGAAGGTCCGGCGGGGCCGCGAACGCGACCGAGGGCAGCGACCAGCTCGCGGACAGGCCGACGATGAGGGCGACAGAGGTGAGCAGACGGGGAGTCGATTTCGTGCGGCGTGACATGGAGACCAGCTATCCGATCAGGCGGTGGCAGGATCAGTCTTAGCACGGCTCGCTGGCGATCAAATGTAGTAATTCGCTGTTGCGATCCGCAACACTCGATGCGTGGCACGTCTCCGCGCTGCGTAGGCTGGATCACAGGTTGGCCTGCCACAAGGGGGCCTGACCGTCCGACCGGGCTGGTCGCTAGACCACGATCGTGGGACGGTCGGGGCCGGTCATGGACGCCCTATTCGTCGTCGTCGCGGAGCTGTTGGTCGTTCCGCTCATCCTTTGGGGGTTGATCGTCCTCGAGCTGACCGTCGGCGTCGGGGCCTCGATCACAGCGATTTTTCTCGGCCGTCGCACGGCCTCGGAGGCGGTCCTCTACACCTGGCGCTCAGTCCGTCGGCGCTTGCTGTGGAGCCTGATCTTCCTGAGCTCGGGCTTGCTGCTGGCCGATCTGGTCTTCTTCGACGCGATCGTCGGCCTCGCGCTCGGCTCGGCTGACGACCGTGAGGACCTCGACGTGCAGTTTAGCAACGCCGACGGGAGCTTCATCCTCGGCCGCATCGAGCTCCATCAGCTCACGCTCTCGGGCGAGCGCGGCGGCGACGACCCGAGCACCCGCTTCGCCGTCGACATCGACAGCCTCGTGATCGACATCGACACGGCGCGCCTGCTCGCGCTCGACTTCGCGGTCGAGGAGATCGCGATCGACGGGGTCGACGGCAGCCTCGATCGGCTGCGGCCCGGCGAGCCGACCCCCGACAGCGAGGACGAGATCGAGCTCGCGCGCGAGTTCAGCGTCGAGCGCCTCCACCTCGGCGACATGGCCGTGACCCTGCGCGACCACGGGGCTGACCGCGGCTCGGTCCGCGAGCTCGGGGTCGAGATCCAGGAGCTGGACATCGGGCCGCTGCGCAGCGAGACCGCGATCTTCGACTTGCTCTACCGCGCCCGTGGCCGGGGCTCGGTCGGCGGACACGGCTTCGTGCTCACGGCCAGCGAGCGTGACGGCGCCGCCCAGACCACCCTCGAGGTCGACGACCTGCCCCTCGACGCGCTCGGTGAGCAGCTCGAGAAGGCCGCGGGGGTGCGCGCGAGCGGCAGCGTGGACCTGAAGGTCGTCAACACCCACGTCGACGGCCCCTCCGAGCCGCAGATCGACCTCGACATCCAGCTGCAGCTGCGCAACATCGAGCTCGGGGCCGGCGAGGACGCGAGCGTCGGGACCAAGCTGATGCTCGAGATGGCCGAGCGCGCCGTCGCCAAGCTCGGCGACGACTTCCCGCTGGACTTGCAGCTCAGCGTGCAGCGCAGCGAGCTCGACGGACTGCGCAGCTTCACCGAGTCCGGCATCGTCGAGCGCGTCGCCGACGGGATCGTGACCGCGCTGCGCGATGAGCTGCGCCGCCGCGAGCCGACCGAGCCGACTGGGCGATGACGGACCCGGACGAGCGACGCGGGGGTGCTGTCCGGACGCGGCTGCCGCGGCTGGCCCCTGCGTGGGGCCGCGAGGGCCCCGGGCTCAGCCGCCCGGCACGACCGCGACCGGGCAGTTGGCCGCGGCCGCGAGCTCGCTGCTGACGCTCGACAGCCGCGAGGGCCCCCCGGGCTCAGCCGCCCGGCACGACCGCGACCGGGCAGTTGGCCGCGGCCGCGAGCTCGCTGCTGACGCTCGACAAGAACAGGCGCTCGACCGGGCCGAGCATGCGCGAGCCGGTCACCACCATCGCGGCGTCCTTGGCGTGAGCGACCTGCAACAGGTGCTTGGCCGGATCGCCCATGAACACGTGGTGCTCGGCGTGGCCGAGGCCCTGGGCCGCCGCCCACTCGCGGAGCTTGGCCCCAGCCGCCTCGCGGGTCTGATTCTGAAGGCGCTCCATCGTCGCCGTGGGAATGTAGGAGACGCCCCAGTGAAAGGCCTGGCTGCCGTGGGCGAGGAGCAGGGGGAGGTCGAGGCGAGCCGCGAGCGCCGCGGCGAACTTGGCCGCCTCGTTGCAGTGCTCGCTGAGGTCGACGCCGACGATGATCGGGCCCTCGCCGAGGCCGCGGTCGTCGTCGACCCCGAAGTCCGGCGGCACGACCACGACCGGGACCGGCAGCCGCCGCAGCAGCCGGCGGGTGACCTCGCCGAGGCGCACGAGCGGATCTTCGTCGCGCTTGGCCCGACGGCCGACGACCAGCGCGTCGACCCCGAGGCGCGCCGCCGACTCGGACAGACCGCGCTCGACCTGGTCGTCCTCGACGAGCTCGGCGCGAACTCGTTCGACGTCGAGGCCCGCCCGGGTCATGACCTCGGCGACGTCCTTGGCGACTTGCTGGCGGATCTGCTGGGCCTCCTCGTGATTGATCAGGGGGTTGAGGAGCTCGCGGTCGGGGATCACGTGGACGCCGACGGTCAGATCGTCGCTGCCCTCGGTCAGCGCGGCGACGAGGCGCAGCGGCCCGAGGTGATCCGCAGCTAGCTCGACGCCGACGCCCCACTTCTTGACCGCTGATTTTTGCTGATCCGGCATGGGCGCAGCATCGAATGTTCGAGCGGGTCTCGTCCACCTCGAGAGCGGCGCTTTTTTTGCCGACCTGCTCCGCGTTGGGAGCAGGGGAGCGAGTACCACGGGGCTAGCACCCCGGGCTGCTAGCAGCCCGGGGTGCAATGCCTCGCGCCGCCTCGCTTGGCCTTTTCGCCGAGGGCTTTGTCGCCAAAACTTGCAGTACGCCCGGTACAGCGGCGTTTTGGCTTCGCGCCCTC
>NZ_PVNK01000081.1 GCF_002994615.1 Enhygromyxa salina | reverse complement strand
CGGGCTGCTAGCCCTCGTCAACCGCGACCGCTTCGCCGGGCTCGGCCTCGTAGCCGATCTTCTCGATCACCTCTTCGATCCCCGCCGGCTCCGCGGCGCCCTCGGTGTAGGTCACGGTCGCCTTGCCACCGTCGAGGTCGACCTCGACCGAGCGCACCCCCTCGAGCCGCTCGAGCTCGTAGGTGATCCCCTGCACGCAGGACTCGCAGGTCATGCCCTCGACGGCGATCTCGACCTGCATGACCCGCGGCTCGGCCTTGCACGCGATGAGCAGGACGGTGGCCAGGGCGAGCGCGGGCAGGCGTCGGGCGGGCATGACCCGGGTGTACTACGCGATCAAAACCGCCCCGACAACGACAGCCCCGCCTGCCCGCGACCACCCCACGGCGCGACGCTCAGCTCGTACTTCTTGCGGTTGCGCAGTTGGCTCTCGGCCGACAGCCCGAGCCCGAGCCCGACCGCGCCGAGCGCCGTCGAGAGGTCGATGACCACGACCGAGGTGATCGGCGAGCAGGTGTAGCGAAACCCATTGACCTGGGTGTAGGGCCCGACCGCGCGCTCGTAGCACAGGTTGTAGAGGGCGGTGTCGGCGATCAGCCCGCCGATCCCGACGGCGAACAGGGTCCAGCCAGCCGCGCGCCGCCCCTTGGGTTGCTTGACGGGCTCGTCAGCCTCGTGGCGCAGGTAGGCCGTGCGCCGCCCTTCGAGCCAGCCGCCCCCGCCCGCGAAGCCCATGAGCGCGAGCCCGAACACGCGGTCGGCGTTGCCGCGATGGCCACAGTGAGGGTCGTCGCAGCTCAGCGCCGTGACCCACTGGCGGGTGATCAGCACGCCGAACAGGCCGCCTGCCGCGGCGTAGAGCCCGACGCCTCGCCTGGGCTCAGGCTTGACCGGGGCGAGGGTCGGCGATCCCCACTCGTCGAGGAGCTCCGGGCTCCCGTCATCGGCTGGGACGACCGGCTCGCTCTGCCAGGTCGGCAGCTCGGTGGGGCCTGGCTCGGGCGCGGGTTGGGGCTCGGGCTCGGGCGCGGGCTCGGGCTCGTCCGCGATCGCCGGCTCGGGCGTCGTCGGGTCGGCCGGCATCGGCGTGGGCTCGGCCGCAGCCTCGGTCTCCACGTGGGCCGGGGCGATCGCCGGGTCGCCCGGCTGGGGCTGGATCGGGCTGACCTTCGGGGTCTGGACGGGAGGTCGTTGATCGCCGCTCGGCGGCCCGAGGAGCAGCGCAGCCGCCAAAACCAAAGCAGGTGAGACCATGGCTCAGCCTACCCGTCGCGCGCGGCGCCGAGCAACACAAAGCGCCCGCGCGCGGGTGACCTGATCCGGGTCGGGGTCGTAGGCTGTGCTCGAGTGCCGCGCCTCATCACGATCCCCGCCAGTCATTTTTGCGAGCTTGCCCGCTGGGGCCTCGACCACGCGGGCGTCGACTTCGAGGAGCAGCCGCACCTGCAGGTCATGCACCTGCTCGCCACAACCCGCGTCGGCGCGCGCCGCCTGACGCCGGTGCTCGTGACCGACGCGGGCCTCGTGCAGGGCTCGGTCGAGATCCTCGACTGGGCCGATCAGCGGCGCGCGCCCGGTCGCGCGTCGGTTCGCGCCAGTCGAGCGCGCTTCGCTGAGCTGCTCGGTGTGTCGCTCGACGAGTTCGGGGCCGCGACCCGCCGGGTGTTCTACGCCAACGTCGCGCGCTGCTCGACCGAGCTGGGCATGCGCATCAACGCTCCGGGCGCCCCGGTCTGGGAGCGTCGGCTGTTTCGGGCGATGTATCCGCTGATGATGGGCCTCGCCCGCCACGCCTGCGAGGTCGATGCGCGCACGGTCGCGGCCGCCCGCGTGCTCATCGATCGCGCCCTCGATCGTGTCGCCGACCGCCTAGGTGACGGGAGGCCCTTCCTCGACGGCGACCACTTGTGCGCCGACGACATCTGCTTCGCCAGCTTGTCGGTGCCACTGCACCCGCCTCCGAATTACGCTGTGCCGCTGCCGGAGATCGCGGACTTCCCCGCGTCCGTCCAGCGCGAGTTCAATCGCTACGCCGAGCACCCGGCGGTCGCCCACGCGCTGAACATGTACCGAGGGCATCGAATGCGCGCCGCGGTCGATGTTGCGTGATCTGCGCGGTCTCTGATTTACCGGCCGGCCCGTCATTTGCTAAGGTCCGACCGCCCCCATGACCATGCCGACGCCGAAATTCACGTCGATCCTGCTCTCTGCGCTGATGGCCACCGCTGGCCTCAGCCTGACCGCCTGCGAGAAGGGCGGCGGCAGCAAGAAGAAGTCCGAGCGCCTCCGCTGGGTCAACAAGCCGACGACCGGGACGACCGAGGATGACGGGAAGATCATCAAGATCCCCGGGATCGCGATCGACTTCTACACGCCCGACGTTCTCTACGTCTACAAAGACTGCGTCGAGGCGGCCCACTCGCCCGAGGGCCCCGACGCCAAGTGGGTCCCGGTCATCCGCTGCAGCAGCAGCGCGGGCGGCGACGAGGACGAGAGCGACTACGACGACTGGGAAGAGGGCGACGACGAGGACGACTACGGCGACGATCGGGTCCTGACGATCTACGTCACCGACAAGTCCGACATGATCATCAACGAGCGCGCGACCGCCAGCTACAAGCTCCAGTACGAGCAGGCCGGGTTCGAGGTCGAGTCCCTCAACTACTTCGACGAGTACCTCGCCAAGCCCGGCCGCCGCGGGATCGAGGTCGTCGCCCACACGGTCGACAGCGACAGCGGCTACCCCGACCGCGAGATCCGGCGCTTCATGTTCCCCAAGGGCGACGTCGTGTTCATCGCCCACGTCGACTATCCCTTCGGGCAGGACCGCAGCGGGATCAACAGCGACTGGGAGCGGATCCTGTGGAACTTCCAGTTCGCCGAGGACGGCGCGCTGTTCGAGTAGGCTCTGCGGCCAAGATCGAGCCGACCGAGGTGGCCGGCTGGCGGGCCAACGTCCCGCTGGCGGGCCACCTTCGCGATCACGGATCGCCGCAACTACCGAAGATCACAGCAGCTTCGTCGTGGCCCGGGTTTCGCTTTTCGGGCCGTGCATGGCACGCAACAAGCCAACGAAACCCTCCACCACTCCCAACACCAAAGACGCCGACTCGCCGGTCCGCGTGGCCGTGCGCAACACGGTTGCGAAGATCTGCGAGCGCTTCGGCAAGGGCGCGATCATGGCCCTCGGCGGCGATCCGGGCGACCAACCCCGCTACGAGGCGATCCCGACCGGCTCGCTCAACCTCGACGACGCGCTCGGGATCGGCGGGCTGCCGCTCGGCCGCATCGTCGAGATCTACGGGCCCGAGTCTTCGGGCAAGACCACGCTCACGCTCCACCTGATCGCCGAGGCCCAGCGGCGCGGGGTCGTGTGTGCCTTCATCGACGCCGAGCACGCCCTCGACATCCAGTACGCCCGGGCCCTCGGCGTGGATCCGAGCGAGCTGCTCGTCAGCCAGCCCGACCACGGCGAGCAGGCCCTCGACATCGCCGACTCGCTCGCGCGCACGGGCGCGGTCGGGCTGATCGTCGTCGACTCGGTCGCGGCGCTGATCCCCAAGGCCGAGCTCGAGGGCGACATGGGCGACCACCACGTCGGGCTTCAGGCCCGGCTGATGAGCCAGGCGATGCGCAAGCTCTCGGGGGTCGCGGCCCAGACCAACACGCTGATGGTGTTCATCAACCAGCTCCGCCACAAGATCGGCGTGACCTTCGGCAGCCCCGAGGTCACGACCGGCGGCAACGCGCTCAAGTACTACGCGAGCGTGCGCCTCGACATCCGCCGGATCGCCACGCTCAAGGACGGCGACCGCCCGATCGGCTCACGGACCCGGGTCAAGGTGGCCAAGAACAAGTGCGCGCCGCCCTTCGCCCGGGCCGAGTTCGAGATCGCCTTCGGTCGCGGGATCGACCGCGAGGCGGAGATCCTCGATCGCGCGCTCGAGGCCGGCGCCGTGACCAAGGCCGGCAGCTGGTTCTCGTGGGGGGAGCGGCGCCTCGGTCAGGGCCGCAACAACGTGGTCAACTGGCTGCGCGACAACCCCGACGAGCGCGAGGCCCTGGTCGCCGCGCTGTGCGGGGGTCCGGCGCCGCGGCCCGCCAAGCAAAGCGCCGCTTGAGTCGCCGCGACCACCGGTCACGACGGCGGGCCGGCTCCGGCTCTGGCGGGCGGTGTGTCTGCTGGGGTCGGCCCGCCGAGCTCCCGAGCTCGAGCCGCGTCCGGCAAAGGCTCAGCGCTGCATCTCGGCGTAGAACTCACCCGACTCGGGGTGGAAGTAGACGTTGAGCACGTCGTGGATCTCGACGTCGAAGCCCGCCTTCACGAGCGGGTAGCGATTGAGCTTGAGGACGAGTTCGTAGCTCCCGGGGTCTTCCATCAAGCCCAGGCTCTCGAACCCTCCGTAGACCGTGGGATATCCGCCGAGCTGGCAGTGGCCTCCATCGTTGTTGGTCAGCTGCCGACGGAGGCCGTCGATCTGCGCGTCTGACTGCCAGTCACCGAGGCGCTTGTCATAGGGCAGCTCTTTGCCGCTTGCTTGGACCAGGGCGCGTGCCGGAACCACCCGAACGTTGTCGGGCGGGTCGATTGGCCCGAAGTCCTCGCCTGCGCCGTGACTCCAGATCGTCACGTGATCGGGGTCGCCCCACTCCACGTATCCCTCTCCTTCGTTGAGGAAGACCGTGATCCAGCGAGCGTTGCCCGGGGCCCAGGAGTCGGCAGCAAATCCGAAGCGGCCCAGACAGGTCATCGCGTTCGGCCAAGCCGTACCCGAGGGCGCGAAGGGGGTCCCGCCGAGATAGGAGGCCGCGGGGGCGACCTTCGCCTCGGCGCCGGGGTGGAAGATGGTCACGTCGCGGACCAGGGCGGTCAGTTCGGACTCGTTCGGCATTGTGCCTCGTTGGCTCAGCGCTCCGCGAGTTCGATCGTGATCTGATCGAAGAGGCGGATGTTTTCGTGCGGGTAGGGCTCGTGGTCGTTGTACTGCAACCCGGCCGAGAAGGTGACCGTACCGACCTCCGTGAAGCGATCTGCGGGGATGACCCCGGTCACCGTGTCGCCGGTTGAATCCCCGGAGAGCAGGCTCAGGACATAGTCGCCGTTGCACGACAGCGCGTTGTCGAGGCAGGCTGGGTAGTCCGAGAGCATGTAGATGTGAGGGTGGCCCGCGGGCACGACCGGGCAGGCCGGCAGGCAGCCGTCGGGGACCGGGGTCCCCATCGGACCCCAGGGATCGCAGCTAGGGTCGATCCGGCAGTCTTCACCCGAGTCGACGAACTCGAAGTTCCGCGACGCGATCACGACCTCGAGCGGCTCACCGACGATGTGGACGTAGCCCGGCGGCGGCGAGACGATCGCGACCTGCGGCCGCAGAGGGTTTTGGTCTTCGATGTAGAACACCGTGTAGGTCGAGGCGCTTGGGTTGTCGTAGGGCGTGCCGTCGCCGTGGACGGCCTCGACCAGGAGCCGGTAGGCGCCGGGCTCGAGCGAGCTGATGTCGAGCTGGGCGCCGGCCGAGACGACCGAGACGGTGGAGATGTCGGTCCCGGCGACGCTGACCGCGATCTTGCCCTCGCCCTCGACGACCTCGTTGCTGTCGCTGATCGTGAAGTTTGAGGTCGAGTAGTTGACCGTCAGCGTCTGCGCATCGAAGGTCAGGTTCTGGAGCGACTCGGGCCCGGTCACGGTCACGACCGGACCGCTGTCGTCGACGCAGCGGTTTTGCCAACACGCCTGGTTCGCGCCGCAGTCGGCGACGGCCTGGCAGTAGTAGACGTTCGACAGGGTCTCGTCGAAATCGACGGTGTAGCAGCCAGCGCCGCCGCCGAGAGCGAGCGCGACAGGCAGCGCGAGAGCGAACGAGAGGCAGCGCATCGCCGCCATCTTAGCCTGAACTCGGACTCGAACCCAGACCCAAGCCCAGACCCAGACCCAGACCCAAGCCCAAACCACTCCCGTCCAGTCGCAGCCTCAGAATCGGCCGCGGATGACCAGGCCGGCGCCCTCCGGACCTGCGGTGGGCGTGACCGTTGCCTCGGCACCGCCGGCTTTCTTCTTTTTGACCAGACCCACGGCCAGCAGCGCGACGCCTGTGAGCGCGACGGCACCACCGATCGAGATCATCAGGACCTGGTTGAGCTGCGCGGACCGACCGTCGGAGTCGAGGGTGCGGGCCTGATCCAGGGTCACCCGCTCGGGGTTGCCACCTTCGTACACGTCGGTGAGCTGGCCCGAGATGTTGGCGGCGCGGCTCCCGAAGATCGCGCCACCGGCCACGGCGACCCCGACGCCGACGCCCGTCAGGACCCCACCGGTGATCAGGAGCCCACGGCCGGGCTTGGGCTCGGGTTTGTCGTCCTCGGGCGGGGGCTGGATGATGATCTGCGGCTCGGGTTTTTGGTTGGCCTCGGCCTCGGCCTCGGCCTTGTCGAGCTCGATCTGCTTCTCGATCCGCTCGATCTTGTTCTCGGTGTTGACCTTGTCTTCGGGATCTTCCCCGAACGCGCTCTTGTACGAGCGCAGGTAGGCCTCGTAGGAGATGATGGCCTGCTCCCAGTTCTCGAGCGCCTCCTGGCACAGGCCGACGTTGTAGTGGAAGACCGGCGAGGGGTAGAGGCTCTGGGCCTCGAGGAAGAGCTGCAGCGCCTCGCTGTAGTCGCCCGCGTCGTAGGCAGCCTTGCCGTCGTTGTAGGCCTTCATGGCCCGCTCTTCGGTGTTGATCTCGCCGCCCCCGGCCGGAGCGGCGCTCGCCAGAGTTGGGAGCGAGACCGCGAAGCAGGTGGCCACGCTCAGCGCGATCACGCGAAGTCGACGGGCGGGGCCGAGCAGCTGCGAGGTGAATTCGTGCCGGGCGTGGGTCGTAGCGAGCAAGTCAGCAGATCTCCAGCGGCGACTATAGCAACCGCTGCGCCGGGCACCAATCGCGGCGTGTTTCAGGTCTGGCGTCGCTGGTACACGGCTACGCGCAGGTACTCGCCCTCGCGATGGCCGGGGGAGATCGGGTGGTCGGGCCCCGCTCCCCAACGGTCGAGGCGCACGACTCGGCCTGGGCCTGCCGTCCGGACGGCGCGACCACATGCGTCGAGCACTGCCCGGTCGAGCTCATCCCAGCCGAGGTGGTGACTGCACGAACACAGGGCGACCAGTCCGTCGTCGGCGACCCGGGGCAGGAGGCGCGAGAGCGTGCGGGTCAGGGCCTCGAGCGCGCGCCCGAGATCCCGCCGACTCCTGGCGACCTTGGGCGGATCGAAGATCACGGCGTCGAAGGGCCCGGCGAGGGCGGGCGCGGCCAGGTCACCGAACATGTCGGCGGCGACGGTCTCGACCTGGGCCGAGACCGCGTTGGCGGCGGCGTTGCGCGCTGCGAACTCGAGCGCGCGGGCGCTCTGATCCACGGCCACGACGGTCGCGCCGCGCCGCGCCGCCGCGATCGAGAAGCCGCCGACATGACAGCCGAGATCGAGCACGCGCGGCGGGGCCTCTCGAGCGCCGCGGGCGGCGACGAGCGCGGCGAAGCGCGAGCGGTTGTCGCGTTGGTCGTGGTAGGCCCCGGTCTTTTGCGCGGGCGGGGCAGGGGCGACGAAGGGCCGACCATGCTCGAGCCACTCGAGCTGCGCGGGCCCCCGATCCGTGCCGTCGCGGGCGTGGACCTCGAGCCCGGGCGCGAAGCCTTCGAGCTCGGCCGCGGCCTCGCCCATCACCACGATCTGACCGCCAGCGAGGGGCGCGTGCTCGGCCAACCATGCGCAGATCTCCGGGCGGCGCGCGGCGATCGGTGCGGTCGTGATCTGGACGACCCGCCAGTCGCCGAAGCGATCGACGACCAGGCCGGGGAGGCCGTCGCCCTCGCTGTTGACCTCACGAAAGCCGGTCGTCTCGGCGCCGAGCCCGAGCGCCGCCCGGCCAGCGAGCGCCGCCGCCAGACCTCGCTCGAGCCAGTCCGGCGGCGGCGGCTGCTGTCCGCCACACAACAGCCGCAGCACGATGCCCGAGTCGGGCGAGTACAGACCGAAGCCCAAGACCTTGGCGCGATGATCGACGAGCTCGGCGATCGCCGTGGGGTCGGGTGGGCCGAGCACGCGGGCGACCTGCCGCCGACGGATCCAGAGATCTCGGCTCGGGTCGACCTTGCCCGCGTCCCGTCGGAGCTCGATGCGCACAGTCATCTCGCGGGGATGCTACCCGGACTCAGCGTCACCAGCGTCGATGCGCTATGTTCCCGACCGTGTCGACCCTCCTCTCGCTCGCGCTGTTGCTCGCCGCGCCGTCTTCGGCAGGCGAGGTCGAGAGCTCGCCCCCCGCGGATACGCACGAGATCGGTCAGGACACCCCAGCAGAGGGCCCACGCCCCCAGCCAGAGCCTCCGCCGGACGAACCGGGAGCTCAGCCGGAGCCTCCGCCACCGAGCCTCGACGGGCCCGCTCCGCTGGTCCCGCCCCCGCCCGTCACGCCCGCCGAAGACGCACAGCTTGCCCCGTCGGGCACGACGCCACCCGGAGAAGCGGCCACGCCGACGGTCCCCGCGGGCCCGGAGCCGGCGCCGAGCGAGGCCGAGTTCGCCTACGCCGAGCGCAACCTGGCCGACATGCCCTACGGCGCGACCGCTGCGCGCAAGTCGGCGACCCAGCGCAACAACGACGTGTTGGTGCGGCCGTTCCGCAAGCCGGTCTACTCGATCGCGGCCTCGGGCCGGTTCGGGACCTTGCTGTCAGGTGGTGCCGACGTGGTCCAGCCCTTCGGCTATGGCTTCGCCGCGCAGCTGCGCATTCACTTCGTCGGCGTGGTCAAGTCGCGCTTCGGCGTCGAGGTCCACGCCGGCCACGCTCGCTTCTCCCAGCGCCGGGACTTCGAGAGCGTCGACGGCGGCGCCACGGTCACCCGCATCACCTTGCTGACCGACACCGACTTCAGCGCCGGGCCCTCGTTTCAGATCCCGCTTGGGCCGCTGTTCGTGCAACTTGGCGGCAGCGCAGGCGTCGCGTTGTCGACCCTCTTTCGTCCCCTCGCGGCCGACGGCGTCGACGACGAGGCGATCAGCACGAGTAATTTCATGCTCCGAGGCGGCTTCAGCCTCGGCGTGCCCGTGCTCAATCGCCACGGCGTCACCCTCGGCGCAGGCGTCCACCGCATCTTCTCCTCGCGCGAAGTTGCGATCGATCCGCGGAGCCCCGAGAGCCCAACTACGCGGCCCTTCGGCACCTGGCTGGAAGTCCTGCTCGGATACCAGATTTGGTTTTAGACCCCCGCAGGCGTGGGTGCACTTTGCCACGCACGGCCGCTGCGCGGCCGGTCGCTCACTCGCTTCGCTCCCTCGCTCGGTGGGCTGGTATGAGCTGCGCGGCCTGGGTGCGTGGCCCCCTAGAAGGGGGCTTCTTTAGACCCCCGCAGGCGTCAGTGCACTTTGCCACGCACGGCCGCTGCGCGGCCGGTCGCTCACTCGCTTCGCTCCCTCGCTCGGTGGGCTGGTATGAGCTGCGCAAGCTGGGTGCGTGGGGGTTCTTTAGACCCCCGCAGGCGTCAGTGCACTTTGCCACGCACGGCCGCTGCGCGGCCGGTCGCTCACTCGCTTCGCTCCCTCGCTCGGTGGGCTGGTATGAGCTGCGCGGCCTGGGTGCGTGGCCCCCTAGAAGGGGGCTGGTTTTAGACCCCCGCAGGCGTGGGTGCACTTTGCCACGCACGGCCGCTTCGCGGCCGGTCGCTCACTCGCTGCGCTCGTCGCTCGGTGGGCTGGTATGAGCTGCGCGGCCTGGGTGCGTGGGGGTTCTTTAGACCCCCGCAGGCGTGGGTGCACTTTGCCACGCACGGCCGCTGCGCGGCCGGTCGCTCACTCGCTCGGTCGCTTAGCCGGCGATGGCGGCGGCGGGCTGGCTGGAGCGGATGCTCAGTCGGTACACGCTGTTCTCGGTCTCGACGTAGAGCACGGCGTCGTCGGAGGTTGTGAGAACGCGGCGGACGGAGGTGGTGACCATGCGGCGACCGTTGGGGTCGCGGAACAAGACCATGCCTCGACCGACAACAGGAGTGGACAGCAGGTAGCCTTCGTAGATCCGGCCAACCGTGGACGTGTTCGACGAACAGTCCCGAGCGGTTCGGATCTTCGTTGCGACAACCGACAGCACCGACTCGTAGAGTATCGCTAGGCGCGGAGGGGCGCCACGGCATTTTTGGGCTCGAACGCGCGCGATCTGAGCCCAAATGGCCATGTGGACCGATGTAGGACGAAATCTGTTCGCGGCCGCCGTTCGTGGGGATCCTTGGGGTCACAGGGCCAGCAGACCCGAAAATCAGTCAGATCGCGCCGCCGCTCGTGGCGCGTACGCGGCTTCGCACGGGCGCCTGGTCCAGGCGGGCGATCGCGTCGGCTTTGGCCCAACCCTCGAGTCCGCCGGGCAGGCGCACGCGCAGCCAGCCAGAACGCTGCTCCAGCACACGGACGTGGGAGCCGCCTTGGAGGGCAAACGCGACGGGCAAGTGCGCTCCGGGACCCTCGCGCGCGTCAACGAGCACATCGAGCACGACGGCGTCGGGGTGATCTTCCGAGGCCTCGATCGCAAGGGCGTGGAGGCCTCCGCCGATCCCGAGCACCAGCGCGAGTACCAGGACCAACGCGCCGCCGACACCGCGCCGGGGGGCGTTCGCGCGCTGCTTGAGCGCGTGCTTGCGGCGCTGCCAACGACGGGCGGCGACGGCGACGACCAGCAGCCAGCCGCTGATCAAGCTGATCCAGGCGAAGGCACGACCGGCGAGCACGTCGACGACGAGATCCCAGGAGCTCGGCTGGCGCGAGATCCTGGCGTCGCTGACCTCGGCCTGGACCTCGGCCTGGCGGCGCACGATGCCGAGGTTGCGCCGCGCGGCCTCGGCGACCTCGACGCTCGGGCGCGCTTCCGGCTGCAGCGCGCGCTCGAGGTGGTAGGTGGCGCGACCGAGCTCGCCGAGCTGGGCGTAGGCGGTCCCAAGATCGAAGTCGAGCTGGGCCGAGCGACCGGGGAGCAGCTCGAGCGCGTGCTCCCAGTGATCGATCGCGCCGTGCCAGTCGCCGGCGACCGCGGCCTCGCTGCCGGCCGCGTAGGCGTCGTCGACGACGTCGGCGCGGGCGTGGCTCGGCCACGCGAGCACGAGCAGGACCACTAGCGACAGCAGCAGCCGCGGGGCCGAGCGGATCGTCGCGCTCACTGCGGCCTCCAGCTGCGACGTCCGAGCAGGGCGCGGGCGCGCTCGAGGTGCTCGCGGCGCTGGGCGAGCTCGCCGCTGCCCGAGCCAAAGCGTGCGGCGTCGCAGGCGTCGAGGAGCTCGCGCAGCTGCGTGATCTCCTCGTTGGCCACGTCGCGCT
Organism: Enhygromyxa salina; assembly: GCF_002994615.1. Classification (GTDB taxonomy): domain Bacteria; phylum Myxococcota_A; class Polyangia; order Nannocystales; family Nannocystaceae; genus Plesiocystis; species Plesiocystis salina_A. The sequence continues at coordinate 59,283 of NZ_PVNK01000081.1, read as the reverse complement.
CAGCCAGCAACTTCATGAGCCGCTCGCGCGTGAGCCCGACGCCCTGCGGCCCGGCGCGCATGACCGCCGCGGCCTGGAGCAGCGCGGCGAGGGTCGGGTAGAAGCCCTCGCCGCTGTCGAGCGCGGCGTTGGCCTCGTTGAGCAGGGCGCGACGTCGGGCCAGCTCCTGCGAGCGCGCGCGGGCGCGGTCATCGGGCCCGTAGCGCTCGCGGAGCCTGGCGCCGAGGAAGCCGAGCCCGAGCAGCAGCGGGCCGCCGAGGGTCCCGGCCCACCAGCGCGGGGGCGTCAGCCAACGCTCGCGCGGCGTGGTCCGTTCGAGGCTGTCGCTGGCGATCGGCGGGGCCAGGAGCTCGTCCTCGGCCTGATCCGGAGCGTCTTCGGCCGTACCCGCCGGATCGGGGGTGGTCGGGGCGTCGGGGTTGGCCTCGACCTCGAGCGTGATCGCCTTGGTCTTGGCGACCTTGTACTCGTCGGCGTCGGGGTCGAAGTAGGGCAGCTCGATCGCGGGGATCTCGAGGGTCCCCGCTCGATCCGCGACGACGAGCATGGTGAACACGCGCGAGCCTTGGAGCTTGCCCGTGCCAAGCTCGAGCTTGGGCGTCTCGGGCTTGGGTTCGTAGCTGCGCAGGCCGTCGAATTTGGGCAGCTCGGGCAGCTCGATCAGGGCGATGTTGCCGGTCCCCGAGATCCGCACGGACAGACGCACGGCCTCACCCTGGCGGACCTCGGCGCGATCGACCTCGCTGGTGATGCGGAAGGCGCCGACGCTGTTGGCGCGGAAGCCCTTCGGGCGACCGGCCGCAGGCAGCGGCACGACCTCGACGGCGAGGCTGCGGCCGAGGTAGCTCTTGGGTGGCCCGCTGCCGCCGAAGAAGGGCCCAGACAGCTCCTGGAGCTGGACCTCGGGCCCGCCGATCGTCAGGGTCCCGGCCTTTTGCGGGAACAGGGCTCGGCGCATGGTCTGGTGGACCCGGTAGGGGACGCCATCGAGGAGCTTGCGCTCGGCCCCGCGGCGCTGCTGCTGACGGGCGGTCTCGAGATCTTCGGACCAGAAGTCCTTGAAGGTTGGCGCCGCGGCGATCGTGAGGTTGCCGCGGGCGCGCTCCCAGATCTGCAGCTCATAGATGACCTGCTCGCCGACGTAGGCCCTGGCCTTGTCGACGACCGGCCACACGATGACCTCGGAGTCGGGGGCCGGGGGCGTGTCGCCGGCCTTGTCGTGCTCGACCTCGGGCACGAAATTCTCACCGGTCGCAACCAGCTTGGGCGCGCTCGCGGGCCGGTGGGGGCGACCGTCGACCTCGACCTCGATCTCGATCTCGTGCTCACCTGCGGCCTGCGGGGTCAGCACGTAGGTGAAGGTCTTGGTCGAGCGCCGGACCGAGCGCGAGCCGCTGATCTCGACGGACATGCCCGACGAGCTGCCGCGCGCGCTGACCTCGAGGTCCGTGACGCCGACGAAGCGCGGGGCCGAGATCGAGCCGCCGTCGGTCGAGACCTCGACTTGCAGGTACACGGACTGGCCGACCTCGACCCGCGCGCGGCCGAGGGTCGCGCTGACCTCGACCTCGGCGGCGTGGGCGAGGGCCGGCGCGCCGAGCAGCGCGAGCGTGGTCAGGCTGGCCGCTGCCGCGCGGACGAAGCGGCGGCGGCTGGTCGTCTTGGTGGCCGTCACCAGTCCTTCTCCACCGGGCGACGAGACCCGCGAGGCCGGCCGAACATGAAGGAGTCTTGACGGTCGAGCTCGTCGAGGGCGGCGTCGAGATCACCCCCTTCGATCGGCTGGGCGGGGGCTTGCTCCTCTTCGCCGGACTCGGGCTCGGGCGGCGGCTGGTCCTGCTCGCCGTCTTGCTGGTCTTGCTGATCCTGCTCGCCGTCTTGCTGATCCTGCTCGCCGTCTTGCTGGTCCTGCTCGCCGTCTTGCTGGTCCTGCTGGTCCTGCTCGCCGTCTTGCTGGTCCTGCTGGTCCTGCTCGCCGTCTTGCTGGTCTTGCTGGTCCTGCTCGCCGTCTTGCTGGTCCTGCTCGCCGTCTTCGCCCTCTTCGCCGTCCTCGCCCTCTTCCTGGTCCTGCTTGTCCTGCTCTTCTTGCTCTTTCTTCTCTTGCTCCTCTTGCTCCTGCTTGCGCAGCAGCGCGAGCTCGAGGTTCCACTTGGCGTTTTGGTGATCCGGGAGGGCCCGGAGGCACTCGATGTAGGCGTCGATCGCCGCTTGCCAGTCTTCTGCGACCATCGCGAGGTTGCCGAGCTCGTAGTGCGACGAGGCCCGGACGGGGATCTCGCTCGACTCGGTGCCGTGCTGAAAGGCCGCCCGCGCGGCGTCGGAGTCGCCCTGGGCGAGCAGCAGCAGGCCACGGTCGTAGTAGAGCTCGGCCCGCTCCCCACGGCGCGCGACCGCGGCGTCGAGGTGGTCCGTGGCGCGGTCGAGCTCGCCGGCTTCGTAGGCCTCGATCGCGGCGACGACGTCCGAGTCCTCGCTCGCGAGCGCGGTCGAGAGCCAGCCGGGCTCGTCGCCGTCTCCGATGCCAAACAGCCCGACGCCAACGAGAAACACGACACGTAGCCTCATGACTGGACCTCCGGCTGCGGGCGCGGGCCCTTGACGTGAGCGTCGCGGCGCTGGGCTGGCGGGCGCCGACGGTCACCGATCGCGAGCGCGCCGCTGAGCAGGAGCACGGCCGGGATCAGGAAGAACAAGAAGCCCTCTTCGCGGTGGATCTCGATCGAGTGCTCGCGCTGGGCGGCCGCGAGGCCCTCGACGAGCCCGCGGACCTCGTCGAGGCCGAAGCGCTCGGCGTCGACGTGGACGTACTCGCCCTTGGTCGCCTTGGCGAGGGCCTCGAGGGTCTCGGCGTCGAGCCGGGTCATCTGCGGCTTGCCGTCGGCGTCGGTCGCGTAGCCGGTCGACTCGCCGTTCTCGTCGTAGCGCAAGACCGGCTCACCCGAGGTCGAGCCGATCCCGACCGGGTAGATGCGAATGCCGAGCTGGGCGGCGCGCTGGGCCAGCTCGAGCGGGCGCCCGATCGTGTCCTCGCCGTCGGTCAGCAAGATGATGATCTGGTCGGCCTGCTCGATGACCTCGCCCTCGTCGCCCGGGAGCAGCTCGGGCTCGCCTGGCGCGTCGTCGGGCCCGCCCGCGCCGTCACGGCGGACCGCGACCAGGAGCTCGATCGACTTGTCGAGGGCCTTGCCGATCGCCGTGCCGCCAGGGTTCTCGTAGCGGGGGTCGGCGTGGCTCAAGAACAGCGAGAGCACGCCCATGTCGCTGGTCAGCGGGAACGCCCGGGCCTCGCCCGCGAAGACCACGACCCCAACCCGATCGCCGCGGCGTCCGGACTCGTCGAGGAAGCGGGTCAGCTCGGCCTCGAGCCGCTCGCTGCGGCTCGGGTACACGTCCTGGGCCAGCATCGACTTGCTGTAGTCGACGGCGAGCACGATATCGAGGCCCCGGGTCGGGGTGACCTTGGCCTTGCCGCCGTACTGCAGGCGCATCATGCCGAGGATCGTGGCCGCGAGGGCGAGGACGGCCAGCAGCGCGCGGATCAGCCGCTTGCCGGGGTCGACGGTCGCGAGCAGGCGCGCGAGCAGGGCCGGGTTGCCGAGGCGCTCGACGGCGCGGGCGCGCTGGCGGGCGGCCCACAAGTACGCCGCGATCGCGAGCAGCACCAGGAGCCCGAGCCACGCGTAGCCGAACTTGGCGAACACCAGCTCGGCGAGGTTGGCCCCGGTCTCGTCGTCTGCCCACAGGGCAACAAAGATCTGGGCGATCACGCTCACGGGAACCTCCGGAGCCGGGTGTTGCGAAGTCCGATGTCGAGCATCAGCAGGAGCAGCACGGGCCACAGCAGCCAGCCGAAGAGCTCGGCCCGGATCTGCTCACCCTCGATCTCGGACCGCTCGAGCTTGTTGAGGAGATCCTGAAAGCTGGTCTGGAGCTCGCCGACGTCCTCGGCGAGGTAGGCGTAGCCGCCGGTCGCGCTGGCCAGGCGCTCGAGCTGGCCGGAGTCGACGCTGGCCGCGCCCGTGCTGTGGCGACCCATGAGCACGGTGTAGATGATGACCCCGCGCTCGGCGGCCTTTTGCGCGACGGAGTCCGGATCGACGCCGTCGGCGTTGTGGACCCCGTCGGTCAGGAGCACGACGATCTTGCTCTTCGCGTCGGACTCTTCGAGGCGGTTGAGGGCGACGCCGAGCCCGGCCCCGATCGCGGTCTGGTTGCCGTCCATCACGCCGAGGCGGATCTGCCCGATGAGGTTGCGCAGGACCCCGTGGTCCATGGTCAGCGGGGCGATCGTCGACGCGCTGCTCCCGAACGCGACCAGCGCGACGCGGTCGTTGGGCCGCCGGGCGATGAAGTCGTCGATGACCAGCTTGGCCGCGGTCAGGCGATCGGGCCGGAGGTCGTCGTTCTTCATCGACTCGGACAGGTCGAGGGCGATCGCGATGTCGATGCCCTCGTGCTCGATGCGCTCGTTCAGGCGCGTCGACTGCGGCCGCGCGCAGGCGACGACGAGCACGAGCACAGCGCCGAGCCGGAGCCCGTCGGGCAGATCCGCGAGGTAGGTCGCGAAGCCGCCGGGGATCCGCTCGAAGCTGCGCTTGCGGGTGAAGTGCATCGTCGCCGGGGTCGGGGCGAAGACCGCGCGCGCGGCCATCGCCGCGAGGGGCACGAGCGCCAGCAGCAGCCACAGGGGTTGGGCGAAGATTACGTGGCGGACGCCCGCGCCGAGCCGCAGCGCGATCGCGCCGAGGCACAGCGCCGCCGCGGCGACACCGAAGCCAAGCGTGCGCAGATACCAGCTCACTCGCGAAGCTCACTTTCTTTCGGCTCGGGCTCGGGCTCGGGCGCCGAGGCAGGCTCGGCCGACGGGGCCGGCTCGGTCGGCGAGGTCTCGCTCGCCGGGGTTGTGGCGGGGCTCGGGGGCGCGGGCCGACTGGCGCGGGCGCGATCGGGATCGACCGGCTCGGCACCCGAGCTCGGCGTTGCGTTGGGACCGGCGGCCTCGTCGCTCGCCTCGTCGGCCTTGTCGCGCGGCGTGCTCTGCTCGACCATGTCGCGCACGAGCTCGAGGGCCTCGCGGGCCTCCTCGTCGGGCGGCGACAGCCGGGCGAACTTGACCAGGTCACAGTCCTGCAAGAAGGTCAGCACTTGCTTGGGGTCGAGGGGGTCGACGTCGACCTGCCCGCGCCCGAGCAGCTCCTGGATCTCCTCGGTCGTGCGATCGAGGGCCTCGAAGCCGAAGCGCCCGCCGAGGTAGCGCTTGCCGATCTCGGTCAGGCGCAAGTAGTAGTCCTGATAGTCCCCGGCGCCGATCAGCTCCTCGCGCTCGCTGGCGAGCTCGGCGAGCTCGGCGAGGGCGCGCTCGTGCGGGGGGACGGGCGGCGGCAGCACGATCGGCCGCTCGCGCCGACGCCACATCACCAGCAGCATCGCGATCAGACCGGCGAGGACCACGCCCGCGAGGACCGAGTAGATGATGATAGCCAGGCGCACGTTGGGGTACTCGAGCGAGATCATCGGATCCTCGCCGCGGACCTCGGGCTCGGCCTCGTTGACGAGCAGGCTCTCGACGACGAAGGGGTGCGGGGCGACGGTGTAGGTGTGGACCGCGTCGTCGCGGTCGACCCAGGTGACCGGGAAGCTCGGGACCTCGGCCTCGCCGACGGCGAAGTGCTGCAAGGTGATCGTGAAGCGCTGGCGCAGATCGTTGCCGGTCGACTCGACCTCGGCCTCCTCGATCGAGACCAGCTCGAGCGGGGCGAAGTCGAGGCCGTTGGGCAGGTTGATCGCGTGGTCGCGGGGGTAGGCGACGATGACCTCGAGCGTGAGCAGGTCGCCGATGTGCGAGGGGTCGGGCGTCAGCCGGGTCGTGACGGTGATCGGCGCGTCGGCGTTGGCGGGCGAGGGCTTGGCCGGCGGGGCCGCGACCGGTGGCGCCGCGCTCGGCGGGGCCGGGGCCGGGGCAGGCGCCGCGCCCTCGGTCTCGTTGGCCTCGGTCTCGCCCGCAGGCGCCCCGAGACCGGGCGGCGGCGCGAACGCGAGCAGCAGCGCGAGCGAGGCGGCCTTCATCGCATCCTCCTCGCCCGGCGCTCGAAGAAGCGGACCATGGGCTTCTCCCAGTTCTCCCCGCAGCGGATCGACATGGTCTCGAGCCGGAGGCGCTTCATGAGCTTGTCGAAGGCCTCGCGCTCGCTCGCGACCTGTTCGCGGTAGCGCTGGGCCCGACGCCCGCCGAGATCGACGACGCGGATCCCCGCGGCCCCGAGCAGCTCGAGATCTTCGACGGCGACGAGTCCGAGCTTGGGCAGCTCGAGCTCGATCGGGTCCTCGACCCGGACCGGGATCAGGTCGTGGCGTCGACGCACGAGCTTGAGCGCGCGCTCGAAGGCCGCACCTCGGCCGCTGAGCCCCGCCCCCGCCTGGCCTGCGCCGGTCTCGGCCAGGCCCGCGTCGATGAAGTCCGAGATCAGGATCACGACCGCGTGGCGACGCCCGAGCCGAGCCATGGTCTCGAGCCCGACCCTCAGATCGGTCCCGCGGCTCGCGGGGCGGTGGGTGAGGATGTTCTGGACGACCGCGAGCACGTGCTTGCGACCGCTGCGCGGCGGGACGTGGACCTCGACCCGGTCGGTGAAGCCGATCAGCCCGACGCGGTCGTTGTTGCGGATCGCCGAGAACGCGAAGGTCGCGGCGAGGCGCGCGACGAGGTTGCGCTTGTCGGCGTCGGTCGAGCCGAGGTCGAGGCTCGCCGACATGTCGACGAGGAGCATGACGGTCAGCTCGCGCTCCTCGGTGAACAGCTTGACGTGGGCCTCGCCCGTCCGCGCGGTCACGTTCCAGTCGATCGAGCGGACGTCGTCGCCGGGCTCGTAGGCGCGGACCTCGGAGAACGCGACGCCGCGGCCCTTGAACAGCGACTGGTACGAGCCCGAGAGGTGCTGGTCGACGAGTCGCGAGGTCTGGAACTCGATCCGCCGAACCTCGCGCAGCAGGGCCATCGTGGCCTCGCGGGCTTGCTCGGGGTCGGGGTCCGTGTCCGGGTAGGCGTCGTCACGCGGGGCCATTGGGCTCTCCCTGGGCGCGCTCAGGGCACGTGGACGTGCTCGAGGATCACGCGGACGATCTCCTCGACGGTCTTGCCCTCGGCCTCGGCCTCGTAGGACAGGATCACGCGATGGCGCAGGACGTCGGGGGCGACCGCCTTGACGTCTTCGGGGGAGACGTAGCCGCGGCGGCGCAAGAACGCGTGGGCCCGGGCGGCCTGAAACAGCGCGATCGAGGCCCGGGGCGAGGCGCCGAAGTCGATGAAGGGGGCCAGGCCCGGGAGCTGGGCGCCCGCCGGCTCGCGCGTGGCTCCGACGACCGACACGATGTACTCGCGGACCGGGCGCTCGACGATGATCTGCTCGAGCACCCGCTTGACCTTCGAGATCTCCTCTTGCGAGATGATGCGCTCGACCGTGGGCATCTGCGCGTCACCGGGCACGGCCACGCGATCGATGATCGACAGCTCCTCCTCGGCGGTCGGGTAGGTCACCCGGATCTTGAACATGAAGCGATCGAGCTGGGCCTCGGGCAGGTTGTAGGTGCCCTCCTGCTCGATCGGGTTTTGCGTGGCCAGGACCAAGAAGGGCTGGGGCAGGGGGTAGGTCGTGTCGCCGATCGTCACGCTGCGCTCGGCCATGGCCTCGAGCAGCGCGCTTTGGACCTTGGCCGGGGCGCGGTTGATCTCGTCGGCGAGCAGCAAGTTGGTGAAGATCGGGCCCTGCTTGTTGGTGAACTCGCCCTGCTGGTGGTTGTAGATGACGGTGCCGAGCACGTCCGAGGGCAGCAGATCCGGGGTGAACTGGACCCGCTTGAACTCGAGCTGCATGCACTGGGCGAGGGTGTTGACCGTGAGGGTCTTGGCCAGGCCCGGCGCGCCCTCGAGCAGGACGTGACCGCCGCAGATCAGGCCCATGAACACGCGCTCGACCATCTCGCGCTGGCCGACGACGACCTTTTGGACCTCGGAGAACAGACGATCGAGGAACTCGCTCTCGCGCTCGACCAGCTCGTTTTTCACGCGGATGTCGTAGGACGAAGTCATGATCAGTGGGGGCTTGGTTGGGGCTCGTTCGGCAGCAGCAGGAGGCCGCTGGGGGCGGGAGTATATGTCGGGCGGCGCCGAACCCAACTCGCGCGAGGATATTCCACGCGAGCGGTCACAGCGTCACGTGCGCCGAGCGCGGGGCGGACCTTTGACATCAGTCGCGTCGGAGACTAAAACGCGCGACCATGGCAATCCGGGACCGCGAGCGCTTCTTCGACCGTCGAACGATCAAGCGCCATCTCAGGCGTGGCAACGCTTCAGAGGCAGACTATCAGGACTACCTCGCCTCGCTCCCGGACCTCGCCGACAGCGTCAAGGCCCAAGACGAGGGCGGCGACGACGATGGCTTTGACAGTCGCTTGGGCCCCAAGAGCAAGGGCGAAGCCGGCGGCGACGCACCCGAGGGCGAGCAGCAGGACCTCGCGCCCGCGGGCTCTCCCCCGGACGCGCCCGAGTATCCGGCAACGCACGCAGCCGCGCCCGCGGAGGGCGGCGGCGAGTCGCCTGCCGCCGTGGCGCCCGTGTCTGCGCCCGCTCCCGCGGCAGCGCCCGCTCCCGCGGCAGCGCCCGCTCCCGCGGCGGCGCCCGCTCCCGCGGCAGCGGCAGCTCCCGCGGCAGCGCCCGCTCCCGCGGCAGCGCCTGCTCCCGCGGCGGCGTCCGAGCCTGCGCCCGCTGTGCCCGTGGCCGCCCCCGGTGGCGTCGCGGGTGAGGGCAGCGTGCCCGGCGGCGATACGCCCGCGTCCTGAGCAAAGCTCGGTGCTCGCGCGCCCCTCCACGCGAGTTTGGGGTAGTCTCCCCCGAGCGATGCCGTCTCCTCGACTCGCGGGCCACTGCCAGTATCACGTGCTCTTGGCGCTGCTGGTCCTCGCGCTCGGAGTCGGCTGCCGCGAGATCGAGGACCCCGCGCCGATCGACGAGCCGGTCCGGCGCGACCAGAGCCCGCTCGAGGTCGACACCGCGCCGACCCGGACGCAGGTGACCCTGCCCGACTTCGCCCGCGTCGCGCAGCGGGTTGGGCCTTCGGTCGTCAGCGTGATCTCGACGGTCGAGGTCGGCAGCGGGCGGATGCGCGGGATCGGCTCGGGCATGATCCTCTCGGTCCAGGGCGAGATCCTGACCAACGAGCACGTCGTCCGTGACGCCGCCGCGATCAAGGTCCTGCTCCCCGACGACACCCAGGTCGAGGCCACGGTCGTGGTCGCCGATCCCTTGTTCGATCTCGCGGTCCTCCAACTCGAGGGCGAGTTCTCCACGCTCGCGCCCGTTCGCTTTCGCGGCGTCGAGCGACCGCCGATGCCCGGCGAGTGGATCATGGCGATCGGCCAGCCCTTTGGCCTCGGCGACACCGTGACCGTGGGCGTGATCTCGGGCCTCGGCCGCGACCACGCCGACCTCGGCCGGCCGCCCGACCTCGACCCCGAGGGCATCTGGTCCTTCATCCAGACCGACGCCTCGATCAACATCGGCAATTCGGGCGGTCCGCTCGTCGACCTCGACGGCCGCGTGCTCGGCATCACCACCGCCGTGCGCCAAGACGGCCAGGGCCTGGCGTTTGCGATTCCGTCGGCGATGGCGCTCGAGTTCATCGACGAGGTCCGGACCTACCGCCGGATGCGTCACACCCGGCTCGGGATCCAGGCCCGCAACGACAACGAATTCGACGGCCTGCCCTCGGCCGTGCGGGTCACCCGGGTCGATCCCGACGGACCCGGCGACCGGGCCTCGCTCGCGGTCGACGACGTGATCTTGAAGATCGACGGCAAGGCGATCTCGCGGGTGTCCGAGGTCGCGTACCTGACCCAGCTCGCGGGCGTCGGCGCCGAGGTCACGCTGACGATCCGACGCGGCGCGACCCAGCGGACCGAGCAGGTCGTGATCATCCCCGAGATCGGATCCTGACGGCGCGCGATGGTCAACCGAGCGCTCGATCAGCTCCGTGAACACAGCGCGAGCCCTCGCTCCCGCCCCAAGCCCCGTCCTGCGAGCTCGATCGACGCGGGTGAATTCGTCGACAGCCCGGGAGGCGGTCGTTCACCAAGGGCGGCATGAGCTTCGCGGTGGTCTGCGTGAGCCTCATCGTCAAAGCGGTATCCAACCCCGGTCCGCCGGTTGCAAACGGCCCGCGACACTCCCGGCCATCGACCGCGAGCCCGTGCTACCATCGGTCGGTGCCCGCGCCCGAGCCGATGCGCATGTCCTACGCGGACTACCTCGCGGCCGAGGAGGCCAGCGAGACCAAGCACGAGTTTCTGCGCGGCCAAGTCTACGCGATGGCCGGCGGCACTCCAGAGCACGCAGGCTTGGCCGGGGCCGTCATCGCCGAATTGAGCGCTGCCCTCCGCGGGCGTCCGTGTCGCGTGTTCAGCGCCGACCTCCGGGTGCGCATCGAGGCTACGGATCTCAGCACCTACCCCGACGTCACGGTGATCTGCGAGACCCTGGAACGCTCGGAGCTCGATGCGAACGCGGCGACCAACCCAACGGTGATCGTGGAGGTGCTCTCGGACTCGACCGAGGCCTACGACCGCGGCGAGAAGTTCGCCCACTATCGCCGCCTGCCCAGCCTCCGCGAGTACGTGCTGGTCTCGCAGCGCGAGCCCAGGATCGAGTCGTATTTCAAGAACGCCGCTGGCGTGTGGGTGCTCAGCGAGGCCGGCGCCGGCGAGACGCTCGCGCTCGCCTCGCTCGATGGGGTCTCGCTCGCGACCGACCTCGTCTACCGCGACCCTCTGTCCTCGTAGTGTAGTAGTGCCGTTCGCGGCCTGCGAGGTCTACGACCCAGCAGTGGGAGGTATGGACGGCCGCCGCCGGTGTTGGGGTTGAGAACGAGCCCATCGCCCAGGGCACGCCGGTGGTGCTGAAGAACCTGGGCACCGGCAAGCTGCTGCAGGTGTCGGGGAACAGGCTTTGACCCCACTGGTGAGGCTCGAGGGCTCGAGCCTTGCACATTGGGGATACTTGCCTAACCTGAGGGCCATGAACCTTGGCTTGTCTCGCGCGTGTGTCCTGCCCCTGCTGCTGTTTGCATGTACGCCTGCCCCGGGCCTGGATGGGGGAACCGAGGACGAGAGCGCGGGAACGAGCGAAAGCGGGACTGCGGGGACCGACACTGACACCGACACCGGCACCGAGGAGACAGGCACCGACACCGGCGAGCCACCGCCCGAGCCGCTGATGCTCCCCGACGTGCCCCTCGAGCCAGGCGAGTGCAGCAGCACGCCGGGCGGACTCGTCGAGGCCTGTGCTGACGAGCCTTGCCCTGTGCTCTTCGACCACGTGATCGCGTGCCCGGAAGGCGAGCGAGCGTACTTGATGGAGCTCGCGATCAGCCAGGATCGCGCCCTGGTCGACCTCGAGGTGTCCAGCCCCAGCGAAGACGCAGGCTTCCCCCGCTCCCTGATCGTGGAGGCCGACGCGGTCCACGACGTCGAGCCCTTCCCTGGGGTCGCCTTCACCAGCCAGACCAACGACGGCGCGGTGCTCCGGTCCATGTCCTTCAACGCCGGCGAGACCCCAACCTACCTCGAGCGCGTCGACGGCGGCTGGCTACAACACGTGGTCGACATCGACGCCGAGGCCGAGCTCGACCTCGGCGTCGACTTCAACGTCGAGCTCCAACCCATGGCGCGGGCCGACGACAGCATGAGCTTCGCAGCCGGGCGCACGCCACCCAGCGACGACGACGACAGCTCGACGGTGTACTGGATCGATGGCCCCGGCCCCGACAATTGGCTCACGACCTTGCTGGTCAGCGAAAAGCCGGACTCCGGCCCGATCTACGTCGGCACCGACGCCCTCGATCGCGTCTACACCTTTGGCCGCGCCTCCGACTGGTGGCCCGAGACCGACCAGATCTTCGTTGGCTTCCTCGGCGACGCGCTCACCCCCCTCGGTCCGCATGCGCCCTATCCCGGGTACGAGGTCGTGGTCGCGCCGCCGCGGCCTGCGATCGCTGTCGAGCCTGCGATCGCCGTGCTGCGCGGATCTGAGATGGGGACCAGCCTCGAGCTCCTCACGATCCACGACAGCGACGACCTCGGGGCTTTCGATGTCGACGCACAGCTGCTCATCGAGGAGTGCCCGAACAAGGTCGACGTCCCGGATGATCAGTGTCCGCCGCCCTGCCACCAGGAGGTCGGGGGCATCGCAGCCAACGGCTACGCGCTCGCGCGCACCGGTGACGGGCGGCTCTGGGCCCTGTGGATCCACACCGAGCTGATCACCGACACCACCTACGAGCTCGCCTTCAGCGGCACGTGCAAGGGCACACGCACCGGCGCACCGTCCGGCGAGCTGCACGTGGCCGAGCTCGCCCAGGACGGCGCCTTCGTCCGCAGCATCTCGCTACCGCTGGGGGCGATCACCAACCCCAGCGCGATGGTCGTCGCGGCCTTCGATCAGCGCGTCGGCGTGCTCATCAACCAGCCCGACGAAGCGATGCTTCGTGTCCTCAGCCTCGACGTCGACGCGATCTAGCAGCCCGGGGTGCAATGCCTCGCGCCGCCTCGCTTGGCCTTTTCGCCGAGGGCTTTGTCGCCAAAACTTGCAGTACGCCCGGTACAGCGGCGTTTTGGCTTCGCGCCCTCGGCGCAAATTCCGGCGCGAGGCGACACGATGCATTGCACCCCGGACTGCTAGGAGCGGCTGCCTCCGCGTACGATCAGTACCGACCACTCCGAGCAGACTGCGTCGACTCCGCGGAGGTGCGAAGGATCGCGCTACAACACGCGGGCCGTGGTGGGCCGCAATACTCGGAGACAACGCAGGGTTACCACGTGTTCGACAACCTGTTCTGAGTTGTACTGAGAAGTGGCGGCGCTCCACGCGGCTGTGACGGAAGCGCTCGAACCGCGCGCGCACCACGCGTCGCCTTTGGCACGGGTCTCCTTGAGCAGGGCCCTCCTCTCGGAGCATGCGGCTTGGCGCGCCGCCGCCCCCCTCCCCATTCCGACGAGAGCAGCCAGTTGCCGTCGCTCGACTACCTGCTAGGTGGCCCAGGTGGACAACGCCCCACAGTACTCACGAGGTGTAGAAAACTTCGGGAAGTTTGTGAAAGTTCTGGTCCGCTACGGCTGGCTCGGACTGGCGGCGGTACTATTGATAGTGGGACTGTTCGAGTGGGCATCGTGGAAGACGATACTGGCACTTGGAATCGCAGGGGCAGTGGTCATCGCGCTCTTTCCGTTGATATACGGCGTTGTGCTCGCCGTGGACAGCCGGCGTCGCAGCATGAGCTCAGAGCCACGGAACACTTCTCCCCCCGACTGACCGGGATCTGCCGAGCAAAATCAAGGGTGGCCGACTTCTGCGCCTCCCAACTCACCAGGCCGAGCGTTCGTCAAAGCTCGATCTGTGCGTGCGCAATTCCTTCTTGCCCATAGCATTCATCGCGCCAGGCCGGCCACGCGCTCACCGTCGCAGAAAAAGCGCCACGACGAACATGGCGCCAGATGTAGGAACTCCGGAACGAGACATAACCCCGTGGGCGAGGGACTCGTGCCCAGCTTCACGTCGGCGGTCGATCGAGCGCTGCCCAACATCGAGGACCCAAACCAGCTCATCCAGAGCCCATCCGATCTTCCGATCCCTGCCGGTTTCGGCCCCATCGCCCGCCACTGGGGCCCGCGCAGAGTCTTTGCCGGCACCTACGATGACGCGTGGGCGACCAAGCACGCCCCCCTGTGGCCCGCCGATCTGGACGAGCGCTTCTTTCGTGCGGCCTCGCCTGGGCTGCAAGCTCCCGAGCACCTCGTCGGTGGAGAACCGGTCCGCCTCGTCGGGCTTCATCCAGACGGGGCCATCGAGTTCGCTGCTGCTCGGCTGCACCTGGCGCCTCGGTCGCTGAGCTCAGGGCCCGCTCAGGAATAACCTGGCTTCGTCCTCGAGAATCAGGAGCGCATAGTCTTCCCCTCCCCAGTAAAGGCCGTCCCAGGCATGTGGGCCCCAGACGACGCGCTCGACATTCCATGGCCCTCCGTTGAGGTCTGCATCTTTAGCCCGGCCCGGGTATACTTGAAAGGAAAAGCCGGGTGGATTCATCTCGAGCATCGGATTGATATTATCGTCGTTATCGTCGACCGCTACATGGTGATTGGTCAGAACATGCCTTGGCCCGACCAAGAAGCCCGTACCCGTGCCCACCGATGTGTTGCCGAACCCGAGAGGGATTTTTTTCTCAGTCTGGACGACCGTTCGCAGGGGATACGACTCGAGCTCCTCCGGGCTGGTGACCGGCTCGCGGCCATCTCCAAAGTCGACCGGGACGGCCGGAGGGCCATCGAGCTCAGCTTCGCGGACTCCAATGCGCGGATGGTGCTTGACCTCCCGGACCTCGAAGTTCGCCTGGATCTGTGTCAGGAGAACAAGCAGCTACGACGATGAGGAGAGGACTTAGCAGCGCCTTACGGTTCACCACCTGGCCACCAAGTGCTCATAGGTTGCGGAGGAGCCCTCCGCGTGGACGATGATGGCGCCGTCCACGGACACGCCATCGAAGTCAAACTCCATCACGATGGTCTTGTCCGTGCTCGCCGGGAGAGCTTCGGGCTGCAGGAAGTTCACTACGGGAGTCGTCATTGCCACGGTTTGATATATCAGCGGCTTGGCCACGTAGTCCGTCTCTGGATCGTCCGGGTTGAGCCCTACCTTGAGTCCGGTGAGATTGAGTGAAATGGTCCCATCCTCGGTCACCATGTTCACGTCCAAGGTTGTCGTGACCATGTCCAAGCACTCGTACGCGACCTGCCCGTGGTTATCTGCATCAGGATAGACGACCATCCAGTCCTCGAAATAGAACCGAGGCTCCGAAGGAAAACTGAAGGACAGGTCGAGCACAGAGCTGAGTCCGATCGACCCGGGCACCTCGACTTCAACGCCTGTCACCAAACTTGAGAAGTCCCAGTGGAGGGACGTGTGAAGTGACTCCGGCACGGTGGCCAGAATTTTCGCGCCGGTTTGACCGTTGGGCGCAACCACATTCTCATCGGCGAGTTCTGTTCTCGACGCGAGCTCGCACGTGGGCGATTGAACGTGGCCACCCGTAGTCATGCCGCCGGATCCAGACGACTCATCTGCGCTCGGATGATCACATCCGGCCACGAACAGCGGCAACAGCAGAACGACGGGTCGAAATACCGTGTTCACCGCGTGCGACGCTAGCGCGGCTCGAGAAAACTGTCAACGTGAAGCTTGCGAAACGCACGGAGCCTGTGGCAGCTCCGCAGCTCGAGGCTCTGGACCCGACCGTGGCACCACGCTGCTGAGCCTCGGCCAGAGCGTGCTCGCGCTCGAGCGCGCAGGCTCGCTCTGCTCAGGCTGCCGAAGCGACGGCGTCCGGCGACCAGTTCTGCGGCAGCAGCTCAGCCAGTCGCTTCTGCGGCCACCCATCGGCGATCCGCATCAAGACGTCACGCAGGTAGGCCCACGGCTCGACGCCGTTGAGCTCGCAGGTGCGGATCAGCGAATACATGATCGCCTTCCGCCTCCCGCTCGCGTCGTTCCCCGCAAACTGCCAATTGTTCCGTCCGACCGCGATCCCCCTGGGGGCCTTGCGCTCGACTTTGTACATCTTCTTGATCACCGCCAGCGGCACGGCGGCCCGCGCATCGCCGCCGTCTTTGGCCTCGACGAAGTAGCGCCGCGCGTGGGCCCAGCAGCCGACCTCGACCGCGCGCGAGCCCGGCCAATTGAAGACCCGGTCGTAGCCCTTGTACGCGTCGGCCTGGATCCAGCCTTCGCGCGCGCGCAAGAACTCGCGCGTCGCGTCCGCCTTCCAGTCGGGCGTGTACTCGAAGTAGGCGAGCTTGCCGTCGCCGAGGTAGCCCCACAGGTGACCGCGCTTGCTGCCTTCGGGGTCCTTGTTGTCGAGCACCTGCACGCCGGTGTCGTCGGTCTGCAGCACGTGTGACGCCAGCACGGTCTGACCGAGCAGTTCGTGCAAGGGCGCGAGCAAGCTGGCGCACGCGCGGAGCCAACCGACCATCGTCGAGATCGTCAAGTCGAGGCCGTCTCGTGCGAAGATCTTGACCAGGCGATTCAGCGGAAGATGATCGGCATACTTGCTCACGATCACGTGCGCGAGCAGCCCCGGCTCGGCGAGGCCGCGCACGATCACCTGCGGTGGACAAGGCGCCGTCACCACCGGCCCGTCGCCGCTCTTGGGCGCGTACTTGGCTCGCTTGGTGTGCACATGGATGAAGTGCCCTTGCCTCCAGTCGAGGGTGTGCGACTCGGCGTAGCCGATGAAACCCATGTCGTCGCAGCCCTCGAGCTGCGAGCGCTCGACGTCGATGACTCGCTCCTCGACCGGCAAGTGCTCGGGCGGTCGTTGCCGCCGCGAAGGCTTCTTCGCTTCGCCTTCGGCGGCCGCGGCCTCGTCGATGTCTTCGGCGTCGGCGTCCTCGAGGTCGCTGTCGATCTTGGCCTCGAATTTGTCGAGGTCCTCGAGCGGGTCGACCGTCTCGGACTCGTCGTCCGCTTCGACCTTGGGCTTGTCCGCTTCGCTGACGAGGCTCAGCAGTAGCGAGAGCTGGGACGTGTCGATCTGCTCCGACGTCCGGCCCTTGGCTGACTTGCGCAGCCGCATCAGCTCGAACTCGAGGTGCGCGGTTCGACGACCCAGCTTCTCCAGCAGCTTCAGAATGTCATTGACGAGCTCATCGTGGAGCTCGTCGCGGCTTCCCATACTGGTATGAGGCAGCCTCAGCAGCGAAGTGTCACAGGTTTTTTTCCGGCACCCACCGCGACCGCCGACGTGAGCCCGCGAGCTCGATGCCCTCGAGGATCAGCATCAGCTCGGCCGCTTCGACCTCGACCTTGACCTCGCCAAGGCCGGGACGCTTCGGCGCGCGGAACGTGCCTCGCTCGATCCGCTTGTAGTAGATGACCCAGCCCGTGCGATCTCAAAACAGGATCTTCGCCCGGTTCCCGCGTGCTGGCCGAGGGTCACGAAGGTCTTTTGTCCGGCCAGGCGCCAGCCTCCGCCAGCGACCGGCGTCAGCTTCGCCTGCACAGCAAGGACGACCCCCACCCTGTCCGCCTCGTCGGCGAGGAGCCCCGGGTGCCGGACGAGTCCGCGTGGCTCGCGGCCCTGAGCGAGCCCCCCTTCGAACTCGAGCTCGACAGCAAGCAGAGTGACCACGACGTCGCCGCTGCCCTGACCGTGTTCACCGTGCTCAACGACGCCCGGGTCGAGAAGGCCGAGCTCGCCGCCGACGGGACCTTGCAGCTCTACTTCGAGGGCGAGCGACGCCTCGACTTCCCTGGCCAGGTCGAGCAGCTGGTCTGGGCCTGGAAGGTCGAGTGGGGTCAGCTGGTGATGATCTGCAAGGGCGGCGAGTTCTTCAGCTCGCACAGCTGAGAGTTTTTGGGGGAGCGTTGACGGCGCGCGCGCGAGCACCGATGGTCTCGGGGATGTCGCTCTACCAAGACTCCGTCGTTCAGATGTCGATCATGCTCCGCGGCCTCGAGGGCTGCATCGACAAGGCCATCACCTTCGCCGAGGCCAAGGAGTGCTCGCCCGACGACTTCGTTGGCTTCCGTCTCGCGCCGGATATGCGCCCCTTCGCGTTCCAGGTCCAGGCCGCCTGCGACACCGCCAAGTTCGCGGGCTCGCGCCTCGCCGGCGTGGAGGCGCCCGCGTTCGAGGACACGGAAAAGACCATCCCCGAGCTGCAAGCGCGCATCCGCAAGACCCTGGCCTTCCTCGAGACCCTCGACGAGGGCCAGTTCGCGGGGGCGGCCGAGCGCGAGATCGCCCTGTCCTTCTTGCCGGGGAAGGCCACCACCGGCGCCCACTACCTCCGCGAGTTCGCCCAGCCCAATTTCTACTTTCACTTGACCACGGCCTACAACCTGCTGCGCAGCGCGGGGGTCAACGTCGGCAAGCGTGACTACCTCACACACATGACTCTCCACGACCTCGAGTCCTGACGATCGGGGCTGGGCTGGGAGGGACGGCGAGGACTCACCAATAAAGGACAGAGCCTGGGAGCGAGAAGCTGACGGGCTCTGTCCTGAGCTCCAAGGCTAGCGGGAGCTCGCCAGCTCGCGCAGGCGGGCCTTGACCAGCTGGTGGATCAGCTTGGCCGAGAGCGGCGCCTCGGGGGGCAAATCGGATCGTCCCCTTGCTGGTGCTGAAGCCCTCGAGTTGCGCGGCGAAGTCCTCGATCAGCGCGGGACTCAGGGGGGACAAGCCGCAGTGGGCCTTGAAGGCCGCGTAGGCCACGAGCGGGCGGCCGCCGACGCAAAACGCCGGCACCCCGTAGCTCATGCACTCCTCGGCCTGCGGGGCCGCCTTGGCGACGAGCTCGCGGATGCGCTCGAGCGCGGCCCGCTTGTCGGGGTCAGTGATCGCCTCGAGGTACGCGTCGGTGTTGGCGAACTTGCCCATGACACGAGGGTCCAAGCTCGACGCGCCGCAAGCAAGCCCCAGAGGATGCACCGAGTGCACCCTCGAGATCAGCTGTGCCGGTGTTCGACCGCCCACTGGACCTGTGTCATAAACTGAAGATTGCAACGTCCCGCTCAGACCTCAACCTTGGTCGGTCTCAGCCTCGTGCTCGGAGCGTGCCCTGGCGCGGCTCCAAACGCCGAAGGAGACGACGGCCAGACCGTCACCACCACCAACACCAGCACCGAGACCGGTCCCCCAGCCACGAGCTCCGATGGGGCCGAGACCGAGACCGCCGATGAGACCGAGACCGAGACCGAGACCGACACCGGCGGGCCCGGGGCGTGCGTCAGCGACGAGGACTGCGGCGAGCTCGATGATCCCTACGGCTGCGGCGTCGGCGAGTGCGGCGAAGACGGCGTTTGCGTGTACGCGCCGGTCCCCGACCACACCTCGTGCGCGATCGGGTGGAACAACGACTGCCTGATCGAGTGCATCGAGGGCGTGTGCAGCCCGCTGCCCGACACCGACCCTTGCGGCCACCTGAGCCACGGCTGCCGGGTCGGGTTCTGCGACAGCGGCTTTTGCCACTCCAACGAGTGCAACGAGTACGACGAGGTCGCCGACTTCGTGCTCCACATCCGTCAAAACCACTTCCTGATCCCCCAGGGGATCTTCGTCGGCGCCGAGCTCCAGCTCGACTCCTACCGCGACCCCAACTGCGAGGGCTGCGACCGCTTCGACGTCGTGCGTTCGCTCGACGAGGGCGGCGAGCTCGTGCTCGTCAACTTCTACGGCCTGTACTTCGCCGAGGCCTTCGGCCCCGACTACTTCGACGCCCCCTTCGCCGAGATCTTCGACCCCATCGTCGACGTCGAGCCTACCCAGCCCGGCCTGTGTGCCCCCGCCGAGCTGCAAAACTACCCGGACTGCTTCGTCACCCGGCAGGCCGTCGACTTCGAGCACCAAAACGGTGAGGTCCTCACGCTCCTCGACCGGACCCACGGCCAGCTTCGAGGCTACGACATCAACTCCTTGGACTCGCTCAGCTTCGAGGGCCCCTGCGGTGAGGCGGCCGAGGCCAACTACCGCAGCTACATCGCGCGGGTCGGCTGCGATGGCCCCTGCCCCCCGCCGACGCCCGCCGACGAGTGCGTGGAGCCGACCTTCATCTTCGAGACCCAGGACAGCGCATGGGTCGTCGCGCTCGATCCCGAACACGAGCAACACGAGGGCTGGCGGTCCAACTGCCACGTGCTCGACATCGTCGACTCTGAGCAAGGCTGGTGGGACCTCGACGTCCTGCTCGACTGCGAGGATCTGCTGGTCTTCGGGGACGAGGACCAGGCCCCCCAGCCCCCGCCCTGAGCGGTCCTCAGCGAGCCTGGGCGTGGCAGCTGCAGTTGTTGTTGTCGTCCGGCAGGTAGCGGGCCAGGAAGTCGTGGAGGCCACGGTCGAAGGCCCGCAGCTCCGCGCGGGTGTTGACGTGGTTGTGGATCCCGTTGGTCGGGATCGCCTCGTCGTTGAGCGCAAACCACGACTGGACGCCCTCGGCGAAGTACTCCTGCACGTTGGTCACCGCGTAGGTCTTGCCCTTCTTGCCCAGCTTGTCGGCCTTGGCCTTTGCCTTGGCGTAGAGCGCGGCGAGCTCCTCGTCGAAGGACTTGCCGTAGACCTCGCTCATGCCCCAGTGCATGCTGTGGGCGAACTCGTGCAAGAAGATGTCCTCGTTAGGGTAGGTGTCCCCCGTTTGGCACAGCACGTTCTCCTCGGCGCAGGTCTGGACCGGGATCAGCGGTGAGGCGCCGTAGCCCCGCACCTTGTCGATGTCGCGGCCGTCGTGGGGGTTGGGCATCTTGGCCTTGTACTCGGGGATGTCGGTGGTGACCTCGCTCCTCCTCGAGATCGTCGTCGTCATCGTCGTTGTCCTCGCCGGTGACCCGGGCGACCTCGACGAGCTCGCCGGTCTCCGGGTCGCGCTGCCAGACCTGGACCTCCCAGTCGGGGTCGGCGGCCAGCATCGCGCTCTGGGCCGTGTAGCCCGAGTAGAAGCCCGGGCCGTAGGCGACGCTGAACAGCCCCGAGCGCAGGGCGTCGTCGAGGGGTCCGCGGGCGTCGGCGGCCGGCGGCGCGAAGCTCAGGGACGCGAGCGAGACGACCCGGGCGGAAAGGTGCCATGATGCAGGTGCGGCCTTCGCGGCGGCAACGAGCGCCCGAGCACTTGCCGGTCGAGGAGCGAGTCATCGACGTCGAGCGCTCGCAGCTCGAGGGCTGCGACGACATGGGTTTCATCGGCTACGCCGAGTCGCACACCCTCGACTGGAGGCAAGGGCACTTCATCCATGTGCACACCAAGCGAGCCAAGTACGCGCCCAAGAGCGGCGACGGGCCGGTGGTGACGGCGCCTTGTCCACCGCAGGTGATCGTGCGCGGCCTCGCCGAGCCGGGGCTGCTCGCGCACGTGATCGTGAGCAAGTACGCCGATCATCTTCCGCTGAATCGCCTGGTCAAGATCTTCGCGCGAGACGGCCTCGACTTGACGGTCTCGACGATGGTCGGTTGGCTCCGCGCGTGCGCCAGCTTGCTCGCGCCCTTGCACGAGCTGCTCGGCCAGACCGTGCTGGCGTCACACGTGCTGCAGACCGACGACACCGGCGTGCAGGTGCTCGACAACAAGGACCCCGAAGGCAGCAAGCGCGGTCACCTGTGGGGCTACCTCGGCGACGGCAAGCTCGCCTACTTGGAGTACACGCCCGACTGGAAGGCGGACGCGACGCGCGAGTTCTTGCGCGGGCGCGAAGGCTGGATCCAGGCCGACGCGTACAAGGGCTACGACCGGGTCTTCAACTGGCCGGGCTCGCGCGCGGTCGAGGTCGGCTGCTGGGCCCACGCACGGCGCTACTTCGTCGAGGCCAAAGACGGCGGCGATGCGCGGGCCGCCGTGCCGCTGGCGATGATCAAGAAGATGTACAAGGTCGAGCGCAAGGCGAAGCTCCGCGGGCTGAAGCCCGAAGCTCGACGGCGGCTACGAATCAAGCACTCGCGGCCGTTGCTCCTCGCGCTCTTCAAGTGGATCACGGAGCACGCGGGGACCGAGCCGCCGTCTTCGCCGCTGGCCCGCGCATTCACCTACGCCCTCAATCAGCGACGCGCGCTCGAGCGCTTCCTCGAAGATGGTCGCCTGCCTCTGGACAACACTGGCGCCGAGCGGGCCCTCAGGGGGATCGCGGTCGGACGGAACAATTGGCAGTTTGCGGGGAACGACGCGAGCGGGAGGCGGAAGGCGATCATGTATTCACTGATCCGCACCTGCGAGCTCAACGGCGTCGAGCCGTGGGCCTACCTGCGTGACGTCTTGACACGGATCGCCGATGGGTGGCCGCAGAAGCGACTGGCTGAGCTGCTGCCGCAGAACTGGTCGCCGGACGCCGTCGCCTCGGCAGCCTGAGGAGAGCGAGCCTGCGCGCTCGAGCGCGAGCACGCTCTGGCCGAGGCTCAGCAGCGTGGTGCCGCGGTCGGGGTCCAGAGCCGCGAGCTGCGGAGCTGGGCGCTGCCCACAGGCTCCGTGCGTCTGCAAGATGCCTTCACCGACACCTTACGCCTCGGCAGCCTGAGCAGAGCGAGCCTGCGCGCTCGAGCGCGAGCACGCTCTGGCTGAGGCTCAGCAGCGTGGTGCCGAGTCGGGGTCCAGAGCCGCGAGCTGCGGAGCGGGGCGCTGCCACAGGCTCCGTGCGTCTGCAAGATGCCTTCACCGACACCTTACCCGACAATGACAAGTAGGGACTGCCATCGCAGCAGGCGTCTGCTTGCGGATCACGCTGACCGATCACCGATACAACCCAAGCTGTGGAAGCGCTCGGGGCCATCCCAGGCCGCGTGGGTCACCGCGGTTCGAGGTTTGTCGGGCGCGACGACCCCGGGCACACGGCCGCAACACTCGAACGCCTCGAAGTGTAGCGCTTGGCACGTCTCGACCTGGGGGCGATCAGATGCTGCCGAACCGGCTGTGATCTGTCCTGTCCGAGGCGATCTGTGAGAAATCACGCACTCTGTTCCCGTCGCACCGGTAGAGGGTGCGCCCAGATTGGATATATAGTGGGTCATGGCGACCCGGATTCCTGACCAACCCGGAAACCTCGAGGATGGTCTCGTCGTGTACATCTACATCCCTGAAGGGGAGGGCGCATGGACGCCAATTGATGGCGATGAGTTGGGTGCAGGGGAGGAAGAGTATGAGCAACGGCTGCGGGATGCCGAGGACGAGTTCAATGCTGCGCTTAATCCGATTCTTAGGGTAGTTGACGAAAAACTCGACCCCTACTTTGACAAGCGGTGGGATGATCCGGGGCGGCCGCCCCATAGTGAGGGAGAGTTCGGCATTGCCCTATGGGTGCTTGGTGCCGTGGCGTCTGGTCTTACGTGGGATTTTATAAAGGCGGCGGGGTTGGGGCTCTGGAGCGTTCTCAAGAAAGGTCGGGAGGCCGGAATCGCCATCGAGACCGATGCGCGGGGTCTCATGATCGTGGCAATCATGGCGGCCAAGAAGATAACTCCGGAGCTCGTCACTCATACCAGTGCATTGCGATGCATTGAGGACAATACAGAGGTTATCCCCCGAGAGCCGGGCGGTGTCTGTATTTTTTCCATTCCGGATATGAAGAACCGCAACACTCATATCATCGCACTCACGCTTCAAGGGGAAGTTGTGTTTCACAATATTGCTGATTTCATTAGTAATGATGCTGGTGGATTTTTATCATCAGGTGATGAATGGAAATGGTCTTCCGACGAGGATTGGACCTAGGGTGGCGATCCCGACGACCACAAGTAGGCTCGTCGACCAGGCCACGTAGATCGAACGGGCCGGGCCGGCGAGTGACTCGTCGATCCCGACCCGTCGTGGCGGTCGGTGCTCAGATCTCGCCGGTCGCGTAGTCGTGGAGCATGCGGAGCACCGCGGTGGCGACCTCCTGCTCCATCTCCGGCAGCTGGCGCATGTACGCGCTGACCTCGTCGATCTCGTCGAAGTTGTCGTCGAGCAGCCTGCCGACGGACAGGCCGAAGCCCTTGGCGACCTTGAGGAGTTGGCGATCGCGGCGAGGCACGGCCGCGCCCGCGTGCACGTTTACGCCACCAACTTCGGCGAGCGCGTCGTTGGGCTTGGCGACTTCTCGCACCGCGTGCGCGAGCTTGCGAGTCTACTGCCCAGGTGCGTCGCCGAGCAGCTGTCGGTCCGCGGTCGAGGCCCCATAGCACGACGCGAGGACCGGCTGCTCTTGCCCGAGTAGGTCGGTCGCGGCGTCACCGGCGAGCTCGTCGAGCGAGCGACCGTGACGTTCGAGCACGAGGCCGAGTCGCTCGTGGGTCCACCTCGCTACGTCGGTGAGCTCCTCGTGGGTGGGAGCGCCGAGCTCGTGGAAGCGCAGCGCACCTCGTTCGTCCCTCACGTACACGCCGTCGATCACGAGGCAATGGAAGTGCACGTTCAGGCGCAGCGAGGAGTCGCCGCGCTGAATGAAAGTGACGGCACCGAACAGCGGATCGTCGACCGAGCGCAGGCCGAGCTGCGCCTTCGCTCGGCGCCGAAGCGAGCGGCGCAACGAGACGATGAACGCGTCGAGCACGTCAGCACATAGCTTGCGGTCGTAGCCCATCGCATAGCGCAGCCGCCACGGCAGCGAGCAGACCCACTGCCGCACCGGGACCTCCGGGAACACCTCGTCGACGAGGTGGGCCGCGACGTCAGCCATGCGCCGGCCCGTGCATGACGGGCAGAATCCTCGCTTCTTGCACGAGAACGCCACGGCCAGCGACTCGCCACATTGCCGGCAAGCAAACTGGGCGAGGCCGTGCTCGAGCATGCCGCAGCGCAGGTAGGCCTCGAACTCCTCGACGATGAAGTCAGGCAAGCCGGCGGACTGCTCGGCGCGCTCGAGGAAGGTCGGCCAGTGCTCATCGATGAGCTGGTACAGCAGCGTCTCGTCGGGCCGGCGGCGCTGGTAGCTGTCTCGGCGCGGAGTCGTCGAGCACGGCGAGGGAGCAGCCACGACCAGCTACTCGGCCGTCGTGGGCTCGCTTTGCAGAGCTCATGCGTGAGCCAGCGAGGTGCCCGGGAGCTGGGCCACCGTCTCTTGCGGGAGGGCGGGCAGCAACGGGACCGGCCAAGTTCGGGGGCGACATCGCGCCGAAACGAGTCCTGTCCGCAGCGACCCGTCCCAGATACGCCTCGCAGGCCGACGACCACGTCGAGCGGGGCGTGGCGCATGCCGAGCAAGCGCAGCATTCTCGATCAGCTCAGTCGCAAGCGACTCCTTCGGTTGCGCCAGCACTTTGAACTCGACATCCCCGCCGCAGCCGACGCCGACCAGCTCATCGAAGCTCTGAACGCGACCGAGGCCGCAACTCTCGACGCGATCCTCGGTCGCCTCAACGCCAGAGAGCTAGCGAAGCTGTGCAAGCGACACGAGCTCCCGAGCGCGGGCAACAAGGCCGAAGACCGGGCCACGCTACTCGCTGCTCGATCGCCTGCCGCCCGTTCCACCTCTGACACCCAGACGCCCGCGCCGCCCCCCACAACGCCCGTACAGCCCCGCGCTGCGCCCCTCGCAACTGCAACTTCTCGTGTTGGCGCCCTTGCTTGTCGCGCCACTTTCGCTTCCTGATGCTCATCGTTGGATTGCCCCTACGATGGGGCAGATTTGGCTGAGCGAAGATAGCACGACCCACCACTGGACGAGTCTCGGCACCTGCCACTGCGACTGGAAGCAGGTATTTCATACCTGCCACCGTAGGCCGGATCGCAGCTACAGAAACGGCTGTGGGGTGGGGGCGTTCCTACCGCAGAGTTGAGTCTGTCGCTTCTACACGGAAGCTGCGGAGTCGTCCGGCACATCGAAGAGATGAATCAGCTTTGGCTTGACGGCCTTGCGAACTTCGTTCGCAATCATGCCGAATGGCGTCGGGTCGTCACCTTGGCTAATCCGACTCTTGGTGAACGCTTCCCTGTTGAGCGACCAGGATATCAGGTCGGCCACCTGTATGCCCGCGATGACTTCGGAGTCCAAATGAATGACGCTGCTTTCCCAGATATTGACGTGAGGTTGGAATATCGTCTCGATGTTCTCGGGCGCGATGCGTCCCGCATCCTGCATTACGATGAAAGTCTCCGCGGTACTCTGTGCGAGCAGATTTGAGAGTGCCTTGTAAAATGTTAGCTCGAGACCTTTTTTGACGTCTTTGAAGCGCTCGGCCAGGTCTCCTTGACTCTCGACTGCCGACTGCACCCCCGGGTGACTCATAATTTCAAGGTGCTGATCTTTGCCGATGTATCCGTACGCGACCTTGTCCACATGCGGAAGAAACTTGTCGGCCGCCTCCCGCATCAAATTCGCTCGCACCTCAGAGTCTACGCCCTTCCAGGTTGAATTGCTCTTGGGAATGTTTAGGTCGGCGGCATGTAGTTCCGGGTCCCGCGAGATTCCGAGACGTTCGGCGGCTTTCTTTTTCCAGTCCTCGTGAGCTGCGGTCAGCTCAATGTAGCTCTCGGGCGAACAGACGATGGCGACAAAGAGATGGAAGCCCTGAACGAGAAACTCTGCGCCTAACTTGTGATGCGGGGATCCTCCATCATCGATGCAAACGACAGAGTGTCGATCGACAGTAATTGCTTGAATGATATCGTCGTATGAGATGCTCATGACGCCTCGTTGGTGTCAGGACTGATGGTACGGATATAACTCAGCATGTCTTCGATCTTTATGGCGATCATCTTCTCTTGGCTGAGTTTTCGAAGGGCAGAATCCAGTTCACTGGGGCGAATGCCGCCCGGGATTTGCTGGTCCAGCCAGTCACGCAAATCTATGGTTCGGGTCCACGTTTCAGGCTGCTCCGCGACCCAGTGTAGAATGCGCTCCTCCACAAGTGGGTCTGCAACCAGATAGGCGCCCATCGTGGCGGCGCTGCTGATCAGGTCTTCCGTGAAGAGGATGGTTCCAGGAGATGAGATGCTGTTCAGTCCACTCGCAGCTTCAAGTCCAAGCCCGACTTGCTTCAGTTGGACCATGGTCTGCCTCACGATGGCAGGTGGACTGGTCATTGGGATGGCGTCAGGCGAAAGTTTGGCCTGGCTTCGAAGCCTCACCCCCTTGGCGGTCGCGCTGAGTTCAAGTCCCGCTTCTTTATGACTCCGTACGATCTGAGAGATTTCGATCGCGCACCTCACCTCATCATCGTTCGCCATTTCCAGGAAGCGGCCTAGTGAACGGAATAGGTGATCTGAAATCTTCCCAGAACCAAGGTACTTGCCAAGCAGTTTCGCTGCTGAGACTCGCGCTGAGCGGCTTTGGGCCCGCTGCATCGACCGAAATGTCCCCAAGATCTTCTCTGAGACATGTGGGTCTCTGAGCCGTTGTTGGTACCACTCGAACTCTTGGACTCTGTCCCGGTGTTCGGCGCAGTTGGCGATCTCTGCCAGGATGAGTTCATAGTCGGCGTTTTGTTGCCGACTGTTTTCTTCCGCTATTATCTCCTGGCCCCATTTGGCTGCAAGTTTGATGGCATTCACTACCGGTCCGCCGGAAACCCAGCTCAGGGCACTCTCGACGACGTCTCCAGGCTTGGTCATGGGCACTACGCTACCTTTTCGGCGAACCCAGGACAATCTTTTGTCGACCGTTTGGGGGTGGCCTATTGGTTGCTGCTGTGATGATTGTCACTGGCGAACAGGATCCTCAATATTTTGAGCCGAGTTCGTACTCCTTGTTCGACCGGGACTCCAGCAGGTCCACGATCTCAAGGTGCAGCAAAGATCGCCCTTGCTCCAATCTGGCGAAGAGTGTACTCGGCCGGATAGCGAGCCCACGAGCAAGCTTCGTCAGTGTGACGACAGTGGTCGTTCCTCTGTTTAGTTCGATGCGGCGTACGGTGTCGGGGGAGAGGTCGGATCGCTCCGCAAGTTGCTCCTGGGTAGAGGCGCCAGGGGATGTACTCCACGACCGAGCCGAGGATGTGACGGTGGACAGTGTCGATCCGCCGGTCTTCCGGTTTTCCGTAGGCGAGCTCATCAAACCAGGGCAACAACTCATCGTAGATCCGGAGGTAGGTGAGCAAGGGGTTGCCCTCGTCCTTGGGGTTCTTGCGTGAGAGCCGGTGTTGGACATAGGCGTCGGCCCACTCGAGCCAACGGTCGACGAGCTCGTGGCGCTCGAGGTCTGCATGGAGTAGGATCTCGGCGCGATCGACCTCGATGCCTGCCATGACGTCGTTGATGGCGCGCAGCTCGGCGAGCCGTTGTTCGAGGGCGCGAAACAAGTGCTTGGGCAGGAGCCGAGACGCGAACCGGGGCGGGCGGTACGTGGCCTCGGCGCGTGGTTCGATGACGGCGTCCTCGAGGGTGAGCGAGTCGAGCAGGAACTGGCTGTTGAGGCTCAGCTTCGTTCGCGCTCAAAGGGCATCGTGGAGCGCGCGGTTGCGATCCTGGGCGGCTCGGAGTTCACGCTCGATGTCTCGATCGGTCACCGGGAGTAGGATAGACGGCCTCGGACCTGAGCACTAGCTGGTCATGCTTCGTCCCCCGAGCTAAACTTCGATGCATCTCGGACCAGGAGCGACGCACTCAGTGCAAGGACCAGGCCCTCGCCTGCCGCACTCAGCCACCGCCCGGCCGCCGAGAACATGTTCCGCGAATGTGCTGTGAATCTGCTCCGGCAGCCTCCCCCGCCCGGAACGAAACGGAACCACGCGGCACAAAGAACCCCAGTAATTCCGGTGGGATGCGTGCCAAGCACGCGCCATCGTTGCGAAAATTCGCATCCCGCTGGCAGGGCTCCTAGCGTTTGGGAGCCCTCGCAACCACGCCTTCCCTGCCCCAGCGAGGGCTCCTAGCCCAACCGGGGCTCGCGGGTCGGTCAGGCGACGAGCTCGAGGTCGAGCTGGCCAGGCAGCGTCGGTCGAGGGCGCGGTGGAGCCCTCGGCCCGAGGCCGAACTCCGCGAGGGCGCGCTCGAGCTCGTCGGGGCTGTTGGCGATCTTCACGAGTCGTCGAGCGGCTCGACGTCGAGTTCTTCCCAGATGAGGTGATCGGATGAGCCGCTTGCTCGAGGGTCTTGGCCCGCTCGAGCTCGAACGGCTCGCTGGCGCGTTCGAGAGCGGTCGCATCGATCTCGAGGGGGATCTCTCAGCGGTGACACGAGTGGTTGCGCGCGAGCTCGCCGAACTCGTCGCCCGCGAGCTCCGCCCGCTCGGTGCTCAGGGGCTCGGGCCGCGCGGGGCAAGCGTGCTCTTGCGAACTCTCGCGGCCGAGCGGCGCGCGCAACGGGCGGTGGAAGAGCGGGTCGAGCTCGTGTGGACCGATCCGGAGCAGCACAGCGCGCGCGACACCGCGGTGGTGGTTCGTGGCCTCTGCGCTCGGGCGCAGCGAGATCTGCTGCTGGCGAACTACGCCGTCGACCAGCCGACGAGCGACGAGGCCCGGGCCCGCGGCCAGGGGCTGTGGGCTCCGTTGGCCCGGAACATGGATGCCCGACCCGAGCTGCGGGTGCGGATGTTCGTGAATGTTGGGCGGGACTGGAAGGACACGACGACGGAGAGTGCGGCGCTCGTTCGGGTCTTCGTCGAGCGCTTTGTGCGGGACCTTTGGCCGGGCGAGCGCTTGCCCGAGCTGTTTCATGACCCGCGAGCGTTGCTGACGCGGGACGAGACGTCGGAGCGGGCGTGCATGCACGCGAAGTGCATCGTCGTGGATGGTGCCGAGGTCTTGATCACCTCCGCGAACTTCACACAGGCCGCGCAGGCCCGGAACATCGAGGCCGGGTTGCTGCTGGGGGATGAGGCGACGGCTCGACGGGTGATCGCGCAGTTTGAAGGGCTGCTGGATGCGGGGCGGCTGGTGGCGTTGTCGGCGTAGCAAAGCGGCTGGAAGTCGAGCTCCAAGACCTCCTGGAGGGCCCCGATGAGTTGCGGGCGTTGGGAGCCTCGGAGCTACAAGACCCCGGCTCCGATGCCTTCGGGGACGTGCTCCAGCGAGTTCGCCAGCTGCTTGACGAAGAGCTTGAGCAGCTCGCCAAGCTTCTCCCCGCGGGTCGCATCGTCGACCCCGGCGGCGACCAGCGCGTCGAAGTGGTAGCGCGCGAGCTCGATGTTGGTGACCTCTTCGGTCTGAAAGCCCAGCAGCGGCCAGACATAGGCCTCGACCGCGTGCTCGGGGACGGTGGGATCGAGGCGCCAGCGGTTGCCGAGCATGAAGCGATCGTGGGCCTCGAGCGCGACCGCGAGCGGGTGCCCGACCATCGCGGAGACCGCCTCGCGGCTGCGCAGGAGTCGATCGACGATCTTGAAGGCCTCGAGCCGCGCGCGGCGATCCGGGGCAGGGTAGCGCTCGTCGTCGCGGCGAAACCCGAGCCACGACATGAACTCATGGTTGTGGCGCCACGCGAGTCGCTGGGCCTCGACCTCGGACACGAGCCTGGCGATGCGGCTCGAGTGGCGCCGCTTCATCGCGATGCCGGTCTCGGTCATCTGATCTCGGACCGGGCGCGAGAAGCTGCCGATCGCGACCTGGCTGCGGAGCTCGTCGACGGCCTCGAGCGCGAGCCCGACGGCGACGCCGACCCGCGCCGCGATCTGGATCGTGGTTGCGATGATCTGCTGGTAGAGCCCGGGCATGACCAGGCGCAGGCCGCCCTCGTCGAGACCTTCGACCTGATCGAGGGCCTCGAGCTTGGCCCTGGTCAGCGAGTGCCGGGCGTCGACGACCACGGCGTAGCGCTCGTCATCCGCGCTCGCGGTCAGATGCGCGAGGAAGACGTCTCGGGCCGAGGTCATGCCCGGGCAATTTACGCCGGGAGGGCGAGCGTTGTCACTGACTCTCTCGCGCTCAGCGTGACCCCGGGGCGCGACTTCGCGGGCTCGAGCGCCTGCGCGAAATCACGAAGGTCGAGGGCCGCGCGCGACTCGTTCGCTCGGGTATCCTCGCGCCCGAGCGCCATGCACACCCACCACGCGATCGACTACATCGAGCTTCAGGCCACCGACCTGGCCGAGGCCAAGCGCTTCTACGCCGCAGCCTTCGGTTGGACCTTCAACGACTACGGCCCGGGCTACGCCGGGATCCAGGGGCCCGGCGGCGGGACGGGGCGCGAGGTCGGTGGGCTCGCGCAGCGCGAGGAGGTCACGAGCGGCGGGCCGCTGGTCGTGCTGTTCTCGGACGATCTCGACGCCAGCGTCGCGGCGGTCGAGCGCGCGGGCGGGCGCATCGTCGAGCCGCCCTTCGACTTCCCGGGCGGGCGGCGCTTCCACTTTAGCGACCCCAGCGGCAACGTGCTCGGCGTCTGGGCTGCCCCTTCGTGAGGGCTGCCACCTCGTGAGCGCGGCCACGGGGGCGATCTCGGCGCGCGCAACGACTGCTCTCGCCGGCCGGTGGATCGCCCTCGTTCAAAGTGCTATCGAAGCGCGCATCCTCGCTCCCGAGTCCTGGAGACGATTAAAAATGACGCGCCGACTCGAGCTCCCCAAGCAGCCAGCCCTTCCCTTCAACGTCGAGATCCTGGCCAACCCAAGCCAGGCCGACCTGCGCCAGCTCGCCCTCGCGCACACGCCCCACTGCGTCGAGACTGTCTACGGCAGCATCAACAAGATCGCGCGCAACAAGGCTCGGATGGCGAAGTACACCTACGTCATCGACCGCGCGGGCAAGCCCGAGGCGTACTCGCACAACACGATCGGTCTCGAGCAGGCCCAGGAGCTGATCGACGCCCAGGCTGCGTACGTGCGCGAGAAGAACAAGCTGATCCTGATCGAAGGCTACGTCGGCGTGGGCCCGCACGCGGTCCCGGTCCAGTGGTGCTACACGGTCGAGGGCGCCAACATCGCGGCGATGCAGCAGATCCTCTCGTTCCCGCGCGAGCGCGTCGAGGGTTCAGACGCGGCCACGCGTGAGTTCGAGCCGGCCTTTCGCCTGGTCTACACGCCCGACTTCAACATCGAGGACATCGCCTGCGTGCCCGGCAACCAGGCGATCGTCGTCGACCTCGACAACTACGTCACCTACATCATGGGCGCCGACTACTTCGGCGAGAGCAAGAAGGGCGCGCTGCGGATGCTGGCCGAGTTCCAGTATCGCAACGGCGGCCTCGTCATGCACGCGGGGGCCAAGGAGATCGTCGACGGCGGCGGCCGCGTGACGATGGGCATCCTCGGGCTCTCGGGCACGGGCAAGACGACCACGACCTTCTCGAAGCAGGGCGACGCGACCAAGCCGGTCCAGGACGACATGATCACCCTGTGGCCCGGCGGCGAGATCTCGGTGACCGAGAACGGCTGCTTCGCCAAGACCTGGGGCCTGGCCGAGGCCACCGAGCCCGTCATCTACCGCGGCACGATCTCGCCCGAGGCCTGGATCGAGAACGTCTACCTCGACGCCGAGGGCAAGCCCGAGTTCTCCAAGCGCGCGCTCTCACCCGCCGACGTCCGCCGCCTCCGCGACACCCTGATCGGCACCGGGGCCCCGGCCGAGAACGTCGATCGCTACATCGCGGGCGAGGTCGAGCTCGACGAGCTCGTCGTCGAGGGCATCCCCAAGGACGGCTGGGACTTCGTGATGTGGACCGAGAACGGCCGCTCGATCATCCCGATGAGCTCGATCGAGGACGCCGCGGTGCTCGAAGAGCTCGAGCCCCTCCACTCGCTCGGGATCCTCAACCGCGACGAGGGCCCCGACGCCGCGACCCCCGGGCTCGTGCGCTTCGCCAGCCCCGAGCAGGCCGCGGGCTACCTGATGCTCGGCGAGACCAGCAAGACCTCGGCGGCCGGCAAGGAGCGCGGCAAGACCCGCTCGCCCTTCACCCAGCCCTTCTTCCCGCTCGCCCACAGCCTCCAGGCCGCGCGCTTCTCGGAGCTCGCCGCGACCTTCGAGAAGACCACGATGTGGCTGATGAACACGGGCTACGTCGGCGGTGACGCCGAGGGCGTCGAGCAGGGCGTCGCGCTCAAGGTCAAGATCCGCCACTCCTCGGCCATGCTCGAGGCGATGCTCGGTCACGGCGTCGTGTGGACCGTGGATCCCGACTTTGGCTACGAGGTCGTCGACGTCGACGCGCCCGCCAACGCGGCGCTGATCGAGCGCGTGCCCGCCGAGATCCTCCAGCCGCGCCGCTTCTTCGAGAAGGCCGGGCGCATGGACGAGTACAACGACTGGGTCGCGCGCATGAAGCGGGAGCGCAAGGCTTTCCTCGAGCAGTACGAGGTCGCCCCCGAGATCGTCGCCGCCGTCGTGAGCCCCGCCTAGGCGCCCCGCCTAGGCGGCCGCCTGCGGGGGTCAAAACCAGCCGGCGCGGGTCTCTTCGATGAAGGCCTTCTCTTCATCGACGACCTTGCCGTCGGCTTCGGCGATGCTCTCGAGGTCGGTGAGCACCTTCCGGAGCTGCTCGTCGTCGAGGGTGCCCTTGAGCCCGGTGGTGATCTTGCGGGCCTCGCCGAGCTTGTCGTCGGCGGCCTTGTAGCTGGCGACGGTGCTGCGGAGGAGCTCACCGATGTCGCCGAGCTCCGTGTCGGGGGCCCACTCGCGCAGCTTGGCGGCGAGCAGCCGCATCTCGTCGGCGGCCAGTTGGCCGTCGGTGCTGTGCCCGAAGGTCAGGTAGAGGAAGGCGAGAGACTCGAGAACCTGCTTGTCGGCAGACATCAGCGCACAGGGTAACTCGGGCGGCGCCGGATCCGTAGCCGCGACTTGCGGTGCGCCTCGCTAGGCAGGTCTTGTGCCGATTCGCGGGCTCGTCTTCGATCTCTTCGGCACCCTGGTCACCCGGGGGCCCGGCCCCAAGGCCTACCGTGAGCTCGTCGTGACGCTGCCGCCTTGGAAGTGGCGACACGCGCGACGCCTGGCGCTGACGGCAGAGTTCCCGTCGGTCACGGATCTCCACGCTCACTTTGAGCCGCGCCGCGGGGGCGGGCCCGCCTACTTCGAGCGCCTCGTCGCCGAGGGCATGGCCAAGATCCGACTCTACGACGACAGCTTCCCCGCGCTCGAGCGCGCCCGCGCGCAGGGCCTGCGGCTCGGCAGCCGCGGGGACCTAGGCGGGCTCGACGGCTTGTTCGAGCACCCGCTGCTGCGCTAGCGCTACCATGACCCCGTGCGCGAGCGGCGAAGCGTTCCCGACGAGGATCACCCCGGATCAACGTCGCGCTCGATGGGCGTCGGGCGGCTGCCGTGGTCCCGCGCGCTGCTGCTGCTCGCCGTCGCCGGGCCTCCGCTGTGGCTCGGCGGGGTCAAGCCCTGGGTCGTGCCCGCGTTCGTGCTCGTCGTCGCCGGCCTGCTCGTGCGGCGATGCCTGCGGAGTGACTCGCCGCTGCGCGTCCCGGCTCTGTGGTGGCTGGGCCTGCTCGCGGCCGGTCTGACCTTCATCCAGTGGATGCCGCTGCCCCCGGCGCTGCTGCGCGCGCTCGCGCCCGGGCTGTCGAGCACGGTCGCGGAGATCCTCGACGGCACCGGGCTCGGCCCGTGGAATCGGCTCTCGGTCCACCCGGGCCAGACCGGGCTCGAGTTCGCGCGCCTGCTCGCGCTGACCGGCCTGTTCGTCGCCGCCGCCCAGCTGAGCTGGCGGCTGGTCGCGGCCTACGTGAGCCTGGCCGGGACCCTCGTCGCGCTCGTCGGGCTGAGCCAGAAGCTGATCGGGGCCGAGGCGATCTACGGGGTCTACGTGCCGCGCCAGGAGCTGTTCGGGCTCGGACAGGCGCTGGGCTCGCCGCTCCTGACCAGCTTCGTCAACCCCAACCATCAGTCGGGCCTCCTGCTCGTCGGGGTGTTCGCCGCCGCGTCCGTGGGCGTCGATCTTCACGCCCGGTCCCGAGAGGCTCGGGGTCGCCAAGCCAGCGAGCGCCTGGCCGACCGCGCCTACCTGGCCGCGGGCGCCATCGCGATCCAGACCACGGCCCTGGTCCTGTCGATGTCTCGCGGGGCGCTCGCGAGCCTGGTCATCGTCGCTCCGCTCGCGCTCGCGCTCGGCCTGCGCCAGCCCAAGACCGCGGGCAACGAGCCCAGCCACGGCCGCCGCCGTCGTGTGGGCCTGGCGGTGATCGTGCTCGGCATGCTCGGGCTGGCCGCGAGCCAGGGCGCCTGGGACCAGCTCAGCACCCTCCGCGACCCGGCGAGCTTCGCCGATAAATTTCGTGTCGCGCGCGAGGGCCTGGCCCTGATCCCCTCGTCACCGGTGCTCGGGACCGGGCGCGGGACCTTCGTGGATCTCTTTCCCCTCGTCGACCGTAGGCCCGGGGCGATCCTGTTCACGCACCTCGAGTCGACGCCGATCGCGTTCCTGGTCGAGTGGGGTCCGGTGCCCGGTGGCGTCGTGGTTTTGGGCCTGTGCTGGTGGTGGTGGCGGAGCTTTCGGGCCAACGAGGGCCTCGCCCGTCGACTCGGGCTGTGTGGTCTCCTGGCCCTCGGGATCCACAGCTGCGTCGACTTCTCCCTCGATTTCCTCGGGGTCTCGGCCGCGGCCGTGGCGCTCGCGGGCGCGCTCGGGGTGTCGGCCAAGGGCCGCACGTGGTCGCACCGCCGGGTCTTGATCGCCACGCTCGTGGCGATGGTCGTGGGCTTGGCCGTGGCGCTCACGTCGATCCCCGGGAGTTGGTCGCAGCGGCGTCCCCGAGATCGCGCGGTCCTCGATGGTCAGCTCGCGGTCGAGCCCGCGCTGCGCCAGACCCCGCTCGACGCCTTCTTGCACCTGGCCGCGGCCCGCGAGGCCGCCGAGCGCGGTGACTGGGACGAGACCCTGGACCGAGCCGAGGTCGCGGCGCGGCTGCGGCCGGCCAACCTCGACGCGCACCTGCTCGCGGCCACGGCGGCCGCCGAGCTCGGCTCGCCCCTCGCCTCGATCGAGCACATCAAGCGCGGGCTCGAGACCATGCGCGAGCCGGTGTCCGAGGAGCTGGTCGACTGGCTGATCGCGGGCGTTCCCGCGCCCGAGCAGCTCGCGACCATCGCGCCCGACAGCAGCGAGGCCTGGACGCCGCTCGCCCGCGCGATCGCGCGACGGTCCCCGGCCCACGCCCGCGCCCTCGCAAGCGCCCGCGCGCGCACGCACCCCGAGGACCCCGAGCCCCTGCGCATCCAGGCCCAGCTCGCCCTCGACGCCGACAACCCCGGGCTCGCGCTGCACCACGCGCGCCTGCTCGTGCAGCTGCAGCCCAACGAGGAGGCCGCCCATCGACTTCGCGCCAACGCTCGCTTCAAGCACCAGACACGGGCCCAGACCGAGGCCGCCGTGGCCGAGCTCGAGCAAGCGCGGCTCAACAGCCGCATCAAGGATCCCGCGGTGATCGACGAGCTGCTGATCCTCGGGCTCTTGCGCCTCGCCGACGAGGCCTCGCTGAGCCGGGCCGAGGAGCTCATCGATGGTCTGCTCGCGCGCCGAGCCAAACCAGCGGAGCGCCGCCGTCGGCGAGCGCTCGCCGAGCGTGTTCGCAACGCGAGGGGCGAAAGCGATCCATGAGCGGCTGGCAATGTGAGCATAAGCGTCCCGTTTTGGGCCGCACCTGCGCGCATGGCTCCGCACACTAGTTCCGGCGATGTCGCTCGGGCTAGGGTCTGCCGCGGCGGGAGCTCCCGTCCACGTCAAGATGTCTACGAACGACGACGCACTGCTCGAACTCTATCGCTCCCAACCGGGCGCTCGCGCGCTGTTCGACTCGATCCTCGAGCGCGGTGTGGACGAGGGTCGAACGACGGTCGACGAGCTCACTGGTGATGGCGACGTGGGCCGGCGCGACGCGATCGCGCTGCTGCGGAGCCTCGACGAGGCCGGCTGCGGCGAGTTCAAGGTCGGTCGCAAGGGCCACCCCAGTCGGCTCGAGTGGACCGTCGCGCCGGCCGAGCTCGCCGCTCGAGTCGTCGAGCGAGACGCGGGCCAGGGCCTAGGCCCAGGTCAGCCCGCCGGTCTCGACGATGCGCCTGAGCTCGACGAAGCAGCGAGTGGGGCAGCGAGTGGGGCGCCGGAGATGGTCTCGACTCAGCCTGCGCTGGATCTCGGCGTGGGGCTGGTGTCCGAGGCCTCAGCCAACGAAGCCCCGCCCCGGCAGGACCGCGAGGTTCGGGCGCCCGGCTCGGGCGCCGAGTGGATGATCGAGCACAGTCACGTGCTGCGCAGGGACCTGCGCGTCAAGGTTTCGTTGCCGGCGGACTTGACCCCCCGCGAGGCCGAGATCCTCGCCGACTGGATCCGCGACCTCAGCTTCGAGCGCGACTGAGCGCGTCCGTCTGAGCGCGTGGGCGCAGCGCGGGCGTCCACGCCAGCGCGGCCAGGATCCACATGTGCCGCCAGTGGACCGTGTCGATGACCACAGACTCGATGCACACGGCCATCAGCGAGGCGGCGACGACCGCCATCGCGACCTGTCGGCGGGGCTCGCGTGAGCTGAGCGCGACCCACAGCGCGACGGCCAGCGACGAGAGCATCAACCCGGCCAGCGCCAGCCCGCCGACGTAGCCATTTTCGACGAAGCCGCGGATGTAGGTGTTGTGCGCGGCGCGGGTGAAGGTTCGCTCGGACTGGCCCGGCCCGATCCCGAAGGGTCGCTGGGCCGCGACCTCGATCGCCTCGGCCTGCGTCGCGAAGCGATCGACGTCGTAGGCTTGGGGGCCAAAGCGCTGCTCGAGCATGTCCTGGACCACGCCGATCTCGACCATGCGATCGAGCGCGACCGCGAGCAGGACCGCGGCGACCGGGACCGCGAGCAGCGTCATGAGCCGCGAGCGGCGCGACCCGTAGCCGACCATGCGCAGGCCGAAGAACACCAACATTGCGACGGACAGGCTGATCCAGGCGCCGCGCGAGTAGCTCAGCAAGATCCCGAGCCCGCACACGACCAGCGCCAGCGCCCACGGGAGGCGGCTGCCGCGTTCGAGCGACACCAGGCGCGAGGCCGACCACACCGCGGGCGCGACCAGGTAGGCCCCGAGCACGTTGGCGTCCTTGAACAGCGCGTTGAGCCGACCCTGGTAGGCGAGCTGCTCGGCGAAGGGCAGGAGGCCAAAGTAGGAGGCGATCGCGACCGCCGTCGTCATGACCGCGCCCCAGGTCCAGCCGAACATCACGAGCCGCGTGCCCCGCTCGCCTTGCTTGCCCGCGACCCCGAGCGTGAACACCCAGGCCACGACGAGATAGACCGTGATCGCGCCAAAGCGCAGCGCGACGTCGATCTCGCGGGCCGGGATCAGCGACACGACGTTGGCCAACAAAAACAGCGTGACGACCACGAGCGCGAACCCGCCGTAGCTCGGGATCGCCAGCCGTCGCAGCAGCAGCGCGACCGGCAACAACAAGATGATCAGCAGATCGAAGGGCGCCGGCTCGATGAACACGACCGCCCCGAGCGCCATGAGCACCACGACGGTGGCGTCGAACCCGTCCCGGATCAGCTTCCCCTCAGCCATGGCCCGCTACCCGATACCATGGCCAGGCCCAAGCCCCCTTGTAAGGGCCCCGCATGCCGTTGCAGAGCACATGAGGGCCCACCGAGCGAGGAACGAGCGACCGGCCACTGGCGGCCGTGCGTGGCAAAGTGCACGAGCGGCCAGGGGCGTCTAAACCAGCCGGCCACGCATGCCGTCGCAGGGCACATGAGAGCCCACCGAGCGAGGAACGAGCGACCGGCCGCTTGCGGCCGTGCGTGGCAAAGTGCACAAGCGGCCAGGGGGGTCTAAACCAGCCCCGTGCGTGGCAAAGTGCACAAGCGGCCAGGGGGTCTAAACCAGCCCCCTTTAGGGGGCCACGCATGCCGTTGCAGGGCACATGAGAGCCCACCGAGCGAGGAACGAGCGACCGGCCGCTTGCGGCCGTGCGTGGCAAAGTGCACAAGCGGCCAGGGGGGTCTAAAATAGCGGCACGGGGCCCGCGGCGGCGGGGAATTCGTCGTCGCCGATGAAGTCCTGGTTGCCGTAGCCGAGCCGACCCTCGCCGCCGTCGCCCCAGCACACGATCCGGCCGTCGGCTCGGGTCGCGCAGGTGTGGTTGCCGTCGGCGGCGATGTCGACCGCGAGCCCGCCGATCTCCACGGGGCCGCCGCTGCCAGCGGGCTCGTTGTCGCCGATGTTGGTCGCGTTGCCGTAGCCGAGCTGGCCGCGCGCGCCCCAGCCCCAGCAGCGGATCGTGCCGTCGTCGAGCAGCGCGCAGGTGTGGGCGGAGCCGGCGGCGAGCTTGGTCGGCGTGCCGCCGACCTCGACGAAGCCGACCGCGTCGGGTGTGTTGATCAGGCCGACCCAGGCCACGTTGCCGTAGCCGAGCCGGCCCTCGTTGCCCTTGCCCCAGCACTTGACCTCGCTGGTGTCGAGCAGCGCGCAGTTGTGGAACCACCCGCTGGCCAGCTGGGTGACCGTGCCCCCGATCGGGACCGGACCGGCGCTGGCCGGGGTCTCGTCGTCGCCGATGTCGTTGGCGTTGCCGTAGCCGAGCTGGCCGTTGTCGGCCTCGCCCCAGCAGCGGACCGTGCCGTCGTCGAGCAGCGCGCAGGTGTGTGAGAAGCCGAGCACGAGGTCGGTGACGTTGCCGCCGACCATGACCGGGCCGAAGGTCGCGACGTGCTCGGCCGGGGTCTCGTCGTCGCCGACGTCCTCGTTCAGGCCCCCGAGCGCGTAGCCGAGCCGGCCCTCGGCCTCGCGGCCCCAGCAGACCACGTTGCCGTTGTTGAGCAGGGCGCAGCTGTGGAAGGCCCCGCCGTCGGACGCGAGCAAGGTCGCGGGCGCCCCGAGGTCGACGAAGCCCGCGCTCGACGGGACCTCGTCGTCGCCGATCGTGACGACGTTGCCGTAGCCGAGCTGGCCGTCGGTCGGCCGGCCCCAGCAGCGGACCTCGCCGCCCGCGTAGCTGACGCAGGTGTGGGAGATGCCCCCGACGACCGAGGTGATCGGCCCGCCGACGTCGACGAAGCCCAAGCTGCCCGCGAGCTCGTCGTCGCCGAGGTTTTCCTCGGTCGCGTAGCCCGTGCGCCCGTCGTCGCCGTTGCCCCAGCAGACCAGCTTGCCGTGGTCGAACAGCGCGCAGGTGTGGTTGCCGCCGACCGCGACGTTGACGATCTCGGTCCGCGAGCAGTCGTTGTGGCAGGCGTCGTCGTCGTCTTGGTTCTGATCGTCGCAGTCCTCGTTGCCGGCCCACACGAAGCCGTCGCCGCAGGTCGCGGGCTCGCACAGCTCGGTGCAGTCGTCGGTGTTGTCGGCGTTGCCGTCGTCGCAGATCTCGTCCGGGCCCTGGTCGCCGTCGCCGCAGCCGTTGAGCACGCAGCCGTTGAGGCAGGCCATGCCCGGGCCGATGTTCTCGGCCCCGGGGTCGCAGGCCTCGTCGAGCGCGTGCTGGTAGCCGTCGCCGCACACGTTGGTCGAGCAGACCGGGGTGCAGTCGGCGTCGGCGCCGTTGAACGCGCCGTCGTCACACTCTTCGAGCCCGGCGCGCTCGTAGCCGTCGCCGCAGCTGGCCGCCACGCAGGTGTTGAGGCAGGCGTCGGTGTTGTCGCTGTTTTGGTCGTCGCAGTCCTCGCCGGGATCGACGATCCCGTTGCCGCAGTGGCCCGTGGTGCAGTCGCTGTTGCAGCCGTCGCCGTCGAAGGGGTTGCCGTCGTCGCAGGCCTCGCCGGGCCCGGTGAAGCCGTCGCCGCACACGTTGATCATGCAGCCGGGCACGCAGGCCTGGTTGGGCCCGATGTTGCCCTCGCCCGGGTCGCACTCCTCGACGCCCTCGTAGACGTAGCCGTCGCCGCAGAAGTTGAACAGGCACTCGTTGGTGCAGGCGTCGGCGTTGCTGGTGTTGCCGTCGTCGCAGTCTTCGCCCGGATCGACGAAGCCGTCGCTGCACTCGCCGCTCGTCTCGGTGTCGGTCTCGGTGTCGGTGGTCTCGGCCGTGTCTTCGTAGCTGAAGCTCGTGCCCTCGTTGTCGGTGTCGACGTAGAGGACCGTGTCGGAGCGACCGCAGCCGCCGAGGGCGATCGCGAGCGTGCACAGCCCGACGACGCCGCCTGGGGAGGGCAAGCGAGGCCCGAGAGCAGGTCCGGAGTTGGCGGTCGAGGCGCTCACACCCCCACGCCCTAAGACAGTCCGCATGGCCCGAATGTACACCCACGCCCGGCCCTTGTCCGCGAGCCAGCCCGCTTTTGGTCAACCAAAGCTGGATGCAAAACAGGCGTGAAGGATCCCCTGACGGCCGTCATTCACCTGCGCCGGGCCGTGACGAGGATCCGGTTCTCCCACCCGGTCACCCGGCCGAGCAGCCCAAAGCCCACGATGCCCGCGCGCAAGATCGGATCGTGCTTGTTCTTGGCCAGGAGCTCGCGCATCGGGGTCGAGCGCGGGGCGATGTCGAGGACCTCGTAGTCGCGGTCGCGCAGGATCGTCGCCCACGCCCGGCGGCCGAACTTGAAGATGTGGGTGCCCGGGTAGACCCCGACCTCGTAGGCCCCCTGGCTCTGGAGCCGGCCGCGCATGAACAACACGTGGTGGTACACGCTCTCCTGGGCCGGGGTCTCCGCGATCAGCACGCCGCCGGGGCGAAGGACCCGGGTAACCTGGGCCAGGAACTCGTCGGGTCGGTCCATGTGCTCGACGACGTTGAACGCGGCGACGACGTCGAGCGAGGCGTCGGCGAAGCTGTCGTCGAGGGTCGTGAGGCTGACGGCGTCGGGCATCCGACGGTTGGCCTCCTCGACGGCGGTCGCCGACAGGTCCGCCCCCCGCGCGTCGTAGCCGGCCCCGCGCGCCTGGTACACGAAGTCGCCGTGCATGCAGCCGACCTCGAGCAGGCGCGGGTGGCTGTCGGGCCCGGCGAAGCGCAGCAGCTGCTCGAGCCGGGCGGCGTTCTCGGTGTGGATCGTGGCCTCGACCTCGAGGTAAGCGGCCTCGTTGTCGGGCCTGAAGTCGTCGTCGAAGCGGGTCGGATCACACCACAGCACCGCGCAGTGCGGGCACCGACGGATCTCGAACTTCGGCCGACGCAGGTGGACCGGGGCTTCGCGGTAGCCACAAAAGACGCAGTCGGGCTGGGCGTGGGCGTGGGCCACGGCGGCATGGTACGTCAAAGGCTCTCGCGCCGCTCCATCAGCTCGACCAGAAAGGTCAAGTTCGCGTCGGGCGGCACCCCAGCCATCTTGGCGCCGCGGTAGCCGAGCTTGGGCGGGACCACGAAGCGGCGACGCTCGCCGACTCGGATGCCCGCGAGCCCGAGGTGCATGCCCTCGATGACCTCACCGCTGTGACCGAGGCGCAGCGAGAGCGGCTTGCGCTCGTGCGAGCTGTCGATCTGCGCGCCGTTGGGCAGGGTGACGATGTAGTGGATCCACAGCCACTCGCCCGGCGCCGCGGGCGGGCCCTCGCCCTCGGCGAACACGTCGATCTGCACGCACGCGCGGCCCTCGTCGTCGACGAGCTTGGGGCCGCACTCGGCGACGATCGCCGCGCGCTGCGGCGCGCCCTCGTAGGCGTCGCGGGGCGCGGGTTGCTTGGCGCAGGCGACCAGGGCGAGGGCGAGAACAGGCACAGGCCAGCGGCGCATGGCCCGAGCATCGCACGGTTGACGGCGCGGCTCGAAGCGGGGCACAAGCGCAGGCCATGAGCGCCGCCAAGCCCGTCGTGGTCTACCAGTACCCAAACTGCTCGACCTGCCGCAAGGCTCTGAAGTGGCTCGAGGCCGAGGGCATCGCCTACCGCAGCGTCGACATCGTCGCGCGCCCGCCGAGCAAGACCACCCTGGCCAAGGTCATGAAGCTCGCCGAGGTCGAGCTCCGCAAGCTGTTCAACACCTCGGGCCAGAGCTACCGCCAAGGCGGGTGGAAGGACAAGCTCGCGACCACGTCGAAGGCCGACGCGCTCGCGGCCCTCGCCGCCGACGGCAAGCTGATCAAGCGCCCGCTCGTCGTCGGTGAGGACGTCGCGCTGATCGGCTTTCGCGCCGACGCGTGGGCCGAGAAGCTGCTCGGCTGACGGCGTCTGGTGCGTCCAGCTTGCGTCGAAGATCGCAACCAACTAAAAGGCCCGACCCGTGGATCTCTCCGCTCTCAACCCTGCGCAGCGCGAGGCCGTGCTCCACATCGAGGGCCCGCTGCTGGTCCTCGCTGGCGCCGGCTCGGGCAAGACCCGGGTCATCACCCACCGGATCGCGCACCTGCTCGAGCGCGGGGTCGAGCCCGAGCAGATCGTCGCGCTCTCGTTCACCAACAAGGCCGCCGACGAGATGCGCGAGCGCCTGGCCAAGATGGTGGGCAAGAAGCGGGCCGAGGCCCTGGTCCTGGGCACCTTCCACAGCCTCGGCTCGAGGATGATGCGCGAGGATCCCAAGGGCTTCGGCGTGCCCAAGCGCTTCCAGATCCTCGACCAGGGCGACGTCTACGGGATCATCCGCTCGCTCCTGCGCGAGCACGGCTACCACGGCCCGGCGAGCAAACGACGCTTCGATCTCGGCGCCGTGGTCCAGCGCATCAGCCTGTGGAAGAACGACTTTTTGACCACCGCGCAGGTCAAGAACATCATCTCGTCCAACGACTACGACGACATCGCGGCCGAGCTCTACGACGCCTACGAGGACCGCCTGCGCAGCCTCGCGTGCGTCGACTTCGACGACCTCGTGTGCCGGATCGCCTCGCGCCTCCAAGAGGACCCCTCGTGCAAGAAGCGCTGGCAGCAGCGCTTTCGCTACCTCCTCGTCGACGAGTACCAGGACACCAACACGGCCCAGTTTCAGATGCTGCTCGAGCTGCTCGGGCCCGAGCGCAACCTGTGCGTGGTCGGCGACGACGACCAGGCGATCTACGGCTGGCGCGGGGCCAAGGTCGCCAACATCCTCGGCTTCGACGTCTACTTCCGCGACGCCAAGGTCATCAAGCTCGAGGCCAACTACCGCTCGAAGCCGCCGATCACGACCTGCGCCAACGCGTTGATCGTCCACAACAGCTCGCGCCACGACAAGGAGCTGGTGCCCAAGCGCAGCGGCGGCGAAAAGGTCGAGGTCGTCGTGACCCGCGACGGGCCGATGGAGGCCAAGTGGGTCGCCGACAAGATCTACGAGCTGATCCAGGGCCGCCGCGCGCCCGGGCGCGAGATCGCCGTGCTCTACCGCTCGAGCCGCCAGGCCCGCGCGATCGAGCAGAACCTGCAAGAGCACGGGGTCCCCTTCCGGGTCCTCGGCGGCCAGCCCTTCTACGACAAGAAGGTCGTCAAGGACGCGATCGCGTACCTCAAGCTGCTGGTCATCCCCTCCGACGAGATCGCGGTTCGGCGGGCCCTCGACACGCCCTCGAAGGGCATCGGGCGCAAGACCATCGAGCGCCTCGACGCCTGGGCCGAGGGCCACGGCAAGCGGCTGATCGACGCCGTCCACCACGTCGCCGAGATCGAGGGGATCGGCGGTCGGCCTCGCCACGCGCTCGAGCGCTTCTCTCAGCAGATCCGCCACGCCCAGGCCGACGCCCACCAGTCGACCGTCGCCGACGCCCTGCGCAAGCTCCTCGACGAGGTCCGGCTGCGCGACAGCGTGCTCAAGGACACCGGCTCGGGCAAGGTCACAC
Organism: Enhygromyxa salina; assembly: GCF_002994615.1. Taxonomy (GTDB): domain Bacteria; phylum Myxococcota_A; class Polyangia; order Nannocystales; family Nannocystaceae; genus Plesiocystis; species Plesiocystis salina_A. Next base: position 15,278 of record NZ_PVNK01000081.1, on the reverse strand, counting down.
AAAACCGGTGGAACTCGGTCGAGTTTTTGCTCGCCAGCGTCGGCAAGTTCGAGAGCCGAGCCTGGGACGCCAAGACCAAGCCCAAGTGGGGCGAGTACCTCGGCAACATCGACCTCAAGAAGAAGGATGAGGGCGACCAGACGCCCGACCTCGTCACGCTCTCGACCTTCCACTCGGCCAAGGGCCTGGAGTGGGGCAACGTGTTCATACTGGGGGTCGAGGAGGGGACGATGCCACACAAGCGTACCGACGCCCCGCGGCTCTCCGATGCCATCTCCGGTGACATCGAAGAGGAGCGGCGGCTGTTTTACGTTGGCATCACCCGCGCCCGTGACCGCCTGTGGCTGACTCGGGCGGCGACCCGCGTCGATCGCGGGCGCGAGCTCGAGATCCTGCCCAGCCGCTTCCTCGAGGAGCTCCCCGACGAGGACAGCGGCGTCATCGAGCACTGCGATCTGCGCGAGCGAGAGAAGCTCACGACCGAGACCATGGAGGAGCTCGCGGGCGCCTTCTTGAATCAGCTGGCCGGGGTCCAAAATCGGCCAGGCTAGCCCCACTAGCCACACTGGCCTGCGGTCCGGCCGCCGTTCGTGCTAGAACCCCGACTGATGACGAGCGCGCGTGAGCCCAGGACAGCGGAGGTGGGTCGATTGTTCATCATCCACCATGCGGAGCCGCCGACCCTCGAAGAGGCCAAGCTCGAGCTCGGCCGCTACGCCACCTTCGCGCAGCGAGTTGGCCGCGCCCCGCTGTTGATGGTCCCCGACAAGATCCTGCCGCCGATGGGCCCCGAGGTCCGCTCGTACTACCGCGAGGCGACGACGGATGACCCGGGAGTCGAGGCGATGGCCACCGTCGTCGGTGGCCTCGTCGGTCTCGGTGCCTCGATCATGTCGAGCATCATGACGCAGATCTTTCAGGGCCGGACCGACATCCCCATGCGCACAATCCGCGACCTCGAAGAGGCCGCGCAGTGGCTGTGCGAGGTCGCGGATGTGCAGGCCGAGCCCGAGCAGATCGTCTCGGCGGTCGCCGATCTTCGGGCGCTGCCGGAAGCTTGATTCCCCGCCCGCGGGGCGTGGTCGTGTACCATCGGCGCGAGCTTTCCGCTCGCCCGTTGGAGACGACCCGCATGGCCCTACGATACGCACCCCGTCCCCCCTGGCAGACTCGCCTCGCCAGTTTGAGCCTCTGCGGGCTCACGCTGCTCGCCAGCGGCTGCCCGGACCCCGAGGCTCGCTTCAACGAGTTCCTCGAAGCGAGCGAGGATCACCGCCTCGACGCGGGTGAAGGCGAAGGCGACGGCGACGGCGACGGTGACACGGGCGTCGAGGGCATCCCCGACATGAACGGCACCTACCTGTTCGCGGTCGAGACCAACCTCGGGCCCGACCTGCCGATGCAGTTCTCGACGACGATCAGCAACATGGTCATCGCCGAAGACGGCTCGGGCGCGACCGCCGACTTCTCGTTTCAGCCGCTGAGCCTCGACCAGGGCGAGACCCTGACCCCGCGCGAGTGCGTTGGCGAGCCGCTCAACTACGAGGGCGTCGAGTTCGACGCCGACGGCAACTACGAGATCGACATGGGCCTGGTCAAGGTCACGGGCGCCGCCAACCCGATCACGGGCAGCGACATCGAGGCCACGCTGGTCACGACCGGGCGCATCGTCCACTCCAACGCCCTGTGCGGTGATGTCGCGGGCATGGTCACGGTCCCGCTCGAGGCCCCGCTCGAGCCCGGCTCGTTCTTTGGCGCCCTGCGCATCGACGACGACGGCTGCGATCCCGCGACGCTGCCGACGACCTTCCCCTACCGCTGCGAAATGGTCCCACCCGCGGACTCGCCCGACCTCCCGGACGTCACGGGCAACTTCTTGTTCGCGGTCGAGACCAACCTCGGCCCGGATCTGCCCATGCAGTTTGCGACGACCGTGACCTTCACGGCCTCGGCCGACGGCCTCGGCGGCGTCGCCGACTTCTCGTTCCAGCCGCTGAGCCTCGATCAGGGCGAGATCCTGACCCCGCGCGAGTTCGTCGGCGATCCCCTGGTCTTCGACGACATCCCGATCGCCGCCGACGGGTCCTTCGAGGTCGACATGGGCCTGGTCAAGGTCACGGGCGCCGCCAACCCGATCACGGGCAGCGACATCGAGGCCACGCTGCTGATCTCCGGCGAGGTCCTCGACATGGACACGATGTGCGGCGACGTGGCCGGCATGGTCACGGTCCCGCTCGAGGCTCCGCTCGAGCCGGGCTCGTTCTTCGCCGCGAGCCGGCTCGCCGACGACGGCTCCGACCCCAGCACCTTGCCGACCGACTTCCCCTACAAGTGCAGCCAGATCTGAGCTGAAGCCCGGTGCCCCTCTCTCCTCGACCCAAGCGATCCTCACCATGAGCACCCCACGCTTCTCCGCCTCGCCTCGCCTCGCCTCGACCCGCCGCTGTGGCAGGGCTCTCGCCGCTCCCCTCGCCGCGCTGCTGGGCGTCGGGCTGTGGACCTCCACCGCCGACGCCTCGGGCATCGGGACCGCGCGCTTTGGCGGCGAGCACGGCCACCCGACCGGCCCAAACGCGACCAGCATCTATTACAACCCCGGCGCGATCGCCCTGTCCGAGGGCACGCACATCTTCGTCGATGGCCTGATCGCCCTGCGCAAGGTTCGCTACGAGCGGCCCGACAGCGCCGTCAACTACAACCCGGGCCAGGACCCGGACATGGAGCAGCCGCTCAGCCTCGAGTACGCCAACGGGGCCAACAACGGCACCGCCGACCTGTTCAACGTCGCGGGCGCGCCCTTCTTCGGCGTGACCTCGGACTTCGGGACCAAGTTCATCTATGGCGGCGCGGCCGTCTACGTGCCCTTTGGCGGCGGCGCGACCTGGAACAAGAACGACGCGTTCAACGACAGCGCCGACTTCCCGGGCGCCTACGACGGCGTCCAGCGCTGGTACGCGATCGACGGCAACCTGCGCTCGTTCTACATAACTGGCGCGCTCGCGTTCAAGATCGAGGCCGCCGCCAACTTGACGATCGGCTTCAGCGGCAGCGCGATCTACAGCTCGATCGACACGGTCCGGGCCCGCAACGCCGACGGCACCGACAACCTGGTCTCGGGCCAGCCCGGCGACTTCGCGCTCAAGGAGGGCCGCAGCTGGCTCAAAGCCAGCGGCTGGCAGGGGGGCTTCGCGGCCGGGTTCACGGTCCAGCCGGTCAAGGACGTCTTTTGGATCGGCGCCTCCTACACCAGCCAGCCCAACGTCTCGGGCGGCATGGCGCTCGAGGGCACGCTGACCAACATCTTCACGACCGGCAACGTCACCCCGACCCCCGTCGAGGTCACCCAGAGCTACCCCGACATCATCCGCCTCGGCTTTCGCGTGCGCCCGATCCCCAAGCTCGAGCTGCGGGTGTTCGCCGACTACACCCGCTGGTCGGTGTTCGACAAGCAGTGCGTGATGATCCTCGAGGCCGAGAGCAGCGACCAGCGCAGCTGCGAGTACGAGAACGCCGACACGGCGCTCGAAGACCCGAGCAACTTCGGCGGTGGCGGGGCCGAGGACGGCGACGTCGTCGCGGTGACCCAGCACCTCCCGCGCTTTTGGCAGGACGCGGGCGGCGTGCGGGTTGGCGTCGGGTACTGGTTCATCGACGAGCTCGAGACCTACATCGGCCTTGGCTACGACAGCTCGGCGATCCCGGTCGAGACCGTGGATCCGGTCCTGTTCGACATGGACAAGATCAGCGTCACGCTCGGCGCGCTGTGGCAGGCCCACAAGCACCTCGCGATGGGCGCGACGGTCGGGCAGATCATCTACCTGCCCCTCGATACCAAGGGCCAGAACGTGTTCAACGAGTTCCAGGCGCCGACCCGCCAGGCCAGCGCCGACGGCGTCTACAAGCAGTGGCTGACGGTCGGGAACCTCTACCTCGACGTCAGCTTCTAGCAGCCCGGGGTGCTAGCCTTAGCCCTTCACCCGCGCAGCCCCTCGACCCAGGCCTTGAAGTCGGGGTGTCGCTCGACGCCGCGCTTCATCATGGCCTCGGAGGTCTCCGTCCACGGGCCGAGCTCGGCGTCCGCGCGGGCTCGGAGGCCGGCGAGGTCGAGCGCGTACTCGTCATCCTCGTCGATCTCGTCCTCATCGATCGGGTTCCACTCGCCCTCGAAGGGGTACCACTGCATGCCAGCGCAGGTCTGCCGGACAAAGTCGAGGAGCGAGTCGGCGAGCACCGCGGCGCTGCCCTCCGAGCCCAGCAAGACCACCGGCGGTTCGCCGTCGAGCTCGGGGTAGTGCCACAGCCCGAACTGGCCGCCGGTGCCGTCCTGGGCGAAGGCCACCACGCGGTGCCCGGTCGCGCGCCAGTTTGCGCCGTCGAACCACGCGTCCATCGTCTCGGCCGCGACGGCCTCCGAGGGGGCCTCGAGGATCTCGAGGTCGATCGGTGAGACGAGTCGTCCCTCGCTTTGAAGGGTGGAGAGGAAGGCGAAGAGATCAGAGGTCATCAGCGGAATCCTAAGTTAAATGGGAAGCGCTGCGGCTGTACACGCCCCTTCGCGGCCTCAGTCCTCCTCGGAGGTGCAGGTCAGGGGCCGGGACCCGCCCACAACCACAACTCGAGCGCATCCCTTGCGGGCGGGCAGGCTGCGAGCGTCGCCGCCCCGAGCGCCAGCATCTTCACGCCCCTTGACTCCGCCTCAGTTGTTGCGCGCTCACCCATCATCGCATCTTGCTAAGAACGGCCTTGATGATCCCAACCATCAAGATCTCGCTGGTGGTGCTTGGCGTCCTGTGTTCGGTCGCGACCGTGTTGCCGTTGTTGCCGCTGCGCGACTGGTGGATCCGGGCTTTCGATTTTCCCCGCCTGCAACTCGCCATCATGCTCGGGCTCATCCTCGCGCTCCTCGGCGGCTGCGCCCTGTACTCGGGGGTGCGTCGGACCTGGGTCGCCGCCGGGGTCGCGCTGATTCTGGTCGCGAGCCTCGGCTATCAGGTCAAGCAGATCGTCCAGTACACGGCGCTCGTCTCGCCGCAGGCCGAGCGAGCGACGCGCGAGGGGGCCGAGCAGATCACCTTGATTGTGGCCAACGTCCTGATCGACAATCGCGACGCGTCGCGGCTGTTGACGAAGCTTCGCGCCGAGCAACCCGACCTCCTGCTGGCCGTCGAGACCGACACCTGGTGGCGAGAGCAGCTCGCGGTCCTCGACGCGGACTACCCCTACAGGGTGCTTCGTCCCCTCGACAACACCTACGGCATCGCCTTGTACTCGCGCCTCGAGCTCATCGATCCCCAGGTGCGCTACCTGATCGAAGACGATGTCCCCTCGATCGAGACCCGCGTCGCGCTGCCGAGCGGGGCGCAGATCCAGCTCTATTGTCTACACCCGCGACCGCCCACGCCGTTTGAGAACCTGGCCTCGACCGAGCGAGACGCGGAGCTGTTGGTGGTCGGCGCGGCGGCCAAGCGCTCGCCGCTGGCGGTGATCGTCGCCGGAGACATGAACGACGTCGCGTGGTCGAGTACGACCCGCCGCTTTCAACGAATCAGCGGGCTGCTCGATCCGCGCATCGGTCGGGGCATCTACGCGACCTATCACGCCAAATTTCCGCTCATGCGTTGGCCTCTCGACCACGTGTTCTTCTCTGAAGAGCTCCGCCTCGTCGAGATGCGGCGGCTCGGACGGTTTGGCTCTGATCACTTTCCGATCCTCATCACCCTCAGCCACGAGCCAGGCGAGCGCGAGGGCCACGAGGAGGTCCCCTCGGCGGACCTCGAAGATCGCGTGGAGGCCCGAGAGGTCATCGAGGACGCCCGCGACAAGCACGATCCTGACAGCCCAAAGTGATGTCCCATGCCCGAAACACGACAATCTGCGCGAGATGTGCGAGCTGGCGCCCCAGCACGACCTCGATGGCACCTTCGAGATCCAGGTCGCCGAGCAAGTCGTCGAGATGATGCCGGGTGATCGGACCACGCTCAGGCCTGCTACGGGGGAATTTGCGTGGGAGGTCATCATCGATCAGGCGACCTGGTGGTGGTTCAGCGGCGCGCACTACCCCTCGTGTCGTCTCGCGCCGAGACGGCGCGAGGGGTTGCACCACGGGCTGCTAGGGCCGTCCTCGACCCGCCGGGCTGCGCCCGCGTCCGCGCGCCTCGTGCCCGGTCACTGGGCTTCGCCCGCGACCGGGTAGATCGGCTTGATGTCGACGGGGATACCGTCGAGTTGGCCGAGGGCCTGCTCCATCGCGGGCGACATCACGGCGTACTTGGCCAGGAACGCGTCGACGGCCGCCTTGTCGCCCGCGTGCTGCAGCATCACGACGTCGTGGACGAGGGTCTTGATCGAGGCCTCGAGCTTCTTGGTGTCGACGCTGAACAGCCCCGTGCTCTCGTCGAAGGTCGCGGCTCCCTCCTCCAAGAAGCGGTTGATCTGAAACGCCGCGCCCTTGCCGTGGGCCTCGGCCACGCCAAAGCGAACGCTGCGAAACAGGCCCGCAAAGTAGGTCACGAGCAGCTCGTCGCGGAAGTCCTTGGGGAACTGCTTCTCGTCGATCATGAACAAGATGTTCCACGCGCCCATGACGTCGGCCTTGCCCTCCTCGAGCGGTGAGTAGCTCGAGCCGAGCGCGACGCGGACCTCGACCTCGCGGCCATCGAGCTCGACCATCGCGGGCCCGAGGCTGTGGCTGAGCTCGTGAAACAGGACCTCGTTGAAGAACGCCTCTTGCGAGAGCGAGGGCAGCTGCTTGGGGTCGAGGATGCGCTCGGCGATCGGCCGCATGATCACGTCGAATTTGGCGTTGATCGCGTTGCGGAGCAGGACCTTCTTGGCGCCCTTCTCCGCGCGCACGCGCTCGTCGTTGGGCAGGTTGAAGGCGATCGTCTGGACCGACTTGCGCGCGTCGCCCGACGTGAACACCAGATCGACCACGCGGATCGGGCTCTCGGCCCCGCGCTCGGTCTTGACCTCCTTGGCGACCGGGAGGTGCTGCTCCATCTTCGGCAGCCAGTCCTTGTAGACGCCGAGCTTGTTCGAGGCCTCGGGGTCCGACACGGTCACGAAGGCCTCGTAGCTGGCCTTGAGCCCGAGCAGCTCGTCCTCGTAGGTCTCGTAGGGCCCGATCGTGATCTCCACGCGCGAGTCGAGATCCATCCAGTCCTTGTCGGATTGGTAGTAGTCGTCGCTGCGAAACGCGGCCGCGCGCGAGCGCAGGAAGGTTGCGAGGGACTCGTTTTGGGTCAGGGCGGCCGCGGCCTCGAGCTTTTGGGCCGCGGGCTCGAGCCACTCGGAGAAGGCCTCGCGGTAGGGGACCGCGACGAGCTTGGTCGGGTCCTGCGGATCGCGCTGCACGAGCGTGAACAGGCTCTCGAGGCCCTCGCGCATGGCCGGGTTTTGATCGGCGAAGGCCCGGAACTCGTCGGCGCTCACACCCGGCGGGTAAAAGCCCGCGCCCGGCGGGTGGGGGATGTTGATCGCAAAGGGCGCGAAGTGATCCTGGCGGTCCCAGGGGCCGCGCATGATCTGGAAGTAGTCGAGGCGCAGCTGCTCGATCTCGCCCCCGGCCTCCGCGGCCTCGGCCAGCCGCTGGGCGTGGGTCGGGTACTCGGCCCAGACCTGACGATTGAAGACCGGGTCGAGCAGCCGCGCGGCCGCGATCAACTCGTCGAGGGCCGCGCGCTCGCTCGCTGGCAAGGCGGCGACGTCGGCCTCGAGCACGACCGGCTGAAACTGCGCGACCTTGGCCTTCAGCGCGGCGGCGTCGAGCTCGGGGTTTTGGAGGGCGTAGCCGCTGGTCTCGGGCTTGGGCGCGGCCTCCTTCTCGGCCGGCGTCGCCGTCTGGGGGTGGTCGGCGGGCTTGTCACACCCCGATCCGAGGCCGAGGGTGAGCGCGAAGGCGAGGAGGATGGGGCGCTGGTTGGGGTCGTGCATCGCGGGGTCCGCAGGCTCGCACACGGGCTTGGGCGGGTAAACTGGGCGCGATGGGTCCGAAATCATCCCGGGGTCTGTGCGCCGTGTTCGTGGTGATTTCGCTGACGGCTTGCAACCAGCCCAAAGTCGATGCGCCCGCGAGCGCGCCAGCCGACGCGCTCGTGATCCACAACAGCGAGGTGAGCACCTTGGACGCGCGCGCCGCCAAGGAGCCCGAGAAGGACGAGCTCGTCGCGCGGACCGAGCTGCCGCCGCGCACGGGGGCGAGCGCGGAGTGAGCGAGCTCGGTCCGCGGCTCGGGGCGATCGCCGAGCGGGTGCTGCCGGGCTTGGCCGTCGCAGATCTGTGCTGTGACCACGCGCGCCTCGCTGTGGCCGTGGTCGCGTGCGGGCGAGCGCCGCGGGCGATCGCGGGCGACATCAATTCCGGGCCGCTCGCGGCCGCCCGGCGCTTCGTCGATGCGAGTGGCCTGGCTGCGCGGATCGAGCTGCGCGAGGGTGACGGCCTCGCGGTCTTGAACCCGGGCGAGGTCGGGACCGTGGTCATCGCGGGCATCGGCGCGCCGCTGGCCGAGCGCCTGCTGAGGGCGGGGGCGGGCGCGCTGGTCGGCGTGCGGCGATTGATCGTCCAGGCCAACCATGGCTTCCCCAAGCTCGGGAGCTTGCGCGCCTGCCTTCGTGAGCTTGGCTGGGGGATCGTCGACGAGTGTCTGGCCCGGGACCAGGGCCGGCTCTACGTGATCGTGGTCGCCGAGCCTGGCGAGGGGCCGCCGCTCGACGAGCGCGACCGTGAGCTGGGACCGATCCTGCGGTCGAGCGCCGACCCGCTGCTTGGCGCGTGGATCGAGCATGAGCGCGAGCGCGTGACTCGGGCCGTCGAAGGGATGCTGCGCGGCCGCGCCGACGCGGAGCAGCTCGCTCGCCATCGCCGCTTCTTGGCCCTGCTCGATCGCGGTCCGGCCCATCGCTGAGCCATCGGCGGTGGCCCGCTCGCAGGCCGCCGTCCCGCTGGCTGGCCACTCGAACGTGGCCCCTTTGCGAGATCACGAGGGAATTGTACGGCACGGCCTTTGCGTTGGTCCTGGTCCTCGATGCCGACCTCGCTCCACCAGGGAGTCGTCTGTGTGTTTCAGGACGACCCCCGCCTGGCCTTCGACCTCGCGCGTCGCGTGTTTGGCATCGAGCTGCCCCGGTTCACCCACGTCACCAACCGCAAGGCCGAGCTCGATCGCTTCGCGCCGTGCTTTGGCGACACGGGCGAGCTGCGACCGGACCTGGCCCTGTCCGCCACCGTGAAGCGACATCACGCTCGGGGCCACGTACACAAGGGCGTAGCGATGATCCTCGAGGTCCAGAAGAAGGTCGACTCGCTCAAGCGCTGGCGCCTGTGGGTCTACTGGGCGCTGTTGGCCGAGCGCCTCCAACTCACCACCATGGTCATGGTTGTGCCCTTGTCGGATGCTGTCTCTCGCTGGGCCCGCAGCCTCGGGCGGCTGGAGGTCCCTGCCCGTGAAGGTTTGCTGGTTCTCGACCGACAGAACATGCCGCGGGTGACCCGCCTTGACGAAGCTCGGCGCCGACCGTCCAAGGCGGTGTTGTCGGCGCTGATCCATGCCGGCGACCTGGAGGTCTTTCGCGTCGCGATGCGGGTGACCCTGGAGCTCGCGGACGACCGACGCTGGCGCTATGCTTCGAGTCTCCTGAGCGTCTTGCCCGAGCACCACCGCGACATCCTACTGGGAGCACTGACGATGGAAGAACGATACGAACTGACTCAAATCGAACTCGACAGCGTCGCGTACCACGACGGCCTCCGCGTGGGCCAACTCAAAGGCAAGCTCGAGGGGAAGCTCGAGGGGAAGCTCGAGGGGAAGCTCGAGGGCAAGCTCGAGGGGAAGCTCGAGGGGAAGCGCGAGGGGCAGCTCGAGGGCCTGATCGAGCTCGTGCTCACCATTCTCGAGCTCCGCAACATCCCCCTTGATGCCCCGGCCGAGGCCCGGATCCGCACCTGCAAAGACCCCGAGCAGCTCGAGCGCTGGGCCGCGCAGGCCAAGCGCGCCGAAGACCTGGCCGCGGTCTTCGCCGGGCCGTGACCGTGACGGCCCCGCGGTGATCGGGGCGCCTCGCCGATCGCCTTGCTACTATCCGCGCGATGACGGACGAGCTCGATCCCCGGCAGGGACCCCGCCGTCGCGTCGCTCACGTGATCACGCGCTCCGACGCGGTCGGCGGGGCCCAGGTCGTCGTCGAGCTCCTCGCTCGGGGCATGCTCGAGGCCGGCCACACCGTCCGGGTCTTCGTCGGTGGCGAGGGGCCCTTCCTCGATCGCCTCGACCGCGCGGGCGTCCCCTACGAGCCCCTCCAGCACCTGGTCCGCGCGATCGATCCGACCCGGGACCTCCGCGCCCTGTTCGAGCTTCGCCAGGCGCTCGGCCGCTTCGATCCCGACGTCGTCAGCGCTCACTCGACCAAGGCCGGTTGGTTCGGCCGCCTCGCCGGCCGCAGCTTGGGCGTGGCCACGGTCTACACCGTCCACGGCTGGGTGTTCGGCTGGCAGCCTGGTCCGCGCATGATGATCGCCCGCGCGCTCGAGACCCTCACCGCGCCTCTGGCCGACGCGATCATCGCGGTCTCCGCGGCGGATCTTCAGCGCGGGGTTGATCTACGCGTGGCCCCGGCCCGCAAATTCCACCTGGTTCACAACGCGATCCCGGATCTCCCGGAGGCCCTGCGCGCCGACCCCAGCCGCAGCCCCGCGCGCATCATCGCCGTGTCTCGGCTCCAGGCGCCCAAGGATCCGCTGACCCTCATCGAGGGCCTCGGGCGGCTCGAGACCCGAGCCCCAAAGCTCAGCTGGGAGCTCGAGCTGATCGGTGACGGCCCCCTCGACTCCCGCGTGCGCGAGGCCGTCGCGCGTCACCGCCTCGGGGATCGGGTGAGCCTGCTCGGCTCGCGCGACGACGTGCCCGAGCGCCTCGCCAAGGGGCAGATCTTCGTGCTGAGCTCGACCCACGAGGGCTTCCCGATCTCCACGCTCGAGGCCATGCGCGCCGGGCTGCCGGTCGTCGCCAGCCACGTCGGGGGGGTCGCCGAGGCCGTGGTGTCGGGGGAGACCGGCGCGCTGATCCCCGCCAGCAATCCCGACGCCCTCGCCGACGCCCTCGAGCCCTTGATCGTCGACGCCGAGCTCCGCGGTCGGCAGGGCGCGGCCGGCCGCGCGGCCTACGAGCGCGCGTTCACCTTCGAGACCCAGCTCCGGCGCAGCTGGGCCGTGTACGAGCGCGCGATCCGGGCCCGCGAGTCTGCTGCCTCACCCCGACCACGCGCCTCGTGACCAACGCCGCGCTCGCGGCCGATGCCTACCGCTTCGCCAAGGCCAAGGCCGAAGGCCGGGCCCTGTTGCCGGCCTGAGACCCGCTCACAGCGGCGTGATCGTGAGCGTGGCGGTGCCCTCGGCCTGCCCGTCGTCGCTGTCGACAGCGAGCAGCGGCTGCGTGAGCGTCTCGAGCGGCAGGCTGCAGCTCAGCTCGTCGGTCGGCGAGCAGACGTAGTCGATCAGCGAGAGGACCGGGGTGAAGTCGGCGTCGATGACCGCAAACTCGTAGTCGCCCTCGGCATCGGCCGTGAGCATGTAGAGGCTGGCGCTGTCGCTCCCCTTCCCTCGCCGCCGATCATCGAGGTGCTGCCGCCGTCGGCGGCGGTGTCGTTCGGGCCCGTGTCGGTCGCGCAGCCGAGCAGGGTCAGGCCAGCGCTCAGGGCCATGCTGCCGAGCCGCGTTGGGCGTGGCGCGGTCGTGGTTCCGAGCGCCGCGCCGCAAAAGGGGCAGCTCGACTCGTCGTCGCGGACGTGACACTCGCAGCCATGGCACAGGAGCATGGCGCGACGATGCCGCAGCTACTGGAACTTGAGCGAGAAGGTCCGCTCGGTGCAGGTCTTCATCTTCTTCGAGCCGACCTCGCTCGCCTTGAAACGCCACGACGCGATCGTGGTCCGGAGGATCTTGTCGACCTGAGGATCGCCGGGAAACTTGGACTTGGTCTTCACGTTCACGACCTTGCCGTTGGCGTCGATGCAAAACGAGACCGTGGCCTTGCCGTCGCGCTTGTCGAACCTCGCCGCCTTGGTCTGTTGGAGCAGCTTGCGGTCGGGGTCGGGCGAGTAGACCGCGCGAGCCATGACCGCGGCCAGGGGCTTTTTGGTGATCGTGTCCTTGGCCGCGGGCTTGACCGAGATCGCCAGCGGGTTGCGCTCGCCGATCCCCCCGCCGGGGATGCCCCCGATCACGCCGCCAAACTGACCGCCGGGCACACCCTTGGGGACGCCACCGACCGCGCCGCCGGCCTTTGGATCGGGGATCTTCGTCGGCTTGTCGGGTTGGACCTCCTCGAGGGGCTCGGGATCCTCGGGCACCTCGTCGTCGGGCTCGGGCTCTTCGGGCTCCTCGCTGGCGCCGGCCGGCGGTGGCGGTGGCGGCGGCGGCGGGGTCGGCTGGTCGGCGGTCATCGACAGCAGGATGTACTCGGTCGAGGGCGGATCGACCCGCGCGATCGACATCTTGCCGGCCACCCACCCGGCCGCGAGCATCATCGTGGTGCCGCTGATCGACAGCGCGGCCGCGAGGGTCAAGAGCGCGGCTCGCTTGGGGTTGGGGCGGTTGTGGTCGAGGTAGTGTTCGAAGTTCATCTCGGGCCTCCACACGAGCGGTTGCAGAGCTCCCGAGTTGGTTTCAAAAAAGATCGCGCAGGCGAGCGATCGCAGGCGAGGGTTCATCAGCGGGCTCGCTGATGGCGCGGATCCGTGGTCGGTCTCGGCTGCTCGCCGCCAAGCCGAAACGAGCTCGGGTTAGCCTGCTAGCAGCCCGGGGTGCAATGCCTCGCGGCGCCTCGCTTGGCCTTTTCGCCGATGGTTTTGTCGCCAAAACTTGTAGTACGCCCGGTACAGCGGCGTTTTGGCTTCGCGCGCTCGGCGAAAAATCCGGCGCGAGGCGACACGATGCATTGCACCCCGGGCTGCTAGTCTGCAGTGCACAACGGGATGCCCCTTCCCAAACCCGAGATTGACCCCGTCGTGCTGCGGCACCAGCGGGAGCGCCTGCTCGCCGAGATGTTCGGGATCGAGTCCGAGGTCCCGCTGCTCGCCCACTACGAGCTGCTCCACGAGCTCGGGCGGGGGGCGATGGGCGTCGTCTATGCCGCCCACGACCGCAAGCTCGACCGCAAGGTCGCGATCAAGAAGCTCGCGGTCGAGGGCGACCCCGAGCTGCGCCGACGCCTGGTCATCGAGGCCCAGGCCATGGCCAAGCTCGCCCACCCGAACGTCGTGCCGGTCTACGAGATCGGCGAGGTCGAGGACACGACCTTCATCGTCATGGCCCACGTCGAGGGGGTCGGGCTCGGCGCTTGGCTGGCGGGGGGGCCCGACCAGGCGTCGCGTAGCCGAGACGAGATCCTCGCGGTGTTCATGGCGGCGGGCGAGGGGCTCGCTGCGGCTCACGCCAAGGGCATCGTTCACCGGGACTTCAAGCCCGACAACGTGATGGTCGGGGACGACGGGCGCGTGCGGGTGATGGACTTTGGTGTCGCGCGCTCGGTCCAGCGCGACGACGAGGGCCGGACCTCGTCGGGGGGCGCGGCGCTGGCGTCCACGCGCATGACACAGACCGGCGCGCTCGTGGGTACGCCCGCGTACATGGCCCCCGAGCAGCTGCGCGGCGGCCTGGCCGACGCGGCCAGCGATCAATTCTCGTTTTGTGTTGCGCTCTACGAGGCGCTCTACGGCGCGCGGCCCTACACCGCCGACACGCTCCCGCGGCTGCGCGAAGTGGTCGAGCGCGGCCAGCTGCAGCCGCCGCCGAGCGAGGCCGAGATCTCGCCGTGGCTGCGGGCGATCCTCGTCCGCGGGCTGGCGTCGGCGGCCGAAGATCGCTTCGAGTCGATGCGGGCGTTGCTCGACGCGCTCGCGGCCGGTGAGGACACCCGCGCGCCGCCCGAGTACGTGTTCGTCGCCCACCCCAGGACCGACAAGCTGGTCGTCCTGCGTCTGTGCGAGGACCTGCTCGCCCACGGCGTCCGGACCTGGCTCGATGTCTGGGAGCCCGACGCGCCGCGGCGCGCCCCCGCGGCGCTGGCCGAGGCCCCGGGCGTGCTGGTGTGCCGTGGCCCGGGCGGGGGCCCAACCGAGGCCGGGCTCGACGAGGTGCTTTGCGCGCGGATCGAGCGGGACTCGAGCTCCGTCTGGGAAGTCGAGCTCCCGGACGCGCGCCCGGACCCCGGGCCCGGGCGCGCGCTCGCGCGGGTCAGGATCGCAGCCGAGGACGACTGGGACGGCGCGGTCGCTCGACTCGCGGCGCAGATCGGGGCGACGCAGGATCGCAGCGCGTGGCTGGCCGACGAGGCCCGGCTCGCGGGCGTCGAGGTCGACGCGCTCAGCCCCTACCGCGGGCTCGAGGCCTTCCGCCAGCGCGACGCTCGCTGGATGTTCGGGCGCGAGCGAGAGACCGCCGAGCTGATCGAGCGCCTGAGGCCCGGCGCCCGTCGCTTTCTCAGCGTGGTCGGTGGCTCGGGGTCGGGCAAGTCGTCGCTGGTCATGGCCGGTCTGTGCCCCGCGCTGCGCGGCGGGGTCTTGGGGGAGGGGCAGGGCTGGGAGATCGCTGTGCTGCGCCCCGGCGCGCGGCCCTGCGAGGCCCTCGCGCGGGCGCTGGTCGAGCTTCAGGGGAGGCGAGGCGGGCCCGCGTCTTCGGTCACTGAGCTGGGCGCGAAGCTGAGCGAAGACGCGACCACGCTCGGCTCCGTCATCGCCAGCTGGGTTGCGACCGGCCCCGAGCTGGAGCCCCGCGCTCGCGTGCTGCTCGTGGTCGATCAGCTCGAGGAGCTGTTCACCGAGGCGGGCCTGGGGCCTGGGCGCGCGTCACCGGAGGCCGCCGCCTTCCTCGACAACCTGATCAAGGCCACGCGCAGCGACACCGGACTGTGGGTCGTGTCGACCCTGCGAGCCGACTTCGTCCACCGCTGCCTCGAGGTCAAAGCCCTCGCCCGAGTCCTCCACGCCGGGACCTACCTGGTGCTCCCGCCGATGGCCAGGGATCAGGTCCGCGCGGCGATCGAGCAGCCGGCCCGGCGCGTCGGCTACGAGGTCGACCCGACCCTCGTCGCCGAGCTCGTCAACGCCGCCGCCGAGCAGCCCGGGCGGCTGCCGCTGCTCCAACACGTCCTGCGCGAGCTGTGGCTGCGCCGGGACACCGAGGCCCGCAAGCTGCGCTACGAGGTCTACGAGGACACGGGCGGCCTCGAGGGGGCGATCGCCCTCGCTGCCGACGCCGCCTTGGACCAGCTGCGGCGCGAACTGGAC
>NZ_PVNK01000080.1 GCF_002994615.1 Enhygromyxa salina | reverse complement strand
GGGCAGCCGATCTATGGGTATGTGCGGCTGACGCTGGAGGGTGGGGGGATCGATGCGTGCTTCGTCGAGGTGCCGCCGCCGGGTGGGCTGCCTCATGACGAGACGCCGACGACGATTCCGCTTTGCGACAGCGATTGACTGTGACCGTAGCTCCGCATCGAGATCCGGACGGGGCGAGATCCGGAGGGCGAGATCCGGACGAGATCCGGACGGGGAGTCTTCGTCTTCCAGCGCACTTGCCGATATCCCGCCGAGATCCGGACGGGGAGTCTTCGTCTTCCAACGCGCTTGCCGAGGTCCGGGCCGGCTCTCAAACCCAGCCGACACTCCACCCCAAGCGCAATATCGCGCGACTCAGCCCGATTTTCGCTAAGGCGCATCCCGCCGAGATCCGGACGGGGAGTCTTCGTCTTCCAGCGCACTTGCCGAGGTCCGCGCCGGCTCTCCGGCCCCGCTGACACTCCACTTCACCCACAATATCGCGCAGCCAAGCCCAATTTTCGCTAAGGCGCGCCCATCTACACCCGCCTCGCCCCCACCGAACCAATACACGACGCCGGGATGGCCCCACGCGACCCCGCCCTCTCCTATGCCCTGTTCGCTAGGGCG
>NZ_PVNK01000079.1 GCF_002994615.1 Enhygromyxa salina | reverse complement strand
GGCGGGGGCCTCGACTGGAGGTTGCTCGGCGGGGTCGGCGGGGACCTGCTCGCGCTTGCTCGGGAACACGAACATCGACTCGTCGATCGGCACGTTGACCTCGAACTTGGTGATCTCTTCTTCGAGCTCGATCAGCGCCTTGATCGAGCTGCGCTTCTTCATCGAGAATTTGTAGCCCTCGACGAGCTGGTAGTCCTCGGTGTGGGCCTCGATCGGCAGCGGCCCCATCAGCGTGATCTGGGTCGTCTTCATGTAGCGGATCAGCTTGGTGTCGACGTCGAGCCCGACGATTACGTCGGGGCCGGCCTTGGACACGAGCTCGACCTCCCAGACCTCGCCCTCATCGGTGCGCTGCTTGCCGAGGGTCTTGGCCGCGGAGAAGTGCTGGCGCCAGTCGTGACCCGGGAACATCAGCGAGGTCTGAATGTAGGACGCCGCCTCCTCGCCCTCGAGCACGCGCAGCCCGGTGATCGGGTCGTCGAGCCAGATCGTCTCGCCGTCGTAGCCGGCGCGGCTCTTGCCGACCCCTTCGACGTCTTGCTCGAGATAGAATTTGCCGCCCTTTTGCCACCACATGTGCATGGTGCCGACGAGCTTTTGTTGACCGGTGTCGACGGTGCCCTCGGCGTGGACGGTCTCGAATTTGGCGATCTTGTCGGCCCCGCCCGCGGCCTCGACGTGGGCCGTGAGCAGCTCGGCGCCGTCGGGCAGCTGTTCGGCGGGCGCCGGGGTCTTCGCGTCTTGCTTGGCCTCGGAAGAGGGCGCGTCGGCCTTGGGCGTGGCCTTGTCTTGGGAGCTGCACGAGGCGCTGGTGAGCACGAAGGCGAGGGCTACGAGTGACGAAGAGACGTGGGAGAGCTTGGACAGGCGCGGCATGGCGATCACTAATTTGAGGCGGAGTCTCGCAGGCGCTGACGGAGGTGGTCGACGGCGGCCTCGACCACGGGGTCACGGCGCGCGGCATAGTCGGCGCGTGACTCGTCGACGAGGACCTCCGGGATCACGCCCTCGCCCTCGGCGGCGCTGCCCTTGGCGCTGCGATAGTCGCCGACGACGTACTGGATCAGCCCGCCGTCGGGCAGGGTCTCGATCATCGAGGGCAGGGCCATCCCGGCGCTCGGGCCCGCGCCGACGATCGTCACCCGTCCGACGTCGCGCATCCCGACGGCGAAGATCTCCGAGGTGCTGGCCGTGCCCTCGTCGACCAGGATCGCGAGGGGTCCGTCGAAGGCTGCGGGGTTGGGCTCGATCTTGAACTCTTGGTTGAACTCGCGCATCTGGAGGCGGCCGAGGCTGGTGCCCTCGCGCACGAACATCCGGGCGATCGGGATCGACATGGCGCCGACGCCCCCGGGGTTGCCGCGCAGATCGATGATCAGCGCCGTCATCCCGGCTTCGCGCAGCTCGTCGACGCCCGCGCGCACGCGCTCGGTCATCGGCAGCATCCAAAAATTGAAGGCGAGGTAGCCGATGTTTTCCTCGGCCTCGGCCTCGGCCTCGGTCTCGCCCGGCGCCCCGATCATCCGCCACTCGACGGTCGTCGGAAGATTGCGCAGGTTGCCGAGGCTGACCCGCTCGCCCTCGGGCAAGAAGCAGGGGATCTCGACCGTCCGCGCGGCGTCTTCGTTGCCGGGATCGAGGAAGCTCAGCTGCTTGGACCCGCCCTCGGGGCAGCTGAGCATCGAGCCGATCGCCTGGGCGACCATGAAACCGGTCTCGGTGGCTCGGCCGCCGCGGGCCGCGACGCCCTCGGCGACGTCCCGGGCGAGCTCCTCGACGGACTCGCCTGCGACCTCGGTCAAGATCGCGCCGCGTGGCACGCCGCTGTCGTGGCCATCGACGGCCTCGTCAACGACGACCGCGCCTCGCTTCGCCGCGGGATCTTTGGCGGTGAGCGGCAGCCAGCGAACCGTGATCGGCACCGTCGCGGGTCCGGTCTCGCGCTCGCGCTTCGCGGTCGGGGTCGGGGCCGTGGCGTGGAGGTGGCTCTGGCCGAGGAGGCCGAGCAGCTCGTTGATCGCGGCGTAGGCGGCCGCGGCGTCGTCGCCCGCCGCGGCGACCTTTTGGCCGTACTGCTCGCGCAGCGCGAGCCAGTCGAGGCAGGCGAGGGTCGGGTCGTAGTGTTTTTGCGCGACGGTGCGCCAGACCTGATCGAAGGCGGCCACGTGGGCGCCCTCGGGCAGGGCCGGGAGCGAGCTGAAGTCGAGGTCTTCCCAGGAGCGACAGCTCGGGGTGTGCGGCGGGCCCTCGGCCTCGAGCGCGGCGAGGGAGTGGGGGTCGTCCTTGGGCTCCTTGCGCTTGCAGCCCGCGCTCGGGCCGAGCAGCGCGAGCGCGGCGACCAGGGCCAAGCCCAAGCCCGACCCCAAGGCCAGGTTGCGCTCGGTCGCGCGTGTCAGCGGGCCGTGGTCCGCCGCGCCCATGGGCTCACTCGTAGGTGACCATCTCGAGCGCGCCGAGATCCAGGACGACGATCTCCTGGCGGCTGAGCTTGAGGATGCCTTCTCGCTGCATGCGGTTGAGCGCGCGGGAGATCTCCTCGCGCACGGTCCCGAGCCGGGCCGCGACAGTGTTCATGTCGAGGGCTCGCGGGATCACGTGGGCCTTGCCCTGCTCCGCGCCGCTGCGCAGCGCGAGCGTGTACAAGAAGCTCGCGAGCCGCCGCTGAACCGAGCGCAGCGAGAGATCCAAGATCAGGTCGATCAGCCGGTTGGCGCGGAAGGCCTGGTGGCGCATCAACGCGAAGGCCATGGCCTCGGACTGCGACAGCAGCTTGATGACCAGGTCGGTGTCGAAGCGCCAGACCTCGCCGTCGGTCATCGCAAAGGCTGACGCGGCACACTGGACTTCACGGGGCAAGAAGCCCTCACCGATGAGCTTGCCCGGTCCAGCTAGATACAAGATCTGCTCTCGACCTTCTGACGAGATCAAGCTGAGCTTGAACTCGCCGGAGCGCACCAAGAACAGACCCGGTCCAGGGTCACCGCGGCGAAACACTGGCCGCTTCCGCTTGAGCTCCACACGCGTGGCGCTCTCACTGAAGGTCTTGATGACCTCCTCAGGGACCTTGTCCCAACCGGCATACCGCAACAGATGGTTGCGGATCTCCTCGGCTTCCGCGGGCTCGACGGCCATGCGGCGAGTGTAACGGTTCGCGGAGGATCCGCCAAAGCCCGGCGAGCTCGGCTCTCGCCGCGCCTGGTCGGCTGCTAGGCGAGGATCCGGCGAGCCGCGGTCACGGTCCGCATCACGCTGAGGGCCCGGGTCGAGGGGTCGCCGCCGAGGGCCGCGATGTGGAGGGTCTCGTCGAGCACCCGGATCGACTTGACGCTCAGGTCCCGATGTTCGCCGTTGCGCTTGATGCTGGCCTTGGCGCGGCCTCGGGACACGATTGGTGTGATCGCCGCAAGCATCTCGAGGTCGAGGGTCGTGTTGCTGCTTGCGACCAACATGCCGAAGTCGTCGGCGATCAGGACCACGTCGAGCACGCCGCCGTCGGCCGCGGCGGACAGGGCCAGCTCGAGCGCGTCGGCCGTCCCGTTCGAACGCTGCTTGCGGCGTTCGACGACGCGGCGGCCGGGGCGAGGAAGAGGGGTGATGCGAATTGGAGCGCGCGCGGTCGAGTGCATGGGGATCTCCTGGGTAGGGCTACATCCTACATGTAGGTGCATGTACTCCGTCAAGAAAAAGGGGAGATTTTCTGGCTACTGAAGACTGATCCAGTGGGTGGCGCGAGGTCGCGGAAGGTCCAGCGGGAACCAGGCGCGTGATTGGTGGACCAAGGTCCCCGCCTGCTTCACCATGAAAAACGTGCGCGTGTCTCGGTCGTCTCTGGTTCTCGGTTTGTTGCTGGGCGTCGCGGCGACCCTGACGGTCGAGCAGGTGATCCCGGAGGCGGAGGCGGGCAAGGGGAAGGGCAAGGGCCAGCTCGAGCGCCAGCAATTCCATGACAGCCTCGACGTCGTCCTCGATCGCTACGTCGAGCCCGTCGACGCGCCCGAGGTCATGTCGCGCGGGCTCAAGCACATGGTCGCGGGGCTCGATCCCTACAGTCACTACCTGACGGCGGACGAGCGCGAGCTGGCCAAGAAGCGCCAACATCAAGGCGCCGAGGCCGGGCTGGTCACGACCCTGCGCCGCGCGGGCAGCCAGGGCGCGGCCGAGCTCGAGGTCATCGCGGTCCACCCGGGCAGCCCCGCAGACAAGCTCGGGCTGGCTCCGGGGACCCGAATCCTCGCGATTCGGGGTCAGCCCTGCGAGCACATGCTCAGCAACGCCGAGGCCCAGCTCTCGCTCAGCGGCGCCGCGGGTGAGCGCATCGCCTTGACGGTCGAGCGCGGCAGCGGCCCCGAGCAGCTCGACATCGAGCTGCGCAAGCCCAAGGTCGACGCGAGCGTGTCTGCCGAGCTCGTCGAGTATGGCGGCCAGGCCGTCGGCTGGATCGAGATCCACAATTTTCGGGCGGGGACCGGCGATCGCGTCAAGCGAGCGCTGGCCGAGCTGCGCGACAGCGCCGGGGGTCGCGGGCTGGTCGGCTTGATCCTCGACGTCCGCGGCAACCCGGGCGGCGACGTCGACGAGGCCGTGCTCGTCGCCGACTTGTTCGTCGACCAGGGCGTGCTCACTCGGACCCGGGGGCGCGGCGGCGCGATCCAGCGCGAGGAGCTGGCGACGGCGGCGGGCACCGACCCGAGCACGCCGCTGGTCGTGCTCCAGGATCGACGCTCGGCCTCGGCCTCGGAGCTGCTCGCGGTCGCGCTCCAGGACAACGGTCGGGCCAAGGTCATGGGCGAGCGCAGCTTCGGCAAGGGCACGGTCCAGGAGGTGATCGGGATCCCCGATGGCTCGCTGCTCACGCTGACGGTCGCGCGCTATTTTTCGCCGGACGATCGCAGCATCGACGGCCGTGGGGTCGAGCCCGACGTCCCGCTCGAGCGCCTGCTCGGGCGCGACGCCGTCGAGGCCGCCGCGCGCGAGCTCGTCAGCCTGGTCGCCCTGCGGGACTGAGTTGGCGGGCCATGTAGGACATTTGACTACCTGGCCAGCCGCGAATCCAGGACGCCTGCAGGTGGCCTGTGTCGTGGATGTGGGCTGGACAACGCTTGGTGCAGCGCGCGGATTGGGGTAGGACCCGAAGGTCGTGTCAAAAGATCCACGTCTCGACTATCCGGCGACCGGTCGCAACCGCGAGGCGATCTTGGCGGTGTTGCGCGAGGTGCTGCCGAGCAGCGGGACCGTGCTCGAGGTCGCGAGCGGCAGCGGTCAGCACGTGGCCTTCTTTGCGGCGGCGTTCCCGAGTTTGCGCTGGCAGCCAAGCGATCGCGACGAGAGCCTGTTCGAGAGCATCCGCGCGTGGACCGAGGGCCTCGCCAACGTCGCCGGGCCGACGCGTCTCGACGCCACCGCGACCCCCTGGCCGATCGACAGCTTCGACGCGGTGATCTGCGCCAACATGATCCACATCGCGCCGTGGGCGGCCTGTCTGGGTCTGCTCGACGGGGCGTCGCGTTCGCTGGCTGCAGATGGGCCACTTTGTCTCTACGGTCCCTTCAGGCGCGGCGGAGCGCACACAGCGCCTAGTAACGAGGCCTTCGATCAGCGCCTCGCAGCCCAAGATCCGAGCTGGGGCGTTCGGGATCTCGACACGATTGAAGAAGAAGCAAAGGGTCGCGGGTTTGCGCTGGATCGTGTCTTTGACATGCCCGCAAACAACTTGAGCGTCGTGTTTCGGCGTCGAGTGCCAGCGGATCATTGATCTGAGCTGAATTCGCGATGCCGATCGGCGCGATCGGCTCCCAAACGGTGATTGTGACGTCCCGGGCGGAATTGGCCTGGTGGTTCCGTCGTTTGTTCGCGATCAAATCACGCAAGCTGGCCACAAGCGTTGCGAATTGGGTGTGGGTCGCTGCGTAAGGGCAGGTCGTTGAGATCATTGAATTTCGAACGAGGCCTGGGGTATCGGCCGAGCTTCACGTAGCTGGCACGGTGCATGCAAGTTATCCAGGTGCCGGATCACATCACGACGATTGACCACCGACCCAGGAGAAGAGCCATGTACCGCCACGACCGTCAGCATCTCGAGTTTGTTAGCCAGTTCGTCGACTCCGTGACGGTGCGCCCCTTCTTTGAGGATTTGCGTCAGCTCAAGCGGATCAGCGCGATGATGGGCCGTCTGCCCCGCGCCGAACCCTCCGGTGAGGACCGCTCGTCCACCGCGGCCGCCTGATCGTCAAAACACCGCCCTCAGCCCGAGGGCGGGGAGGATGTAGCGGACGGCTTGGGGGTTCACGCAGCCGTCGACGACTTGGACGGCGGGGTTCGTGCTCTCGGCCAGTGAGTCGCAGCGCAGGACCTCGCGTCCGAAGTTGGCGTTGGCGAGGTCGAGGTAGAGGTGGAGCCGAAAGTCTCGCAGGGTGAAGACTCGCTCGACGCGGACATCGAGCTGGAGAAAAGGTGAGAGGCGAGCGTCGTTGCGGTGCTCGGTCAGCGCTTCGATCAAGCTCTCGAGCGACCCGCTGCCGTCGACCTGGCGGGTGGTGTAGGGCCGGCCGCTGTTGAGGTGGAAGCGCCCGCCGAGCCGCCACTTGCGGTTGATGTTCCAGCCGAGCACGGCGTTGAAGATGTGGCGCTGGTCCCAGGTCGCGGGCGCGAAGCCGCCGAGCGGATAGTCGCGGTAGGACCACGACAAGGTGTAGGCCAGCCAGCCGTAGGCCTTGCCGTCGGGGACCAGGCGCAACATTGTCTCGAGGCCCCAGCTCCAGCCCGACACTCGGATCACGTAGTCGTCGAGCTCGTCGGCGGTCGAGGCGTCCCCGGTGTCGCCCAGGCCCTCGCTGAGCTCGTAGTCCTGCATGTTGGCCAGGCGTCCGAGGTAGGCGTCCTGGGTCAGGACCGCACGATCGCCGATCGTCCACTCCCAGCCGAAGCTGGCCTGGGTGTTGCGCTGGAGCCCATCTTCGAGGCCGATGCTCTCGATCCCGGGGATCGGCAGGGGCGGATCGGGGGGTTGGTGGTAGACGCCAAAGCTCTGGCGCAAGGCCAGCTTCGCGCCGACTTGTTCGCGCACGAGCACGCGCGGATCGACCCCGGCCGCGCTCGACACCGTTTGCGCGCCCGGTAGATAGGGGCTCGAGCCGACTTGAACCCAGAGGTCGGCGCGGACCCCCGGACGGATCTCGAACGCGCCCTTGCGGTAGCCGAGGTCGGCGTAGAGGCCGGTGACCGAGACGAAGCGCTCGCTCAGCAGCAGCGCGAGATCCTCGATCGAGTTGGTGAGCTCACCGCTGCCGAGACCACGTGGGAGCCGGAACACCTGAAACTCCTGATCGAGGCCGGCCCGGAGCGTGAGCCGCTCGCCGAGCTTCAGCTGCGCGTCGATCCGCGGGGCGACCCGCCACTGATCCACGCGGATCGACTGGACGCCGGATCGATCGAGGCCGAGGGCCACGCGATAGTCGACGCGCCCGCCGTTGCGGACGCGCTGGCGGATGCGCTGGTCGATACGGTGGAATTCGAGGCGGACGAAGGGGTCGGGGTCGGGGTCGAGCACGGTCCCGGCCACGCCGTCTTCGTCGTCGACCTCGACGAGGGCCTCGCGCTGACCGAGCTCGTCGTAGCTCCCGAACACGAACGCGGTGTAGCGAGCGCGGGGCCCGAGCTCGTGATCGAGGCGGGCCTGGTAGTCCCAAAAGCGCATCTTCACGTTGAGCCCGGGGACCGCCGAGAGGATCAGCCCGGTGTAGCTGTAGCGGCCGCCGAGGGTCAGCGAGCCGCGGCCGGGGGCGCGACAGGCCAGCTTGGCCCGTCGCGCGGCCCGTGCAGGCGTGGTCCCAGCCTCGGCCTCGGTCGCGGCCAGCTCGGCTTCGCAGGCCTGATCTCGGGGGCGGTCGAAGGGCAGCTCGAGCAGCGCGCCCGCGTCGGTCAGGCGCAGGTCGACCTCACCGCGGACGCGATCGCGCGCGGCCGCGCGGGTCCGGCCCTCGACGATCCCGCTCGCGTAGCGACCGAGGCGAACCGGGACGCCGCCGGGATAGAAGTCGACCTGGTCGATGAAGTAGGGGTGGACGACCGAGGGCCCGACGGCGACATGAAACAGGGCCGGGACCCGGACGCCGTCGAGGTAGTAGCCGGTGTTGCCGGGCGCGGCCCCACGCACGACGACGTAGGGCAAGAAGCCGGTCACCTGGGCGGCGCCGGGCAGCGACTTGATCACGCTGAAGGGATCGCCGCCGGAGCCCGGGAGCTCGTGGATCTCTTGTTCGCGCAGGGTCGTGCGGCTGACGGCGATCGTGCGCTCGCTGCTGACGACGGTCCGGTAGCGGCTGCCGCCGAGGGCTTCGTCGATCCGGAGCTCGAGGGTCTGGCGCTCGCCGAGGGTGATCTCGACCTCGAACTCGAGCGGCTCGTAGCCGTCGGCGCGGGCGGAGAAGCGGTGGCTGCCGGGCTCGAGCCACAGCTGGGCGACGCCGCGCTCGTCGGTCTCGGCGGGCTCGTCGGGGGGGTCTGGAGCTCCGAGCTCGAACAGGCGCGCGCCCGCGACGGTGTCTCGGCCGCCGTGCACGAGCACCTGCACGCGGAGCTGTCCGTGCGTCGCGGGACCGGGCTCGGGCTCGGGCTCGGCGTCGGGGTCCGGGTCGAGCTGGGCCTCGGGCGGCGGAGCTGACGGCAGATCTGGCGGCAGATCTGGCGGCGGCGGGCCGAGCACGAGGCCGCCGAGCAGGATCGCCAGACCGAGCACCGAGCGATGGTACCCGGCGGGCGCTCACTGGCGTCACTCGACGATGAATTCGACGCGGCGGTCCTTGGTTCGTGTGGACTCGTCGCTGCCCGCGGCCTCGAGCGCGCCCTTGCCGACGACGCGGATCTGATCGCCGGGGACGCCGAGGCCGGCGAGGAACTCACGGACGGTGCCGCCGCGCTGATCCGTGAGCAGGATGTTGTACTCCTCGGTCCCGACGTTGTCGGCGTGGGCCTCGAGCACCAGCGCGCTGCCGCCCGCGAGCAGCTCGGTCAGGCACGGGGCCGCCTGGGTCAGCTGCTCTTGGTTGTTGGGCGAGAGCTGGGCGCTGTCGAAGCCGAAGTAGAGCGCCGACACGCCGCACACGGCCGCGGACGAGTCGC
Source organism: Enhygromyxa salina (assembly GCF_002994615.1). Lineage (GTDB taxonomy): Bacteria > Myxococcota_A > Polyangia > Nannocystales > Nannocystaceae > Plesiocystis > Plesiocystis salina_A. The sequence goes on along the minus strand of NZ_PVNK01000079.1, from coordinate 28,008 downwards.
CGTCGAGGGGGTTGTAGAGGCACTGCCCGCCGTCGCAGATCTCGTCGATCGGGCAGTCGTCGTCGGTTTGACAGGGCAGGGCCTCGCAGCGGCCGCTGTCGTTGCACACCCCGCTGTCGCACTGGCTGCCGTCGGTGCACAGCTCGCAGCTGTTGGCCGCGCAGATCATGCCCGGGTCGCAGTCGTCGTAGGTCTGACACTCGCCGCCGGCGACCGCCTCTTCGCAGCGAAAGTTGACGCAGGGCAGGTCTTCACCGTTGGGGCCCTTGCCCTGGCAGTCGGCGTCGACCTGGCAGTTTTGGCACAGGTTGTCGACGCAGGACTCACCGTCCTCGCAGTGCTTGTCCTTCTTGCATGAAGGATAGTCTGCCTGCTTGGGGCAGCCGCTGAGCCCAAACAGCAAGCCAAGGCTCAAGGTCACCGTCGCATGGGTCGCACAGATCGAGCGCATGTCGGCGGGTGTGTAGCGCGCTGTCGCGCCGACGCAAAGGCCTCGTCTCAACGACGACCCGGGAGCGGCGGCTCCCGGGGCAGATCTGCGGAGGCCGACGCGCGGCCCGGCAGCGCGGGCTCGTAGCTCGGCTCGGACGGCGGCGTGCCGCTCGCGTGGGTGATCTCGGCGCGAGGGTCCGCGGGCCGTCGTCGGGTGGCGGCGGGCTCGCCCAGGTCGCCCAGCTCCTCGGGCTCGTCCGGGATCCACGTCGGGGCCTCGACGTACTCACCGAGCACGCGGTCGCGGACCTCCTGCAGGGCGGGGTTGATCTTGGCGCGGGTGCCCTCGATCAGCCGCTCGGCCTCGGGTGTGTCGCTGATCGTGTCGATGTGCTCGGCGAAGGTCCGGCCGCCGAGGTCGACGGCAAACGCGGCCCACAGCGCGCCCGCGAGGACCGCGACGCTGATCGCCGTTCGCAGGGGTCGAAACACCTGGCCGAGTCTCGCGCGCCTCGCTTCGGGCCCCAAATTTTTGCCGAGCAGGGCTGGATCGAGCGCAAGGTGCTCGGCTCGTGAGCGCGGACGGGCCCCGCGCGTCGACGCTTCGTGCTAATGCGCCGCCATGCTCGACGGACCTCGGAGCTTGTGCGTGCTCGGCTGTGGAACCATGGGCGAGGCGATCGTCGCTGGCGTGCTGCGGGCGGGTTGGTTGCCGCGCGAGAACATCGTCGTCACGGCCCGGCGCGAGGCCGTCGCCGAGCGGCTGCGGACCAGGCTCGGCGTGGCCGCGACGACCGACAACCTCGCGGCCTGCGAGGCGGCCGAGGTCGTGCTCGTTTGCCTCAAGCCCCAGCGCTTCGCCGACATCCTCGACACGCCAAAGATGCGCGCGGCGCTGGCCGGCAAGCTGCTGATCAGCATCGCCGCGGGCGTGAACCTCGACAAGCTCGCCCGCTGGCTGCCCCAGACCGCGCTGGTCCGCGCGATGCCCAACACGCCGAGCTTGATCGGCGAGGGCATGACCGTGGTCTGCCGCTTGCCCGCCGAGACGGCCAACGCCGCGAACGACGAGCAGCTCGGGCTCGCGCTGCGGATCTTCGCGTCGGTCGGCGAGTGTCTCGAAGTCGAGGCCAAGCTGATGGACGCCGTCACCGGCCTCAACGGCAGCGGGCCCGCCTTCGTCTACGTGATGCTCGAGGCCATGGCCGACGGCGGCGTGATGATGGGGCTGCCGCGCGACGTCGCGCTGACGATGGCCGCGCACGTGTTTCGTGGCGCGGCGGCGATGGTTCTCGACACCGACATGCACCCGGCCGCGCTCAAGGACCAGGTCACGACCCCGGCCGGCTGCACGATCGCGGGCATCTTGACCATGGAGGACGGCCGGATCCGCTCGGTGCTCGCGCGCACGGTCCAGGAGGCCGCCAAGGTCGCGGCGAAGCTCGGCTGACCCCCTCGGCTGACCCCGTCGGGTGACCCCCTCGGCTGCGCCTGAAGATCCTAGGCCGAGTCTTCGCGCTCGAGCTCGCGCTCGCGCTCGCGGGCCTCGCGGGCGACGGCGAACACCCGCTCGAGGTTGGGACGGTGGCGCTCCCAGATCAGCCCCGCGAGCCCGGCCGCGAGCACGACGTAGGCGAAGGGCACGCTGGGGTCGATCCAGACGACGGCGACGATGACGAGCGCCGCGGTCAGCGACCCGAGCGCGGAGATCCGCGTGAGCCAGAGGGTCTGGACGTAGACGAGCAGCCCGACGAGCGCGGCCTTGGGCGCGAGGACCAGGAACACTCCAAACGCGCACGCGACGCCCTTGCCGCCGCGAAAGCGCAAATAGATCGGGAACAGGTGGCCGAGGATCGCCGCGAGCGCGACGATCGCGACTTTTTGCGGGCCACCGGGCCCGTCGCCGAAGTGATGGAGGGCGGCCGCGACGGGGACGCCGGCCTTGGCCACGTCGAGGGCGAACACGATCAGGCCCCAGACCTTGCCGAGGGCCCGGACGGCGTTGGTCGCCCCGATGTTGCCCGAGCCGACCTCGCGCAGATCCACGCCGCGCGCGAGGCCGATCAGCAGCCCGACGGGGATCCCCGCGAGCAGGTAGGCGCCGAGCATCCACAGCAGCAGCTCGAGGATCATCGTTGGTTCTTCTCGTCGATGCCGCTGAGGCCGTGGCGGGCGCGGAGGACCTCGGCGACGTCGGCGGGCTCGAGGCCTCGGGCCGCGAGGCCGACGAGGGCGTGGAAGAGCAGATCCGCGGCCTCGTTGACGACGCGCTCGTCGGTCTCGCCGGCGAGCGCGTCGCACAGCTCGCCGGCCTCTTCGCGGAGCTTTTCGTTGATCTTGTCGACGCCCTTGTCGAGCAGCGAGCGGACGTAGCTGCGACCTTCGGGGTTGGTCATCCCGCGCCCGGCCTTGCGATCGAGGATCGTGCGCCACAGCGAGTCGATCGCGGCGTTCGGGCGGGGCCCGTCGTCTTCGCCCTTGATCGAGACGGGCTCGTGGGCGCCGGGCGGGGGCAGCTCGACGAGCTTGAAAAAGCAGGAGCTGGCCTGGGTGTGACAGGTTGGCCCGCGCGGCGTGGCCTGGACGAGCAGCGCGTCGCCGTCGCAGTCGACGCGGATCGACGCGAGCTCGAGGGTGTGGCCGGAGGTCTCACCCTTTTGCCACAGGCGCTGCTTCGAGCGGCTGAAGAAGGTGACCTTGCGCGTGGCGAGGGTCGCCGCGAGCGCGTCGCGGTTCATGTAGCCGAGCATCAACACGCGATCGTCGTGGGCGTGCACGACGATCGCGGCGACGAGGCCCGCGGCGTCAGGCGCGAGCGTCGACCACAGCGCGTCGAGGGACTCGGACATCGGGGCCAGACCTACCCCAACTCAGGCCGCGTGGCGGGTGGCGGGGGGCCGGACCGGGAGCCCGTGCTCGAGCAGGTACTGCTTGGCCTGGGCGATCGTGAACAGCCCAAAGTGGAAGATCGAGGCGGCGAGGGCCGCGTCGGCCTCACCTTCGCCGAGCGCGAGGCCCTGGCGCAGGTGCTCGAGCGAGCCGACGCCGCCGCTGGCGATGACCGGCACGGGCACGCGGCGGGCGACCTCGCGGGTGATCCAGAGGTCGTAGCCGTCGCGGGTGCCGTCCTTGTCCATCGAGGTCAGGAGGATCTCGCCGGCGCCGAGCTCGGTGACCTGCTCACACCAGCGCAGGGCCTCGAGCCCGGTCGAGCGGGTGCCGCCGTGGATCACGACCTCGTAGAGCGGCTCCTCGTCGCGGGGGAGGGCGTCCATGCGCTTGACGTCGACGGCGACGACGATCGCCTGGCTGCCGTAGCGCTTGGCGAGGCGCTTGATCAGCGGCGGCGAGGTGACCGCGGCCGAGTTGACGGCGACCTTGTCGGCGCCAGCGTTGAGCAGGCGGCGGACGTCGTCCTCGCGGCGGATGCCGCCGCCGACCGTCAGCGGACAGAAGATCTGTGGCGCGACGTGGCGGACGACGTCGACGAAATTCTCGCGACCCTCGGTCGTCGCGGTGATGTCGAGCAGGCAGATCTCGTCGGCGCCCTGGCGGTCGTAGGCGCGGGCGGCCTCGACCGGATCGCCCGTGTCGCGCAGGCCCTTGAAGTGGACACCCTTGACCACGCGGCCGTTCTTGACGTCTAGGCAGGGGATAATGCGGCGTTTTAACATCGGGCGAGAGCCTCCTCGAGGGTGAAGCTGTGCTCGTAGAGCGCCCGGCCGCAGATCACGGCGCGGACGCCCGCGGCTGCGAGCGCGTCGAGATGTTCGAGCGAGCCGACGCCGCCGCTGGCGATCACGTCGATCGGGCCCACGCGGTCGACCTCGGCCTGGACCGCGGCGGTCGACTCGACGGCGGGGCCGACCTGGAGACCGTCGCGGCTGATGTCGGTGAACAGGAGCCCGGCGGCGCCCCACTCGGCCGCCTGGCAGGCGAGCTGGGCCGCCGGGACCGTGGAGGTCTCGCGCCAGCCCTCGATCGAGACGAGGCCGTCGCGGGCGTCGATCGCGACGATGATCGCGCTGGGGTGAGCGCGGCACAGCTCGGCCACGAGCTTTGGCTCGCGCACGGCGAGGGTCCCGACCACGACCTTGTCGACGCCAGCTTCGATCAGAGTCTCGACGGCCGCGGCGTCGCGGATGCCCCCGCCGACTTCGAGCTCGACGGGCTTCGACGGGTCTGCGGCCTCGCGGGCGGCGTTCAAGAGGCGGCGGATGAGCTCGACCTGGGCCGGCTGGCCCGCGAACGCGCCGTCGAGGTCCACGACGTGAAGTCGCCTGGCTCCGGCCCGGACGAACTGCCTGGCGAGGCCGCAGGGATCGTGGGAGTACGTGGTTGCTCGCGCTCGATCGCCCTTGGCCAGGCGGACCGCCCGTCCTTCGAGGAGATCGATCGCCGGGATCACCAGCACCTATTGGCGGCTCCCGAGCAAGAACGCCCGGAGGAAGCGGAGCCCGGACTGCTGGCTCTTCTCCGGGTGGAATTGGCAGCCGTAGATGTTGTCGCGGCGGATCGCGGAGGCGAAGGTGATGTCGCCGTAGGTCGTGGACCACATCACGTCCGAGGACTCGGCCGCGTCGACGTAGTAGCTGTGGACGAAGTAGTAGTGCTCGCCCGAGGGCTGGACCTCGTTCCAGCCCATGTGCGGAATCTTGAGTTTCCGCACGCGATCTCCCTCGGCCGTGGTCATGCTCTCTGGGAAGCGTCGGCACTGGCCCTTGAGGATGCCGAGGCCCTTGTGCCCGCCAGCTTCTTCGGAGCCCTCGAACAGCATCTGCATGCCGAGGCAGATGCCCAAGAAGGGGTCGCCGCGCTGGATCACCATGCGCATGGCCTCGCCCATCGCGCCGCTCACGATGTTGTCGGTTTGCTTCCCAAAGGTCCCCTGACCCGGGAAAACGACGATTCTCGAGGTCGCGACCTTGTCTGGGTCGTCGGTGATCTGGGTCGCGGAGCCAACCTGGATGAGCGCGCGTTCAACGCTGGCCAGATTGCCGAGACCGGAGTCGACGAGGGTCAATTCCCGAGCCATGAGTCGGGCGGTTCTAACACATCTCGACCCAGAATCCGCCTGGATTTGCGAACATGGTTGGTTGATCAGCCTTCGAGCTGCGTGGTGAGCGCGGCGAGCGAAGCGTGATGTTCAGTTGGTCGCGTCGAGCAGGCCCTCGAGTCCGACGAGGACGGAGGTGCGCAGGCGCAGCGCTTCGGCACGCGGCGCGCTCGTCGATCGTTGGCGCGCGCGCGCGAGGGCTCGCTCGAGCTCACGAAATTGTTCGCGCGTGGCGACGCGCCAGTCGTCGGCGAGCGGGCGCAGGCCTCCGCGCAGCGCGTCGCGAAGCGCTCGCTCCCCGCGGTTGGCCGCGCGGCCGTGGGTCGCGATGAGCTCGCGGGCGAAGCCCCGGGCTGCGAGGCCCGCGAGGTAGCCACGCGCCCAGGGGACGAGGCGCTCGACGAGCAAGTTGGCGAGGACCTCGTGCTCGCCGGTCAGGCGCCCGAGCTGGTCTTGGAGGAGGCGCATCGCGGCGTCTTCGAGGGTCGCGTCGAGGTACTCGCCGTCTTGCTCGTCGACCTTGCGGCGGGTCCCCTCGCCGGCTTCGACGATGCCGATCGCGAGGGCCTCGCGGGCGAGCAGTTCGTCGAGGTCGAGCAGGCCTTCGTGGAGATCCTCGGAGAACTTGCCGAGCGCCGCGGTCGCCCGGGCGAGCGCGACCGAGAGCGCCTCGCGACCTGCGCGAGCCTCGAGCGCGGCGGCGGTCGCCTCGACGCTGGCCTTGGCCTGGTCGAGGGCCTCGCGCAGGCGTCGGCGGGTGAGGTCGGCCTTGAGCTCGCGAGCGCGGCGCAAAAACCAGCGCTCGAGGGCGTCGTCGACGACCGCGAAGGGGTCGGGAGCGTTGGCGGCGTCCGGGGCCTCGGGCTGGGTGCGATGGGCGAGGGCCGCGGTGGCCGAGAGCGGCAAGACCTCGACGAGGACCTCGCCGAGCTGCTCGCGGAGGTAGTCGGCGAGCTCCTCGCGGTCGGCCTCGGAGTCGAGGGTGTCGACCTTGTTGAGCACGCCGAGGACCGAGCGCCCGCCCTCGCGCAGCTCGCCGAGGATCCCGGCCTCGGTCGCGGTCCCGCCCTGGGTCGCGGAGAAGATCCAGACCACGGCGTCGGCCTCTTCGATGAACGCCCGCGCGACCTTCTCGTGATACTCGTCGAGGGCGTTGAGCCCGGGCGTGTCGACGACCGCCGCGTCGCCCATGCGCTCACCGACGCGGTCGATCTCGAGGTGACGAATGCGGTTGGCCTCTTCGTCGTCGAGGTTGCGCAGGTAGGGATCGAGCTCGTCGGCGCTGACCGTCGAGATGCTCGCGTCGCGGTAGTGGACCCGGGCGCCGCGGCCGGTCCCGCGCCGAAACACGTTGATCGTGTTGGTCGTCGGCAGCACGCCCATCGGCGCGACGGCCTCGCCGAGCAGGGCGTTGACGAAGGTGCTCTTGCCGGCCGAGAACTCGCCCATGATCGCGATTGTCAGCGGTCGGGCGAGGCGCTCGCGCGCGGCGATGACCTTCTCGAGCGCTGCCTGGCCGCCGCGGACCGGGAGCCCGAGGACCTCTTCGGGCAGCCGCGCGAGCAGCTCGGTCGCGGCCGCGAGCAGGTCTTCGAGGCGCTCGCCGACGGCCGGGCGGGTCAGCTCGGCGAGGCGTCGCCGGGCGACGGCGAGCTCGGGATCTTGGATCAGGGCGGCGACCAGGGCTCGCTCGACGGCGTCGAGGTGGGCGGGGCCGTCGAGCATCGTGCGCTCGGCGATCGCGAGCTCGCGCTGGGCGGCGACGAGGCACTCGCGGCGGAGCGGATCTCGCAGCGGGCTGAGCTCGTCGGGGCCGAGGACGTGGGCGAGCTCGGGCTGGCTGCGCAGGCGGTAGGGCGGCCCGGCCTCGGCGTCGAACAGCTTGGCGACCTCGGGGTCGAGGCCGGCGAGGCCCCGACCCTCGCGCAGGGCTCGGTGCAGCGCGGTCCGGACTCGGTGGAGGCGCAGCTCCTCGCCGACGAGATCGTGCTGCTCGCGACGCACGGCCGCGAGCGCCGCGTGGACCGTGTCGGAGAAATCCTCGTAGCGCAGCGCGACGTGGGCGAGCTCTTGGGCATGGGCCGCGCGGGCGTGGGCGGGCGCGGCCTCGAGCGCGCGCAGCAGGCTCTGGATCACCGCGGAGCTCGAGGCCTCGTCGGTCGTGGGCGCGGCTGTGGGCGCGGCTGTCGGCTCGGCTGTTGGCGCGGTCGTCGGGTCGCTGCCATAGCGGAGCTCGGCGAGGGCCCACAGGCGCAGGCGCTCGGGGTCTTGGGCGCCGAGCTGCAAGAAGCGCAGGGCCTCGTGGCGGGCCCGGTCGCCGTCGGTCGCGGCGATCGCGACGCGAACACGAAGCTCATGCAGGAGCGGGTCGAGCTCGCGCTCGCGCTCTTCATCGGGGAGCTCGTCGAGCAGGGCGGCGGCGCGGGCTCGCTCGCCGCGGGCCGCGAGCACGCGCGCGAGCAGGGCCTGCTCGAGCACGCTGAGGCGCTCGTCGACGGGGGGCGCCTCGGGGGGCTCGACGGTCGTGGCGTCCGCTTCGATCGTCGCCGTGTCCTCTGCTTGGGCGCCGTCGGCCCCGGCTTCGGCTTCGGCCTCGGCCTCGGTCTCGCCGCGGGCCTCGTCGTGTCGCTGCCCGGCGGCGACGCGGGCCCCGTCGAGCCGGCGCTGGTGGGCGCTGCGAATCCACCGCTCGGCCTCGACGATCCGCCCGTCGGCGAGGAGCTGATCGACGCCGATGACCAGGGTCAGGTGGCGGAGGCCCTCGCCGGCCGTCGGCGGCAGCGAGGCCGCGGCCTTGCGGACCTCTCGGATCGCGCGGTCGGGGGAGCCGAGGCGGCGGTGGGCCGCGGCCGCGAGCAGGTGCTCGAGCAGCCGGGCCTCGACCAGGTCTTGGGAGCCGAGCCGCGCGAGGGGCCGGTCGGCGCGGCGCAGGGTGTCGATCGTCTGGCCGGGCTGGTCGGCCTCGCGCAGGGCCTCGGCGGCCTCGACGAGGTGCATGGCGGGGACCTTCTTGGCCTCGACGCGATCGGCGAGCTCGCGCAGCACGGCGAGGCCGCCGGGGACCCGACCGTCGATCAGGCGCTCGTGGACGGCGGTCAGGGCGAGCGCGTTGATCAGCGCGGGCTCGTCGCGGTGGACGTCGATCAGCTCGCGCAAGACGGCGCGCGCTTGTTCGGCGTCACCGGCGAGGCGCATGGCTCGGGCCTGCTCGGTCGCGTCGCGCACGGCCTCGGGCACGCCGACGCTCTCGGACACCTCGACGGCGTAGTCGCGGACCTTGCGGGCCCACCCGCCGAGGGTGTCGCCGACGTTCTTGAGCTTGATCTTGCGAGCCCAGTCTCGGGCCTGCTTGCCGGCCTCACCGAAGGGGTTGCTGTCGTCGTCGGCCATGTGTTCGACGTCCGTGTCAGTGGAGGATCGGCGGCGCCGTCTCGGGTGGGTGCTCGGGGTCGAGGTTCAGGGACTCGAGCTCGTCCGCGATCGCCTCGAGCCGGCGCTCGAGCAGGTCGAACTCGGCCTGGGCCGCGGCCGCGACCCGCTGGCGCAGGCGCTCGGGCCCGGACTCGGGCGGGGCTGCCTCGCCCGCGTCCTCGCTCGCGCGTCGGGGGGCGGCTTTGTCCTCGGTCGCGGAGGGCTCGGGCTTGGCGGGCTCGGTCGCGGAGGGCTCGGAGGACTCGGGTTCGGAGGCCTTGGTCGCGGAGGACTCGGAGGACTCGGGCTCGGAGGGCTCGGGCTCGGAGCCCTCGGAGCTCTCGGAGGCCTTGGTCGCGGAGGCCTCGGTCGCGGAGGACTCGGAGGGCTCGGGTTCGGAGGCCTTGGTCGCGGAGGACTCGGGCTCGGAGGGCTCGTGCTCGGAGGGCTCGGAGGACTCGGGCTCGGAGGCCTTGGTCGCGGAGGACTCGGGCTCGGAGGACTCGGACTCGGAGGCCTCGGTCGCGGAGGGCTCGGAGGACTCGGGCTCGGAGGTCTCGGGCTCGGAGGCCTCGTCGGGCGCGCCAGCCTCGTCGCTGGTCGCGGCGTTGGTTGGCGCTTCGGTCGGCGCGGGCTGACCGAGGAGCTTGGCGACGCGTCGCTCGTGGTCGGCGAGGCGCTGCTCGGCCCGGCGGAGGCTGTCGAGCAGCTGCTCGGACAGCGCGTGGTCGGCGAGCATCAGGTGCTCGTCGAGGCCCCCGCCGTGGCGAGCGACGACCTCGCCCATGGTCTCGCGCAGCTGCTCGATCGCGCGATCGAGGGCCTCGGGCAGGGCGTCGCGGGCCTGCTCGCGGGCGTCGCGGACGGTCTTCTCGCGCAGGATCACGGTCGTCAGCGGCGAGGCGATGGTCATGACCATCCCCGTCATCGTGTTGCCGAAGTACCAGATCACGGTCCCGACCAGACCGAGCGCGACCATCCCAACTTCGATCAGGATCGCGGGCGGCTCGACGTAGATCCCGGGCCCGCGGAAGCTCAAGGGCAAGGTCGCCTCGGTCAGGCGGCGGCGGGCGAGCTCGCCGCAGGTCGCGAACACGTCGCGGGTCAGCTGCTCGAGCTCGGCCCGGAGGCGCTCGCTCTCGTGGTGAACGAACTCCAAGAACGCGTCTTGGATCGCGCCCGGGACGACCTGGGTGAGGGTGTTGATGTCGGCCGAGTGGATCTGCGCGCGGGCGGCCTCCTCGAGCTCGGCCCGGAACTTGGTCAGGCGCTCCTCGCTGGCCTCGACGATGCGCCCGCCGGCCTCGGCGATCATCTTGCGCAAGCTCGCGAGATCTGCGGGGCGCTCGGCCATGGCCTGCTCGACGGCGTCGATCTCTGTCGCGATCTGGCCGTGCTCGAGGCGCAGGGCCCGGGCCTGGATCGCGGCGTTGTAGCCGAGCAGCCTGGCGTGGCGAAGCAGCGCCGAACGAGCGCGGGCCGGGAGGATCTCGCGGCCGCGGCCGGCGAGGCCGAACAGCTCGTCGCGCAGCCGGGCGAGCGCGCGGGCCGGCTCGGCCTCGGACTCGGGCTCGCGCAGGGCGGTCTTCGAGTCGGTCAGGTAGGGCTCGAGCTCGCCGGGGATGACGGTCTTCAGCTCGGTGCGGATGTGCTCGACGATCCGCGCGCGCTCGTCTTCGGGGACCAGATCGATGCGGTTGATGACCAGCACGCAGCGGGCCCCGCTGTCGCCGAGGCCCCCGACCGCCGCGATCGCGTCGCGGATCAGCCCGAGCTCGCTGCGGCTGAGGACCTGGGTCGCGTCGAGGACCAGCACGAGCACGTCGGCGCGGGGGAGCTCGCTGCGGCTGACGGCGGCGCGGAAGCGATCGATGTCGTTGAAGCCGGGCGTGTCGATCAGCTCGAGGGTCGCGGGCAGGCGCTCGGGGTCGACGAGCAGCTCGGGGACGCGGCGGGCCTGGTCGTGATCTTTGCCGCGCGCGAGGGCCTCGAAGCGCTCGGCGTCGAGCTCGCTGCGCTCGCCGCTTGGGGCCAGGAGATAGGTCCCCGTCCGGGTCTGCTCGGGGTCGACGCGGATCGCAACCACGGCCCCGGTCGTCGGGGTCACGCCGACCGGCAGCAGGGCCTCGCCGAGCAGGGCGTTGATCAGCGTGGTCTTGCCGTGCTTGATCTCGCCGAGGACCACGACGCGCACGCGGCCGTCGTCGAGGCGGCGCTTGGCGTCGTCGCGGATCGCCTCGGCGACGTCTCGGTGCCCGAGCTCGGTCGCGAGTTGAGACAGTCGGGTCGCGGCGTCGGCCAGCGCGGCGATGCCGGCCGAGGGTGACGCCGAGGGTGACGCCGAGCTCGAGGGGGGTGGGAGATCGTCCAGCATGGTCGTCAGAGAAGGTTGAGGCGAGCGGTGAGGCGGGCGTCGACTCGAGCGAGGGACCAGGCGTCGGCGGGGACGTGGATCGGCTCGGGTTCGGGCGCCGGTGGCGGCGTGGCTCGCCCCTCGGAGCCAGAGGGCACGCTCGGGGGCGCGGCGTCGCCGACGCTGCGGGCCAGCTCACGCTGGCGCGCGCGCATGGCCACGACCCGAGCAAACACCGACGAGCGGGCGAATTCTTCGATCGCCTGGATCCGCTCGACCGGCGAGGGCAGCGGCGGCAGCCAGCGCGGCTCGGGGTCATCGCCGATCGCGATCGGCGGGTTCTCGATCACCGAGACCGCGGTCGCCAAGCGACCGCACGCGAGCAAGCCCGCGCGATCCGCCGAGAAGGTCATGACCTTGGTCCACGGCGTCAGCGCCGACTGCAGCGTGCGGATGCTGGAATTGCCCTCGCGGCGGTTGGCGAGGAAGTGGGCGGCGAAGAACACCGCGTGGTCGCAGTGGAGGTGGCCGAGCCCGGCGCCGAGCACGAACGCGCGCTTGTCCGCGTCGAGAGCGAGGAGCGCCTCGGCGTCGAGGACCAGCCACAGCGAGCTCCCGCGCGTGGACCCGATCGCCGTGACCAGCGGCCAGCGACCGCGCTGCGGCGGCCGCAGCAGCCGAACCGCGGGCAGCGGCGCGCGCAGGAGGTTCATGTGGACCGCGAGCTCGCGCAGGAGGCTCGTCGGCGCGGTCTGGGCGTCGAGCAGCTCCTCGGCGAGGAGGTGCTCGGCGAGCCGGGGCCACGCGCGGTCGACCGTGCGGACCAGGGCGTTGCCGACGGTCGAGGTCGCGAGCCAGCGCGAGCGCCGAAGATCCACGCCGTAGGCGTAACCCTGACGCGCCATGCTCTGCTCGTAGACGTCGAGCTGGCGGTGTTGAACGAAGTGGCTGAGATCGGGACTGGTGCTCACGTGTTCGGGTGCCCAGTCGTGGGCGCGCAGGGATGGTAGCAGAGCCGCGGCGGGCCCTGACGAGCAGAGTTCGCCCTCGCTTGCCCCGCGTTGGCACGAAAGCGATGATCCGCGGACCGACGCGAGGTGAGTGAATGGCCGAGACGAAATCCCGCAAACACCCCAAAGGGCTCTACCAGCTGTTCTTCATCGAGATGTGGGAGCGCCTGGCCTTCTACACGATGCTCAACGTGCTCCTGCTCTACGTGACCGACTTCGAGCGCGGCGGGCTCGGGCTCCCGGCCGCCGACGGCAACGAAATCTACGGGCTCTACCTCGCCTTCGTCTATTTCACGCCCTTCCCCGGCGGGCTGCTCGCCGATCGCTACCTCGGCTACCGCAAGGCCGTGGTCATCGGCGGGCTGATCATGTCCGCCGGGCTGTTCTTGATGAGCCGGGGCGAGACCTACTTCTATTACGGCTTGATCGGCCTGGTGATCGGCAACGGGCTGTTCAAGCCCAACATCTCGGTCATGGTCGGCAACCTCTATGAGCCCGGAGACCCCAAGCGCGACGCCGGCTTCAACATCTTCTACATGGGCATCAACATCGGGGCCTTCGTGGCCTCGTTCTTGAGCTCGGCGGTCCGCAACAAGTTCAACTGGGAGGCGACCTTCCTGGTCGCGTCGATCGGCCTGCTGATCGGCGTGACGATCCTGGCGCTGAGCTGGAAGACCCTCGAGGTCGCCGACCGCCAGCCCGAGCGCAGCGAGGACGACACGGGCTTCGGCGAGGTCTTTCTCAAGATCTTGCTCCCGGCCTTCGTGTTCGGGGGCCTGGGCTTTTGGCTGTCGAGCACCTACATGCCCGATGGCCCGGTCCGCCCGGCGATCGTTGGGTTCCTGGCCGGGATGATCCCGATCATCGTGTTCTTCGTCCGCCTCGGGGTCACCGCGGTCGACAAGGAGAAGCCGGGCTTGCTCGCGCTGCTGCCGATCTACGTGGCCGGCGGGACCTTCTTCATGGTCTTGCACCTCAACGGCTCGGCGATGACGCAGTGGGCCAACGACATGACCGCGCGCGACATCCCGGCGCCGAGCCTGTTCCAGCAAGACGGGCTGCCGAGCTACTACGGCAACGCCGCCGAGGACGTGCCGCGGCCCAGCAAAGACAGCCTCGTGGTCGTCGACGACGCCAGCGTCGCCCGGATGTACGGGCAAAAGCGGATGGATCACGAGACCCTGGCCGAGATCCTCGCCGCGAACCCCGAGCTCTCGGTCGAGGAATTCGACCCGCTCGTGGAGGTCACCAAGCTCGACGCCGACAAGGCCGCCGTGTGGCAGTTCTCGACCGCGATCTACCCCGACGGCGAGCTCGAGGTCGTCGAGGGCACCGACTCCCACGGCGCGCCGACCGTGGCCGTCAACATCCCCGAGCAGCTGTCCGCTGACCTGCGCGTGGCGTTGATGCGCGAGGGCCCCGACGGGGCCTACCCGACCTACGTGGTCAGCGACGAGACCTACGCCGAGCTCTACGAGGGCTACGCCGAGAAATTTGGCCACCCGCCCGAGGAGCTGCCGCCCGGCAAGTGGGTCCAGGTCATCAACCCCGAGCTGTTTCAGTCGCTCAACGCCCTGTTCGTGGTCGGCTTCACCCCGCTGATCGTCGGCTTCTTCGCGTGGCTGGTCGCGCGCGGCAAAGAGATCTCGACCGCGCGCAAAATTTTCTATGGCTTGTGCCTGACCACCGCCTCGCTGCTGCTCATGGCCCTCGGCGGGATGTTCACCGACGGCGGCGCGGCCAAGGTCTCGGGCCTGTGGCTGGTCGGCTTCTATGGGATCATCACGATCGGCGAGCTGCTCCTGTCTCCGATGGGGCTCTCGCTGGTCACCAAGCTCGCGCCCAAGCGCCTCGTCGGGCTCGCGATGGGCGGGTGGTTCTTGGCCACCGCGTTTGGGAACAACTTCTCGGGCTTCTTTGGTGGCATCCAGAGCTCGATGACGCCGGTCAACTTCTTCCTGGTCCTCGCCGGGATCGCGGCGGCCGTGGCCCTGTTCATCTACGTGCTGCTCGATCGCCTCGACGACGCGATCAACAAGAGCACGGGCGGGGCATGACAGCGCCGATCCCGACACCCGCGCCGCGCGACGGGTCGAGGGTCCGGGTCGCGGGCGGGAGCTGTGATCGCCGCTACGGCGGGCGAATCCGCCCGTAGACGCTGATATGCGCCCCGCGCCGGTTGGGATCTAGCCCGGCCTTGCCCCGTTGCGCGCAGTGAGGCATTTTGCGCGACCGTGTCCGGTACGATCGCGACGATAGATCCGGCGACGCCAAAGATCCCCGCGGAGCTATGGCGACAGTCGGGCAGGCCCATGGCCTCGTGGCTCCTGCGCGGGTGGGTTGCGATCGTGCTGATCGTGGGCGGCTTCGTGCTCGCCGAGTACGTCAGCATCTATGGCTGGGCGCTGGCCGTGCTCGGGGTCGCGGCCTTCTTCGCGATCCCGATGCTCGCGCACTCGCTGGTGTTCGAGCGGCTCGCGGCCAGGGTCGACGCGGTCGATCGAGGAAAGGCCCACAGCCTGCTCGAGGAGCTGCGCGGGAACGTCACCGTCAAGCTGCTCGCGCCCCACGCGTGGGTCCGGATCCAGGAGGCCAAGCTCCACCTCGCCGTCGATGACGGTCGGGCGGCGGCGCAGGCCTTCGCCGAGGCCGAGCGGGTCTCGAACCATCCCGGTGACAAGGCCGAGCTGATCTCGGCCCAGGCCCACGCGCTGACCCTCGCCGGAGATCGCAAGGAGGCTCGGGCGCTGCTGAGCAAGCTCGCCAAGCTCGACCAGCTCTCGGACCTCGACCACCTGAACTACGGCACGGTGCTGCTGTCCGAGTCGGGTCACAACAGCGACGCCCTCGCCCACCTCGAGCAGGCGCGCGAGGGCTTTGGCGGCCACCCGCGCGTGCTCGCGGGCCTGGTCTTGGCCCTGCAGCGCTGCGATCAGCCCGAAAAGGCCGCCGCGTTGATCGAGGCCGCCGAGGCCGCGGTCGACGAAGCTGGGGATCAGCTCGCCAAGGATCTGCTCAAGCGCGGCAAGAAGGGGCTGCGCCCCTTTCTCAAGGCCAAGCAAAAGCGCGAGCGCAAGGCCGATGACGGCGGAGCCGGGACCAAGGGCAAGGGCAAGGGCAAGGGCAAGGGCAAGAAGGGCAAGGACAAGCTCAAGGGCAAGAAGGGTCGCAAGCAGGCTCGCCGAGACGCGCGCAAGAAGGCGAAGGCCGAGGGCCGCCGCGCGGACGGAGCTCAGCCGAGCGAGCTTCCAACTGACGAGGGCGAGCGAGAGGCTGAGACTCGGGGCCCCGACGGGGCCGCGAAGCAGGGCGCCGAAGAGACCAGCGTCGACACGGACGCCCGCGCCGAGGCCGACCTCCCCGGCGACGTGGCCGAGGCGGACGCGGAGGCGAGTCGTGAGCAAGATCGCAACGCCGACAGCGCCGAGCTCGATGTCGATGAGGATGCCGACGCGGACGAGAGTGACGCGGACGAGAGTGACGCGGACGAGAGTGACGCGGACGAGACTGACGCGGACGAGACTGACGCGGACGAGAGCGACGACGCGGACGAGAGTGACGCGGACGAGAGTGACGACGCGGACGAGACTGACGCGGACGAGACGGACGACGCGGACGAGACAGACGACGCGGACGAGACTGACGCGGACGAGAGTGACGCGGACGAGACAGACGACGCGGACGAGAGTGATGACGCGGACGAGAGTGACGCGGACGAGACAGACGACGCGGACGACGACGACAGCAGCGCCGCTTCGGACGCGGACGCGGACGCGGACGCCGCGACCGAACAGGCGAGCCCCGAGCCACCCGCCGATGCAGGCGACGACGATGACGACCTCGACCTCGCGAGTCTCGCCCGGGCGGCGCTGAACTCAGGCGTGCGTCCCAAGCTGCCCGAGTCCGAGCTCGAGCCTGACCCCGCGAGCGCCAGCGGCATCCGACCGATCGGGTCGAACTCGTCGGGCGGCATGTTCCGCTCGGCGCTGTTTGACGCCGAGGACGAGCCCGCGAGCCCGAGCCCGAGCCCGAGCGCCAAGTCGGGCTCCTCGCTGTTCGACCTGCCCGACTTCGGCGCGGTGCCCAAGTTCGCGCCGCCGTCGACGGTCAAGCGCGGCCCGGTGCTGCCCGCCCGCCCGGCGCCCGAGCCGGCGCCCGAGCCGAGCCCGGCCAAGGCGGCCCCGCCGCTGCCCGGGGTCACGCCCAAGGCCGGCCCGGTCGCGCCCCCGAGCATCCCCGGACTGAAGGCGCCCAAGCCCGCGGCGCCCAAGGCCAAGCTGGCCACACCCGCGCTCGACGAGGGCTGGGACTTCGGCGCAGATCTGGACGCGCCGCCACCACTGGCACCGAGCCCCGCGAACCACAATGATGGCAATGGCGAAGACGATGACGCCTGAGGATTCTTCCGGGATGCGCCTAGGCGTGGTCCTCGACGACGAGGCCGTGCTGAGCGGAGGGCGGCGCGACGACCCGATCGGGCTCGTCGTCCTGCGTTCGACCTTTCTCAACCCGCCGCGGGCTGCGGCGGCGCGGCGCATGGGCGAGCGTGTCCTCGCGCGGCACCCCGGCGTCGAGCTGGTCCCCTACGCCTGGCACTACCTGACCCACGAGGCCGGCGATGGCGTCGTCGTGGGGAGCAACCGAAGCCTCGACGCCAAGCCCGGGGACTACGGGCACTTCCGGGGCGGGGCGATCGCCCAGGCCTGGGAGATCACGAAGCTGTGCGCCGAGGCCCTCGGTGCCCAGCGAGTCATGATCCGGACGCCGTCGAGCTTCAGCCCCGGCAGCCTCTCGCGTCGGCGCTTCACCAGCTTCGTCAGCGGGCTCGGCCCCGACGAGCCGAAGCTGGTCTGGGAGCCCGAAGGTCTGTGGAGCTCCGCCGACGCGGCCGCGTTCGGGGGGCCGCTCGGGGTCGAGGTCGTCGCGCCAGCGTTTGCGATGACCGGTCAGCTGCTCGAGTTCGAGGGCGCCGGGTGGCTGCGGATCGGCGGAGGCAAAGATGCCCGCCTGCGCTCGAGCCATGCGGAGATCCTCGCCTACGCCCTCGCCGACCTGGCGGCCGAGCGTGCGGAAGCCGGGCAGCCGCTGACCTTGCTCTTCGATGGGCCGCGGGCCTACGCCAACCTGCGAGCCTTCGCGCGCGAGCTGGCCTGACCTCCGCCCTCGGCTCGACGATCGCGGGTCCACCAGTGCGAGCGTGAGCCGAGGACGGAGCGGCGAGCTTCGCCGGACATACGAAAGCCGCCGGAGGAACCCCGGCGGCTTGTGGAAGCGAGCGCTGGGCTACTTCTTCGCGGCCGCTTTGCGAGCCGTCTTTTTCTTGGTGGCCTTCTTGGCCGGCTTCTTCTTGGCGGCGGCCTTCTTCTTGGTGGCCTTCTTGGCCGGCTTCTTCTTGGCGGCCTTCTTCTTGGCGGCCTTCTTGGCCGGCTTCTTCTTGGCGGCGGCCTTCTTCTTGGCGGCCTTCTTCTTGGCCGGCTTCTTCTTGGCGGCGGCCTTCTTCTTGGCGGCCTTCTTGGCCGGCTTCTTCTTGGCGGCGGCCTTTTTCTTGGCGGCCTTCTTCTTGGCGGCCTTCTTCTTGGCCGGCTTCTTCTTGGCGGCGGCCTTCTTCTTGGCGGCCTTCTTCTTGGCCGGCTTCTTCTTGGCGGCGGTCTTCTTCTTGGCTGCCTTCTTCTTGGCTGCCTTCTTCTTGGCCGGCTTCTTCTTGGCGGCGGCCTTCTTTTTGGCGGCCTTCTTCTTGGCCGGCTTCTTCTTGGCGGCGGCCTTCTTGGCAGCCTTCTTTTTGGTCGCCTTTTTCTTGGCGGCCTTCTTTTTGGCGGCCTTCTTCTTGGTCGCCTTCTTCTTGGTCGCGGATTTCGCTTCCTCGGTAGCCTGAGTATTCATCGGTGGACCCTCCTTCAGGGTGACGGTATCGCGCACCGTACAGAGCAGGATCATGCATGTCAACACTAATTAACAACTTTGATACTCAATTATAGGAAGTTGAGTGATCTTTGTAGGAAGTTGAGCGATCCTTCATGACAACTAATGACATCTATGCATCACTGATGCTTCGTTCAGGTAGAAGAAGCGACACTGAGCTCGGTCACCCCCCCAGCTTGGGGTCAAATGGTGCTGGCTCCGCTCACCGCGGGTCGTGTAGGTTCATGTCGTCTATGCTTCAGATCGACTGGGCCTCCGAAATCCCGCGCACTCAGGCCGACAATCTGCTCGTCATCGCTGTGGCGAAGGACGAGATCGATAGCGTCGCTCGACGCTTTGGCCAGGGCGTGGGTACAGCTCTCATCAACTCCCGATTCGAAGGTAACGCCGGGGACAGCTTCCGCTTCTCAACTGAGGAAGGGGGGTTTTGCCAGGTGCTGTTGCTTGGGGTCGAGACGCTCGACGAGACGGCGGCTCTGCGCAAGTTGGCCTTCGATGCCGCGCGCGCAGCAAAGGAATCGGGGGTCCGGGCGCTGATCTTGGATCTGCGAGGCAAGCTCGGGGACGACCACGAGCGGGTCGCCAAGCTGGTCGCCGAAGGGCTGGAGCTGGCCGGCTACGGCTACGATCGCTACCTCGGCGAGGACAAGCGCGGCCCGGGCACGCTCGAGGCGGTCACGGTCGTGGCAGAAGGTGACGCGGATCTTCGTCAACGTGGGAGTCGTCGCGGGCAGATCGTCGCCGCGGCGATCGCCAAGGCCCGAGACCTCGGCAACGGCCCGGCCGAGCTCGTCACCCCCAGCTTCCTCGCCGAGGCCGCCAGCACCCTCGCGGGCGAGCTGCGCGAGGCCGGCCACGACGTGCGCTGCGAGATCCTCGACGTCGAGGCGTGCGAGAGCCGATCGATGGGGCTCTACCTCGCGGTCGCGCGCGGCAGCAGCGAGCCGGCCAAATTCATTCACCTGAGCTACAGGCCCAAGGGCCCGAGTAAGGGCCGGATCTGTCTGGTCGGCAAGGGCGTGACCTTCGACTCGGGGGGCTACTCGATCAAGCCGAGCGACGGCATGCTGCAGATGAAGCTCGACATGGGCGGCGCCGCGGCGGTCATCGGCTCGATGCACGGGATCGCGCACCTCGAGCTGCCCTACGAGGTCCACGTGATCTCGGCCGCGGCCGAGAACATGGTTAGCGGCAACGCTTACCGCCTCGGCGACGTGTTCCGGGCGTCGAACGGCAAGACCGTCGAGATCAACAACACCGACGCCGAGGGTCGGCTGACCCTGGCCGACGCGCTGGTGTTCGCGGCCTCGCTCGAGCCGGACCTCGTCATCGACTTTGCGACCTTGACCGGCGCGTGCATCGTCGCCCTCGGGCCGCACATCTGTGGCGTGATGACCCGTGACGACGCGCTCGCGTCGGAGTGGCTCGCCGCGGGTGAGCGTGCGGGTGAGGACATGTGGCGCCTGCCCCTGCCCAAGCCTCTGATGGCCATGCTCGACAGCAAGATCGCGGATCTGCGCAACACCGGCGAGCGCGCCGGCGGGGCGCTCACCGCCGGGCTGTTTCTCGAGCAATTCGCCGAGGGCAAGCGTTGGATGCACGTCGACATCGCCGGACCGGCGATCGTCGACAAGGGCTTTGGCGTCAACATCGAGGGCAGCTCCGGCGTCCCGGTCGCCAGCATCCTCGAGTTTCTCTCGCGCGATTTGCCCTGAGCCCGGCCGCGCGTGGTCGAAGCGGTCAGCCGTGGCATAGTGGATGCCGTGGACGCCGATCGCTTCGACGTGATGGTCGTCGGAACCGGGTTCGGTGGCTCGGCCACGGCGGCGCGTCTGGCCGAGGGTGGCATGCGGGTGCTGATGTTCGAGCGGGGTCCGTGGTGGGGTCCGGCCGGCGAGCAGCTCGCGCGCGACCGCGGCGTTCGTCGCAGCTGGCCGCGCGGCGTCGTCGGCAGCCGCAAGTTCGTGCGCAACGTCCGGGTCGCGCGGGGTCGGGTCGCGCGCGAGCTGTCGGTCAACCATGACGGGCTGTTCGAGGTCCACCGCTTCGAGCGTCTGGTGACCGTCGCGGGCAGCGGCGTCGGCGGGGGCTCGCTGGTCTACACCAACATCCAGGCCGAGCCGGGGCCCGATTTCTTCGACGCGTTCCCGGCCGAGCTCGACGCCGCCGAGCTCGCGCCGCACTACCAGCGGGTGCGCGCGATGTTGCGGCCGGCTCCGGTCCCGCAGCGACCCGCCAAGAACCGGGCGTTCGAGCGCGCCGTCGACGAGGCCGGGGGCGCGCGACCGACCTACCCCGATCTCGCGATCGCGTGGGGCAAGGATCCCGCGCACCCGCAGCGGGTCGTCAACGCGGCCGGCGTCACCCAGACCACCTGCATTCATTGCGGCGAGTGTGTGCTCGGCTGCCCGACCCTGGCCAAGACGACCATGGATCTGACCTACGTCGCCGCGGCGCTCCAGGCCGGCGCGCAGCTGCGGGCCCTGGCCGAGGTCGTGGCGGTCGGCGAGCTCCCGGCCGCGCGCGGCGGTGGTTACGAGCTGCGCTACATCGATCACCGCGACGGCGAGGGGCGGCAGCACCGGGCGGTCGCCGACAAGCTCGTCCTCGCTGCCGGGACCCTCAACACCCTGCGCTTGCTGTTCGCCGCCCGGGATCGCCACCGCAGCCTCACGCGGCTGCCGATGACCCTGGGCCACGGCTTCTCACCCAACGCCGACCTCGGCGCGCTGTTCGTCGCCGCGCGGGCCCACTTGCACGACTCGGGCGCGGGGCCCTCGTCCAACGCCTACCTGCGCGTGCCCGAGCACGGTGACGGGCCCCTGCGCTACCTCGTCGGCGAGGCCGGCCTCCCGCTCTCGGCCCTGCCCCTGCCAAAGATCGTCCAGCGCCTGCTCGGGACCTCCGGGCTCCTGCTAGCGATGGGCGCCGACGCCTCGACCGGCGCGCTCGGCTTTGACGGCGAGTTTTTGCGGACCGAGGTCGGGCGCGACCTCGACCCCGAGATCTTCGAGGCGATCGAGTCTGAGGCCGCGCGGATCAGCGCCGCCTATCGGCCGCGGCTGGCCTGGATCAACGCGCCGAGCGGTCGGGGCAAGCGTGGGATTGCGAGCGTGCACCCCCTCGGCGGCGCGGGCATCGGCAGTCACCCCGGCGACGGCGTCGTCGATCACCGCGGCGAGGTCTTCGGTCACCCGGGTCTGTTCGTCGCCGACGGATCCCTCTACCCGCGCGCCCCCGGCATCCCGCCCTCGATGACGATCGCCGCCCTCGCCGAGCGTCAGGCCGCGCTGATGCTCGGTGGCTGATCGCGACCTTGCCGCGCGGGTTGTTCAGCAGCCTGCGAGACCTGGATCAAGCGCCGCGCGCTCGACTCAGGCGTTCTCGTTTTCAAGGGGCTAGATCGAGTCGAGTTCGGGCGACGCGAGCTTTTTGTTGCGTTGCTTCTTCTCGCCGGGCATCGGCTGCTCGTCGCGCTGGGTGTTGATCCACGCGTCGATGCCGGGGCTGGCCGAGCGGGCTGCCTCGAACCACGTGGCCGCTTTGGAGTCGTGGCGGACTTGCTCGAAGCACAGGCCGATGCCGGCCTTCGCACGGGCGACGGCGAGGCCGTCGGAGCTGGCGGCGATGATGTCTTCGTAGATCGAGCGGGCGCGGTCGCAGTCGCCGGTCCGCCGCGCTGCGTTTGCGCGCTCGAGGCTGGTCCAGGTCTCGTCTTTCGTCAGGGGCGTGGGCGCGGGCTCGGGCGTGGGCGCGCTGGCGCCCGACTTGGACTTCTTGGCTTTCGAGCTCGGCCGGGTCGGGGCCTCGGTGTGGCCGACCTTCTCAGTGGGGGTCTCGCCCGGGATCTCTTTGGGGTCGTCGGCGCCGAGCTCGGGCGCGGGCTCGTCGGCCTCGGGCGTGGCGCGAGCCTCGTCGACGCTCGGCTCGCTCGCGGGCTGGGACCGCTCGCGGTCGGCGTTGTCGTCTCGCTCGCGCTGGTCGGCGTCGCCGTTGTCGGTGAGCAGGTCTTGGGCCGAGTCGAGCTCGCGCTTGGGCTCGAGCACCCACAAGACCGCGACCGCGGTCGCGCTCAGGGCGAGGCCCGGAATCAAGGTCCCGCGCCAGCGCTCCCAAAAGCGAGGCCAGCTGCTGTCTTGAGCGTCGGGGCGGAGGCCGTCGCGGAGCTTGGGGCGGCGGCTGACTTCGTGGGCTTCGGCGATGACCTCTGCCAACAGCTCGTCGGAGGGGGTCTCGAGCGGGTAGGCGTCACGACACAGCGCGAGCACGTCTTGGTACTCGGCGAGGCGCTCGGTCAACGCCGGGGACAGCTCGAGCGACGCGGGGTCGTCGATGCTCTCGAGACGCTCGAGGGCGTCTTCGAGCTGGTCGAGCTGTCGTGCGTCGAAGTCAGCCACTTGCGGATGCTTTCTCGCCGGCGGCCGCCGGCTCGCGTGGGTCGATGTCACGCAGCTCGCCGCGGAGCTTGTCGAGAGCGTAGCGCATGCGTGACTTGACCGTGTTCTCTGGCGCGCCGACGGCCTCGCCGATCTGCTTGAACGAGAGGCCGCCGAACTGCCGCATGATGAACACCTCGCGCTGGTCGTCGGGCAGCTTCTCGATCGCGGCGGCGACCCGGTCGCGGATCTTTGGGGCCTCGGAGGCGGCGTCGGTGTCGACCTGGCCGGCCTTGGTCACGTCGAGGATGCTGAGCCCGGCATCTCCGCCGCGACCGCGACGCTTGGCCTCGAGCGGGAGCGTGCGGCGAAACTTTTGGCGGCGGCTCTCGTCGACGCACAGGTTGCGGGCGATGGTGTAGATCCAGGTCGTGAACCGGGCGGTTCGCTGGTAGCGATCCTTGGCCCGGATCACGCGGAGGAAGACTTCTTGGAGCATCTCCTCGGCGCGGCTGTGGTTGTGCACGCTTCGCAGGAGGAAGTTGTAGAGCCCGCGCTTGTGCCGGGTGACGAGCTCCTCGAAGGCTGCCCCTTCGCCGTCACGGAACGCCGACATCAGATCCTCATCGCTCCGGCCTCCCTCGGGGAGGTCGGCGGCGGCGAGGGCCTTGTCGTCCGCGGTCATGGTCTCCTTCGCTCCTGCGACCCTTCGAATTTGCGTTCCCAACCGTGTGGGAGGCAAGTCCGGGCGGTGAGCGTCGGAGCTGGAGGACCAAGCGAGCGTGGCGGTACCCATCAGGAGACCTCAACGGACGGGATCACGTCTCGGCGCCCGCAAGGTTGGGTTGGGTCGTGCGCCGGAGCCATGAGGGTCGGAGAACGGCGCTGGATCGTTGGAGATCTGAGCTTTATCGAGTTTGTGAATCATGCTGAGCTCACATAGCTGGAGGATGGATCGCAGGACAGATCGGAGGATGGAGCGGAGGCTTGGCGAGAATGGGCGCATGGGACGCCGCATCAGGGGGCAGTCAAAAATCTGACGCATGGCGCGGAGACAGCTATTTTTCTGACGGTCGGTAGAACTCGGAGGCTGAAAATGCAGGCAAAGCCGATGGCACAGCCAGTGCAAATGCGTGGTTCGAGTCGGGACTTGCCCCGGGCCTTCACCACGCGGCGACGCGGGGGCCACGACCCAGCCCACTTTTTAGGTCAGGTATGTCAGGCGACGCGTCGGGTCCGCGGCTTCGCCTGGCATCGCCTACAAAACACCCCGCTGCGACCCTGGTGGACGAAGGCGACCAGCGGCGTGGTGCACAGGGGACAGGGCTGGCCGGCGCGCCCGTAGACGCGAAGATCATCCTGGTTGCGCCCGACCTTGCCGGTCACGTTGCGGAAGTCCTTGAGGGTCGTCCCTCCGTTGGCGATCCCGCGTCGAAGCGCGGTCACGAGGGCGTCGGCCAGGCGCTGCCAGGCGCTCGGGGCGAGGCGGCAGGCCGGGAGCAGGGGGTGGAGGCCAGCGTCGAAGCAGGCCTCGATCGCGTAGATGTTGCCGATCCCGGCGACGGCGCGCTGATCGAGCAGGGCGTCGCGCAGGGCCCTGCGGCTGCGCCCGAGGCTGTGCTCGAGCGTCGGCCCGCCGAAGCTGCGCGCGAGCGGCTCCGGGCCCAGGCTCGCGATCGGATCCCGGTCGTAGATTTCGCTCAGGGTGCCGGCCCGCAGCCCTCCGAAGCGACGCGGATCCACGAAGCGCAGCTGCCGACCATCGGCGAAGCCGAGCACGAGGTGAGTGTGGGCGACTCGGGTCTGGTCGGGCTGGGCGATGCCGCAGCGACCCGACATGCCCAGATGGATCAGGAGCACGAGCTCGTCGTCGTCGGCGTTCGCGTCGGCGTGCAGGTGCCACAGCAGGTACTTGCCGCGCCGTCGGACCTTGCCAGGCACCGCGCCGACGAGGATCCCGAGCTGCTCGTGCTTCCGCTGCCAGTGCTTGCCGACGCGCAGGGGGAGCTTCGAGCGCCAGACCGAGGTCACGGGTTCGCGGATGCGCGCGCGGACGATGCCCCGACGGACCGACTCGACCTCGGGCAGCTCGGGCATGTCAGCCCTCGGCCTCGCGCGCGCGCTGGAGGGCGGCGAACTGTGCGGGCCCGAGGCGCTCGGGCCGGATCATCGGGTCGAGCTCGGCGGCGGCGATCCAGCGCAGGGCTTGCTCGCGGGTCGCGACGCCGGCCAGCGCGTTGGTCAGGGTCTTGCGGCGACGTTGGAAGCAGGTCCGAACCAGGAGCAGGTAGCCCGCCGGATCCGCGACCTCGCCGAGGGGCGAGGCGCGGGGATCGAAGCGCAGCACGGCCGAGTCCACCCGCGGCGGCGGCAAGAAGCACCCGCGCGCGACGGAGCAGACCCGAGAGATCCGTCGGACCCGAGACAGCGCCGCCGTCACGCCGCCGTAGCGCTTGGACCCAGGCTCGGCGCACAGCCGGTCGGCGACCTCGCGCTGGACCATGACGACCCAGGGGCCCGTCCGTTGATCGTGGTCGAGCAGCGCGAACAAGAGCGGGCCGGTCAGCTGGTAGGGGAGGTTGCCGACGACCGCCGGCCGGGCCTCACCCGCCTCGATCCGCGGCTTCGCGAGGGCCGAATAGTCGAAGCGCACGGCGTCGGCCTCGTGGAGCACGAAGCGGGGCTGATCGCCGAGCTCGGCGCGCAAGACGGTGCAGAGATCTCGGTCGCGCTCGATCGCCTCGACCACGGCGCCGGTCGCGAGCAGGTGGGCGGTGAGGGTGCCGAGGCCGGCGCCGATCTCGATGATCGTCGTGGCCGGTGCGGCGCCGCCAAAACCGGCGACCGCCGCGACGATCTCCTCGTGGATCTCGCGGGCGTGGAGGAAATTCTGGCCCCAGCTCTTGCGCGGCGACAGACCGTAGCGGCGCAGGAGCTCACCAGGCGAAGGGATCCCGCGGGAGGTGTCGCTCATGGGGTCGCTCGCGCCTCGTCGAGCGCGACGCTGGACTGTACGACGACCCGGGGCGCGCGGCCCTCGGCGACGTGGGCCGCGGCTGCGGCGGCGATCATCGCGGCGTTGTCACCACAGTAGCGAAGCGGCGCGGTGACCAGGCGAAAGCCCTCGCGCGCCGCGGCGTCGTCGAAGCGCGCGCGCAGGCCCGCGTTGGCCGCCACGCCGCCGACGACGTGGACCCGCTCGCAGCCGCGGGCGCGTCGGGCCGCGCAGGTCTTGGCCACGAGCACGTCGACGACCGCGGCCTGAAACGACGCGCACAGATCCGCGAGCTCGGCGCGCGATCGCGGCTGACCCTCGCGCTCGAGGTGGACGGCGACGGCGGTCTTGAGGCCCGCGAAGGAGAAGTCGAAGTCCTTGCTGCGGAGCATCGCGCGGGGGAAGGCCACGGCGCTCGGGTCGCCTTCGGCGGCGAGTCGATCGATGATCGGTCCGCCGGGGTAGGAGAGGCCGAGCAGCTTGGCGACCTTGTCGAAGGCCTCGCCGGCCGCGTCGTCGCGCGTGGCGCCGAGCAGCTCGTAGCGACCGAGGCCGTGGACCTCGACGAGCTCGGTGTGGCCGCCGGACACGAGCAGCGCGAGGTGAGGGGCGAAGGGCTCGGGCTCGCTGGCGGTCGAGTCGTCGGCGATGAAGGCCGAGAACAGGTGGCCCTCCATGTGGTGGACCCCGAACAGCGGCAGCCCGGTCGCGAGCGCGAGGCCCCGCGCGGCCTGAACACCGACGAGCAGCGCGCCGACGAGGCCGGGCGAGTCGGTGACCGCGAGGGCGTCGAGCTGGGCGCCGAGCTTCGTCGGCTCGAGCCCGGCCTGCTCGATCGCGGCGCGGATCACCGGCGCGAGCGAGTCGAGGTGGTGGCGGCTGGCGAGCTCGGGCACGACCCCACCGAAGGGCGCGTGGACCTCGATCTGCGAGGCCACGACGCTGCTGCGCACGCGGAGGCCGTCGACCACGGCGCAGGCGGTCTCGTCACAGGACGACTCGATGGCGAGCACTCGTGCCATGGTCATGGTGACCCGCTCACTGGCCGAGGTCGCGGGAGAGCCGGGCCACGAACTTCTTGATCACGACGGCTTGCTGACCGCTCGGCTCGAGCTCGAGGTAGCGCTCGTAGGCCTCGAGCGCGCCTTGTTTGTCGTCGACGGCTTCGAGCAGCCCGCCGAGCGTGGCGAAGACCGCGGGGAGCTCGGGGTCGGCGAGCTTGGCCCTTCGGGCCGACGCGAGGGCCTCGTCGAGCTGCCCTTTGTTGGCCAGGACCTCGGCGCGCAGCAGCAGCGTGGGCGCGTGGTTGGGCGCGCCCTCGAGGATCTCCTCGATGATCTCCATCGCCGCCTCGCCGTTGCGGAAGGTCTTGAAGTGGTTGTGGGCCGACCGGAGCTTGCCGTCGATCTCGGCCAGTTGTTCTTCGCTCAGGGCGGCGCCGTCGTCACCCGCGTCGCTGTTGACTTCGGCGGGCCCGGTCTCGGTCCCGCCCGTCGCCCGCGGCTCGCCGGCCTCGCTGGGGGCGGCGCCGGTGTCGGGCTGCTTGGTCTCGGACTTGACCTCGGGCTGCTTGGCGGCGGGCTCGGGTGTCTTGGATGCGGGCTGCTCGGTGCGGTCGCCAAAGATCTTGTCTTTGAAGGCGAAGGTCCCGGCCGCGACCGCGAGGATGGCGATGCCCGCGACCCACAGCCCGATGTTGGATCCGCCCGGCGCAGGCTGGTGGTCGCGCTCGGCTTCGGCGCTGTCGAGATCGTCGGCCGCGAGCGGGGTGTCGTCGCTGGGGCGGTCGAGCGTGGGGACCTCCTCGGTCGAGATCGAGGACTCGCGCAGGGGCCCGCGGGCGTCGTCGCTGTCGCGGGGTTTGAGGCGCTTGGACGTCAGCGACTCGTGCGCGGGCTCGGCGACCTTGACGTCGACCGGGGCGAACTCGTCGTCGTCCCCGAACGCGTCGCCGTCCCCGAACGCGTCGCCGTCCGCGGGGGTCGCGGGTGTCGCGGGTGGCGAAGCTGGTGGTGGTTCGGGAGCTTCCTGGTCGAGGCGCCCGATCTCGCCGGAGGTCTGGTTGCGAGAGCCCGAGTCGATCGCCCAGGCTTGGGGAACTCCGGGCTCGGCCTCGGGCGCGGGCGCGGGGGCCTCGTTGGCCGCTGGCTCCGGGCGCGCTTCGGTCTGGGTCTCGGCCTCGGCCTGGGTCTGGGTGTCGGTTTCGGCCTCGGCCTCTTCGCTTGGGTCAGGGAGGTCAGCTTCCGTGCTCGGCTTGGGCCGGCCGAAATCGAGGCCGAGCTCTGCGAGGCTCGGGGGCCGGCGCCACGACTCGGTTCGCGGAGCCGGGCTCGCGAGGCGGCGGGGCTGGGGCTTGGTCTGGGGGCGGCGCGCGGGGCCGTCGCTGCGCGGCGCATCGGTGCGAGCGCTCGGGGCCAGGGCCGCGGGGTCGCTCGTGACCTCGACCGCTTCGCCCC
>NZ_PVNK01000077.1 GCF_002994615.1 Enhygromyxa salina | reverse complement strand
GTCTCGCCGACCTCGCCGACCTCGCCCGAACCGAGACCGGCCTCGTAGTTGGGGTTGACGCCCGTGATGCACCCTCCGGCGATCAGCGCGGCGAGGCTCAGCGCGCTAGCGGGCGAAATCCGGAGCATCTCTCATCACGATCACGGTCGATTCATCTCATCCTAGCGCAGCCAGTGGGGGTTCTCCAATGGGCGGGACAGGACTCGAACCTGCGACCACCGCGGTGTAAGCACGGTGCTCTACCAACTGAGCTACCCGCCCGGGTCGGGAGAAGCTAGCAGAACCAGCCCCCGACGCACACTCCGATCAGATGAGGCGCGCCGCCAGGTGGACGACGAAGCGCCAAAAGGGCTCGACGGTGTCGATCGGCAGGCTCTCGTCGGGCGTGTGCGCGTCGAAGATGTCGGGCCCGAAGGCGATCATCTCGAGCCCGGGCACGCGGTTGCCGAGCACGCCGCACTCGAGCCCGGCGTGGATCGCCTCGCGCACGGGCTTGCGCTCGAACAGCTCCTCGTAGGCGGCCTCGGCCTGGTGCAGGAGCTCGGTGTCGACCCGGGCCTCCCAACCTGGGAACCCGTGGTGATACTCGACGGTGGCGCCGGAGGCCTCGAGGGTGCGCTCACAGCGATCCTGGAAGCCGTCGACGGCGCCGTCCTTCGACGAGCGCGCGAGCGCGACGAGGCGCAGCTGGTCACCGCTCGTGGAGATCGTGCCGAGGTTGTTGCTGGTCTCGACGAGCCCGGGGATCACGGCCGACCAGGTCAACACACCGGTTGGTTGAGCGCGCAGGGCCTCGAGGATCGCGCGGCTGGTCCTCGCGGAGACCGGGCCCGGGACGGCGTCGTGGTCCTCGGCCGGGAGCTCGACGAAGCCGACGGCGAGCTCGGGGTCGACCTCGACCATCGACTCGGCGATCTGACGCCCGGCGGTCTCGAGCGCGCGCTCGAGCGCGTGGACGCGCGCCTTCGCGCACCACAGGGTCGTCTCGACGGTCCGGGCGATCGCGTTGGCCCGGCCGCCGCCGTCACAGCTGGCGAAGCGCACGCCCTCGAGGTCGACCCCCTCGGCGGTCAGCAGCCTGACGAGCACGGCGATCGCGTTGGCCCGGCCCCGGTGAATGTCGACGCCGCTGTGGCCCCCACGCAGGCCCTGGATCGACACGCGAACGGGCACATCACCGTGGTGACGCTCGTCACGATTGAGGTCCCAGATCGCGTGGAGCTCGCGGCCGCCCGCGCACGACAGATAGATGCAGCCCTCGAGCTCGGCGTCGAGGTTGATCAGCCGCCGGGCCGTCAACAGCCCGGGGTCGAGACCGAACGCGCCGCTCATCCCCTCCTCCTCGTCGGCCGTGAACAGCAGCTCGAGCGGGGGGTGGACGAGGTCGGGGGTCAGGGCCAGGGCCAGCCCCGCGGCCACACCGATCCCGTTGTCGGCGCCGAGCGTGGTGCCCTCGGCCTGGAGCACCTCGCGCTCGCGCCCTTGGAAGGTCCGCGTCGACCGCCGCAGCGCGATCGGATCCGTATGAAAGTCGTGAGGGCTGTCGCTGCGCTTCTCACAGACCATGTCCATGTGGCCCTGGACCGCGAGGGGCTCGCTGTCGACGCCGGCCCCGCGACCCGGGACGCGCAGGACGATGTTGCCAGCCTCGTCGGTGGCCGAGTCCCAGCCCTCGCGCTCGGCGAGGCCCTTCAGGTAGGCGCGGACGCCAGCCTCGTGGAGCGAGGGCCGAGGGATCTGACGCAGCGCATCGAACTGCCGCCACAGCTCCGCCGGCTCGAGACCGATGAGGGTCGGATGAAGCTCGTCACCCATGCGATCCGATGCTAGCCACACACGGATCTCCAGCAAAGTCGCGGGTAGCTCGCATGGCAGGACCGGCCAGGTGCGCCCGCTCGCGGGCGATCCGGCGAATGTGGCGGGTCCGGCGCCCACCTTCAGTCGTCGTCGTCGAAGACCCTCGCCTGCGACTCCCGAACACGCGCGACGATGGCGGCGAGCCCGTCGACGAGCTCGGGCGGCGCCCCGGGCACGACCAGGCCCGTGTGCTCGAGCAGGCGCAGGAGGCTGCCCCAACCGTCAATGAAGGCCGCGAGCTGCGGCGCGTCGAGGCCCTCGGTTCGCTCGAGCAGCAGCTCGCGGACGAGGTCATCGAGCGCATCGAGGAGATCGGGGGAGTCTTTGTCCACGCGGGTCGATTGTAGATCCGCCTGGCACTCGCGCCCAAAAGCGATCGAAAATCGAGGGTCCGAACGCGACTCGGACGCTCAGGTCGCCGAGGCTGTGGTGCTACATTCCGCCGGTGACCGACACGCAGCGGCAGCTCGCCTTGCTCGTCGAGGGCATCCTCGGGTCCTACGCCGAGCAGGGCAACATCAACCACCTCGACGGCAGCAACCTGCCATCGCGGGCGGCGGTCGATCGAGTCCTCGGGGATCTGCTCTCGCTCGTGTTCCCCGGCTTCCTCGGCGAGGACGAGGTCGACGAGCTCAGCTCGCGCTACTTCGTCGGTGAGCGCTGCGCTCGGAGCCTGCGCGCGCTCGAGCGCATCATCGGCCGGGCGATGGGCATCCAGTGCGCCGCGGGCAAGCCCGCGCGACCGCGGCCCGTGCCCGAGCTCCACGCCGAGGCCCACACCCACGCGATCGACCTGCTCGCGCACATCCCCACGATCCGGGAGGTCATCGCAAGCGACGTCCGCGCGGCCCTCGACGGCGACCCCGCGGCCTGCAGCGCGGCCGAGGTCATCACCTCGTACCCCGGCGTCACCGCGATCGCCGTCCACCGCATCGCCCACCACCTCTACCGCCGCGGGGTCCCGCTGATCCCCCGGATGATGACCGAGCTCGTCCACGGCCGGACCGGCATCGACATCCACCCCGGCGCGAGGATCGGGGACTCGTTCTTCGTCGATCACGGGACCGGAGTGGTGATCGGCGAGACCACCCACATCGGCGAGCACGTCAAGCTCTACCAGGGCGTGACCCTCGGCGCGATGTCGGTCGAGGTCAGCGAGCGCAGCCGCGCGACCAAGCGCCACCCGACCCTCGAGGACCACGTCACCGTCTATGCTGGCGCCACGATCCTGGGCGGCGACACCGTCATCGGTCGCGGCTCGACGGTCGGCGGCAACGTGTGGCTGACCCACAGCGTCCCGCCAGGGACCACGGTCATGCTCGACAAGCCCTCCCTTCGGATGTTCACGAACGCCGGCTGAGCTGTTGTGATGGTTGGGTCTGCCCTCGAGCCCAAAGCCCGCGCGAGCTCGACGCTCGCCCTCGATCCGACCTCGCTCTCGCGGATGTCGATCGTGGCCCTCGATGAGCTCTTCGCGACGCTCGAGCCCGCGAGCCTCACCGAGCTGCAGGGCCGCAAGCGCGGGCGCCTGCTCGCGGTCGCGGGCCTCGACTGGATGCCCGCCAAGGCTCGCGGCGCGCTGCTCGGGCTCGCGACCGAGCTCCCGATCGTCGGCGGCGTCTGGCGAGGCGAGCGCTTCGACGGCGAGTTCGGTGCCAACGCCTGGCTGGCGCCCGGCCGCGGCCTCGAGTTCGCGCGCTACCTCGTCCGCGAGGCCCCGGCGCTCGACGGCGGCGGCGTGGTGATCCGGCTCGACTACGACGTCGCAACCAACCCGGTCGCCCTGCGGGGGATCCTCGGTGAGCTGCGCCGCCTCGGGCCGGGCTTGTTTCTGGCCCGCCTCTACTATCGCTGGGGCGAGCGCGCGGTGAAGCTGCTCTACTTCACGCTCGAGAGTTAGAGCGGCGACGCCCCCTCCGCTCCGCCAGGAGCTTCAACTACAGGGGACGAGTCGCCCGGGTTACTTGTCTTCGGACCGCCGGATCACGATCGTCGTGCCGGGGTTCTCGTCGCTGGCCATGGCGCCATGCCACCCCTCGGGCACGAAGGGGGTCGACCACCCGAACAGCCAGCGCGCGTCGCTGGGCCCGAGGTTGACGCAGCCGTGGCTGCGCACGTAGCCGAAGCTCTGGTGCCAAAAGGCGCCGTGCAGCGCGTAGCTGCCCTCGAAGTACATGACCCACGGAACATCCTGGATCGCGTAGTTGCCGTCGGTCGCGGTCGTCCCGTCCATGTTGGAGGTGATCTGCTTGCCGCGGATCCGGAAGCGCCCCGTCGGGGTCTCGAAGGGCTCCTCGTCCGAGCCCTTCTTGCCGGTCGAGACCAGCGTGACATAGACCGGCCGCGAGCCCTCGTAGGCGACCAACATCTGCTTGGTGATGTCGACGTCGATCCAGCGGTCCCAGGGGTCGAGGCCCTTGGGAATCGGCTGGAGGTCCGGCGTGCGCATGACGTCGGCCTTGACGAAGAGCTGGTCTTCGGGCTCCTCGTCTCCGCCCTCGGGTGAGGCCGAGTCGGCGGCGTCAGCGGGCTCAGCTTCGGCGTCCGCGGGCGGGTGAGGGATGACCGTGAAGTAGGCGCGGCCCGAGAGCTCGACCTCTTCGCCGAGGTCGAGGAAGGTCCGCTTGTCGAGGGTCTTGCCGGTCGCGTGGAGCTTGTCGTCGTCGCCGAGGCGCAGCAGCTTGGTCCCTTTTTTGGTCATCACGAAGCCGACCGGGAAGCTCATGTCTTCGGTCAACGCGGCGCCCTGGTAGTCCTTGGGCTTGTAGGAGTGGGCCTTACTCTTCTCGACGATCCCGCCTCGAGCCGTGCGCCAGTAGCCGCGATCGCCGTCGCGGATCGTCTCACCGAGGGAGAGAAAGTAGCCCTTCTCGAGCCACGGCTTGGGCGAGAAGGGGATGTTGACGGGCTCGGGCTCCTCCTCGGGCTCGTCGGCGGCCGCGTCACTCGGATCGTCGCCGCCGTCGTCACCTGGGTCGTCGCCGCCGCCATCCTCGCCGCCGCCATCATCGCCGCCGCCATCACCCCCGCCGCCGTCGCCTCCCTCGTCGCCAGCCGCGGCGTCGCCGTCTTCGCCGCTGTCAGGAGCTGGCAGCTCCGCCGCGTCTCCTTCAGCTGCGCCCTCGCCCCCGTCGTCTTTGACCGGTGCAGCGGGGGCCGGCTCCGAGCCCGGGAGCGGCTCGCCGGTTCGCTCGGCCTCGAGGATCGCTCGCTTCTCCCGCGTCGCGAGGAGCTGCTCGGCGTTGGGCACCTGCCACCACATGGGCGTGTTCCACTGGCGGACGTAGGCCCAGTCGTAGGGGAAGGGCTCGTCGGTCCGGGGCGGGGCCGGCTCGTAGCTCATGAAGGGCGGGCGCGTATCGACCATCAGGCCCCGGCTCGCGCAGGCGTAGCCCCCACCTTCGAGGGCGTGCCAGCCCTTGTGGCAGTCCTCGTTGACGAGCTTCTCGCCCACGCGCATCCGGGCCCCGATGCGCAAAAAGCCCAGCCGCGTCGACTGCCTGCTCGGCTCGGCGTAGACCGCCACGACCTCGTAGCCGGCGGCGCCGTGGAGCGTCAGCTGATCGTCGCTCGGGGGCTCGGTCGGGAACTTGAACACGCCGTAGTCCGGCGGCTCTTGGGGTCCGATCTCGCCGGGGTCCTCACCCTCGGGCTCGACCTCGCCGCCCTCGTTCGTCTCGGCGGACTCCGCCTCTTCGGCCCCGGCCTCCGCGCTCGGCAGATCCGCGGACGACGCGGCCTCGCGCTCCGTGCTCGGCTGCGGCGTCGGATCTTGCTCGACAGCAGTCGGGCTGTCCGGGGTACAGGCCAGCCCCAACAGACAAAAACCGAGGGGGAGCGCGCGCGACATCATGGGTGCATAGCGTACGCAGCGGTCGAGGTGAAGATTTCGACCAGCGCGGAGCCCGCCGCCCTCTTCTCTGTGGCGATGAACGCCACGGCCGCTGCGCACTTTGCCACGCACGGCCACAAGCCGCGGGTCGCTCGCTCCTCGCTCGCTCGGCCCTCTGAGCCTCCCAGCGCCATGCGAGCCCCCGAAAGGGAGCTCGGACCCCGGGCTGCTAGGAGCCGCGTTGCTTTTTAATGACCTGGCGGGCGAGCCCCTTGAGGGTCTCGAACACGCCGGGCCCCTCGATCGCGACGGCCTCGAACTCCGGCACCCGGGTCGGGTTGAGCTGGGCCGAGAGCTCTTCGACCGAGACGATCTCGGGCATGTCGCGCTTGTTGAACTGGATGACGTAGGGCAGCTCGTCGAGGTTGAAGCCCTGGTCCTCGAGGTTGTGGCGCAGGTTCTCGAGGCTCTCGAGGTTGGCGTCCATCCGCGCGTCTTGCGAGTCGGCGACGAAGCACACGCCGTCGACCCCGCGCAAGATCAGCTTGCGGCTGGCGTCGTAGAACACCTGGCCCGGGACCGTATAGAGGTGGAAGCGAGTCTTGAACCCGCGGATCTCACCGAGGTCGAGCGGCAAGAAGTCGAAGAACAAGGTCCGCTCGGTCTCGGTCGCGAGCGAGACCATCTTGCCCTTGGCCTCGGGCTTGGAGACCTTGTAGATGTGCTCGAGGTTGGTCGTCTTCCCACACAGGCCTGGGCCGTAGTAGACGATCTTGAAGTTGATCTCCCGCGCGCTGTAGTTGATGAAAGACATGCGTTCGTCCGTGGCGCGGCCACTCAGCCACCTTTTCGCAGCTCGGTCAGGACCTGCTTGGCCAGCGCCCTGAGCGTGTCGAACACCCCTTCTCCGGTGATCGCACACGCGTCGAACTCGGGCACGCTGTTGGTGTTGAGCGTGGCGCGGAGCTCTTCGACAGGGACCGCGCTGGGCAGGTCCCGCTTGTTGTACTGAATGACGTAGGGGATCTTATCGAGATCGTAGCCCTGCTCTTCGAGGTTGAAGCGCAGGTTGTCGAGGCTCTCGATGTTGGCCTCCATCCGCTCGAGCTGCGAGTCGGCGACGAAGCACACGCCGTCGACCCCCTTGAGGATCAGCTTGCGGCTGGCGTCGTAGAAGACCTGGCCAGGGACGGTATAGAGGTGGAAGCGGGTCTTGAACCCGCGGATCTCACCGAGTGACAGCGGCAGGAAGTCGAAAAACAAGGTCCGCTCGGTCTCGGTTGCGAGCGAGATCATCTTGCCTTTCGATTCCGGGCGGGTCTTGTTGTAGATGAACTGCAAGTTGGTGGTCTTCCCGCACAGTCCGGGACCGTAGTAGACCAGCTTGCAGTTGATCTCCCGCGCGCTGTAGTTGATGAACGACATCGCAGGAACGCGGCCCTAGGGACCGAACAGGTTGTCGATGTCTTCGTCCGTGATCTCCTTGAAGACGTCCTCTTCCTGGGTCCTGGGTTTGGCGGCGAGCGCGTCGAAGATCGCGGTCAAGGCCTCGTTGGCCTTCTTGACCCGGAGTCGCACCAGCCCCTGAGTGGTGTTCTTGTCGAACAACACCACGAGGATGATCCGCCGCGCGACGATCGTCATGTGCACGGAGATCTCCTTGCCCTCGTGATACTGGCCGGTGAACTCCTCTTCCTCGATCAGCTTGGCGATGCCACCGGTCGCGGCGACATTGCCCGCGACGAGCGAGCTGAGCGAGGTGGTGTCGAGCTCTGCGTCGACCCCGGACGAGCCGATCAGCTGACCGTTCTTGTCCACGATCAGGATCGTGCGCGCCCGGGAATCCTGGTGCAGCCTGTCGGCGACCTCGCGGATCTCCGACAACTCCTCATCGTACAAAGCGAGCTGCGGGTTCATCATATTCAAGACGGGACTCCTGACCGATCGTCGTCCAGTCGGGCTCGACTCCCGCCGCGCTGTCGGTCCAAGCTGCAGCGGAAGTTCGCACACTCGCCATGAGGGGCATGTGGGGATGCTCGCCAGCTCGCCGACCTGCGCGGCGCAGGCCTGGGAAGGACCCGGGATCCCTGACGCAGGACCGGGCCCCACCGATGACGATGGGCTGGGAACGAGGGGTTCACGGCGTGCGGCAGGTCGCCAACCTAACAAACTCCTCCGGGCAAGTCCATGCAGGACGCGCCCTTTGGAACGAAGCTCGAAAGGGACGCCGAGGGGCCGCCAGGACGGGGCAGCGCGCCTTCGTGACACTCGAGCCAACGGGGCCCCCGCGGCCCCCCCCGAGGCCTCCGAAGCGAGGATCTGCTCTTGACAGGGCGTGGCCCCGCGCTGTCGTCGCGGGGAGGCTTAGATCTTGCGCCGATCTTCGAGGGCCCGGTGGAGGGTCGTCATGTCCGCATACTCGAGCTCTCCGCCGACCGCGACGCCCGAGGCGATCCGGGTGACGGCGATCCCGAGGGGCTCGAGCAGCTTGGAGACGTAGAGCGCGGTCGCGTCACCTTCTACATTGGGGCTGGTCGCGACGATGATCTCCTCGACGCCCGCGCGGCCCTCGAGCCGCGCGAGCAGCTCGCTCAGCTTGAGCTCGCTGGGGCCGACGCCCGCGAGCGGGTCGAGGACGCCGTGGAGCACGTGGTAGCGGCCCCGGAACACGCCCGCGCGCTCGAGCGCCATGCGGTCCTGGGGCTGCGCGACCACGCAGATCACCGTGGGGTCGCGGCGCGCGTCGAGGCAGATCGAGCAGACCTCGGCGGCGGCGAGATCACAGCAGACCGAGCACAGTCCCAGGTGTTCGTGGACGTCGGAGATCGCCTCCGACAGCGCGCGGGTGTACTCGGCGTTGCTGCGCACGATCGCCAGGGCCAGGCGCATCGCCGACTTCTCACCGATGCCCGGCAGCCGCGCCAGGAGCTTGATCAGCCGGCGCAGGGGGTCGCCCGGGCCCGGATCGGACACGGCGCTCACAGGTTGGGCATGCCGCCCGGGAACATGCCGGGGGGCAACATCGACCCGAGGCGGTCCTGGGCCAGGGCCTTGGACTTCTCGATCGCGTTGTTGACGGCGGCGACGATCAGATCCTGAAGCATCTCGCGGTCCTCGAGCGCGGCGTCGGAGATCTCGACCGCGGTGACCTGCTGCGCCCCCGTGATCTTGACCGTGACCACGCCGCCCCCAGCCGAGCCCTCCACGCTCTGCTCGGCCAGGCCCTTTTGCAGATACTCCATCTGCTCACGCATCTGCTGGGCTTGCTGCATGAGCTGCGAAATGTCGAAGTCCGCCATCGGGGGATGATAGGCGAAAATCGGGGCCTCGCCGACCCACTCAGGGGCGCACGTCCGGCAAACCTCGCTGGCCGATCGGCGGCAGCGCCGGGCCTTCGAGGGGCTCGACGCTGGTCATCTGACCGGCGAAGGCGCTGAGCACCGAGCGGATCCGCGGGTTGTGCTCGGCGTCGTGGGTGATCGCGGCCTGGTGTCGGCGCTCGCGCTCGTCCTCGACGAGCGCGAGGCTCGGCGTGTCTGGCAGCGTTGGGGTCGCGTCGACGACCTCGAGGTGCATGACCTCGCCGAAGTACACCGCGGTCAGGTGTTCGAAGGCGGTCTTGAGCTCGGGGTTCTCGCGCAGCTGGGTCTGAGCGAAGCCCGTGGCCGGCGACGCGAGCACGACGGTGCCCTCACGAATCGCGACCAGGCCGAGATCCTGGAGCACCGCCCACAGCAGATCGTTCTCTTCGCGGGTCTTGGCCAGGAACGACTCCCAGGCGTCCCAGGTGTCGAGCTCGCGCCAGGCGATCGGCTCGCGCGGGGTGCAGCGCGAGCTCGGGCAGCCGGCCTCGGGATCGCCCGAGCGGCGGAGGGGATCGAGGGCCTCGTTGGTCAGGGCAAACTCGGAGCCGGGCTCCGGACCGCGCGAGGAGGGCGTGGGCCCGGGCTCGGGCGTGGCCTGGGGCTCGGGCTGCCAGGCCGGCTCCACGGGTCGCGGAGCGCGGGCTTGCCGGGCCGGCGGCGGCCCGCTGCCTGGGAGCAACCCGGCGTCACGCGCGAGCTGCTCGAGCATGTCGATGTCGGCCTCCTCCGGGTTCGAGCGCGCCGGACTCGGGCGGGCCTCGCTCGGCCTGGGCTCGGCTCGCTCGACTTCGCGGGCCACTTCCCGTTCGCGGACCGGTTCGCGGACCGGCTCCCGGGCCACTTCCCGGACCGGCTCGCGGGCCACGTCCCGGACCGGCTCGCGGCGGGCTTCGGCGACGTGAGCTGGAGGCGAATTCGACCTGACAAATTCCGGCTGCCCCGCGCGCATGGCCGGACGATCCTCGGCGTCGGCTCGGCGCCCGCGGCCACGCGAGGGCGGCCGAGCGCGCCCGCCTCCGCCACCTCCGCCGGCACCTCCGCCGCCTCCGCGACCGGCCCCGAGCGCGTCGAGGCGCGCGACGAGATCTCCGAGCGGGACCAGCGGCTCGGCGGTGCACAGCTCGAGCAGCCCCATCTCGACCACCAGCCGCGGCGCGCGGCTGTTCTCGAGGTTGTCGATGACCCGCGCGAAGCGGTCGAAGTGCTGGGCGATGACGGTGGCCTCGACGCCCTTCGCCTGGTCCGCGAGCTGGGCGTAGAGGTCGTCGCTCATGTCGAGCAGCGCGGCGCGACTGCCGGTCAGCTTGACCACGGCGAGGTCGCGCAGGTGCTGCAAGATCGCCACGGTCAGCTGCATGAGATCGCTGCCCGTCGAGGTGATCTCTTCGAAGCGGGCGAGGACCTGCGGGGTGTCGCGCTCGAGCACGGCCTGGACGAGCTGGGCGATCGCAAAGCGCCCGGCGTGGCCGAGGACCCCGAGGACCTCGGCGGTCGTGATCGCCTTGGGGTCCTGGGCGAAGGCGATGACCTTGTCGAGCAGGGTCAGCGAGTCGCGGACCGAGCCCTCGCCGCAGCGCGCGATCACGTTGAGGCCCTCGGCCTCGACCGAGAAGCCCTCGCGGGCGAGGATCTGCTCGAGGTAGGGCGCGAGCGTGGCCGCGCGGACCCGGCGATAGTCGAGCCGCGACACGCGCGAGAGGATCGTCGGCAGGACCTTGTGAGGGTCCGTCGTCGCAAACATGAAGGTCACGTGCGGCGGCGGCTCTTCGAGCGTCTTGAGCAACGCGTTGAAGGCCTGCTGCGTGAGCATGTGGACCTCGTCGATGATGTAGATCTTGCGGCGCGCCGTCTGCGGCAGGTAGTTGACCTGATCGCGCAGCGAGCGGACGTCCTCGACGGAGTTGTTGCTCGCGCCGTCGATCTCGATCACATCGACCGAGCGACCCTGGTTGACCGCCACGCACTGCGCACACTCGTTGCAGGGCTCGGGCGTCGGGCCGCGCTCACAGACCAGCGCCTTGGCGAGGATCCGCGCGGCGGTGGTCTTGCCGAGGCCGCGGACGCCACAAAAGAGATAGGCATGGTGGACGCGATCGGTCCGGATCGCGTTCTCCAGCGTGCGCGTGACGTGCTCCTGGCCGATCATGTCGGCGAAGCGCTGCGGTCGGTACTTGCGCGCTAGAGCGAGGTAGGCCACGGGCTCGGGACCTTAGCAAAAACGGCCGCCGCGTCATGCGGCCGGCCGTCCATGGAGCTCCGGGCGCCAACCCCGGCTCCAACTCGTGCTGCTCAAAAAGTGAAGTGCTGCGAGACGATCTCTTCGGTCTGGGTCTCGGGCTTGCGCTCGGGCCGAGCCTTGAGGACCGTCGGCACCGGGATCCCCGCAGCGTCCAGCTTTTCTGCAATGATTTCCTCGAGATAGCCGCTCACACTGCAGCCGCTGGCGTCGCAGTAGTCCTTCAAGCGCTGGTAGGTGATGCCCTTGACGGAGATGCTTCGGCGGGTTTGTCGCTTGGCCATGTCTGTGTCGCTCCCCTCTCTCGACCTCTACGCCAACAGGATTGGGCACGCAAGGCTCATTCCACAAGATATGGTGGTGCGCTGGGAGCGCCAACACAATATCCTGTGGATAATGGGATCCAAGTGATCGAGAACATTAGAGAAATTGATCATGGCGAATTTGACGCGCCATCGACTTATCCGCCATTGAGATTATCGACTGATACTGGATATTTCTGCCTGTGGAGAAG
Organism: Enhygromyxa salina; assembly: GCF_002994615.1. Lineage (GTDB taxonomy): Bacteria > Myxococcota_A > Polyangia > Nannocystales > Nannocystaceae > Plesiocystis > Plesiocystis salina_A. Next base: position 16,669 of record NZ_PVNK01000077.1, on the reverse strand, counting down.
ATCTCCGAGATCTCCTCGCGGGTTATGCGCGAGCTCGGCGTGTTGAGCTCAGGTCACGCGCTGGTGATCGGGCCATGGCTTTGGCGTATGTTGATCCTCGGCGGCACCACGGCCACCGCCTGGACGTGGCCGGCGCACGCACCCGTCCATGCAGCCCGAGCCCGACACCCAGGTCGTCCCGCCGCGTCGGCAGGATGACCCGCCAGCGCCCTCGCGGGCTGAGCCCGAGGCCGAGCCCCTGCTCCTGCGCAGGTGGGTCGGCCGCTACGAGCTGATCCACCGCATCGCGCACGGCGGAATGGCGACGGTGTACCTCGGCCGGGCCAAGGGCAAGGCCGGGTTCGAGAAGATCGTCGCGGTCAAGGTCATCCACCCGCACCTTGCGAGCGAGGCCGAGTTCGTCGGCATGTTCCTCGACGAAGCGCGGATCGCAGCGCGCATTCATCACCCCCACGTCGTCGAGATCCTCGATCTCGGTCAGAGCGACGGGGCCCACTACATGGTGATGGAGTTCATCGAGGGCGAGAACCTCGCCGCCCTCATCCGGGCCCTCGACGGGGAGCGGCTCCCGGTCCCCGTGGTCTTGCAGGTCATGGCCGACACCCTCGAGGGTCTCGCCGCCGCCCACGAGCTCCGCGACGCCGACGGTCACCCCTACGAGCTGGTCCACCGCGACGTCTCGCCCCACAACATCCTCATCAACCTCAACGGCTGGGCCAAGGTTGGCGACTTCGGGATCATGAAGGCCGCGGGCAAGGCGTCCAACACCAAGACCGGGGAGCTGCGCGGGAAGCTGGCCTACATGTCGCCCGAGCAAGCTCGAGGTGACGGCCGCGTCGACCACCGCACGGATCTCTTCGCCGTCGGCGTGATCACCTGGGAGCTGTTGACCGGCCGCCGCCTGTTCGCCTGCGCGACCGAGGCCGCGACCCTCGAGAAGGTCATCGCCTGCGAGGTCCCGGCGCTCGACGGCGCCCGGCCCGAGCTCGCCGAGCACCCCCGCCTCCGCGAGGGGCTCGACGACCTGCTCGCCCGGGCCCTGGCCGCCGATCCCGAGCGCCGCCACGCTGACGCGGGCGCGATGCTGAGCGACGTCAAGCGCCTGCTTCGGCTGGCCGACGAGCTGCCCCTCGAGGCCGACACGAGCGCCGCCCGCGGTGAGCCTCGCGGCTACCTCGGTCAGCAGATGCGTCGCTTCTTTCGCCGCCGCGTCGACTATGCCCGGGCCGCGCTGCGGCGGACCGGCGAGCACGACGCGCTGGTCGCGGACGCGCACGAGTGGTTGGTCGAGCCGACGAAGCAGGTCGCGCGACCGCCGACGGGCTCGAACCCGACCCTCGACGACCTGGCCATGACCCCCAGCGGCGGCCTCGCGCTCGGCACCTCTGGCTCCGATCCGGGCTGGCTGAGCGAGAGCTCGCGACCTGGGCTCGCGAGCGCCTCCGGCTCCACCTCCGCCTCCGCCTCCGGGGTCGACGGCGCGAAGCCGGGACTCGCCCAGTGGACGATGTGGCTGCTGCTCCCGATGCTCGGCGCGGGGCTCGCGGTCGCCGCCATGTTGGCGATCGGGCCCGAGCGCGGCGCGACGGCGACCCCGGACCCAAACCCGAGCCCGGGTGAGCGGCCGAGCGCGGCCGAGACCGACTCGACCCAGACCGAGCCCGACGCGGTCCCCCCGTCCAAGCGAGCGGCCCCGAACTCCCTGGCTGCGGCCGAGTACAAGCCCGTCCCCCAAAAACCCGCCGGGATGATCCGCTGGTGGTTCTCGACCACGCCGACGGGCGCGCAGGTGTTCATCGCCGGCGAGCCCCGGGGCCACACGCCAACCTTCGTGCACGTGCCGGTCGGCGAGGACCCCCTCGACATCCGCCTCGAGCTCGACGGCTACGAGCCCCACACGCTCCAGCTGCCCCCGGCCAACGATCAGAGCTTCTCGCCCCGGCTCCAGCCCGTCGCGCCCAAACCCTCGGCCAGCAAGTCCCTCAAGCGCCCGCGCAAGCTGACCAAGGGCAAAGCGCTCGCGCCCAAGCCCACCAGCCACGACGCGGGCGAGACCGATCCGGGCAAGAAGGGCTTCGTCCCGGTCCCCGACAGCCTCCGCGACTCCGGCGGCTGAGCCCCGCGCTCGGCGCGGCTCGCCGACGCCTGGGGACCGATTTAGTAAGCTGCGGACAGCGTGAGGCGTCACGACGAGGGAAAGGTGGGGGCTCGCCTCCGCCTCCGCCGCCGCGCAGCAGTGCGGGCGCGGGTGGGCACGAGCTCGCTCGCCCTGGTCGTGGGGCTCGTCTGCGGGCCGAGCACCCGCGCCGCCTCGCCACCCGACGCGTCGCCACCCGACGCGTCGCCACCGCTCGACCTCGACTGCGACCCCGAGCTCGAGGCCTGTGAACCTCCCGAGCCCGAGCCGCCCGAGCCGCGCACGGCCGTCGGGTGGTACGCGCGTGGCTACGAGCTCGGCAACGCGGGCGACTACGACACCGCGGCCGAGGCCTTCATGCGCTCTTATGCGCTGCAGCCGACATCCGAGGCCCTGTTCAACGCCGCGCTCGCCTACGAGAACGCGGGCGCGACGGTCCTCGCGATCGAGACCTACGAGCGCTTCTTGGCCGAGCCCGCCCGCAAAGAGGAGCTGGTCCTCGCGGCCGAGCGCTCGATCGAGGCCCTGGTCCGAGAGGTCGCCGTGCTCAAGGGGCTGCGCTACGCCGCGAGCCGGCCGCCCGTCGAGCTGCGCGTACAGGGCGAGCTCGTCGGGCTCGACGCCTTCCCCGTGATGGTGGCGCCCGGCGAGATCGAGATCGAGGTCGTCGACGCCGACGGCGTGCGGGCCCGGGAGACCTACGAGCTCTTCGCCGGCGAGGCCCTCGTCGTCGACCTCCGCGCCCTGTTGCCGCCCGAGCCCGGAGGCGCTCGAGCTCGCGCGGACCCAAGCCCGCCGCGCGCTCGTGCTGCGCAAGGTCACCTGGGCGGGCCTCGGCATGACCGGCGCCGCGGGGGTCGGCGCCTTGACCCTCGGCCTCCTCGCCAACGGTCAGCAGCGTCTGTTCAAGGAGGACAGCTGCTACCAGTTCGACGACGGCAGCTGCCCGCCGGACTTTGTGATCGGCAACCCGGACTTCCACGCTCGCGCCTACCAGCGCTACGCCCAGAGCGCCTACATCCTGACCGGAGTCAGCGTCGGGCTCGCGGTCACGACCCTCGCGATCGGCCTCGTGAGTCGCCGCTACGCTCGCCAGTCACGCCGCGCGGGCGGTCGCGCCAGGGTCCGCGTCACGCCCGGACTCGGCGGCCTGACCCTGCATTTTTAACCGCGACCGCGCGTTTGACCGCGACCGCGCGCGCGAGCGACTCAGCGATTGACGATCACGCTCGCGATCTCGACGATGAGCTCGAGGTCGACGGGCTCGGCGCGGTGGGCCAGGGCGATCAGCCGGGCGCGCTGGGACTGCTCGGCCGTGCTGGCCTGGGGCTCGCCGCTGATGTCGGGCAGCAGCTCGGAGACCGTGGACCCGAGCCCGTCCGCGATCCGGACCAGCGTCCGCAAGCCCGGGCTCTGGTAGCGACCGTTCTCGAGCCGGGAGATCATGTCGGTCGCAATGCCGGCCGCCTTCGCGGCCTCTTTTTGGGTCATGCCGCGGTGCTCACGAGCGAGACGCACGCGCTTGCCGAGCTCGGCCATGTAGCGCCGCTCCGCGGCCTCCCGATCGTTGCGAGGTCGAGTCCGAGACCGCTGCCTGTCGCCTTCTTCCACCGCGCCGGGACCATAGCAGCAGTCCCCGGGACCCGGCGGCCAATCAAGAAGAGAATTCCAGGCGCCGAACCTCGAGCACCCGGAGCCGGTCTCGCAGCTTCGCGGCCTCCTCGTAGCGCAGCTCCTTGGCCAGCGCGCGCATCTGCTCCTCGAGCTCGGCGATCCGCTCGCCGAGCTCGCCGGGCAGCAGATCTTCGTCGCTGGCGTGGTCGAGGCCGACGGGCATCTCGACCGCGCCCGCCCCCGCGCCCGCGCCCCGCTTGCCCCGAGCGCGGGCGGCACCTGGGGCGGGCTTGTCCTGCTCGATCGGCGTGATCTTGGCTCGGGTGCTGCGGGGCACGATCCCGTGCTCGGCGTTGTACGCGGACTGGATCGCCCGGCGCCGCTCGGTCTCCGCCAGCGCCGCCTTCATCGAGTCGGTGATCCGGTCGGCGTACATGATCACCCGGCCATTGAGGTTGCGAGCGGCGCGGCCGCAGGTCTGCATCAGGCTCCGCTCGGACCGCAAGAAGCCCTCCTTATCGGCGTCGAGGATCGCGACGAGCGAGACCTCGGGCAGGTCGAGGCCCTCACGCAAGAGGTTGATGCCGACGAGCACGTCGAACTCGCCGAGCCGGAGGTCGCGGATGATCTCGACCCGCTCGAGGGTGTCGACGTCCGAGTGCAGGTAGCGCACGCGGAGGCCGAGGTCGGCGTAGTACTCGGTCAGATCTTCGGCCATGCGCTTGGTCAGCGTGGTCACGAGCACCCGCTCGTCGCGATCGATCCGCGCCCGGATCTCGTCGAGCAGGTCGTCGACCTGGCCCGCGATCGGGCGAACCTCGATCGTCGGGTCGAGCAGCCCCGTGGGCCGAATGATCTGCTCGACGACGACGCCCTCGGTCTTGTCGAGCTCGTAGTCGCCCGGGGTCGCCGACACGTAGATCGCCTGCTTGATCCGCTGCTCGAACTCGTCGGCCTTGAGCGGGCGGTTGTCGAGCGCCGAGGGCAGGCGAAAGCCGTGCTCGACCAGGGTCGTCTTGCGCGCGCGGTCGCCCCGATACATCGCGCGGACCTGGGGGATCGTCGCGTGAGACTCGTCGACGACGAGGATGAAGTCGTCGGGGAAGTAGTCGAGCAGGGTCGGCGGCGGCTCGCCCGGGCCCCGGCCCGAGAGGTGGCGCGAGTAGTTCTCGATGCCCGAGCACCGGCCCATCTCCTCGAGCATCTCGAGGTCGAACATGCAGCGCTGCTCGAGGCGCTGGGCCTCGACGAGCTTCATGTCGTCGCGCAGCTGCGGCAGGCGCTCGCCGAGCTCGACCCTGATGCCCTCGATCGCCTCGCGCATCTTGCTGGCCGGCGTGACGTAGTGGCTGGCCGGGAACAGGGTCACGCGCTTCATCGCCCCGCGCGAGGTCCCGCGCAGCGGATCCATCTCGCGGATCGCCTCGACCTCGTCGCCAAAGAATTCGACGCGGACCGCGGTGTCGTCCTCGTAGGCCGGGAAGATCTCGACGACGTCGCCGCGGACGCGAAAGGTCCCGCGATGAAAGTCGACGTCGTTGCGCTCGTAGTGCATGGCCACGAGCCGCCGCAACAGCACGTCACGATCGAGCTCTTCGCCGACGGAGATCGGCGCGACCATGCCGTAGTAGGCCTCGGCCGAGCCGATGCCGAAGATGCACGAGACGCTCGCGACGATGATCACGTCGCGGCGCGAGAGCAGCGAGTAGGTCGCCGCGTGGCGCATGCGATCGATCTGCTCATTGATGTTCGAGTCCTTCTCGATGTACGTGTCCGTCGAGGCCACGTAGGCCTCGGGCTGGTAGTAGTCGTAGTAGGACACGAAGTACTCGACGGCGTTGTTCGGGAACAGGCCCTTGAATTCGCCGTAGAGCTGGGCCGCGAGGGTCTTGTTGTGGGCCAGGATCAGGGTCGGACGCTGGACCTTGGCGATCACGTTGGCGATCGTGAAGGTCTTGCCCGAGCCCGTGATCCCGAGCAGGACCTGCGCGGGGTCGCCGGCCTCGAGCCCGCTCGTGAGCTCGGCGATCGCCCCGGGCTGGCTCCCGCGCGGCTCGAATTCGCTGACCAGCGTGAACGGGCGATCCGCGGCGATCGTCGGGCGGACCGGGTTGTCGAGATCCCAGCCGAGCTCGGCCTCGTCGACGGTCCACGCTTGTTCGGCGGAGCTGGCGGTGCGGCGAGCCATGGCCGGACCATAGTGTGGCCTCAGGGCTCGCGCCAGCCACCGCGGGCGCGCTCCTCGAACACACCAAAGCGCAGGTCCACGGCCAGCTCGAACACCAGGAGCGGATCGGGGCCGAGGACCGCGAGGGCGTCGGCGCTCAGGCCCACGCGGCGGTTGCCGACCCGCGCGAACACACCGCCGCCGAACACGGCCCGGCGACGAAAGGCCAGGGTCTCGGCGGGGTCGACCACGCGCGCGCGGGTGTGGGCGGCGCCGACGTCGAGCCCGGCCGAGAACAGCCCCGACGACACGACCACCGACCCGAGCCCGAGGTGCGTCCGGGGCACGAACTCGAGCTGAGGATCGACGGGTGGGTAGAGCACCGGGCGGTAGTGGGCGCCGACTTCAAAGCCGACGCCCGAGGCGCCGCGCATCCGCCAGAACGCGATCGCGCCGACCGGCCAGACCTGCGGCGCGCGCTGACCCGGGAGCCAGTGAAGGGTCGCGCCGACGCTCACGTGGTCGAACAGGCCGACCCGCAGATCCAGGCGATAGATGTGCGGCGTGCCCCCGCCGGTGGTCAGCGCGATCACGCCGTGGTCGAGGAAGCGCGCGCTGCGTGGAAGCGGCCGCCGAAGATAGGCGCGCAGCGAGGCCCCCGGCGAGCTCGGCGAGCTCGGCGGGCTCGGCGAGCTCGTCGGGCTCGGCGAGCTCGTCGGGTCCGGCGAGCTCGAGCTCGTCGCGTCGCCCCGGTCCGGCTCCGAGCTACCCGGAGGTGGCCCCAAGATCAGGGCGAGCGCGACGAGTGCGTGCATGAGCTCGGGTCAACCGTGAGTAAGCCCCCTTCGAGCGCCGCGACGGCGCGAGCACAGGCGCAAAGAGGCTTTCGCTGCGTGGCATACTAGACCTCAATGGTGAAGAAAGCTCTATCCCGTACGGTGTACCTGGTCAGCGCCAAGCGCAGCCCCTTTGGAGCGTTCGGCGGCGCGTTCAAAGATCTCTCGGCGACGGATCTGCAGGTCGTCGCGGCCAAGGCCGCGATCGAGGCCGCGGCCGTCGACCCCGCGGCGATCGACCACGTCATCATCGGCAACGTCGCCCAGACCTCGGCCGACGCGATCTACATGGCCCGCCACGTCGGGCTTCGCTCGGGGGTCCCGATCCCCACGCCCGCGCTGACCGTCAATCGCCTGTGCGGTTCGGGCTTCCAGTCGGTCGTCAACGGCGCCCAGGAGATCCTGCTCGGCGACGCCGAGGTCGTCCTGACCGGCGGGACCGAGAGCATGAGCCAGGCACCCCACGCGACCCGGGGCCTGCGCTGGGGCACGCGCCTGGGCAAGAACCCCGAGCTCGAGGACACGCTGTGGAGCTCGCTGACCGACAGCTACGCCGGCTGCGCCATGGGCATGACCGCCGAGAAGCTCGCCGAGCAGTACGGCATCACCCGCGAGCAGTGCGACGCCTACGCCCTGCGCAGCCAGCAGGCCTGGGCGGCGGCCAAGGACGCCGGGCGCTTCGACGCCGAGCTCGCCCCGGTCACCGTCGAGGGCCGGCGCAAGACCGTCGTCGTCGACACCGACGAGCACCCGCGCCGCGACAGCAGCCTCGAGGGCCTCGCCAAGCTCCGCGCCTCGTTCAGCAAGACCGGCGTCGTCACGGCGGGCAACGCCTCGGGCATCTGCGACGGCGCGGGCGCGATCATGTTGGCCAGCGAGGACGCCGTCAAAACCCACGAGCTCCAGCCGCTCGCGCGCCTCGTCGGGTGGCACGTCGCCGGGGTCGACCCCAAGATCATGGGCATCGGCCCGGTCCCGGCGATCCGCGGGGCGCTCGAGCGCGCGGGCCTCGGGCTCTCGGATCTCGATCTGATCGAGATCAACGAGGCCTTCGCGCCCCAGTACCTCGCCTGCGAGAAGGAGCTCGAGCTCGACCGCGCCAAGGTCAACGTCGACGGCGGCGCGATCTCCCTCGGCCACCCGCTCGGGGCCTCGGGCGCGCGCATCACCGCCCACCTCGCCCACGAGCTGCGCCGCCGCGGGGGCAAGTACGCGGTCGGCTCGGCCTGCATCGGCGGCGGCCAGGGCATCGCCCTCGTGATCGAAGCCTGCTGAGCGACCAAGGAGCACCAACCATGTCCGAGCCAACCAGCCAAGCCGCGGGGGAGCCCCGCGCGAGCGACTTGATCTACGACTGGAACAGCCGCAACCGCCGCGGATCGCTGAGCCCGCTCGACAAGCGCAAGGTCACCTTCTTCGACGAGACCCTGCGCGACGGCATCCAGTCGCCCTCGGTCCGCGACCCCTCACTCGAGGAGAAGCGAGAGATCCTACGGCTCACGGCGGCGCTCGGGATCGACGCCGTCGACCTCGGGCTGCCGGGCGCGGGCCCCCGCGCGGTCGCAGACGTCACCGCGCTGATCGAGTTCGCCGAGCGCGAGAAGCTCGACATCGAGTACGCCTGCGCCGCCCGAACCCACGAGCGCGACATCAACGCCGTCGCCGACATCGCCGACAAGACCGGCCAGAAGATCTGGGTCTACGCGTTCCTCGGATCGAGCCCGATCCGGCTCTACACCGAGAACTGGGACGTCTCCTTGCTGCTCGACCGGACCCGCGCCGCCGCCGAGCTCTGCACCAAGCGTGGCCTCCCGATCTGCTTCGTCACCGAGGACACGACCCGGTCGACGCCGCAGGTGCTCGATCAGCTGTTTCGCTGCGCCGTCGAGTACGGCGTCCAGCGCCTGTGCCTGTGCGACACCGTCGGGCACGTCACCCCCAACGGCGTCCGCGACCTCGTCAGCTTCACCCGGCTCTTGCTCGAGACGATCCGGGCCGACCACGTCGGGATCGACTGGCACGGCCACAACGACCGCGGCCTCGGCGTGACCAACAACATCGTCGCGCTCGAGGCCGGCGCCGACCGCATCCACGGGACCGCGCTCGGGATCGGCGAGCGGGTCGGCAACGCGTCATTGGATCTGACCCTGATGAACCTCAAATTGCTCGGCGAGCTGCCCGAGCGCGACCTCAGCCAGCTCGTGCCATGGTGCGAGACCGTCTCGAAAGCCTGCGAGGTCCCGATCCACAAGCAGTACCCGCTCGTCGGCGAGGACGCGTTTCGAACCGCGACCGGCGTCCACGCGGCCGCGGTCATCAAGGCGATCAACAAGGGCGACGACGAGCTCGCCGACCGCATCTATAGCGGGGTCCCAGCCAATTGGTTTGGTCGGCAGCAGCGCATCGAGATCGGCTTCATGTCGGGCGAATCCAACGTCCGCTATTGGCTGCACAGCCGGGGCATCAGCGCCGACGAGGGCCTCGTGAAGCACCTGTTTGGGGTCGCCAAGGCCACCGATCACATCCTCAGCGACGACGAGGTCCACGCCGCGATCGAGAGCTACTCGTCGTCGGCGCGGGCGGACTGACTCAGCTCAGGAGCAAGAGCTGGATCCCGGCGAGCATCGCAAACGCGACCAGGATCAACAGCGTCAGGTGATGCTCGACGCTGCTGCGGCGGTCGAGCTCACGCCAGGGGACACTCGGCAGCGGCCCGGTACGCAAGGTTCGCTTGGCCCTCGCTACGGCCTGACTCACCCGAACCCCCGAGTCGCGTACAAAGGCCATGTATTTGGTTTGACCCGGGTCTTGGGCGCCGGCAAATTTTCGGCGCTTTTTGCTGTTGGTCCTTCGATTCCGATGACACGACCGCGACGTCGCTGTCGCAGTCGAGCAATATCAAAGTGGGCTTTGGATCAAAGTGGGCTTTGGAAGTGGGCTTTGGATCAATGACCGCTCACTCACCCGCGAAGGCCCGCGACAGCGCGAGGGCACGTTCACGGATCCGCTCCGGGCTCGGCCCCGTCAGCGCACCGATCACCGCGATCGCGGCGGCGCCCCGCCGGGCCAGGTCGAGCGCGTCGTCGAGCCCGATCCCGCCGATCGCCACGACCGGCACAGCCGAAGCTGCGCACGCGGCCTCGAGCCCGGCGAGACCGACGACCGGCTCGGGGTTGGCCTTGGTCCCGGTCGCGAACACCGGCCCAAAGCCGACGTAGTCCGGGTCGAGCTCGTCGCAGGTGGTCCGCAGCTGCGCGCAGCTGTGGGTCGAGATCCCCAACACCAACCCGGCCTCGCGTAGGCTCGCGCGCCGACGTCGGCGCTCGTCGGGCGTGCCACCGAGGCGGGCGAGGTCGGTCTGGCCCAGGTGCACGCCGGCGACCCCGAGCTCGCCGGCCTCGGCCAGCTCGAGCTCGTCATTGATGATCAGCGGGACCCCGCCAGCGTGACAGCGAAGCCCGAGCGCACGGACGACGACCGGATCGAGCGGCGCGTGCTTGGACCGAAGCTGAACGACGCTGGCCCCGCCCTCGATCATGGCGTCGACCACCACGATAGGATCGAGCCCGTCGCGGTGGGGCAGATCCACGATCGCGTACAGACCCCTAATTTGGATGCTCCCCATGGTTCAACGCCCCGCGCACAGGTCCCCGCGGGGAGTCAGACCCGTGGGGTTGCCGACGAACTGCGGCGGGATCGGTGGCGGCGTCGGGACCTCGGCGGCCGCGGGGGCTTCAGCTGCGTCGCCGGGTCCCCCACCCTCGCCTTCTTCCTCTTCCTCGTCGCCCCAATCGTCATCCCAGCCATCACCCGCGTTGGCGGGCTCGTCACCGGTCTCACCGCCGCCTCCTGCGTCCGCGTCGGACGGCGGATCCGCGGACAGCTCGCCACCGAGCGCGGGGTTGGGGACCTGCTTTTGAAAGCTGACGTTGATCACCAGCTCGCCCTTGCCCTTGGGCTTGGGCCGACGGATCTGGGTTTTGTGAGGCAGGATCTCGCCCTCGACCTCGTGGAGGGCGGTGTGGTCGATCGTCCACAGCCAGGTGGGCTCGCCGCCGCCGCCGGTCGCCCACAGCGTGGCCCCGGCGAAGCGCCAGCCCGCGTCGACCCACGCGAAGGCCAGCTCTTGCTCGTAGTCACCGTTGGCGATCCGCAGACGCTCGCGGCCGGCCTTGCGGTCCCACTTTCGGCCCAGCACCTGGTGGGGCTCGTCGATCAGCGGCGCGCCGCCGAGGACCATGTTGACGAAGGCCTCGGGCTCGAGGTCGACACCCAGCAAGGTCTCGACCGCGCAGCGCGAGGGCGGGCCCGAGTAGTAGCCCGGCTCGAGCGCGTCGCGGCCCTCGCGTCCGCCGACCCAGCGCAGCCCGTACTCGTCTTCGTTGACGACCAGCGTGACCAGCTCGTTGCCAGAGATCTGAATCGTCCCGCTGAAGCGGGCCGGGGCCTGGGCGACCAACATCAAGCTCGCGGCCGGGCCCGCGCCCTGGCGGACCTTGGCCCGCGGCACCTGGATCGCGCTCGAGGCTGGCGCGGTCGCGGCGAGCAGATCCGCGACCTCCGGCGCCTTGCCCGGCGGGTAGGGCGGCTCGACGCCCCGGCAGGACGCCGTCAGCGCGAGGCCGACGACCAGGGCAGACGCGAGGGTCACGCTACGCAGCGACACGGACCGGAGACTACGTCAAGGGTTTGCCGGGGTCACTCGGCCAGGACCCGGGGCCAGAAGTCCGGAGCCAGCCACCCGTCGTCCTCGGGGAAGCTCGGCGGCCGGCCGAGGTAGGGCAAGCTACCCAGACAGGGCACGCCGCTGCGCTGCTCGATGACCGTCCCGTTGTGCGAGCGCGACGCGTCGTCTCGGGGCAGGAGCTGGGTAAAGATGAAGCCGAGCGGCTCGAGCTCGCGCACGCGCAGCGACTCGACCGTGAGCAGGGTGTGGTTGATCGTCCCGAGCCCCGCGCGCGCGATGATCAGCGGCCGCGCCCGGAGCCCCTCGATCCAGTCGGGCAGCCAGCTGCCCCCGGGCATCGGCACGAGGAGCCCGCCCGCGCCCTCGATCAAGCTGAGCTGAGCCTCGTGGCGCTGCTCGAGCCGCGCGAGCGCCCACCGGGCCCGACCGAGCATCGCCTCGACATCGCTGACCGAGGCCCCCCGACCCACGAAAGGGTTGGGATCATCGGCCATGCCTGGCGCGATCGGCTGGGACCAGCGCAGGGGCGACAGCTCGTCGAGCTCGCCGCGGTCGAGGATCGACGACGCGAGCAGCCGCGCTCGGTCGCTGCTCGGTCCGGCCGGGCCCGACTCGGCCGGCTTGAAGGGGATCGCACGAAGCTGCGCTCGCGCGGCGGCGCGCAGCAGCGCACACGCGACAGTCGTCTTGCCCGCGTTGGTGTCGGTCCCGACCAAGAACACGCGCGAGGTCAAGCCGCACCTCGTCCCGGCGCCTGCTCGAGCAGCTGACACAGCTCCGCGGCGAAGCGCTCGACCGTCTCGGGCTCGTGCGCGGCGCTGATCGTGATCCGCAGCCGCGCGCCGTTCTCCGGGACCGTCGGCGGGCGGATCGCCTGGACGTGCCAGCCCCGCTCGAGCAGCGCGGCCGACAGCGCCAGCGCGCGGCGGTCGTCACCCACGAGCACCGGGAAGATCGGCGAGGCCCCGTCGGCGTCGACATGTCCACCGAGGCGCGCGCGGAACAGCTCGACGTTTCGCCACAGCCGCTCGCGTCGGCGCTCGCCCTCCGGCCCCGCCACGAGCTCGAGCGCGTGGTTGATCCGGGGCACCAGGACCGGCGACACAGCGGTGGTGAAGACGAAGCCTCGCGCGTGGCCACGGATCCACGCGCAGACCGTCGCCGAGGCACAGACGAAGGCCCCCGCGCACCCAAAGGCCTTGCCGAGCGGCGCCACGAGCACGCTCGGCCGATGACGGAGCGCGGCCGCGCGACCCCGCCCGCCAGCGTGGAGCCCGATCGCGTGGGCTTCGTCGAGATAGACGCACCCACCGCGGCCAAGGTGCGCGTCGAGCTGCTCGAGCCCCGGCCCGTCGCCGTCCATGGAGAACACCGACTCGACGAACCACCAGCTGGCTTCGCTGGCCTCGGGCGGCGACGCGAGGTGGTCGAGAATTCGGCGGGTCGCCGGGGCCAGACGCAGCCCGTCGATCAGGCTCGCGTGGTTGAGCGCGTCGCTATAGACGGTATCGCTCGGCCGCAGCAGCGACGCCGGGACCCCGACGTTGGCCTGAAAGCCGCTCGGAAACAGGATCGCGTCCTCGAAGCCAACGAAGCGGGCGAAGCTGCGCTCCACCTCCCGGTGAGCGTCCATCTCGCCGCAGACGAGGCGCGAAGACGCGGCTCCCGAGGGCGCGAGCGCAGCCCCAGCCGGCCCGGGCGGCCGGAGGTCTGCGAGACCGAGATAATCGTTGCTGCAAAAGCTCACCACCTCGGCGCCCCCGAGCGCATAGCGAAGCCCCCGGCGCCGGGTCGCCGCGGGACAGCGCCGCTCCCTCGACGCCTCGCGCTCCCCCTCGAGCGCAGCCTCGAGCCGCCGGTCGAGCTCGAGGTTGCCCCGAGCAGATAGAGGTAGGCGTCGAGTCACGAGCCTCGATCCAAGCGGCCCGACGCGATCGTGGCAAGATGCTCGCCGTGAGCGAGGCAGTACTGCGCGAGAGTTGCCGGGATCTGGGCCTGGAGATTACCACCCGCAAATTAGATAAGTTATTGATAATAAAGGATTTTATTCGATTCTATGGACGCTCGATGAACCTGACTGGGGCCCTTCGCGAGGACTCGGAGCTCGACGCCCATGTGATCGAGGCCCTGCAGGTCGTCGCCTTGGCCGAGCGTCTGAAGATCCGCGGGCGCTGGCTCGACGTTGGAAGCGGGGGCGGGTTTCCGGCCCTGGTCCTGGCTGCCTGGCTCGGAGATCTAAACCTCGTGCTCGTCGAGCCGCGCGAGAAGCGGGCAAGCGCGCTGGAGCTCGCCCTGGCGAAGATCGGTCGTCCGGATGCCCGGGTGATCCGTGGCCGGCTCGAGGGAAGCAAGTGGCGACCGATCGACGGCGCCGCGCTGGAGCCGGGCTTCGACGCCGCCAGCGCTCGAGCTGTGTTCTCGCCAGAGCGCTGGATCGCGGAGGTCACCCCTTGGATGAAGCCACGGGGCATGATCTGCCTGCATCTGAACGCTGGGGATTCTGTCCCGGAAGGGAGCGAGCTCGCGGGACGCGTGGATGGGGAGCGGTGGTCGGCTGTCGGAGTCTGGAGTGTTCCACGTGGAACAACTGGGTGAGTTTGTCTCTGTGGCGGGCTGGTGAGGGTGGTCTTGGGGGAGCTCGTGGTCGTTGGGGGGGCGGAGTCGTGGACGTCGGGTAGCGCGCACGGGCTGCAGGTGGTCCGATCGAGGACCGTCGCCTCTCCATCTGGGGTGCAGAGGGCTCTTGGGGGTCCGGCGCGGTTGTGATCGACTGCGCTTCGATGGGGCTTTTCGGGCGGCGATAGTCCTCGACCGGACCTCCTGCTGCCTTGTCGTGCGCTCATCGTGCGGCGAAGAATGGCTCCGCCTCGGTCTGGCGACGCTGCTCACGGTGCTGGACACCTCCTGGTCGTTGGGGGGGCGGAGTCGTGGACGTCGGGTAGCGCGCACGGGCTGCAGGTGGTCCGGTCGAGGACCGTCGCCTCTCCATCTGGGGTGCAGAGGGCTCTTGGTGCTTCGGCGGGGTTGTGGTCGGCGGCGCTTCGGTGGGGCTTTTCGGGCGGCGATAGTCCTCGACCGGACCTCCTGCTGCCTTGTCGTGCGCTCATCGTGCGGCGAAGAATGGCTCCGCCTCGGACTGGCGACGCTGGGCTCGGGGCGGCTCCTGGTCGTTGGGGGGATGGAGTCGTGGACGTCGGGCAGCGCGCACGGGCAGCAGGTGGTCCGATCGAGGACCGTCGCCTCTCCATCTGGGGTGCAGAGGGCTCTTGGTGCTGTGGCGGGGTTGTGGTCGGCGGCGCTTCGATGGGGCTTTTCGGGCGGCGATAGTCCTCGACCGGACCTCCTGCTGCCTTTTCGTGCGCTCAGGGTGCGGCGAAGAATTGCTCCGCCTCGGACTGGCGACGCCGGGTCATGGCGCGAGTTGGGGCTCGAAGTGGTTCGTGGGCTTCGATTGGGTCTCTTGGGTGCGCCTCACCGCTCGGCGACGAATGAGCCCGCGACGGGGAATGAGTCTGCGATGGAGGGGCAGTGCTTCCGGGGGTTCTGGGTGGGCACCTCGCGGTCGTTGGAGAACTGCGGCGAGGACGTCGGGCAGCGCGCACGGGCGGCAGGAGGTCCGCTCGAGGACCGTCGCCTCTCCATCTGGAGTGCAGAAGGCTCTTGGTGCTCCGGCGCGGTTGTAATCGGCTGGGCTTCGATGGGGCTTTTCGGGCGGCGATAGTCCTCGACCGGACCTCCTGCCGCCTTTGCGTGCGCTCATCGTTCGGCGAAGGATGGCCCCGCGGCGGACTGGCGACGCTGGTCACGGAGCTGGAGGCTCGAAGGCGTTGAGGGGCTTCCGCCTTTGCGTGGCTCATCGGCCGGCTGGCACTTCGGACTGCGAGCGCCAGCCGGCTGCTGGTGGTCGCCCATGGGTTCCAGATGTGTCGGACTTCAGAGTCCCTCAGGCCTCTCACCCCGGCCCGCAGTGTTCCACGTGGAACACCCTGCAGGGCCTCAGACTGCAGCCTCCCCGCCCCGCGCCCCCGGCGTTCCACGTGGAACACCTGGCAGGACCTCAGACTGCAGACCCCCTCACCGCGCCCCCCGGCGTTCCACGTGGAACACCTGGCAGGGCCTCGGACTGCAGAGGCTCTCACCTTCTCACCCCGGTCCTCGGTGTTCCACATGGAACCCCTGGCTAAAGCTAACGTCAGGCCCCGGTCTGAAGATCGCCCCGGGCCACAGTGTTCCACGTGGAACAACTGGCTGAAGCTAACGTCGGCGCCGGCCTCCAGACCCCTTCGCCCGGCTCCAGTGGCCCACGTGGACCACCCGGCTGAGGCCAACGTCGGGCCCCGGCCTCCAGACCCCTTCGCCCGCCCAGTGCTCCACGTGGTGGACCACCCGGCTGAGCCTACCGATTGAGCCCACATCGAACCGCAGCACCCAAGCCGAATCACGACAACCCTCGCCAGTCCGCCGCGGGGCAATCTTCCGCGGCACGATGAGCGCACGAAAAGGCCGCAGGAGGTCCGGTCGAGGACTATCGCCGCCCGAAAAGCACCATCGAGGCACCGCCGACCACAACCCAGCCGAAGTACCAAGAGCCCTCTGCACCCCAGATGGAGAGGCGACGGTCCTCGACCGGACCTCCTGCTGCCCGTGCGCGCTCCCCGACGACCTCGACTCCGCCCCACCAACGGCCGCGAACTCCCTCGCCAGCCAAACACGGGGCCATTCTTCGCCGAACGATGAGCGCACGAAAAGGCCGCAGGAGGTCCTGCGAGCTCCCCACCCTCGCCAGCCAACCGCGGGCCAATCTTCCGCGGCACGATGAGCGCACGAAAAGGCCGCAGGAGGTCCGGTTGAGGACTATCGCCGCCCGAAAAGCACCATCGAAGCGCCGCCGACCACAACCCCGCCACAGCACCAAGAGCCTTCTGCACTCCAGATGGCGAGGCGACGGTCCTCGACCGGACCTCCTGCTGCCCGTGCGCGCTCCCCGACGACCTCGACTCCGGCCCACCAACGACCGCGAGCTCCCCACCCTCGCCAGCCAACCGCGGGGCAATCCTCCGCGGCACGATGAGCGCACGAAAAGGCCGCAGGAGGTCCGGTCGAGGACTATCGCCGCCCGAAAAGCACCATCGAAGCGCCGCCGACCACAACCCCGCCACAGCACCAAGAGCCTTCTGCACTCCAGATGGCGAGGCGACGGTCCTCGACCGGACCTCCTGCTGCCCGTG
>NZ_PVNK01000076.1 GCF_002994615.1 Enhygromyxa salina | reverse complement strand
CTAGCAGCCCGTGGTGCGGCGGCGAAGCCCCCTCCGCTCACCCCAAACGCTCGCCTCTCGGCTCGTACTAGCCCTAAATCTATTGGCTAGCGGCTGTCCCCGCGAGCGCACGGATCTCGGCCACGACCTCGCTCGGCTCTGCGCGCTTTTTGTAGTCGGCATCGAGGAACGCCCAGGTGACCTTGCCGTCCTGGCCGATCACGTAGGTCGCCGCCAGCGGCAAGCTGTTGCTCGTATCGCCGTTGCGCGCGTTGATCTCGAACTTCTCGTTGTACATCTTGGCCAGATCCGGCGGGAGCTCGAACACGATGTCGTACTGCTTGGCGACCGCGTTGCCGACGTCGCTGAGCACCTGATACTCGAGCTCGTTCTTTTGCTGGGTGTCGAGCGAGTTGTCGGGCAGCTCGGGGCTGATCGCCACGAGCGTCCCCCCCGCCTCCATGATCTCCTTGCCGGCCGCGGCGTAGCCCGCGAGCGTGAGGTTGCAGTAGGGGCACCAGCCGCCGCGGTACCACAGCACCGCGACCGGCCCCTTCTCGAGCAACTTGGCGAGGCTGACCTGCTCGCCCGCCGCGTTGGGCAAGGTGAAGGTCGGCGCGACATCACCGACGTTGATCGCCCGCTCGAGGATGCCTGACGCCGCGAGCTGATCCTCGGCCGCCTGCATGACCGCCGCCGCCTCCGCCGAACGCTTGGCACCCGACGCCGCCGCACGCTCCGCCAGCGCTGCGCCCAACACCTTGTCCTGGGCCTGCGCGGATCCAGCCGGCTCGGCCTTCACGTCCTCCTTGGGCGCGGGTTTAACAACCTCCTCCTTCTTCACCTCAGCTGCCGCTTCACCCTGCTTGGCGCCGCTGTCACAGCCGCTTGCGAGCACGCTCGCGCCAATCATCAGGGACATCAGTGACAGACGAACGCGAGCGCTGGGCATGGCCTGCCCTACGCCGCCCCGCCGGTCCCGTTACCAAGTATTTGTCGGCATCGAGTGCAAGGGGCTTCAAAGCCGCACGAAATGGCGCAGTCTGCGGCCCAGGCCACACCCCGCCAGGCCCGAGCGACTCGAGCGCGACGGGCGCGAAGCTCGAGACTCTCGAAGCCCTACGAGATCAAGAACAGGTCGATCTGCCGGCGCGGGACCGAGGCGTCGACGACCTCGACGACGACCCGGTCGCCGATCGTCAGGACCTTGCCCGACTTCCCGCCGACCAGCCGGACCCCGGTCTCGTCGCGGTTGTAGGGCTCACCGCGGTCCTTCTCGATGTCGGCGACCTTGACCATGCCATCGACGAAGGGCGCGTCGATCTGCACGAACACGCCGTTTTGGGACAGCCCCGAGATCGTGCCCTCGAAGCGATCACCGATCCGATCGCGCATGTGCAAGGCGGCGAACAGGCTCTGGGTCTGGCGCTCGGCCGACACGCTCGCGCGCTCGCGCTCGCCGCAGCGGATCGCCAGCTCCTCGCTCTCGCTGAGCTTGGGCATGCGCGGGACCGGGTCGGGCCCACAGTCCCCACCCTGCCGGGCGATCCAGGCCTTCAAGACCCGATGCGAGATCAGGTCCGGGTAGCGGCGGATCGGGCTGGTGAAGTGAACGTAGGCCCGCGACGCGAGCGCGAAGTGGCCGACGTTCTCGACCGAGTACTGGGCCTGCGACATCGCCCGCAGCATCAGCATGTGGAGCGCGCCCGCGAAGGGCTTGCCCTCGAGCTGGGCGAGGAACTTCTGGGCCCCGCGCGGCGTGACGAGCTTGTCGGGGTCGGCCTTGGTCCCGAGCGCGTACGCGGCGAGGGTCAGCTTGGCGAGCTTCTCGAGGTCGGGCTTGGCGTGGATCCGAAACACGACCGGCAGCTTGTGCTCGACCGCGAGCTCGCCGACGGCCTCGTTGGCCGCGATCATCAGCTCCTCGATCAGGTTGTAGGCCCGGGTCATCGACTTGGACGAGCGGCTCTTGACCACGTCGAGGATCCGCGAGCGATCGTCCTCTTCGAGCACGACCTTGGCCTCGGCGAGGTCGAGCTCGATCGCGCCCCGACGCAGGCGCGCGCGACGGAGCCGGTCGGCGCACTCGCGCAGGGCAAACACCCGCCCGCGGGCTTTTTTTCCGAGGTTCTCGGCGCCGTCGAGCGAGGTCGCGACCTCGGCGTAGGTCAGGCGCCTGCGCGAGTGGATCGCCGCGGCCCGGACCTGCCACTCGCTGGTCTCGCCAGCCGCGTTGACGCGCATCGACACGACCATCGCGAGGCGGTCTTGCTTGGGCACTAGCGAGCACATGTGCGAGCTCAGCTGGTGGGGCAGCATCGGGATCGAGCGATCGGGCAGGTAGGTCGAGAAGCAGCGCCCGCGGGCCTCCTCGTCGATCCCCGTGCCCTCGCGGACGTAGTGCGAGACGTCGGCGATCGCGACGTGGAGCCGGAAATCGTCGTTGCTCGCGTTGTCGCCGAGCAGCTCGACGCAGACCGCGTCGTCGAAGTCGCGGGCGTCGGGCGGGTCGATCGTCATGAACGCGAGCCCGCGCAGATCGGCGCGCTGCTCGAGGTCCTGCTCGCGGACCTCGGTCGGGACCTGCGCCGCCTCGCGCTCGGCGGCGGCGCCGAACTCGAGCTCGATTAAATTTTCGATCAGGATCTTCTGGACCTCGGTCTCGAGCGCGCCCGGCTCGCCGATCGTGCGCTGGACTCGGACGCAGAGCTCGGGCCGGGGGCCCGAGGGGTACTCGACGATCTCGGCGACCACGACCTTGCCGGGCTCGCCGCCGCGGCGACCACCGACGCAGACGACCGGCCAGATCAGGCGCGGGTCCTCGACCTCGAGCGCCCACTGCTTGCTCCCAGCTTGGGTCAGGACCCCGACGATGCGGGTGCGCTTGCGCTTGACGATGTCCTCGATGCGGCCCTCGAGGCCCTTGTCGCTCTCCCAGTAGACGACCGAGAGTTCGTCGCCGTCGAGGGCCCCGCGCAGGGAGCCGGGCGGGATGAAGATCCCGCGCGTCTCCTCCTCGGACAGGGGCTGGGCGAAGCCGTAGCCGCCGGGGTTGACGTGGAGGATTGCTCGAATTTCGGACCGTTGGGCCATTTCAGCTCAGAGTCGCGGACGGTGGCACGGCTGAACGCGCGCGGCAAGTCACTCCGCCACGGCCGCCACGAACGCGCGCAGCGTGCCGTCGTCGCAGCCGACGATCACCGCGCCATCGTCGGTCAGCGCGACCGAGCTGTCGACGTCGGCCCCGACGTCGATCGCCCACAAGACCTTGCCCGCGGGCGAGACCGCGTAGAGGTGATCGTCTTGCGAGCCAAAAAACACGGTGCCGTCGGCGTCGACGACCGGCGAGGAGTGGATCACGCCGCCGGTCGGCAACACCCAGTTGACCTCGCCGCTCGGCGCGAGCGAGTAGAGGTTGCCGTCGAAGCTGGTCGCGTAGACCGTGCCGTCGGGCGCGATCCCGAGGCTCGAGCGAATGTCGCGCTGCACGACGAAGCTCCAGCGCAGGCTGCCGTCGGACCGGAGCGCGTAGATGCGGCCGTCGTCGGCGCCGATGAACAGCGCGCCGTCGGGCCCGATCACGCCCGAGCCGTCGACGTCGGCGCGGACCGTGTACTGCCACTGCTGCTCGCCGGTCTCGGCCGACAGCGCGGTCACGAACCCATCTTGGCCGCCAAAGTACACGCGCCCGTCGGCCGTCAGTACCGGGGTCGAGAACACGTGCTTGGGCCGCTCTTCCTGCTCGGCGCTCGGCCAGTGCCAGCGGATCTCGCCCTCGGCCGAGAGCCGATAGACCCCGTCGGCGCCGACCAGCAGATCCCCGTTGGGCGCGAGCGTCGGGCCGCCGTCGACGTCACAGCGCGCGCCCTCGGGCCCCGGAGAGCGGGTGTTCTCACAGTTGCCGAGGCGCTTGCGCCACGCGATCTGGTTGTCGGCGCCGTCTGCTGCGGGCGCGAGCGCGAACAGGGTGTCGTCGTCGTTGCCGACGTACAGGCGCAGCTCCTCGCCGGCACCGCGAGCGGCCGCGGTCGCCCAGATCCGCCCGCCGAGGTCGAGGTCGAGCCCGAGCTCCCCCGCGCGATCGCCCGCGACCACGACCCCGACAAAGCGGCCCGCGTGGGTCCCCACGTAGGCTGTGAGCCCCTTGGGCCCCTCGGCCAGGGTCGGCGTGGCGAACACGACCGCGCCGAGCTCGGCGACCCAAGCTGGCGCGGGCTCGCTCGTTGGCCCGACGGCCGCGCTCGCCCCCGCGTGGCCGGGGCCGCCGCGAAACCATGTCTCGTCCTGGCCGGCGCTGGGCTTGGGCGCGGGGGCCTCGTCGCGAGCGGCGACGGGCTCGTCGGTCGGCGGCGCGGGCACGCAGGCCCCCTCCGTGCAGATCCGATCGCCCTTGCAGTCGGTGTCCTTGCCGCACCCTTCACTGGGCGGATGGGTAGCCGGACATCCGCACAGCACGAGCAGCCCGAGCACGGGCGAGAGCGAACAACGGGCCTGCTGCGAGTTTTGGGGCCAAGCGAGGCGGCGCGAGGCCCTGCCCCGCGCGCTGCTCGATTCGCCAGCTCGAGTATCGATATCCGCAATCCTCACATCGCTGTTGACGCCGCGCCTCACCATGCCTGTTCCCGTGTCTCCTGCGCGCCGCGGGCGGTCGATATCACGGCGTTCGCGCCGTCCCTGCCCGACAGGCGGGGCAAAGATCCCACACATGCCTTGTGTTCGTAAATCCCCGGTGGTAGTGCTATCTCATTGTTCGGCCAAATTGGCCCAAACCCTCGAAATTCTTGACCCTATTGCCGCATGCCAAACCCGCCGGGGATCGATTTACCGCGGGGGGTAACGCGCGAGATCGAGCGCGCGTAGGCTCCTTGACAGGCAGGCAATTCACGGGTCGAGACAATCTCTGCGCGCGTGAAGACCACGCGCCAGTCCCTCCCAAACATACGGAGCACCCATGGCAAATCAGGCCATCCAGGCGCCAGAGCCTGCAGGTCCGGTCGAGGAGCACTACTACCGTCGTGGCGACATCGACTTTTGCTTCCTCCTGAACCGCACTCACCTCAACCTGCGCGTGTTCGACTACCGCGTCGGCAACTACCAGCAAAAGCGCGACTTCTTCGACCGGATCGCCCGCTCCGAGGGCCTCAAGAAGGTCTTCACGGTCGTCGAGAAGCAAGACTCGAAGAGCTGGCGCAGCGTCGGCTTCTCGCGCGAGGGCGCGATCCCGGGCTACTTCCGCACGGCCGACGCCTACGTCATGAGCCGGGTCTACACCGACGACGGTGACCCGATCCAAGGCGGCGCGCCCAAGCTGACCGCGCCGAGCATCTCGGCCACCGAGCCCAACGTGACCAAGCCCCGCGGCCTGAACGTCGAGATCGTCACCGATCAGACCCGGCTCGCGCGGGTCGTCGACGACTTCGGCGCCGCGGCCCTCTACGCGCCCTTCCGGCGCGCGGTGTTCCACCCCGACGTCGCGATCCACGGCAAGTCCGGCAAGCGCGACTTTTGGATCGGCGCCGAGACGGACACCTCCTTCGGCCACGCCAAGGTCGACATTCTGACCCCGCCGCGGCCCAACAAGGACACCGACCCGGCGATCCTCGAGTACCTGCTTCAGGCCACCCTCGACGAGCTCTCGCGGCGCGAGACCGCCAGCGTGTTCTCGCTGATCGCCGCCGACTGGACCCCGAGCGCGCAGGTCGTCGCCAACCTCAACTTCAAGGTCAGCGCCCGCCTGACAGACCACATCGTCCGCGAAGACGGCTTCGTCGGCGCGCAGCTGTGGCACCGCCGGATCACCCCCGGGGCCTCGCCCAAGCTGACAAGCGTCAGCTGAGCGCTAGCGCGCATCCGCTCCAGAGCCGATCCCCCAGCCATGGCGACCTGCCACGGCGACGGGGCTCGGCTTTCATCTTTTGGCCGTTCTGCGCGCCACGCCGGGCCCCTGCGCGACCGTTGGTCAACTCACGGCTAGCAGCCGGTTGACCCGGCCCTCGCTCTGTTTAGGTTGCGGCCGCTCCCGCGGGTCGACCGCCCGTTTCTGACATCCGCAAAACCGAAAAGTCTCAGACAAGGATACGCATCGTGAGCAGTCAAACCCACGAGTTCAAGGCCGAGGTCGCCGCGCTTCTCAACCTCGTCACCAACTCGCTCTACACCAACAGCGAGATCTTCCTCCGCGAGCTCGTCTCGAACGCCGCCGACGCCCTCGACAAGGCCCGCTACCAGGCCCTCGTCGACAGCGAGTTCGCCGGCAAGGAGCTCGAGCCGCACATCCTGATCACGATCGACAAGCAAGCCGAGACCCTGCGCATCGAGGACACGGGCATCGGCATGACCCGCGAGGAGGCGACCCAGAACCTGGGCACGATCGCCCACTCGGGCACGCTGAACTACCTCCAGGAGGTCCAGCGGGCCCGCGCCGCAGGCGAGGTCACCGAGGCCAGCGAGCTCAGCCTGATCGGCCAGTTCGGCGTCGGCTTCTACAGCTCGTTCATGATCGCCGACGAGGTCGTGGTCAACACGCTCTCGGGCAAGCCCGGCAGCGAGGCCGTGGTCTGGCGCAGCAAGGGCGACGGCAGCTACGAGATCGAGCCCGGCCAGCGTCAGACCCGAGGCACCTCGATCGAGCTCAAGCTCAAGAGCGACGCCAAGGAGTTCCTCGACCGCTGGCGCGTCGAGGGCCTGATCAAGCGCTACAGCAACTACGTCATGCACCCGATCCGGCTCCGGGTCATCGACGAGCAGGGCGAGGACAAGGACCCCGAGCCCAAGCAGATCAACGCGGCCGCGGCGATCTGGGCCCAGAGCACGAGCGAGCTCGAGGACAGCGACTACCAGGAGTTCTACAAGCACCTCATGGGTGGCTTCGTGCTCCCGGGCGACGAGCCCTTCGCGCGCCTCCACTTCTCGGCCGACGCGCCGATCCAGTTCCACGCGCTGCTCTTCGTGCCCGGTCGGGCGCCCGCCGATCTGTTCCAGGAGGACCGCAAGGCCCTGCAGCTCTACGCGCGCCGGGTCATGGTCATGGAGAACTGCGACACCTTGCTGCCGCAGTACCTCCGCTTCATCCGCGGCGTCGTCGACTCCGAGGATCTCCCGCTCAACGTCTCACGCGAGATGCTGCAGGAGCACAAGTCGCTCGCCGCGATCCGTCGCCAGCTGACCCGCAAGAGCCTCAAGCTGCTCGCCGAGCTCGCCGACGAGGACGCCGAGAAGTACGCCAAGCTGTGGAACGAGTTCGGCGCCGTGCTCAAGGAGGGCCTCCACACCGACGGCGGCCAGCGCAAGGAGCTGACCGAGCTGCTGCGCTACCGCAGCATCGCCGACGACGAGGGCGGCCTGATCTCGCTCGCGGCCTACGTCGAGGCCATGGGCGAGGACCAGAAGAACATCTGGTACATCGCCGGCCCCGACGAGACGGCCCTGCGCAACAGCCCCCACCTCGAGGCCGTGCGCGCCAAGGGTGAGAACGTGCTGCTGATGAGCGACCCCGTCGACGAGTGGGTCCTGCAGAGCCTCGCCGAGTACGAGGGCAAGGCCTTTCGCAGCGTGACCCAGGGCGAGCTCGACGAGCCCGCCGAAGACGACGACGCCGACAAGGACGACGACGCCGACAAGGACAAGGACGACGACGCCGACAAGGACGACGACGCCGACAAGGACAAGCGCGAGCCCTCCCCGATCGACCCGCTGATCAACATGGCCAAGGTCGTGCTCGGCGCGCGGGTCCGCGACGTCCGGGCCAGCAAGCGGCTGACCGAGTCCCCCTCGTGCCTCGTCGACCCCGCCGGCGGCCTCAGCCGCAACATGGAGCGGATCTTGCGGATGGCCCAGCCGGGCACCAAGGTCGGGGCGAGCCCGCGGATCCTCGAGCTCAACCCCGACCACCCCTTCGTCGCGGCCGCGAGCAAGATCAGCGAGCAAAACAAGGACGACCCGCGGCTGCCCGAGTGGGTCGAGATCCTCCACGACGTCGCGGCCCTGGCCGAGGGCACGGTGCCCGATCCCGCTGGCGCGGCGCGGCGCTTCGTCAACGTGCTCACCCAGGTCGCGGCCGACGAGAGCCACGGCAGCGCCGACTGAGCCGTCGTCGCCAGGCATGCGCTCGCTCGGGACTCAGCCCGAGCGAGCGCGAGCGAGCTTCCGCGGCAGCTCGGGGCCGCAGCCGTCACCGCGCATGTGCAGGCACAGCGCGACTGAAAAGATGATCCGGCCCTCGGGCTGGCTCTCGACCGCAGCGTGAGAGACGCTGTCTGGCGCGCTTGCGCAGGCGCTCGCAACCAGCGGGGGATGCAAGCAGCGCAGTGGCGAGACCGCGCGGTCGTGAACTGACAGACGTGAAAGTCGTTCCGAGCGCGGCCCCTGTCCTGCCCCGAAGATCGGGCGCTCGACGGGGTTGATCGATTTTTGGGTGCATGAGCCACGAGTTTGGGCGAGAGTCGCTCAATGAGTCGGCTCTTGTCTCTCCATGCTTCGGCGTTCTCGCTCCTGCTTGCGCTTGGCTGTAGCCCCGCCACCTATGGCGAGCCCGACACCAGCGCGGCCGACGAGAGCGGGACGACCCAAGCTGGGACCACGGGGGACACCGAGGCCGAGGCCGGCGACGGCTCGGCCGACGGGGGCTGCCTCGTCGGATCGGACGGATGCCCGTGCACCGAAGACGGCGCCTGCGATCCCGGCTTGATATGTGAGGCCGGCGTCTGCGGTAGCTGCCTCACCGGCTCCGACGGGTGCTCGTGTACCGGAGGCGGCGCCTGTGATCCCGGCTTGATGTGCGAAGCCGGTCTGTGCCTGCCGGCCGCGAGCACGGGCGACGGCGACACGACCGGCGACGGCGACACGACCGGCGACGGCGACACGACCGGCGACGGCGACGGCGACGGCGACGGCGACGGCGACGGCGACACGACCGGTGACGGCGACACGACCGGCAACGGTGACGGTGACGGTGACGCGCTGGTCTGCGTGCTCCCGGAGCAGCAAGACTGCGCTCTCGATGACCTCGAGCAGTGCCTGTGCGACGGCTGCAACAACAACAATCAGTGCACGACGAACGAGGACTGTGTGTGCCCCGACTGCACGAACAAGCCGTATTGCCGCGGCAACAGCTGTAAGGACAACGGCGAGTGCGACCCCTACTTTGAAGGTTGCAGCTGCTCCGACTGCGCCGACCATCCGCTCTGCAACTCGTAGGTGTCCTCAGACCCCCGCGGCCGTCGGCAACTCTGCCACGCACGGCCGCAAGCGGCCGATCGCTCGGTCGCTTAGCGACCTTCGACGCCCCGTGTTCGGAAGAATCCAGTACCGCGTGCGGCGTCCTCTCTCGCGGACCCTGGCGCTGTTTCTGCGCCTCCTGGATTGAAGAGCACGACATCTCGTCGCGGGTTCTCGGCCGTAGACCCAAGACGCTCCCTCGAACCCCGCAAGTTTCGCGCGCGCGGGCTCTGGGGGCGTCGGTGGCGACCTTTGCGGTGTCCTCGCCTGAGCGCGGGCGATAGCCTTTCGACTGCGCATGGGTAATGGGAGTGACGACGCTGGACGGGTCGACGTCGACATCAGGGCCTTGCTGAGCGTCGCGCTCGAGCAACAGCCGCACGAGGACTTCTCCGAGCGGGTCATGGATCGCGTCGCGGCCGTGGCCACCGTCATGGAATTCGCGCTGTTGCTCGGCGCCGCGCCGCTGAGCTGGGTGACGTCGGCGCAAGGCGCCAACGATGAGGAGGATCGCAATGACGATGATGACGATGATGATGATGACTCCGCTTGAAGAGATCGCGCTCGAGCCGGTCGAGTCGCTGTGGGCCGCGACCGTCGAGCACGCGCCCTCGATCCTCAGCGCCACGCTCCTGCTGCTGGTGATGTGGCTCGTCGCCCGGCTCGTCCGAGCGCTGGTCGCCAAGCTCCTCGGCATGACCAAGCTCGACGAGGCCGCAGGCAGGACCCGGCTGAGCACGATCCTCGCGGCCCTCGACGCAGATCTGACCATGTCCAAGGCCATCGCAGCGCTGGCTCACTTTGCGATCTTGCTGCTGGCCTTCATGAGCGCCGCGGACCTGCTCGGACTCGAGACGGTCAGCACGACGCTCGGTACGGCCCTGGCCTTTGTCCCGCGCCTGGTCTCGGCCCTGCTCGTGATCGGCGTCGGCGGCTACATCGCCAGCGCCGCGCGGCGGACCGTCGGCGCCGCCCTCCGCGGCATGCGGAGCCCCTACGCGGGCCCGCTCGAGGCGGTGACCGAGGTCGCGCTGCTCGTGGTCGTGATCGCGATCTCGATCGATGTCCTCGGCGTCGACGTCTCGTTCATCACATCCAACATCACGATGTTGATCGCCATCGTGCTTGCGACCCTCGCGTTCTTGTTGGCGTGGTCGATGCGCAAGCCGGCCGAGGAGATCATCGCCAACTACTACCTGCGCCGGCTGCTGCGCGCGGGCGACCTCGTCGACCTCGGCGGGATCGAGGGGACCGTCGAGAGCTTCACCGCGCTCGGGGTGTTGGTTCGGGACGCGCGCGGCCACGAACGCTTCGTCCCCGCCCGACATGTCCTCGATGGCCTGCGCCGCTCGGGGCGGGAGCGCGTGAACACGGCCGCCTGAGGACCCCGTGCGCGACAACGTACCAACCCAGGGTCGGGCGCCGCCCTTTGCGGAGCACTCCGCCGAAGGGCCGAGGCTCGCAGACGCCGAGCTGATCTCGGCCCACCTCGACGGCAAGCTCGCCGCCTACGGCGAGCTCGTTCGTCGCTACCAGATCCCGCTGTTTCGCCTGATGCTCGGTCTGCTCGGCGACGAGGATGTCGCCGAGCGGGCCTGCGAGCAAGTCTTCGTGGTCGCCAACCGTCGGCTCCACCAGCTCGTTCATCGCTCGGGCTTTTACTGCTGGCTGCTGGGGATCGCCCGAGAGGTCTCGCGCGACGTGTTGGCGAGGCGTGACGCCCCTTCGCGTCCACCACAGGTGCGCGTGCCTCGGGACCAGCTCAAGCGCGAGGTCCACCGGGTCCTGCAAAAGCTCGACCCCGATCAACGCCTCGCGCTGATCCTCGTCGAGTTGCGAGATGCGGACCACGACGAGGTCGCCGCGGCGCTCGGCCGGACCCCGTCGGAGGTCCCGGAGCTCCTCGCCCGCGCGCGCGCGGCCTTCATCGCGGCCCTCGAGCAGGGCAGCTCGAACACGATCGTCGAGCGCAGCGGCGAAACCACGCACGGCAACGCTGCGCGCCTCAGCACCGGCGACCTCGTCGACCGCCGCTACCGCATCGAGTCCCTGCTCGGCGCCGGAGGAATGGGCGCGGTGTACCGCGCGACACGGCTCGAGGACCGCCGCGAGGTCGCGCTCAAGACCATGCTCCCCGACCTGTGCGCGAGCGAGGACGCCCTGCGTCGGTTCGAGCGCGAGGCCAGGGCGATCGCGAGGATCGACCACGAGAACTTCGTGAAGGTGCTCGACTCCGGCCGGACCGACGACGACATGCGCTACCTGGTCATGGAGTACCTCCAGGGAAGGTCGCTGCGTTCCGTCGCCAAGGCCGAGGCTCCGCTCGAGCCCACCCGCGCGCTCAGGATCGTCCGCGACCTCCTGCGCGGGCTCGAGCACGCCCACGCCGCCGGGGTCGTCCACCGCGACCTCAAACCCGACAACGTGCTGCTCGTCGCCACGAAGGGCGAGCGCGAGCGGCCCAAGATCCTCGACCTCGGCCTCGCCAGGCTCATCGATGACGATGACGGGGGCGAGGGAGGAACTCGGCTGACACGGAGGGGCACGGTGTTTGGGACGCCGGCCTACATGGCCCCCGAGCAGGCCCTCGGCGAGGAGGCCGACGCGCGCGCCGACCTCTACGCGGTTTCGGTCATGCTCTACCAGCTGCTGACGGGGCAGCTGCCCTTCCAAGCCCGCAACGCGGCCACGCTCCTGGTCCTGCACGTGTCTCAGACGGCGCCAAAGCTGACCGCCGCGGCGCCTCACCTGATCGAGATGGGCGAGATGGGCGAGCTCGAGCAGCTCCTCGTCGCCGGGCTCGCCAAGCGGCCAGACGAGCGCCTGCCCGACGCGACCACCTACCTCAGCCGACTCGAGCGTGTCTTGCAGCGGGCCCGATCAGGGCCAGGACGAGGGCGGCGTCCCGCCGAGCCCCCAGCCCGCGCGGGGTCGACCGAGCGACCCGGCGCGCGAGACTACGGCCAGCGAGACGCGGGCGAGTGGTGGCTCGTCGTGCTCATCGCGCTGATCATCCTCAGCGTGGTGTGCTGGTCAGTGTGGAGCTAGCAGCCCGTGGTGCAATGCCTCGTGTCGCCTCGCGCGGCGTTTTGGCGACAAAGCCCTCGGCGAAGAGGCCAAGCGAGGCGGCGCGAGGCATTGCACCACGGGCTGCTAGCCGGCCGCTTTGCGGACGTACTCGGCCGCGAACTCACCGAGGCGCTGACCGCAGGTGTGGAGGCGCTGCTGCGGCGCGGGCGTGAACACCGACGCGTCTTCCTTGGCATTGACCGCGATCTCATCGAGCGTCACGCCGTCACGGCTGAAGATCACGTGCGCGCCGATCTTCGACGGCCACGCGACCGGACCGGCGTACATGCCCTCTTCCCAGTCGGTGTAGGACACCGTGACCTGAATGGTGCCGGCCGGGGCCTGGCCCGTGGCGAACTGAACTCCGGACAGCCCCGCTTGGAGACCCTCGATGATGCCGATGTTGGCCGACTCCTTGGTCTCGAGATAGGTCTCGCGGTGCGCGTCTTCCTCGCGCGAGGCCAGCCACTCCTCTTCGCTGAGGCCCTTGTTGCTGATCCGAACGTTCGAGTAGTCGTACTGAACCGTCATCGAGGTGACCCCGACCAGCTCCGAGGGCGGCCCCGAGCTCGAGATGACCTGGTAGTGGTCAAAGCAGCCCGCGGCGCCGAGGGCCAGGGCGAACACGAGCAGCGAAGGCAGGTGGCGTCGAATCCGGTCGAGCAGCGACATCGAGTGCAAGCTAGCACGCGAGACCCCGCGGGAGCATCGGCATCGCCGCCAACCCCTCGCGGCTGCTACGGTGGGCGGGTGGCGACCGCAGCCGCTCGAAAACATTCGCGCACCCGTCCGCCGACTCGGGGAGACGCCATCGACGTGGCCGACGGTCGCGCGCGGGTCCTCGAGGCCCGCGGCGTCGACATGGCCTTCGGCGACAAGCAGATCTTCGAGGGCCTCGATCTGAGCGTCTACGAGGGTGAGGTCCTGGTCATCATCGGCTTCTCGGGCTCGGGCAAGAGCGTGCTGCTCAAGCTGCTCAGCGGGCTGATCGAGCCGCCCCGTGGGGTGGTTCGCTACCGTGACCAGGACATCGCCGACATGCGCGAGCCCGAGCTAGTGAGCATGCGCAAGTCGATGTCGCACGTGTTCCAGAGCAACGCGTTGTTCGACTCGATCAACGTGCTCGAGAACGTCGGCTTCGGCCTGCTCGAGCACACCAAGATGGGTGACGCGGAGATCCGCGCGCGGGTCGTCCAGTGCCTCGAGTGGGTCGGGCTCGGCGAGGAGGTCCTCATGCGGATGCCCGCGCAGCTGTCCGGCGGCATGCAAAAGCGCGTGGCCCTCGCGCGCGCGGTTGCGACCGAGCCACGCATCATCTTGTACGACGACCCGACCGGCGGCCTCGACCCGATCAGCGTCACCCGGATCGGAGACATGATCGAGAACCTCCAAAACGAGCTGCGCCTGACCTCGGTGATCGTCACGGGCGACATGAAGATCGCGTTTCGGGTCGCCGACCGCATGGCGCTGATCCACCAGGGGCACATCGCGCACCTCGGCACGCCCGACTACTTCCGCGAGTGTGACGCGCCCGAGGTCATCGAGTTCGTGCGCGATCCCGAGGGTCAGGCGATCCGCTACTGAGGTCTCGGTCGGAGTCGTCGTCGAGCCAGCACGCGGCACGCGGCACGCGGCTACGCTGCTCGATCGCTGGAAACCGTGAATGCGAAGCTACGGAGTCGAGTCATCGAGGCGCACATGCACCTACCCGTGGTGTAGTCATTAGCCCCCCGTCACTCAGTTGCCAATTGAGGCTCAATGCCCAACCCGACACATGCGTGCAGGTCATGTTTTCAGTAGGGGGTGGAGTTGCCCTCTAAATTTCAGCTCCAGTGAAATCTGAGGTCACGCGGCGTCAGTGAAGACCCGAACAGCAGGCCGGCCAACCGGTTGCGACAACTGCTACCCCCTCTCGCTCAGCATCCTACTTTTGGACACAGGTCCTCTGGGGTTTTGATATTGGATGAATTGGTCGTGCGGTCAAATCGCGGTGGCTGAGCGCGCACCTGCGCCGAGCGTTTTCGCGCTTCCGTTGTCACTGAATCCCAGGATTTCAGCCCAGCTGAATTTTTCTACTTAGAGTGTTGAAAAATGCCCCAGCCCGATGTACAAAAGGTGGCGACGAAAGACCTTAGTTCTCCCGTCATCAGGCTCGATGGACCGAGCGGGTGACACCATACCGGAGAAACTAATCAGCATATCTCTTGGGGGGCTGCATTTCCCCCGAGTCTATCGAGTCAGATGTCCAAGACGCGCGGCACATGGATGCGCCCGTCTGGAGAGCGAACATGAGTAGCATCGAGTCGAGCGCCCCCAAGCTAGCCAGCCTGCCCCGCCAAGCGCGTCAACAGGACGAGGTGCTCGACAGGCTCGACAGCCGCGCTCAGGCAGCCCGCGCGTTCCTCATTCAGCTCGTCGCCCGCGAGATTCAGCTGAGCGCGCGCGTGGCCGGGTGGCTGCGCACGACCGGCCAACACGTGACAGCGCTCGGCATGTCCGAGCTCGCGGACGAGTGCGTTCGACTCGCAGCCGAGACCTGGGAGCTGCGCGAGCAGCTCGTCGGCCTCGTCCACCGCCTCGTCGCCCGCCGCAACCGCGGCCTCGGTCGGCGGCGCATCAACGTGGTCTTGCTGCTCGAGCAGCCGCTGTCCGACGCGATGGTCGAGTTCGTCGACCTCAACGAGGTCGCCATCACCAGCGCGACGCCCTGGGCTGAGCTCGCGGCCCTGTCTGCGGTCGAGCGGATGCTGGCGGGTGCGGTCCCCATTGCGATCGACATCGCGGGTATCGACGACGACTTCCCCCACAGCCACGGCGACCTGGTCGAGGCGGCGCAACTCTATGAGCAACGCTCGCTCCGCGCCCGAGCCCTCTACGAGGCGATCTCGACCATTCGGGCCGCCAACCCCAAACACCGCGAGATCACCCGCGAGATCACCGATCGCGCGATCGACATCTTCACGAAGATCACCAGCGAGAGCGCCGAGCTCGGACGGCAGCTCGACAGCTGGCGTCACAGCCATAACGGCTGACCCCACAGCCACAACGGCTGACCCCGGAGACCCACATGCGCTACATCAGGATGTACAAGGGCAGTGAAGACGGCGCCCCCGGCGTGACCCTCTACGAGATCGACCCAGACGGCTGGGTCCATCGTCAGCTTCAGGTCCACGCCGAAGGCGTGCGCTTCTCCCCCGAAGACATTCTCCTGCGTCGGCCGGTCAGCGTCAGCTACATGGCAAATCACCCCGACGCCGAAGAGATCACGAGCGAGGAGTTCGAACTCCACTGGGCCGAGTTCGATCATCGCCGCCGGTTCCGTGAGCGCATGCCGAACCCCTGGCGCGCGTGGCAGGGGCAGCTCGTCGATAGCGACCGCGTGCTTCGGTGGGAGCCGTCGCTGGCGCATCCCGGGGAGGGGTGGTCGCGGGTGCCTGGGTTTGTGCGGTTGTATGTTTATGGGGATCGGGACGCGGCTTGGGCTACGCAGCGGGAGCTGTTTTTGGAGCGGGATGTGCGGTGGCAGGCGTTGGCGCGTGATGAGGTGGGGGGGGCGGTGCTGCAGGTGATCAATGGGCCTGGGCTTGCGGGGGCGCTGCGGGTTGACGAGCGCGCGCTGAGTTCTCGGGTGTCTTAGCGCGGAGGGCTGTGTCTTAGGGGCTGCCCTGCCCGAAGGTCCTGTCATCTGCCGCGCGGGCGCGCGGGGCGGGGCGGCTGCCCTGCCCGAAGGTCCTGTCATCTGCCGCATCCGGGCTGCCCTGCCCGAAGGTCCTGTCATCTGCCGGGGCTGCCCTGCCCGAAGGTCCTGTCATCTGCCGCGGGCTGCCCTGCCCGAAGGTCCTGTCATCTGCCGCGGCCCGGGGGCTGCCCGGCCCGGGGGCTGCCCTGCCCGAAGGTCCTGTCATCTGCCGCGCGTGCCCTGCGGGGCTGCCCTGCCCGAGGGGCTGCCCTGCCCGCGCCCGTGCCCGTGCCCGGCTGCCCTGCCCGAAGGTCCTGTCATCTGCCGGTGCCCAGGGGCTGCCCTGCCCGTGCCCGGGGGCTGCCCGGCCCGAAGGACCTGTCATCGGGGCGCTTGGGGGGGGCGCGGGCAGCCCTGCCCGAAGGTCCTGTCATCTGCCGGGCGGGCTGCCCTGCCCGCGGGCGGGCTGCCCTGCCCGAAGGTCCTGTCATCTGCCGAGCGGCTGCCCTGCCCGTGCCGAGCGGCTGCCCTGCCCGAAGGTCCTGTCATCTGCCGCGGGGGGCTGCCCTGCCCGCAGTGCCGGGCTGCCCTGCCCGAAGGTCCTGTCATCTGCCGCGCATCTGCCTGGCGCTGCCGCGGGCTGCCCTGCCCGAAGGTCCTGTCATCTGCCGAGCGGCTGCCCTGCCCGAAGGTCCTGTCATCTGCCGCGGAGCGGGCTGCCCTGCCCGAAGGTCCTGTCATCTGCCGGGGCTGCCCTGCCGAGGGGCGGGCTGCCCTGCCCGAAGGTCCTGTCATCGGCTGCCTGCGGGTGCCCCGGGCTGCCCGGGCTGCCCTGCCCGTGCCCGCGCGGCTGCCCTGCCCGAAGGTCCTGTCATCTGCGGGGCTGCCCTGCCCGGGCGTAGCGGCTGCCCTGCCCGAAGGTCCTGTCATCTGCCGGGCTGCCCTGCCCGAAGGTCCTGTCATCTGCCGCGCGTGCCCTGCCCGGGGGGCTGCCCTGCCCGAAGGTCCTGTCATCGCGGCGCGGGGGCTGCCCTGCCCGGGCGGCGCGAAGGGCGGCGGGAGGCGCCGGGGCTGCCCTGCCCGAAGGTCCTGTCATCTGCCGCGCGTGCCCTGCGGGGCTGCCCGGCTGCCCGGCCCGAAGGACCTGTCATCGGGGCGCTTGGGGGGCTGCCCTGCCCGCGCGCGGGGTTGCCCCGGGGTTGCCCTGCCCGAAGGTCCTGTCATCGCGGGCTGCCCGGCCCAAAGGACCTGTCATCGGGGCGCTCGAGCCCCCCTGCCCGAAGGTCCACTCTCGTGGCGACGGCGTTCGCGCAAGGGGCCGCGCGCCGCGCTGCCAAAAAAACTCTGCAACCCCGCGCGTGGGCGGCCGACAGCCTGGGTGTGACTCCCCCGCGATACATCCACGCCCAGCAGACTGCTTTCATCACCTGTCGAGCCGTCGGCCGGAGTTTTCGCTTCGTACCGACTGAAAA
>NZ_PVNK01000075.1 GCF_002994615.1 Enhygromyxa salina | reverse complement strand
TGCGTGGCCCCCTGGAAGGGGGCTTGTTTAGACCCCCGCAGGCGTCAGCGACTTTGCCACGCACTGCCGCTGCGCGGCAGGTCGCTCGGTCGCTGCGCTCCCTCCCTCGGTGGGCTGGTATGAGCTTAGCGACCTGGGTGCGTGGCCCCCTGGAAGGGGGCTTGTTTAGACCCCCGCAGGCGTCAGCGAATCTCGTCGAACGCTTCTTCGGTCTCCTCACCGAGCATGCCCTCAAGCGCGGTTCACACACGAGCGTCCCAGACCTTCGCAAAGCCATCTACGAGTACGTCGAGGCCCACAACGAGGACTGCGCCCCGTTCAAATGGACCAAGACCGCCGACCAGGTTCTCGAGTCTGTCCAGCGAACCTGCCGCCGGATTCTCGAAGTCCACGGGGCGACCTCCAAGTGACTCGACTTAGGCCAGGTATTTCAGATCCAGGGGACTAGACTAGTTCTAGCAGCCCGGGGTGCAATGCATCGTGTCGCCTCGCGCCGGAATGTTCGCCGAGGGCGCGAAGCCAAAACGCCGCTGTACCGGGCGTACTGCAAGTTTTGGCGACAAAGCCCTCGGCGAAAAG
>NZ_PVNK01000074.1 GCF_002994615.1 Enhygromyxa salina | reverse complement strand
GGTCGGGGGGACTCGGGGGACGAGTCGCCTCAAAACCTGCCCATGATCGCAGCGCCCCGCGTCGGCCCGTACAGCGGCCCGAGCCGAACGGTGGCGCGGCCGGGCTTCTTGGGCCGAAGGTGAGCCAGGGGCACGGCCGCGCCGAACGCGGCGCCCAGGCTCGCGCCCGCGATGACGTCGCTCGGATAGGCCTGGCCCCCGACCAGGACCAGCGCCGCGGTCCCAACCGCGATCCCGCTCGCGCCGATCCAGGTCAGGGCGATCGCTGCCTTCGCGCCCTTTGTGCCCCGACCTCGCAGCTTGATCGTCAGCAAGGTCGAGCTCGCGACGGCCGCCGCGACCATGAGCGCCGTGTGGCTCGAGACGAAGGACTGCCGACTGGCGGGGTCGGCCTGGGCCTCGATCAGGGCCTCGCGCTCCGCTCCGCTGTAGTCGTCGGGGTTGGCGTAGGCCAGCGGGCGCGGCCGTCGAGCCGCGTACTTGATGATCTCACCGGTGAGCAGGGTGAGCCCCGCGGCCTCTTCGTAGATCAAAAAATCGCGGCTGAGCCGAGCCAGGACCCGACCGCGATGGGGAGCCGCCTCGATCGTGTGGACCAAAAATGGCAGCAGGCCCCCAGAGATCTGGAGGACCTCCGCGCCCAAGCTGGCGCGCTTGCTGTAGCGAGCGTGGACGCTGCGATCGAAGCCCCCGAGCGCGGGCCTTGTTGGCAGCGGATCGAGCGGGAGCTGCTTGGTGACCCACAGCTGCATCGTGAACCCGACCGCCAGTGACCCCAGCGCAATCGGCCCATCGACAGCCCAGCGGGCGTTGGCAGGGTGGACCGGCTCCAAGTCCGCGACCGGTTCTTCATTTGGAGCTTCGTCTGGGCCCTCGCTCGACCCCGTCGGCGCCTGTGCGAGCACGGCCGCCACGACGAAGCTCTGGACGGTCAACCACACGAATCGTTAGAATGTCCCAGCGCCCATGCCTAAATCAAGCGCTGAATTTAGGGCTAGTACGAGCCGCAAGGCGAGCGTTTGGGGTGAGCGGAGGGGGCTTCGCCGCCGAAGCGAGGGGCCTTTTTGAAAGGCCCCTTGAAGACGAGTAGGCCTGAGTCGAGCGCGCAGCGCTTGATTCAGGCCTAGGGTGCAAGCGAATATCGCTTAACAGCTCGTGACCACAGCGCGACCTCCAGAGCCAGGCATGGGTGCGTGGGCCCAGCTAAGGGCGCTCCGCCGCGACTTCCTCGGCTACCTGCTCGACGCCGCTCGGCTCGGGGATCTGGTCTTGTTGCGTCCGGCCCCCGGCGTGAAGATATGGCTCGTCAACCATCCCGAGCTCATCTTCGAGGTCCTCGTCTCGCGCGCCGCGGAGATGCAAAAGAGCGCGATGACCAACAAGATGGTCGGCAAGTTTCTCGGTCAGGGCCTCGTGCTCGCCGAGGGCGAGCTCCATCGGCAGCAGCGGCGCGCGATTCAGCCCGCGTTTCGTGGGTCCGTCGTCGCGGCCCTGAGCCCGGCGATCGAGGCCGCGACCACGGCCGCGACAAGGAGCTGGCGCGACGGTCAGGCCGTCGAGATCGAGGGCACGATGACCAGGCTCTCACTCCTGATCATCGCCCAATTGCTGTTTGGCGAGGGCGAGGGGGCCCGCGGCGGGACCGACGCCAGCTTGCAGCGCGCCATGGAGCGCTTCGGCGAGTCCATGGCCCAGCGCTTTCGATCCATGCCTCTGCCCAACTGGTTGCCGACGGCCCGCCGCCGCGCCGAGCGAGCGGCGATCGAGGTCTTCGACCACGCGATCGCCAAGCACCTCGAGACTTCACCCAGTGACAGCCTCGCCACAAAGTTGCTCGCGCTCGGCCTCGCCCCCGCCGAGATCCGCGATCACATCGCGACATTGTATTTTGCCGGTCACGAGACCACCGCCAAGTGGCTGACCTGGACCCTGTGGCTGATCGCGCGCGACCCCGAGCTCGGCGAGCGCCTGCGCGACGACGAGAGCGACGCCCTCCTCAATCGCGTGCTGCTCGAGTCGCTCCGCCTCTACCCGCCCGCGTGGCTGTTCGATCGTGAGACCACGACCGAGCTCGAGCTCGGCGGTTACGCGATTCCGAAGCGCTCGACCCTCTACCTCAGCCCCTTCGTCTCGCACCGGGACCCTCGCTACTTTGACGCGCCCGACCAATTTTGCCCCGAGCGCTTCGTCGGCGGCTTCGAGGCCAGCTTGCCCCGCGGCGCCTACTACCCCTTTGGCTTTGGCCCACGAAACTGCGTTGGCCGGCCGCTCGCCGAGCTCACGGCCCGCGTCGCGCTGCGGGACCTGCTGAAACGCTGGCGTTTTTCTGTCGATCCCAAGCTCGAGCTGCGGCCCCAGCCCGCGTCCACGCTGCGGCCCACGACGCCGCTCTATCTGACGATTCATCCTCACTGAGCGAGCGAATCTGATACGCTCGATTGGGTGAGTGAATGAAGAGTAAAGACCCCTTCCTTCGCCCACTCGTGTGGGTCGCCGCCGTCGACCTCGGGCTGGCAGTCTCCGTGTTCTGGCCGTGGACGCAGACCTACGAGTTCGCCGAGCCCGGATCGATGGCCGCGCTGATGACCCTGCGCGCCGTCGTCTGGATCGTCCACCTCCGCGCGCTGCTCGGCCCGGTCCGCGCCTGGCAGCGACAGACGGACCAGGGCGAACTCGACGACGAGACCGTGCTCGCCGCCGACAACGCGCTCCAGCGGCTGACGACGCACTTCGTCGGCGCGCTCGCGCTCGGCTGGGTCTTGGCCCAGGCCTTCTCGGCCCTGCTCTCGTCTGGCT
Source organism: Enhygromyxa salina (assembly GCF_002994615.1). GTDB lineage: Bacteria > Myxococcota_A > Polyangia > Nannocystales > Nannocystaceae > Plesiocystis > Plesiocystis salina_A. The sequence goes on along the minus strand of NZ_PVNK01000074.1, from coordinate 24,411 downwards.
CGCAGATCACCGCCGCCCAGCAGGCGACCGCCGTGCTGTCGGGCAGCTCGGTCGTCCTGGCTCTTCCGGCCCTCGTGATCCCTGCCTTGCGCAACGCACTCTTCGACGTCCAGGCCGCCGTCGCGCGCGACGTGGTCGAGCGATCGCTGCGCGCCCCTCGGACTCGAAGGCCCCTCGCAGGCGGCCTCGTGCTCATGTTCGTCAGCCTCGCGAGTGCGGCCGTCATCGGCCTCGGCGGGATGGTGTCGTGGACCCGCGTCGAGGGTCAGCGCGCGCTGTCCCTCGCCGAGCAGCAGCGCCTCGCCGAGCTCGACGCCTCGCGGATCGCTGGCGGCCTCGACCGGACCGCGACCAGCGATCTGCTGGCCCTCGACGATCTGCCCGCGCCGCTGCGCGAGCTGGCCAGCGACGAACCCGTCGTCGCCTACGACACCGACACCGGCCAGGTCATGGCCGCGGCGCCCCTCGGGGATGGTCGCTGGGTCCTGAGCACCGAGAGCTTTGAAGACGACAGCTGGCGCAACGCGATCGAGCTGCTGATCACCTGTGTCCTGGCGATGGTCCCCGCCCTGCTCGCTGCGGTGACGCTGGCCCGCGTGGTCACGATCCCGCTGCGGCAGCTCGACGAGGCCACGCGGCAGATCGCCAGGACCGGAGCGCTGCGGACTCGGGGCCGCGTCGGCGCGCTTCAAAACGACGAGGTCGGTGACGTCGCCGCCAACTTCAACCACATGCTCGACGTCTTCGAGGAGCTCGCCGAGGCCGTGGACAAGGTCGCCAAGGGTGACCTGCGCGTGGAGCTCGAGCGCCCCGGCGATCTCCAGGACGGCTTTCGAGCGATGCTCGCCAACCTCGACGAGGCCGTGGTCCAGATCCGCTCGACGGCGCTCGAGGTCGGGACCGCCGCCACCTCGATCCAGGCCCGGGTTCAGGAGCTCGAGGACGCGAGCGGGCGGCAGGCGACGAGCCTGCGCGAGGTCGGGGCGACCGTGAGCTCGCTGGCCCACTCGGCCGAGTCGATCACGAACACCGCGAGGGGCGTGCTCGAGGACGCCGAGCAGACGCGGACCAACACCGACGCGATGGTCCAGCGCATCACCGAGTTCAGCAGCCAGGCCGCGGGGGTCGCCGAGCTCCTCGATCAGATCGGCGAGATCGCCCAGCGCAGCGACCTCCTCGCGCTCAACGGCTCGCTCGAGGCCGTGCGAGCCGGAGACGCCGGGCGCGGCTTCGCGTTGGTCGCCGCCGAGATGCGACGGCTCGCCGAGCGCGTGACGGGCACCGTGACCGACGTGAGCGAGCAGCTCGCGGGCATCCGGGTCGCAGGCGCGAGCACGGAGGCGGCGACGGAGCGCAGTCGGGAGCTGGCCGAGAACACCGCCAAGGCGGCGCGGAAGATCTCGCAAGAGACGCGCCGCCAGGGTCGGAGCACCGAGCTGCTCGTGGAGGCCGTGCACGGGGTCGTGGAGTCGGCGGCGACGGCTTCGACGGCGACGACGCAGACGCGGGCCCAGGCGGAGGGGCTGCGGGCCCACGCGGATTCGCTGGAGCGGTTGACGAGATCGTTCGAGTTGCGGGGGGGTTGATGCCGGCGCGGACGCGCTCAGGCCCACCCTCGATCGCGCAGCGTGAAGGATGTGCGATGAGCCGACCGGAGCAGTGCGCTCCCCCTTGAGGGCCTGGGCGATGTGCTCCGTGGCGAGAGGTTGACGAGCTTGCGAGGGTAGGTGCCAGAGCTCACGGAGCCAGCGGAGGACTTTGTCGTGCTCGAGTTCGCGGATGTGCTGTGTGGGGACAGCACTGCAACGCTTGTGTCGGCTCTCTTGATACGCCAACACGGTCGCGTACCACGTCACTCAGTCCGCCGGAGCCGTCCCCTTGCGCTGGGGGTCGGCTATCCAGGCCGCAACCCGGCGCATGAAGTCCCAAACGTCGCCGGCCTGGGGTTTGACGTAGCCTTCAAGGTCAGGGTCCCAGCCCAGGCGCTCGAGGGCCTCCTCCAACCACTTGCGCTTCTTGTCGGTGTTCGGGGTCAGCCCCAAAGGCGTCAACCAGCACTCCAACTCTCCCAGTGGGACGATGAACACGCCGTACTGCCCAAACACGTCGATCAGGTGCTCGAAGGTCTCGCGTTCGTCGCCGGTCAGGTCGGTGATCAGATCGTGCTTGAGCTTGATTTTGTCCCGCGCGTCGTCGTCGAGCCCCTGAGCTTGGGCCACGCGGTCGCGCACGCTCGTCTTGAAGTCCCCGCGCAGTTGCAGCAAGGTCTTGCGAATCGCCTTGGGAATCTGCGCCGCTTCGAGCACCCTTGTCAGATCTTTGCCGAACAAGACGTCCGCATCCAACACTGTCGCGGCCGCGACACTCATCTCTCGTAGGGGCCGAATCATGCGGCCCACCGTCTGCCAGTTCTGCGCGTTGAGGAACGCACAGCTTTCCAGACCGTCCCCCGGCTCGCCGTACAAGACCAGGCGCTCGTTGACCTCCTGATAGAGGGTCCGGTCCGCCGGAGCCTCGCAGACTACTGCGCCCTCGCAGAACAAGGCCGAGAGGGCAGACTCGCTACGCAGCAAGGGGTCGAGGGCGAGGCGCCGGAGCGCGTTTCGGTGCAGCAGGCGGGCCGTGGCCACGGGCGCCTCCCCACGGTCATCATAGCTCAGCCGCAGGATATTGATGTCCTGAGCATTTGGGGCGAAGCCCGCGAGCAGTTCAGGGCTATGGGTCGCTACAAAAAACTGAAAGTCGTTGTTTTTGGCAATTTCCGCGAGTTGGCGTGCAAATTTCCGAATGAGCGGCGGGTGTAAGAAAGCCTCGGGTTCGTCAATGAGCACGACACTCGCTGCCTTGGCGAACATCGCCGCGAACATCCCTACGATCGCGTGGATGCCATCGGAGCGCTCGTCGAGGTCGATCGCTCGGCTGACAAAGTCCTGCGTTTCCTGCTCGTAGCGGGCCTCGAGGCCGTCTGGCGGCGCTTCCGGAGACAGCTTCCACAGCACCTTGGGCGCCTGACTGACCATGTCGATGACCAGGTGCGCTCCGAGAACCTCGGCGACAACAGTACGCAAGAGCTTCCTGTTGTGCTCAGACTTGAGCAACTCCAACACGGGCGCCCCGTCCCCCGCTTCCTTGTCGTACGGCGACAGCTTTCCTTGGGCCGTCATCGCCAACCGGGTAAGCCCGTCGAGATAGAGAACCTGTCCCGAGAACTCGCGACGGACCTTGGGGTTTGACCAACTGTAGTCGCGCTCGATCTTCTCCAAGCAGGAGGCCAAACTCCGCAGGCGAGAGGGGTCCACGAAGACGTCGACGAGTTTGAGAGCCCTCTCCAACCCCGCGAGGTCCACTGCGGGCGACGGTGATGCCCCGAATTCGCGACCAAGGACGTCAGCGAACGCAGTGCCAAACACTGACATTTCGCCGAGCTTTGAATGGAGGAGGCCCCCGAGCACTCGAAGGTCCGACAGTTCACCGAACGAGACGCCGGGCTCGGGGATCCCTAGGCTACCCACGATCTCGACGCAGGCCTCCCAGTAGCCCCGCAAGACACCTTCCAGCCGTTTGAGAGCAGCCGGAAGCACGACGACTTCAGCGCTTGGCTCAGGTACGTCATCATCGAATGGCTGCCCATCGCGGAGTTCGGCCTCCTCGTCAAGACTCGCCTGTTCATGAATGGAACTTTTACCAATCACGAGCCCGAATACCCCCAGCCCCAACACCGCCTCTAACATCGGTTCTGCACCGTCGCCCTCCATTTCGAGCGATTTGGGCAGAAGTGCGCTCAGTTCCTTTGGCAAGAACTCGACGGCTCCCTCCCAAATCGTGGACACCACCTGAATCCGCTGCGCCACCAAGGCCTCCGAGGCCCGCTCGAGAGCGGGCAGCAAGTCATCCCACGGCCGCACAGGGATCCCTGAGGCCCAGTCGAACGCTTCTTTGTCCTCACCCCCAAGCACCGCCTCGATGATCTGCCGCCGGTCTTCGGCGACTCGCTCTGCAGACCACTCGACGACCGCAACAATCTTCGTGGACTTGACGTGGTGGAAGGACGTTTGAGGCCGAATATGAGTTCGGCCGCGCTCTCGCCGGGGATTGATTCCTGACAGCTCGCGCAAGAACAAGCTCTTGCCTGCGTTGTTAGGGCCGACAATGAGGTTGATAGGCCGAACGGTGAAGCTCAGCGGCTCCTCGTTCGCTTTGCCCATCGCGCCAATTGACAACGTGATTTTACCAAGGCTACCCACAGCGATACCTTCAGGGTGACAGAGGTGTAGCCTACGCGAGCACACCGGGGCCTGCAAGCGGTGATGACGTCTTCGGCTTCGAGATGCGTATGTTGTTCGGAGGCCTTCATCCGCCGCTGCCGCCTCAGATTACTCGTCCCACCTAGCCGAGACGTCCTCGCTCGGCGCGTCTGGATCGAACTGAGACTCGTCGTTCCAGAACTCCGTGTCTTCGAACTCGCACACCTAGTCCGGCTGCTCCCCCCTTCGCTCACCCACCCTGCCTCCGCCGAAGAGCGGGCACCGGGCGCCGCTGATACGTCGCCGAGAGCACCAACTCCAACCCCGTCGTCGACTTCTGCCCGTCCCGGGTCAGCATCGCCCCGACGATCAGCAATCATGGTCGAGCCCGAACCCCGCACCGCGCACGTGCACGACCTCCCCCGTGCACCCACGGCCCCTCGCCGTGACCGAGCCCCTGCACGCGCGCGGACACCCGCAGCGTCTCAGCGGCCCGGCGATTCCGCTTCCACCGGGCCTGCTCGAGCTACGCCTGCTTCGGGGTGCTCCTTCGCCCACTTGGCAACCACGACCATCTCGGGCTTGGGTCCTCCATCAATCCATCAGCAGCGGCAACACCGCGTTGCCGATCGTGATCCCCGTCTGGAGGAGCTGCAAGCGGCTCTCACAGCGGAGCTCGGACAGAGGAAAAGCGACCAACTGCGCGATCAGCGTTTTGCAGTTGGCTCCCAAACGCGAAAACGCCGCCAGGAGCAGTCCTGGCGGCGTCTTCTTCGTGCGAAGGGGGGGACTTGAACCCCCACGTCTTGCGACACTAGATCCTTAGTCTAGCGCGTCTACCAATTCCGCCACCTTCGCGGGCTTTTGGCGCTCCCACCCTGGCCAGCGGCCCGAGCAGGACGGGCTAGATATCACCGCCTCCCGCCCCGCGCAAGGTCTCTCCGATCTTGTGCAGCTTGAGCAAATTCACCGACGTATGAGCCTTCAGCGGCCAGCCAAGCGCGATGACCACGCGATCCCCGCGCTGAAACATCCCCCGCTCCAGCGCGGCGTGGTCGAGATCGATGAAGATCGACTCCCCGCTCGGCGACGAGGTCTGGAACCGGATCGGGATCACCCCCCAGTACAGCGCCAGGCTCTGAAAGGTCGCGGGCTGGTTCGTGAACGCGTACACGGGCACCTTCGGCCGGTAGTCGCTGACCAGCCGCGCGATCCCCCCGCTGCCCGTGTAGCAGATGATCCCCTTGCAGTCCGGCAGGCTCCGCGAGCTGATCACGGCGGCGCGAGCGACGGCGTTGGTCGTGTGCCCGAGCTGCATGTCCTGGGGCGGGTCGAGCCAGTAGGTCTCGGTCTGCTCGATCCGGCGGACGATCCGGTCCATGGTCTTAACCGACTCGATCGGATACTTCCCGGCGGCGGTCTCGCCCGAGAGCATCACGGCGTCGGTCCCGTCGAGGATCGCGTTGGCCACGTCGGACGCCTCGGCGCGCGTGGGCCGGGGGTTGCGGATCATCGAGTCGAGCATCTGCGTGGCGGTGATGACCAGCTTGCCGCGCTCGTTGCTGAGCTTGATCAGCTGCTTTTGGATCAGCGGGACCTCCTCGGGGCCCATCTCCACGCCGAGGTCGCCGCGGGCGATCATGATCCCGTTGGCGACGTCGATGATCGCGGGCAAGGTCTCGGGCTGGACGGCCTCGGGCTTCTCGATCTTGGCCACGAGCGGGACCTCGCGGCCGTACTCCTTCATCAAGGTCCGGCACAGCTCGAGGTCCTCGGGCCTGCGCACGAAGGAGAGCGCGATCATGTCGACGCCGAGCTCGAGGGCGAAGCGCAGATCGAGCTTGTCCTTCTCGGTCAGCGAGGGCAGCTCGAGCTGGGAGTCGGGCAAATTGACGCCCTTGCGCGCCTTGAGCAGGCCGCCGGTCACGACCTTGGTGTGGACCTCGTTGCCCTCGATCTTGGTGATCCGGGCCTCGAGCGCGCCGTCGTCCATGAGCACGCGCTCGCCAACCTGGGCCTCGGCCGCGAGCTTGACGTAGTCGATCGTCACGCGGCCAGGCTCGATCGGGGCGTCGGGGTCGGCGATGAACACGAGCTCGTCGTCGACCGCGAGCTCCATACCGGGCTCGGGGATCTTGCCCACGCGGATCTTGGGCCCCTGCAGATCACCGAGCACGGCGACGGGCTTGCGCCGCATGCTCGACTGCTCGCGGACGCGGTTGTAGACCAGCGTGTGGTCGTCGTGAGTCCCGTGGGACATGTTGAGGCGCACGGCGTCCACGCCGGCGTCGAGGAGCGCGCCGATCATCTCGTCGGTGTTGCTGGCCGGCCCGAGGGTCCCGAGGATTTTCGCGCGTCGTTGCTCCATCGCCGGGAGTTTGACACAGCGGAGGCCAAACCGGGTTACGAGAGCGTGCGCGGGAGCATAGACTGCGCCCGATGGTCCCACGACAGCTCCGCCGCCTCGTGGTGCTCGCCGCCCTGGCCGTCGCGGGGTTGTCACTCCCCCGTGTCAGCGACGCCGCCAAACCCCGTCGCGAGCCAACCGAGCCCGTCTCCTACCGCCTGTCGATCCCAGAGCCCGCGACCCGCTACGTCCACGTCCACGTCGAGGTCGCCGACGCCCGCGCCAGGCAGACCGAGGTCGCAATGCCCGCGTGGACGCCGGGCTCGTACTTGATCCGGGAGTTCGGCAAGAACGTGTACGGGGTCGAGGCCCGAGCCCTCGCCAGCGACGGGCCTGGCGCAGCGCTGGCCGTCGAGCGCGTCGACAAGCAGACCTGGTCGGTCGCCAACGCGGGCGCGGGCTTCGCCCTCGACTACCGCGTGTTCGCCGACGAGCTCAGCGTCCGGACCTCCTACGTCGACGATCGCTTCGCGCTGCTCAACGGCTCGGGCGTGTTCATGTACGTGGTCGGCGAGACCGCGCGGGCGGCCGAGCTCGAGCTCGAGCTGCCGCCGACCTGGCCGGTCCACACAGCCCTGCCCCGGGCCAACAAGCGCTACACCGCGAGCAGCTACGACGAGCTCATCGACAGCCCGCTGCTGCTCGGCGAGGGCGAGGTCCGCGAGTTCTCGGTCGCGGGCAAGGCGCTCGAGTTCGTGTACGTGGCCCCGGCCGGCTCCAACGCCAACATCGACCGGATCGCGGCCGACACCGAGCAGATCGTGCGCGCGTACGCGCGGATACTCAACGGGCTGCCCTTCGATCGCTACTCCTTCTTGATGGTCGGCGACGCGGCCGGCGGCGGCGGGCTCGAGCACCACGACAGCACCGCGCTGATCGTCGACCCGTGGATCTTCTCACGCGCGAGCGGCTACGCCCGGCTCCAGCGCCTGGTCGCCCACGAGTTCTTCCACCTGTGGAACGTCAAGCGGATCCACGACGAGCTGCTCGGGCCCTTCGACTACGCCCGCGAGACCTACACCGAGCTGCTGTGGTTTCACGAGGGCTTCACCGAGACCCTCGAGACCCGCGCGCTGCTGCGGGCCGGGCTGATCACGTCGGAGCAGTATCTGGGTCAGCTCTCGGCGGCTTGGACCGCCTACCTGCGCAAGCCCGGGCGCAACCTGACGCCGATCGCGTCGCTCTCGCGCGAGGCCTGGATCAAGTCCTACCAGCCCGAGGCCAACCACAGCGAGACGACCGTCAGCTACTACGAGAAGGGCAACCTGATCGGGGTGTGCCTCGATCTGAGCCTGCGCCTGCGCGGCCGCGCCAACCATACCGGCGGATCGATCGAGGGCCTGTTTCGGCGGCTGTGGGCGCTGCGCGATCCGAGCACGGGCCAGGCGGCGATCACGATCGACGACATCGTCGCCGCGGCGTCCGCCGAGGCCGGCGAGGACATGCGCTGGTTCTTCGACCGCTACGTCTACGGGACCGAGGAGCTGCCGCTGCCCGAGCTGCTCGAGCAGGCCGGCTTCGTGGTCGAGGCCGAGCTCGCCGAGGGCCGCCAGGCGGTCTGGTCGGGCATGAGCGGGCACCGAACGGTCGCCGCGATCGAGCCGGGGTCACCCGCGGCGGTCGCGGGCGTGATGCACGGCGACGAGCTCATCGCGGTCGACGGAGCCCGGGTCGACGACGTCGGCGAGGCCAACTCGCGGCTCGCCGACCTCGGCGTCGGGGCCACGGCCGAGCTCAGCCTGTTCCGCCGCGATCGCCTCGAGCAGCGCGAGCTGACCACGGCCAAGAGCCCCCACCGTCGCTTCACCTGCGCCAAGCCCGATGAGAGGGTCGACGACCTCGAGCTCGGCCGCGTCCGCCAGCTGTGGCTGCTCGAGCACCTCGACCGCTGAGCTCACACCTCCTCGAACTCGTCCTCGACGCAGGGGTCGTCGCCGTCGCCGTCGTCGTCGCCAGCGTCGACCTCGATCGCCTCGTCATCGGCCTCGCCGCTTTCCCACGCGCGCTTGGAGATCGGAAACTCCCAGTGCCACGGCTCGGCCTTGTAGGGGTGCCAGCCAAAGCGGTGGGCGTTGTCCACGAGCCACTTGTGCAAAGGGGTCTCGCGCTGTTCGTCCCGGGTCTTGCGGTTGGGCACGAGCCCGCCGACGCCGATGTCGATCGCCAGCCCGGTCTCGTGCGGCGAGTCGTAGGCCAGCCACTTCCTGCCCGCGCGAACCGAGCCGTACTTCTCGGTCACGAAGGTCTCGTAGTGCTCCCGCGAGGTCCACCGATGCCTGCGCCAGCCCGACGCGATCTGCAGCCTGATGCCGAGGTTCCGGCCGACGGCCCAGGTGATCTCGGCCAGGCCCGCGGCCGCGAGCACGTGCAGACGCCGGGCCTTGCCCCCGGTCCCAGGGACGTCCACCAGCAGCGGCGATTTGCCCCCCAGCACCCCGTAATTTTTGACCCGAACCCGCTTCTCCTCGTAGCTCACCGCCGCAAGTGTCACCGATTCGCCCTGGCAGCAGAAGCGACCGGCCGCGCAGCGGCCGTGCGCGGCAAAGTCGCTGACGGCTGCGGGGTAATAGCTAGCAGCCCCCTTTCAGGGGGCCACGCAGACCACGGCGAAGCTCATACCAGCCCACCGAGCGAGTTATCGAGCGACCGGCCGCGCAGCGGCCGTGCGTGGCAAAGTCGCTGACGGCTGCGGGGGTAAGAACCAGGCTAGTCGCCGGGATCGTGGTCGATGCCGCTCTTCGAGCACTCGTCGTTGGGCCCACACTTGAAGCGCACGTGGATGTGGCGGGTGTGGCCGGTCGAGTGCTGCAGGAGGGTCTTGCGATAGTGGGCACCGCGCGGGTAGGCGATCATCTCGTCGAGCTCCTGCTCGCTCGCGCCCATGACCTTGGCGGCCTTGTAGACCCGGTCGTGTAGCTCGTAGGCCAAGAACACGGCCTCGACCTCGCCGGTCTCGTGGAGGGCCTTGAGGAAGCCGTAGAGCGCGAACCAGTCGGCCTCGTCGGGGATGGGCCGGCGCTCCTTCCCCTCTCTGATGTGACTGGGCTGGTAGACGCCCTTGAGGCTCGGCAGCCAGATGTCGACGTCGCGCCCGGCCTGGTGCGACTTGTGCGGGTAGAACAGCCCGCCGGGCTTCTTGCTCATGTCGGCGACGACGATCTCGCCCTCGAAGTCGTAGGTGTAGCGGAACGAGGCGATCGCGTGCTGGAGGTGCGCGGCCATGTGGCTGCCGCACCACATGATCTGGGGGTTGCGCCGCTTGTAGAGCTTGTCGTTGGCCGGGAACTGGATCGCGTCGATGATCTTGCCGTTTTTGGGGGCGCCGACCGAGATCGCGGTCGGGCGCACGGTGAACTCGGGGATCTGGACGTTGTCCTTGCGTTTGAGCGCCTTGGGATCGACGTAGATCGTCAGCTCCATCCCGCGCTCGATCACGTCCTCTTCGATCTGCGGGTTGTAGGCCTGGAGCTTGGACACGGGCACGTCGAAGCGCTTGGCCAGGCTCGACCACGACTCGCGCTTGTCGGGCCGGTAGACGATCATCTGCTGGGGCAGCGGGCTCTTGGAGGACCGGATCTTCAGCACGCGGCCGGGCTCGAGCGGGGTGCTCTCGTCGATCCCATTCCAGCGCATGACCGACTGAATCGGCACGTCGTAGCGCAGGGCGATCTCCTCGAGGGTCTCGGCCGGGATCACCTCGTGCTCGATGTCGACCTTCTCGACCGCGTCGGGGACTTCGGAGATCTCGAGCACCTCCACGACCGCGCCGTCATCGCCAACGGCGGCGGTGTCGCCCTCGCCCTCGGTCTCGCCGACCTCGCCCACGAGCTCGTCGTCGTCGCTCCAATCGTGGGTCACCGCGAACGCGATCGCGCCGATCAGCAAGAGCGCCCCCCCGGCGACCCCGGCGATCCGAACCACCTTGTTGCGCTCGCGGCCCTCGGCCGAGGCCCGGATGAAGCTCTCTTCGAGCTCGCCGAAGGCCTCGTCGACGTCGGCGACCATCTCGATGTAGTCGAGGGCCTTGCCGAGGTTGCGCCCGCGCAGCAGCAAGCGGTTGGGGCGTCCGGCCTCGTCCCACTCGGCGGCGTAGCGGTTGACGCGATCGCGGAAGCGACGGTCGGCGTGCTCGTCGGCGGACTTGCGGATCAGCGGGCCGCGAGCGCCGACGCCGATCGGCGCGGCGACGGCCGGCCGCGAGATGCCACGCCTGGCGCCCGTCAGCGCCTTGGCGGCGCGGTTGAACTCGAGCGAGAGGACGTAGCTCCCGACGCTGATCTTGACCCCAGGCTGGATCGCGACCGTGCCCTGGGCGCGCTGATCTCCGATCCAGGTCCCGTTGGTCGAGCCCTTGTCCTGGATCAGGAAGGCGCCGGTCGGGTCGCGGCCGATCACGCAGTGCTGCGACGACACGCCGCCTTGCTCGAGCACGAGATCGTTGTCAGCCGTACGCCCGATCCTCAGCTGCTGGCCCGTGAAGGGCACCGTCCAGCTGCGGCCGGTGGAGTCGGTGACCCTGATGCTCGTGCCCTGCATCGCTACGGGCCGCTAGAGTGTGAAGGTGTGGTCGACGATCTTCGACTGCTTGGCCTTGGTGAAGCGAGCGCTCTTGACGGCACTGGCCACGCACTTGCCCACGGGGGTGCTGCTGTGGGGCGGACGCGCCGAGGCGGACTTGACCTTGCCGCCCGAGATCAAGAAGTTGACCTTGATCTTCATGCCCGGGAGGCCGCCCTTGTTCTTGCAGGCGCTGACCTTCTTGCTGATCCGCTTGAGGCCCTTGTTGACGTCGTTGGCCGAGAGGCTCTCGCGGATCGTCACGGGCTTGGGGACTGGCTTGGAGACCTCGGGGGTGTCCTCTGTGCCCGTGTCGCTCGGTAGATCGACCGGAGGATCGACAGGCAAGTCGACCGGGACTTCGGCCTCGACCGCCCCCGCGTCGCCGCCCGTGTCGGCGACGGGCTCACCCGTGTCTTCGGGCTCCGGTGGGCCGCTGTCCTCGAGCTCTTCGCCGCCGGACTCGGCCCCGGCCACGAGCGCCTTGCTGTCGCCCGTCTCGGCGGCCTCGTCATCCTCGGCGACCTCGTCTTTGTCGTCGCCATTGCTCAGGCCGAAGACCAGCGCGAGGATCAGGCCGAGGACGGCCGCTCCGCCGCCGAGCATCATGTAGAGCTTCTTGCGGCTCTTGGACTCCTCGACAGGGGCAGCGGCCCCGGCGACCTGATCGCCCGCGGTCATCGTCGCGTCGTTGCCGATCCCAGCTGCGTCGGGCAGACCGCCGTCGAGCATCATCGTCGCTTCGCCGGTGCCGGGGCCTTCGTTGCCGAGCGAGAAGCCGCCCATGCCGTCGAGCATCATCGTCGCTTCGCCGCCGCCACCCTCGCTACCGAGCGAGACGCCGCCCATGCCGTCGAGCATCATCGTCGCGTCGGTCCCGGGGCCCTCGCCGCCGTCGGAGCCGCCGTCGGGGCCGATGTAGCCCGGGGGCGGCTGGCCCGGCGTCATCCCGGCGAAGGGCGAGATGTTGTCCTCGTCGTCGAGCAGCAGCGTGCCCTTGGGGGTCCGGGCCCGGTTCTGGGGCGGGACCGTGGCGACCTCACCGTTGGCCTGGGCGATCGCCTTCTCGAACGCGGCCATGTCCGGGAAGCGATCCTCGGCCTTCTTCGAGAGCGCCGTGAGGATGATGGTCTCGACCTCGTCGGAGATGTCGGCGTCGGGGTTGACGTCGCGAGGAGGCGGCGCGGGCTCGTTCATGTGCTGGGTCAGCACACGCATGAAGTTGTTGCCGGGGAAGGGCGTTCGCCCGGTCAGCATCTCGAACATCATGCAGCCGACGGCGTAGACGTCGGTGCGGCCGTCGACCGGATCACCGCAGGCCTGCTCCGGCGCCATGTAGCCGGCGGTCCCAAACACCGCGCCCGTGCGGGTCAGGCCGGTGTTTTGGTCGTCGACCTTGGCGATGCCGAAGTCGAGGACCTTGACGTAGTCCGTCGCGCTGCTGCGCGCGATCAGGAACACGTTCCCGGGCTTCATGTCGCGGTGGATGATCCCCGACTCGTGCGCGGCCCGGAGCGCGCGGACGACCTGCAGCAAGATGTTGCGGGTCCGCAGCCACGGGAGGCGCTTGACCTCCTTGAGCAGATCCGAGAGGTCACTGCCCTCGAGCAGCTCCATCACGAAGAACACCGATCCGCCGGGCACCTGCCCGAAGTCCATGATGTCGACGATGTTCTCGTGCCGGATCATCGAGGCCGCGCGGGCCTCTTGGAGGAAGCGCTCGACGTTGGTGCGGTCGTGGCAGAACTCCTGCTTGAGCACCTTGATCGCAACCTTCTTGCGCAAGGTGACGTGCTCGCCGAGATAGACCGAGCCCATACCGCCGTCACCGAGGGTTGAGACGACCTTGTAACGATCGGCGAGCACCGTCCCGATGAGATCGGGGGGCGGCTTCCAGCCGGGTATCTGGGGTGGACCACCAGGATTGAGCTCAGTCGGTTCCGACACGGAGACTCCTCGGCCAGGGGACGACACGCCTGGTCGACGTTGGATGACTTTACCTGATCGTTCGGGGCCGCACACCAGCGCCGTGCGGTTGCGCGACACACGCAGACGCGTCAAGCCTACCTACATGTGGGCATCGCCAGTTGCGCGACAATCGCGCGTCTACTTGGTCTCGCGCTCGAGCTTGCCAACGAGCGAGAGCGTGAACGAGGCGCCCATGTACTTGAGGTGAGGCCGCAGCAGGAGATGGGCCCGATACCATCCCGCCTGTCCGGGGACCTCGTCGACCTTGACCTGAGCCTGCCGGAGCGGTCGCTTGCCGCGGACGGCCGCCGCGGGGTTGTCCATGTCGGACACGTACTGTCGCAGCCAGTCGTTGAGCTCACGCTCGAGATCCGCTCGCTCCATGTGCCGGCCGATCTCCTCGCGCTGCAGGACCTTGAGGTAGTGGGCGAGGCGGCAGACGATGAAGATGTAGGGCAGCTGGGCGCCGAGCCGGGCCCCGAGCGAGGCCTCGCGGCCCTCCTCGGTGTTGGCGAACACCTTGGGCCGCTGGCACGAGTTGGCCGAGAAAAAGCACGCCTGGCCGCTGCCCTTGAGGAACACCAGGCCGATGAAGCCCTCCTCCGAGAGCTCGAACTCGTGGCGCTCGGTCAGCTGGATCTCGGTTGGCATCCGCTCCTCGATGCCGCGGCGCTTGCGAGGGTCGGGGTCGAGATCGTAGACGCGCCGCATCGAGCGGAACGAGAGCATCGGCAGGCCCGTGACCGCGCCCCCAGCCGTGGGCCCGACGATGTTGGGGCTCCAGCGGTAGCGGGCGAAGCTCTCGGCCACCCGGGTCGCAAACGCGAACGCGGCGTAGCCCCACAGGTAGTTCGACTTCTTGACGGTCTGCTCGGCGTAGGTGAACGAGTGAACATGGTGGCGCTCGTAGGGCGGCCGGAGCAAGAAGCGCGGCAGACACAGGCCGACGTAGCGCGAGTCCTCGGTGTCGCGAAACGCGTTCCACCGGGTGTACTGCGGGGTCGAGAAGATCACCCGGATGTCGGAGTAGGTTGCGAGGCCCTCGAAGCTCTCCTCGCCGAAGAAGCGCGGCGAGGCGTTGCCGATGAAGGGCACGTGAGCCATGGCCGCGACCGCGGCGCAGTTCGACAGCAAGGCCATGTCGCGCGGGCCGGGGTCGAACTCGTAGGTGCTGACCATCAGCCCGAAGGGCTCGCCGCCGAAGGTCCCGTACTCGCGGGAGTAGACGAGGCGGTAGAGCCCCGACTTGGCGATCTCCGGGGCGTCCTCGAAGTCGTCGATGAGATCGTCCTTGCCGCAATTGAGCAGGTGGATCTCGGTGTTCTCGCGGAAATTGACGTTGGCGATCAGGTAGCGCAGCGATCGCCAGGCGGCCTCGAGGGCCTGAAAGTCTTCGTGATGGAGGATCTCGTCGATCTGGGTCGAGATCGCCCGATCGAGGAGCACGATGTTGAGGTCGACGCCGGCCCGGTCGATGACGATCTGCTCGGGCTTGTAGCGCTTGCCGACGGCGAGGCGCTTGTCCTTCACGACCTCGGCGTTGTCGAGCATGTCCTCGAGCAGCGCCCCGGGTGTCCCCGACACAGGTGTCGCGCCGAGGCCCGGCGGCTCGGGCTCGGGCTCGGCCAGACTCGGCGGCGCGTCGGCGGCCGCGCTCGCGGCCAGCGTCGGCGGCTCGGGCATCGACTCGGCGACGTCGGCGAGCGCGACGGCCTCGGGCTCGGGGCCGGGCTCGTCGGCCTCGGGCACGGGGTCGTCGAACTCACCGAGGCGCGTGCGCAGGTAGGACTCGACGGCCTCGCGCAGGGTCGTGTAGTCGGGGCTCCCGACCCCGAGCGCGGCGCCCTCGACGATCCAATTGCTGAGCGAGGTCTCGGCCGTTGAGCCGCCGCCGATGATGCCGAGCTCGCGGCGGAGCTGGTTGCGGTTCTCGGGCGTCGCGAGGGCCTGCTTGAAGCGCTGGGTGAGCGAGGGTGACAGCCCGAGCCACTCCTTGAGCTCGGTCAGCGCGCGCCGGGTCTCGACCAGCGTGCGCAGCTCGGGGACCTGCTGGGCGACCCACTCGGGCCCGAAGTCGGAGTAAGACGCGAACTTGAGATCGACCGCGAGGGTGTCGTCGGGGTCGGCGCTCAGCCGGCTGCGGCAGTTGAAGCGCAGGCGCAGGCCGTGCTCGGCCATGACCGCGCCGAGGTTCTTGTTGTCGACCTTGATCGGCTTGCGCTCGTCGAGGGGCCGGTCGTCCTCGTGCCCGGTGTAGTCACCGATCACGAGGATCTTGAGGGGGAGCTCGCGCTCCTTCCTGGTCTCGTGCTCGTGGTAGACGAGGTTGACGCGGTCACGCGCGGGCGAGCTCTGCTTGGCCATCGGTCGCGGTCTCCTGGGCTGGCTAGCGGTTGGGCGCGATCCCCTCGAGCAGGCTCGCGCCGCTTTGGCCGGGGCGCTCGATCGCGGCGCGTTGGTGCGGGGTCAAGAGCCGCGCGCCCCGAGCCGCGACGTCTTCGTCGTCGGCGAGCAAGGGCCAGATCTGCTCGTCGAACAGCCCCGGGGTCCCGAGCACGCCGAGCAGCTTGGCCCCGGGCGTGCCGAGGATCAGGAGCATGCGGTACTGCCGACGCGACCACATGAAGCTCGGCGGCGAGGGCCAGCGTAGGATCCGCCGGGCGAGCTCGAGCCAGAACACCAGCTCGGTGTCCGAGGTCACGGGGCAGTCGAGGGTGATCGCCTGCCCGCCCCGAGGTGGGCGCCCGGACGCGCGGTAGCAGCCGTTGAGCAGCATGCCGATGCCGTAGATGTGGTCGTCGTTCCAGCGCTCGCCCTCGGGGTTGCCGGTCGGCCGCGAGAACAGCCGGTCGAGCAGCTCGTCGGCCGAGATGTTGGTCAGCATCTGCCACGCGGTCTGCAGCGCCTGGCCGAGGGCCGCGTCCGAGGGGACCGGGAGCTGCTCGAGCAGCGCGGGTACGCTGGCCATGTCGACCCCGTCGATGCGATCGAGCAGCTCGGACGCGGCGCCGACGAAGGCCGTGTAGGCCTTGGGCAGGATCGGCCAGTTGTTGGCGAAGGCCCGGCCGTCGAGGTGATGAAAGATCGCGAGGGGGAACTCGCGACCGACGCCGTCCTGGCTGCCCTTCATCACGCCGATCAGGTGACCGATCTCGCCGGGCGCCCGGAACATGAAGGGCAGCGGCTCGGGCGGCAGGTGGGCGCGCATCGAGGGCAGCGTCATCACGCTCTCGCGCAGGTACTCGTCGAACGCACGCACGACCGGCGTCCCGATGTTGACGCGGACGAAGTCGCGCGCCGACGGGGTCTTGCCGAACAGCCCGACGCCGCTCACTCGCCCTCGCCCCCCCCGCCCCCGGTCGAGCACGAGTGACCACTGACGATCGACTTGGGCACCTTGAGCGAGCTGAACAGGCCCATGTACTTCGAGCTTCCGCGCGACGGCACGCCAAACAGCGGGGTCTCGGCTCGCTTGGGCCGGAGCCGAATCGTAATCACGCCGACTTGTTGGTCGGACAGATCCCACTTGATGCTGTAGACCTGCTGCCCGGCCGAGCCCGTGACCTTCGCCTCTTCCAGGAGGTGCCACAGGCCCCAGTCGCCCTTGCGCATGACGTCGCCGTTCCTGCCCAGGCCCTTGGCCTTGATGCTGGCGCCGGGGTCCCCCTCGGCGCCGGGCCAGACCATCGGCTTCCACGACTGCGGGCCGTTGCGATAGATGACCTTCTGGCCGTCGACGGTGAAGGTGATCTCGGAGACGCCGGGCGTGCCGTCGATCTGGACCTCGAACTCGAACTTGGGCGCGTCCGAGCCGGGCGGGAACATCACAGCTCCGATGTCGCCGACGTCGGTCAGGAAGGGCGGCAGCTGGGTGTTGTACGAGATCTGGGTGGCCGCGCCGCGATCGACGACGGTGAACACGTTGCCGCTCTTTTGGATGCCGGCCGCCAGGCTCGCGTTGTAGAACTCCCAGATCGGGCCCTGGTCGGGGGCGAACCATGCGCTGAATTCGCCGATCGGTAGGTCGTAGCCCTTGGGGTTGAAGGGGTACTTCTTCTTGACCTGCTCGTCGAAGGGCACGTAGACGGCCGCGCACCACGAGGCCCCCATCTCGCCGCGCACGCCGCCTTCAACGGCGCCGCGCACCGCGTCGAAGGGCGGCAGCAAGATCCGGTCGTAGCGGTTGCGCCACGGCTCTTGCTGCTCGGAGATCTGGCCCTTGACGGTCTGGGTGGCCGTGCCGAGCTTCTTGCCGAGGGGCTCGAGCTCGGCGCGGTCGTCGACCGCAGCCTGGAGGGCGTCGCGGACCGCGGTGACCTGCTCGAGGTAGACGGCGATCTGCAGCGAGCCGACCGGCGCGGGCGGGTCGTCGGGCCCGGCCGCGACCTCGTCGACGCTGACCCCGAAGGCGACGAAGGGCTTGAAGTAGTCCTTGACGTCCTTGTTCTCGTAGAAGGCCTTGCCGCCCTCGGGCGTCGCGGCCTCGACCTTGGCGCGGACGTCCTTGGGCAGCTTGTCGACGCTGTACCAGGGCACCTCGCCGTCCTCGGGCGTGAGCTCCTTGAGCTGGACGTGGTACCAGGTCATCTGGAGCAGCCGGGCCAGCGGCGAGCCGCCGCGGGCGAGGTCCTGGAACATCTTGAGTGAGCCGACCAGATCACTCGACGCGTCGACGTAGATCTTGGCGATGAACTGATCCCACTCCTTGATGTACTGGTCGAAGTAGCGCGAGCGCAGGCGGAGGCGGTCGGTCATGACCCGCTCGCGGGCCTCCTTGTCGGTCAGGCCGAGGACCCACTCGCTGCCGACGAACTCGCCCTGGGGCTTGGCGAGCTCGTCGCGGCAGTGCTTCTCCCAGCCCTGGCGGGTGAACGCGCCGCGGACCTTGATGCCGTCGTTCTTGTAGACGTTGGTCCCGAGCTTGAGCGAGGCGAGGGTCACGTTGGCGACGCCGTCGACTTCGCCAGCGGCGGCGATCAGCTCGGCGAGCCAGGCCTCGGTTCGGTCGCTGCGGCGCAGGACCTTGCGGACCTCGCCGACCATGTTCTCGTCGTAGTCGATCTCGAGCTCCGGCCGCTCGCGCAGCACGGTGACGTAGGTCCGGACGACCTCCTCCATCTTCTGGAAGCTGGCGCTCTCGGTGTCGACGAGCTGGGCCTCGGCCCACCACAGCGCGACCTGGTGGGCGAGCCAGTCGTTCTCGCGCGCGCGCTCGAGCTCGAGCTCTTCGACGGGCAGATCGGGCTTGTACTCGTCGAGGTCGTCGGCGAGCAGGAGGTAGGCCCGGAGCATGTCGAAGGCCTTGCCCGACTCGTCGGTCGGCGGCTCGTCCTCGTCGCCGGGGTAGCGAGCCGCGAAGTTCCCGAGCTCGGTCTCCTTGTCCTTCATCAGGGGCACGATCAGCTCCTCGCGGACCGTGCGGCCGAACAGCGCGCGCGTCGGCTCCTGGATGTTGTCGCCCTGGTACATGCCCCAGCGCAGCTTGAAGGGGCGCGAGTCGTGCTCGTAGCCGTAGAGCTCGTCCTGGGCCTCGTAGAGCGGGTACAGGCGATCGACGTTGGCGACCGCCGAGCCCTCGTCCTCGGCCTCCTCGTCGATCTTGTCGACGGCGCCGTGGACGGTCTCGAGCACCTCTTGGTTGGCCCGCATCGAGCGGACCGGGAGCACGCAGAGGCCGACCGCCGTCGCGAAGATGCCGCCGGCCCCGGCCCACTTGATGATGCTGGCCTTGCGCACGTGCTTCGTGCTGCGGCGCGCGAGCTCGCGATCGGCGAAGATGACCTTGTTGAACAGGTTGCCGAGGAAGTAGCTGCGGGCCTCGACCTGCTGCTGGCCGGCGATCGCGGACTGCATCCCGAAGGCCTGGGCCATCGAGCCCATCAGGCGATCGATCGGCCGGCCCTCCTGGGTCCCGCTGGTGAAGTAGCAGCCGCGCAGCATCGGGGTCTCGGCGTAGACGTTGGCCGTGAACACCAGCCCGATGAAGCTGGCGAGATTGTCGCGCAGGAGCTCGAAGTGCTGGGGGAACTCGTAGATCTTGCCGCGCGACTCGACGCGCCGCTCCTCACCCATGCGCCGCAGCGAGCGCTGCTCGGTCCGGTCGGCGAGGCGGTCGAACTGATCGCAGAAGGTCCCGGTCGGGTCGACCCCGGCGTAGGCCCCGGTCACCGGCAGCGTGAAGCCCCAGATCGACTTGCGCTCGCTCTTGCCCATCTCCGAGAACATCTCGACGAAGCCGGGCAGCAGGTCGCACTTGGTGAACAGCACGTAGACCGGGACCGACATCTCGAGGTGCTTGCAGACCTCGTCGATCCGCGCGCGGATCTTGGTTGCCATCGTGTTGATCTCGCCCTCGTTGGCGAGCGCGAGGTCGGCGACCGAGACCGCGAGCAGGATCCCGTTGATCGGCCGCTTGGGCCGGGTGTCCTTGAGCAAGTTGAGGAACGCGAGCCACTCGTCGAGGTCGGTGTCTTCGGTCGTGTAGCGCCCGGCGGTGTCGACGATGACCGCCTGGTTGGTCATCCACCAGTCGCAGTTGCGGGTCCCGCCGATGCCCTTGACCGCGCCGCCGCCCTTGTCGGACAGGTAGGGGAACTGGAGGCCCGAGTTGCGCAGCGCGGTGCTCTTGCCAACGCCGGGCGGGCCGATGATCACGTACCAGGGCAGCGCGTAGAGGGCCTCCTTGCCGAGCCGCGAGCCCTTGAGCGCGCCGACGGCCTTGTTGAACTCCGACGACATCGCGTTGATGTCGGCTTGCATGTCCGGGCGGGCGCCCGCGGCCTGGGCCGCGCCCTGGGACGCGAGGGCCTTCTCGATCTTGTTGGCCGCGCGCCGGGCCTTGACGATGCCCCAGACGATGACCGCGACCAGGACCAGCACGATCACGATCGTGGCGACGACGGCGATCCAGATCGGCAGCTTGAGGAACCACCACAGGCCCCAGACGACCAGGATCAACAGTGCAGCGAAGATGTACTTCAGCATGGTGGGTCTCCGGTCAGCCGTCCTCGGCGGGCTGCATCATGGGTTGCATGCGCTCGACGACGGTCTTGGTCTGCTTGTCGAGGCCCACGCGCAAGACGATCAGCAGCCCGAGCGAGAACAGCAAGAAGAACAGCGCGACCCAGATCGCGGGGAAGCCGTCGGCGCGGCCGGTGTCCTCTTTGGGTCGCAGGGGTTGGACCGACAGCGGCTGCTCTTTGAGCTCGTTGCGCAGCGCCTCCTTGACCCGACGGATGATCGTGTCGAGCTCGAGCTCGCCGCCACGGATCGCGTACTGGCCCTGGAAGCCGAGCAGCAGGCAGACGTAGTAGATCCGCAAGATCTCGACGCGGCCGGGGTCACTCATGACCGCGTTGAGGCGGTGAAAGAAGCCCTCGCCCGCGAGGTTCTCGTTGAAGTAGTGCAGCTGCAGCGGCCGCTGCATCCAAAAGTCGCGGATCGCCCCGCCCTTGTGGAGCGCGAGCTCGTCGGCGAGCGCGACCACGGCGTAGGCCATGTCGGTCACGTCGACCTCTTCGTAGACCTGGCGGCCGTTGGCGATCATCTGATCGATGAACCCGCACAGACGCTGGTAGGGCATCTGAGGCGAGACCGCCGAGGCAGCGTCGAGGGCGCGGAACTGGATCAGCGCGTTGAGGCAGTCCTTGGTGACCTCGTTGATGCGTTCCATGGGGGTCGTCGCTCCTGGCTCAGCCGTCGGTCCGCGGGATGCCCATCATCGAGATCTTGGCCCGCTTGGGGTCGAAGGGCGGCGGCACATAGATCGCGATGGTCCGCTCGGCGAGGACGTCGCGCCAGTAGCGGTCGTCCTTTTTGATCATGAAGTAGACCTGGCCGGGCTTGATCGCGATCTCGGTCGGCGGGCGGTGGGTTGGTTGCAGCGGCACGCCCGGGGTCGCCGACTTGACGATCGCGCTGATCTGCTTCCACGACGACATCTTCGACAGCTGCGGCAGCTTGTTGGCGATGTGCTGCTCGGGCGAGTCGGCCTCGACGGCGAGGACCCAGTCCTTGCAGTCGATCATCCGCTGCTCCGAGAGCCGCCCGATCCACATCCCGTCCTCGCGGGCCTCGAGCGGGATCTTGATGCTCATGTCCTTGACCGCGGCGCCGAGCATCGTCTTGATGTGCTGGAACATCGGCAAGAAGCACGCGCGCATGTCGAGGTACTGGAAGCGCGGGAAGCTCGACGGGTCGATCTCACCGGTGAAGCTCGACAGCCCGCCGCCGTACTGAAGCAGCATCAGGTACGCGGCCAGCGGCGAGGTCTTGGGCTCCTCGCTGGTGTGCTTGAGCAGCGGGATGCCGCTGTTGATCGCGTTGAGCAGCAGGTAGCGGGTCACGTCGGCCGCCGCGAACTCGATGGTCGCGGCGTCGCGCTGGCGCCGGGTCGCCGTCAGCGCGCGCTGCTTGACGACCGAGAGGCTCATGATCTCGCGCAGCCCCGACATGATCACCGGCGAGGCGCCGATGTGGAGGACCGGCGGGATGTAGCTGTCGGACAGCGTGAACGAGCCGTCCTCATCGCGGACGATCTCGGCGACCTTGACCTTGACGTGGTCCTCGTCCTTCTCCTCGCCGAACAGCAGCACCGGCGCCGGGGTCCCGACGTCGAGGTTGCGGGTGTTCTTGCTCATCGAGATGTCGCCGACGGACTTGGTCGTGTTGAGGTAGCGACCACGCCACTCGCTGTCGATCTCGTGGAAGTTGGACACGCCCTCGCGCAGGACCGGGAGCCCGAGCGAGACCGAGAGCTGCTTGGCC
This sequence comes from Enhygromyxa salina, assembly GCF_002994615.1. GTDB lineage: Bacteria > Myxococcota_A > Polyangia > Nannocystales > Nannocystaceae > Plesiocystis > Plesiocystis salina_A. The sequence goes on along the minus strand of NZ_PVNK01000074.1, from coordinate 2,469 downwards.
GTGGTCGGGAAGTGATCGCCGATCGTCCGCGACGGCACCGCGACCTTGCCGCGCAGGTCGGCGCCGTCGGGCATCACGCCCTCGAAGCGGGTCAGCTCGAGGCGCCCGCTCTTGAGCGCGCCAGCGTCGAATTCGACGGCCTGGACGCCCCAGCTCAGGGGCGTCGCGGCGGCCAGGCGCTCGTGCAGGATCTGGTCTTCGAACAGCTCCTGCTGCTGAAGGTGTTGCGGGGAGATCAGCATCCCCTCGCGCCAGATCACACGGTCGTAGTGCTTGCGGTTCGTGGTCGACATGATCGGGTTCGGCGGTGGCGAGGAATGAGCGCGAGGCCAGGACTACTTGTCCTTGCCCTTCTTCTTGTCGTCGTCTTCCTCGACGGTCTTGGTCTTGGGCGTGTAGAGCGGCGTGCAGGCGGTCTCGACCTTGTCTTCGTCGAAGCCGGGCGGCACGTTCTTGCCGCCGTCGATCTGGTTGCGCTCCATGTAGAGGTACATGCAGGGCTCGCCGAGCGAGGCCGGGTCCTTGTCTTCACTCTGGAGCTCGCAGGCCTGCTGCCCGTAGCTGTTGGGGACCTCGTAGACGCGGTACCAGGTGTTGCCGACGGGCTGCTGGAACACCCCGAAGGCGAGGATGTACCGGGCGCCGTCCTCGGGCGTGATCTTGATGAGCTCGTCCGAGTCGGGATAGATCTGAAACTCTTTGTCCGAGATGTACTCGTCGCCGAGCGCGGCCTCGTGGTCCTCCCACAGCTCGGTGAAGTCGAGGCTGCGCGTGGCCAGGTCGCCGCTGAGCTGGTAGATGCGCACGACCGTGGGCAGCGGGTTGCCCTCTTCGTCGAGGTTGAGATCGGGGGACGCCTGGACGTACAGCGCGATCTCCTCGTAGACGTAGTCGTCAGGCGTGCAGGTGTCCTTGTTGTTGTTTTTGCAGGCGCCGAGGGACAGGGTCAGGGTCAGGCTCGTGGCCAGGCCGAGGGCGGACGCGAGCCGGCCCTTGCGACGGACGCGGGCGAGCGATGAGCGGGGCTGGGTGCGGGCAGTTTCAGGGACGAGCGGCATGATCGAGGGTGTGCTTGAAGGGAGAGAGTCGATGGGTGTTGGCGAGCGTTCGCTCGCCGGGCTCAGGGACCAGCCAGGCCAGCCAGCTTGGACGCCTCGAAGGTTACACCCCGCTGCGCCAGTTCGGCCAAGAACGCCGGCTCGCGATGGTGCTGCCAGCTGTCGTCGGCGCTGCTGCGCGACAAAATCGGCGACACCCCACCCTGCGCGTCGAATTCGGCCAGCATGATCGGAGATTCGTCACCTCGGGCCGTGCGGCCGAGGACCACGACGACGTCGATCGCCGCGGCCACGCGCTCGCGCAGGGCCTCGCGCTCTCGGCCAAAGCCGCCGAGCACCAGGCCCTCGACGCAGGTCGTGAGCCCGGCCTCGGGATCGCCGACCTCGAGGCCGAGGACGATCTGCTCGACGCCGCCGGACCGCCGGTCGCTGGGGCGGGCTTTGGGGTCGGGGGGAGGCGTCGCTAACCCGGCCCAGATGCTGGCGAGGCCCGAGCCGCCGCCGCGGTGGACGAGCAGGCGGGTCGAGCCGGCCTGGATCGCGAGGCGGATCGGCCCCGCCGTCAGGCCCGGCTCGGCGTCGAGGACCAGGGCGCCGCGGGGCGGCACGATCCGGCTGCCCGCGCGGACGATGCCGAGCTCGTTGACGTCGAACTTCGCGAGCTCGTGCGCGAGCGCGGACAGCAGCTCGGTGCCCTCGCAGCGATCCCCCACGCACAGCATCACGCTGCCCTGGCCAGCCAAGACGGCGCGGAGGTACTCGGCGACGGGATCGGGCACGGCCCCGACCTGGCTCAACCCGCCGGTTCCGGCCTGGTTGGGGCGCTGGATGACCACGACCGGTCCATCGGGCGCGACGCTGACGTCGGCCCCGCGCAGGTGCGTGCCATCGGCGAGGCGGTGGTCGAGCCACGGCGCGGCCGCGTCCCACTGGAGGTGACTGCCGGCCAGGCGATGCAGGGCCATCGCGACCGCGGCCGGACACGAGAACCCTCGCTCGAGCCGCTCGCGGCCGTGACCACGATCGACGTAGAGCCGCTGCGGGCTCCGAATCAGGACCTCGCGGGTGTCGGCGTCGGCGAGGATGTCGGTCAGCGGACCGAGCGCGAAGACCTCGGTGAGCAGGTGCTCGGCCTCGGTCCCCGGATCGTCGAGCATCAGATCCGGATCGTTGCGCGCGATCACGGCCAGGCGTCGCTTCGCGCCGACGCGGGCGGCCTTGCGCTGCTTCTCGCCGTCGACTGGCGGATGGTCCGGGCCGGCGCCGAGATCCGAGAGCAGCTCGTAGAACACGGCCGCCCGAACGGCGTACTCGGGCCGCATGTCGATCTCTTCTTCGGGCTGCCCGTAGCTCGGGCGCGCGGGCGCGGGGCTCGGCGCAGAGTTGGCGCGGGCGGCGGGCGCCCGAGCTA
>NZ_PVNK01000073.1 GCF_002994615.1 Enhygromyxa salina | reverse complement strand
CGGAATTTTCGCCGAGGGCGCGAAGCCAAAACGCCGCTGTACCGGGCGTACTGCAAGTTTTGGCGACAAAGCCCTCGGCGAAAAGGCCAAGCGAGGCGGCGCGAGGCATTGCACCACGGGCTGCTAGGACTGCGTGCCCTCGGACAACGCGAGGTGCATCTCGTCGAAGCGGGTGCCGCCGCTCTCGTCGGCGCCGAAGTCGAGGGTCCGGATCGGAAAGGGGATCGTCAGACCTGCCTCGTCCATCGCCTGCTTGATCAGGATGATCGCGCGCGAGCGGGCCCGCAGGTACTCGCGCTGGTCGGCGCGCTCGAGCCAGACGCGGGCCTCGAAGTTGATCGAGCTCGCGCCAAACTCCGTGAACAGGACCTCGATCTCGCGGGTCGCGTCGCGCAGCTCGAGCTGCTCGAGACCCGCGCACACGGCCGCCTCGGTCCGCTCGAGATCGTCCCCGTAGGCCACGCCAACCGCGACGTCCACGCGCCGCTCCTCAGTCCGGGTGTAGTTGACGATCGTCTCGGTGAAGACCTCCTTGTTCGGGATGATCACGGTCAGACCGTCGAAGGTCCGCAGGGTCGTGACCCGGAGCTCGACCTCCTCCACCTCGCCGATGTGGCCCTGGAACTCGATGATGTCGCCCGGCCTGAACGGCCCATGAACGGCCAGGAAGGCGCCGGACATGAAGTTCGCCGCGATGTCCTTGAACGCGAAGCCGAGCGCGAGACCGACGACGCCGAGGCCCGCGAGCAGCGAGGTCACCGTGCGCTCGAGGTGCAAGAGGCTCAGCGCAGCGAACAGGCCAATCGCGATCACGCTGACGTGAATGATCGAGCCGAGCAGGCGCGCGAGCGCCTCATTGCTGATCAGGCGGTCGAGCGCTCGGGTTGCTCCGCGGCTGACGTAGCGGGCCAAGACGGCGCCAGCGAGGACGACGAGCACGGCGAGGACAAAATTCGGCGCCATCGAGACGGCGCCCTCGAGCCAGCCCTGGAGCTTGGCGCCGAGGGCATCGAGCGCTTTGATGAGCGAGTCGGGCATGCGCCAACCAGGCTGCAGCCTGCGTGCCAGCCACGGCGGGAGCGAGTCGCGCTCGGACCACGGCGCCCGGCCGCCGGAGCGTGGAGTCATGCCGAGGGTCCACCAGCGATGAAGCTGATCGACGGCGGCACGCTCGCCGGCTGGCTCCCCGGAGCCGCCACCACGCAACGATAGCGTTGACCGCTCGGGGGCTGGGCCCCGCGCAGAGCCCCCCAGGCGCCCCCAGCTTCGGGCTCACGTTCCCCCCGCGTGAGCGAGTCAATCGCAGGGTGTCTCGGCCTGGTCTGCGGCCTGCGCCGTGGCGTCGTCGACGTCCTCGCGGTAGAGGACGACACGGTCGAGCAACATGAAGTCGGCCCGGGCCGAGAGCTGCATCGTGTAGGCCCCCGGCGCCTCGAACTCGACGTAGATCTGGTGGGCGTCGTTGTCGCTGGTCTGGGTCGACCACTTCCAGCTCGTCGCGCCCGACGAGTAGACCTTCATCCACCCCTCACTGCTCGAGCCCGCCGCGCACGAGGCCGCGCTGACCTCCGCCAGGGCCTCGACGCCCGCGATGAAGCCCGCGTCTTCGCAGATCGGCTTGGGGTAGCGGCGAGTCTCGGGGTCGTCGCCCTTCTTGCCGTAGTAGTCGGCCGCGTCGGTGAAGCGCAGCCAGATGTCGTTGTGCTCGGTCGCGTCGGCGCCCATGCCGATCTGCGTGTGCCACTGGACACGGTAGCGACCCGGCTGGTCAACTCCGAGCGTGACCTCGAGCAGGCCGTTGCCCGGCTGGTTGTTGAAGCTCGGGCCTGACCAGTAGATGTAGCCCGAGCCGAAGTGACCCGGGATGTCGGCGGCGGTCTGCCAGTCTTCGATGATCGCGAGAGACTCGGCCTCGAACATCAGGACGCCGTTGGGGCCGACCTCGTAGTCGCACAGCAGGTCGCCGTCTCCGTCTCCGTCTCCGTCTCCGTCTCCGTCTCCGTCTCCGTCTCCGTCCCCGTCTCCGTCGCCATCCCCATCCCCGTCGCCATCGCCATCACCCTCACCGTCGCCGGTCTCTGTCGCTCCGAGCGTCTCGGTCGCGGGGTCCTCGGCGTCCGAGCACCCTCCAGCGAGGCCGAGGACGGCGCTCAAGAGGCAGATCGGGCCCATGGTCGGTAAACTGGTCTCGCGCATCGGGTTCGTCGCTCTTCGCCCATCCTACCAATCGACGCGAGCGAAGGTGACGAGATCGATGGCTACTGGGGGCGGTCGCGGGCGGCCTGCAAGCGCGCCGCCCGGGCCTGGCCCGCGACCTCGAGCAGGCGTCGGTCCCGAGCCCAGCGGACCCGATCCTCCTCCGCCAGCGCCTGCCAGGCGACCGAGCTCTCGAGCCGGACGATGTGCTCCTTGCTGGCCGCGAGCAGCCCCCCGAGCACCCGATGCACGGCGGGTGAGAGCGGGCTCGGCGAGGCCGCGACACAGGTCAGGCCCGCGATCAGACCCAGCCCCCGCTCGACGAACTCGTCCGGCCAGCCGACGTGGCGGCCGATCTTGGTCAGCCAGCCGAGGACCGCGAGGAACACGTGGGCGTCCTCGAGGGTGCGAAAGGGCTTGAGCACGCTCAGGTAGCCGTCGCCGGGTATGAGCTCCTCGGGCTCGACCCGGACCTCGCGCAGGCTCAGCGGGACGTGGGGCAGCTCGGGCACGAAGGTCGGGCTCACGGGCTGGCCAAAGCTGACGCCCTCGCGGGTGGGGGGGATCCGAGCGACGCGCAGGCGGTTGCGGCCCTGCTCGTCCTGGCCCGTGACCGCGACGACCAGCAGCTCGTCGGCGAGGTGGCCCAAGGTTGCGAAGCTCTTGTCCCCGGTGATCGAGCCCCCGCCCCCCTCGTCGAGGGTCAGCGTCGTCCGCAGCTTGCTCGGGTGCGCGCCCTCGGACTCGCTCGCGCACAGGGCCCGGCGGCGGGGCGCCTCGTCGGGGCCGATCAGCTGACGCAGCGCGGCCGCGTAGCCCGAGGCGAAGGCGTAGGCGAGGCGATCGGCCGCGAAGCCTCCGAGGACCGCCGCGGCCGCGGGCGAGGCCCCGTCGGTGACCTCGACGTGGGTCTGCCACCACGCGTCGACGTCGGCGATCGCGGGGGTGTTCGGGTCGCGGCGCAGCAGCGCCTCGAACGAGTCGGTCAAAGAGTCGCTCACCACGGGGTTCTAGCGCACGATCGCGACCCCACGCAGCTCTCCGTCGGACCGCAGCTGAAGCGCCCCGGTCGGACCCGCCGCGTACTCGCCCTCGATCGCCGCCGCCGTGGCGATCAAGGCCATCGGCCCGGCCGCGACCCCGATCTCGCCGGTCGACGCGGCCGGCCACAGCACCGGGAGCTGCTCGCGCTTGCTCGGGAACCCGCGGATCCGCGCGTGCGAGCTCTCCCAGGCGTCGTAGCGCTCCCCGTTAAAATTCCCGGCCACGAACGCGATCTCGGCTTCGGGGATGTCGGCGTCTTGCGTCGCGGCCTCGAGCGCGGCGCTGAAGGCCTCGCCGACGGAGTACTCGGTCCCGCGCACGGTGTTGCGCTCGTAGCCCAGCCCGATCCCCCGCACGGCGAGCGCGGCCCGCTCGCGCTCCGGGTCCGGCGTGGGCCGGCCAACCATGACGAAGGCGGCGCCCTCGCCCGGGACCAGGCCCTGAGGTTGCGTCGGGCCGAGCAAGCGCCCGCCGCGGGCGAGCTCGTCGAGGTCCACCTTGCGCAGCAGCGAGTCGGCCCCACCGATCACACAGCGGGCGACGGCGCCCGCGTCGAGGAGCTCGCGCGCGCGCCCGAGGGCCTCGACGCAGCCCGCGGCCCCGCTGCGAAGCACCCGCGAGCCCGGGGCGAAGTGATGGCCAACCACCGCCTCGAGTCGCGCGAGCAATTCGTCGTCGCCGACGCCCGCACACAGCGGATGGCCGCGGTGGTCCTCGGGCACCAGCCACAGCAGCGCGGTCTCGGCGGGGCTCGGCGCGCACTCGTGCAGCGCCCGCGCGGCGAGGTTGAGCAGCCACTGGGCATCGTCGGCGCGCAGGCGCGGATCCGCCGACACGCGCGCGCCGATCTGCGGCTCCTCATCGTCGAGGATCTCGGCCTCGATCGGGACGAAGCGCCGAATGCCCGCCCGGATCGCGGCGCAGGTCTGCGGCGCCGTGAGGCCGACCGAGCTCACCGCTCCGGAGCCCAGGATCTCGAGTGAAGTGTCGTTGACCATGGTGCTCACCAAAAGCAGGGCCGGCGGGGCTCGGCGCCGCCCTCGGCGCGCAGATCGATGTAGTGCTTGCCGCTGACCCGCGCGCGCAACCACCCCGGCTTGACGTGGCCAACGACGATCTCCTCGAGCCGCCCGAGCCTGCGCTCGACCGGCACCGCCACGCGCCCGGTCAAGGTCACCCGCCGGGTCGCGGGCTCGATCTCGATCGTGTCGATCCGCAGCGGCCCGCGCTCGAGGCGATCTTCGTGGATCAGCTGCACGGGGACGTCGAGGTGCGGGAGACGAAACAGCCACTCGCCCTCGGGGGTGAGGTTGACCAGGCGGACGGGCTCGCCCCCGGCGAAGCGCTCGAGCTGTTGATCGGCGGCCGCCGACTGGTTGCAGGCCGGGTCGTAGTCGCGCGGGACCAGGGGCCAGCGCCGGCGCTTCCAGCCCTCGTCGTAGGTCCCCGCCAGCGCCCGCCGAGGCAGCCACGCCCGCGACACGACGCCGAGGCCCGCCGGGACGCAGTCGCTGTCGCGGCGAGTCATCGTCGCGCCCGGCTCCTCGACGTTGGGCAGCTCGGCGAGGATCTCGGCGTCGGCCGAGCGGGCCCCGAGCCAGCCGATCCCGAGCGGGTTGCGCTCGTCGATCTCGCCCTTGGATCGGGTCCCGCCGTAGGCCCGCTCCCACCCGAGGGCCATCTCGGTGAAGGGCAGCGGGTCGCTCGGCGCGTCGTCGATGAAGACCCGGTCGCCGGTCACGAGCAGGCTCTTGATGAGCTGGGCCTGGGCGGCGTCGTGGGCCGCGGTGTCGCTGCCGACGCCGTCGGGGTGACCGACGTGGAGCTCGACGAAGAGCTTGTCGATCGGCCGTCCCCGCGGCGCGTAGGCGCGGGCGCCGACGACCAACACGTCGACCCTGGGCTTGTGCAGCGCGAGGTCGGCGTCGGCGAGCGGGCTGCCGAGCGCAGGGTCACCGATGAATTCGTCGCGCACGCGGATCTCGGCCTGGTCTGCGGCCAAGCGGGCGCTGCCCTCGTCGTCGATCTCGAAGGTGGCCTTGACCACGATCAGCACGGCCTCGCCGCCCACGCCGTTTGGGGTCAACAGGTGCAGGACCTCGAAGGGCGTGTGGTTGTCGAGCCGTGCGAGCAGCGACATCGTCAGACCCACCTTCCCGCGCGGTCGAGGCCGACCGGCCAGTAGGGCATCGCGGTGAGGGCCGCGACCCAGCTGCCGTGGCGACCATCTTGGAGCCAGCCCAGGAGCAGCTGCTCGGGCGCGACGTGCTGGGCGGCGTCGATCAGCGCGCCGTTGATCTCGTGACACAGCGCCCAGTAGGCCTGGATCACGCCGATCACCGCCGGGTGACCGGCCGGGCCGACGGCGTGGCTCGCGTAGGCGTCGTCGCGGGCTTGCTCGGCGCTCATGCCCCGGACCTCGCGCTCGCTGCGTTCGTTCGCCCACCAGCGCTCGGCCTCGTGCAGGGCCTCCTCGAGCTCGCGCTTGTAGGAGTCGTGCGCGAGTCGATGGACCTCGCTCGCGTCGTCGAGCGACAAATTCGTGTACGCGCTCGGGCGCAGATCGAAGCCGGCTCCGAGCAGGCGATCGACCCCGCGCTGGACCCCGTGCCGACCCTCGAAGCCAAACGCGTGCGCGCGTCGGGGGTCACGCTCGACGACCTCGAGGCTGCGCATCGTCGGCCGGGGATCGGGCGCGACCCCGACCGGCGACATCAGCAGGTAGATCATCTTGGCGTAGAGCGCTTTGGCCTCGACCTGGAGGCGATCGATGAGCAGGCGCTCGGGCGCAGGCGGGATCAGGGTCTCGGGCTCGGGCTCGACCTCGCTGCCCCAGGCCTCGTCGTCGTCGAAGCGCGGCGCCGGGCCTCGCGGCGGGGCAGCGCGCAGGGCTGAGAGGCGATGGTGATAGTCGCGGTAGATCGCCAGGATCCGCGGGTGCGAGGCCACGCCCGCCGGCCAGCGCAGCTTCAGGGCCCGGCGCCCATGGCTGGCTCGAAGGCGCGCCCACCACGGCGCGATCTGATCGAAGGCCGCGCCGAGCTCCGCCACGTAGGCGCCGTACAGCTCCGAGACCTCTCGCTCCAATTCCGCCATCGGGCGAGCGATCCTAACCCCGCGAGGGCGTGCGTGTCGACGCTTGGTCGAGACGCGGCTACGAGCCCTCGCCGCCGGGAGCTTTGTCGCCCAGGCGGCCCATCAGCCGCAGGAGCTCGGCCTGGTGGACCATCTCGGTCTCCGGGTCGTCCCCGTCGAGGTCGTCGTCGTCGTCGTCGTCGTCGTCGTCGTCGAGCGGGGCCCCGACGAAGCCGACGTAGCCCGCGGATACGGGGTGTGGCTGGACCTGCGGCGCGTCCGCTTCAACCACGGGCTCCTTGGGCGGCGCGGGCCGGACCGGTGTCCGCGGTGGCGGGGTCGCGACTCGACGACTCGCGGGCAGCCGCGAGGGGGGTGTCTTCTTGGGTGTCGCGGGCGCGCTGGCGCGCGGGCTCGGAGCCGGGGGCGTGGCGACGGGCGGAGGCGGAGTTGGAGTTGGAGGCTTCGCGGCGGGTGGTGTTGGAGCCTGCGGCGTGGCAGCGGGTCGCGCGGGGGCGGGACGCGCGGGAGCGCGCGCGACCGGGGCCCGCGGCGGTGCCGGGCTCGGGCTCGGCGGCGCGACGGGGATACGGTGGACCGGGGGGCGGTCCAAATGCTGGTGACGCGGCGGCGCGACGGCGAAGCCATCGTCGAGTGCGTGCCCCTCGTCCGGCTCGTCGGCGGCGGCACGCGACACCCCATCGAGGACCGCTCCCTCGGCCAGCACGACCGTCTCCTCGACCCGCGGCGTCGGAGCGGACTCGACCACGGTCCGCGCGTCGCTCGGCTCCGAGGGCTGAGCACCGTACAGCTCCTCCGAGCTGAGAAACTCGGTCGCAAGCTCGGGCTCTTCGTCGGCGTCGTCGTCATCGTCGTCGACGCCGCCCCCGGCCGCGAACAGCTCCTCCTCGGTCATGAACGCGGTCTTGGGCTCGGCCTCGTCCGGGAACAGCTCGTCGGCCGACAAGAACTCCGTCTGGACCTCGCCGGGGTCGAGCTCGTGAGTCGGCTCGGTCAGGATCTGAGTGCGCGGCGATCCCGAGCTGCCCGAGCTCATGATCTGCGTGTCTTGATGCGCCGACTCGGTCAGCATCTGCGTCGGCGGACTGCCCGATCCGGTCGCGCCAAACAGCTCGGCCTCCGACATGAACTGCGTGCGGGGCTCGTCGGCCTCGCCGAAGTCGTCGGCTGACGCAGGGAGCCCTTGCTGCTGCCCGCCCGTGAGCGGCGGTCGACGCCCGCGTCGGCGCGCCTGACTTCGCGTCCACAGCGACCACGCGATCAACAGGCACGACGCCGCCCCGAGCAAGCTGGCGCCGACGATGACATAGGTGCCAAGCATCCACTTCCCGGTTAGACCCCAGGACCCTCCCCCGTCAACTGAGCTGCGCGCGGGTCCGGGGCCCTGGGGTGCTCTGATCCTTTGGACAGGTCCCCGGACCGCGCGTACGGTTGACAGCCGCGCGCAAGCCGAGCATGCCGAGCCCAGCGCCGACCAAGGGACCATGACCGACAACCTCCTGAACCCGGGGCTGCCGCCACCGGACTCCGAGGACCACGAGTCCATGCCGCTCGCTACCCTCCTGATGCTCGGCGGTCTCGTCGTGGCGGCGCTCGGCTTTACGGTGTTCGGGATCGGCTTCGGCCTCGGCTGGTGGTCCGACGCGGCCGCGCCCGAAGACGATCTGGCCGCCGCCGAGACCGCAGGCGCAGTCGAGCCCGCCCCGACGGCGCCCGAGCCCGACCCGATCGCCGCGCTCCCGGGCGCCGAGCTCACCCCCGGGCTCGACCCCAACGCGGCGGCGGTCGAGCACGAGCCCGTTGACGGCCCCTTGCCCGGCGCCGAACCAGTCCCCGAGATCGAGCCCGCGGGCGGAGCTCGGACAGGCGGCGGCTCGGCAGGCGGTGGGTCCGGAGGCGGAGGAGCCAAGGGAGGCGGCGGCAAGTGGACGGGCCAACGCGTGAGCGTGACCCTGGTCCTCAAGCACTACGATCACGTGGAGGTCGAGCTCGGCGGCAAGGTGTTCTCGCTCGACGGTGACAAGACGGTCAAGATCCGCCCAGGCGGGTATCGGATCCAGCTACGCAAGCGCGCCGACGCGCCCTGGAAGCCCGCCGGTCTCGTCGACATCGCGGCGGGCTCGAGCTACCGGGTGACCCTGCTCGATCCCCCCTTCGCCAAGCTCGAGACCCTGCCGTGACGCCAGCCTCCCCGACCGACCGCCAGCTCCTCGCCCGCGCCGTCGAACTCGCCCTCGCCAACGAAGCTCGCGGCGGGCTCCCGGTCGGAGCCCTGGTCGCCCTCGACGGGCGGGTGATCGCCGAGGGTGCGTCGGAGGTCCCCGGGCCGCCCTACCACCCGGGCCGCCACGCCGAGATGCAGGCGCTCGCGCAAGTCGAGCTCGGGCTGTGGCCACGCGCCGCCGAGATGACCGTGGTCACGACCCTCGAGCCCTGCCTGATGTGCTTCGGTGCCTGCCTGCTCCACGGGATCGGGCGCATCGTGTTTGGGGCCCGCGACGAACGCGGGGGTGCGCGCTTCATCCGACCTCACCTGCCGCCCTACTATCGGACAGGCACTGGCCAGATCGGTGGCCCGGCGTGGATCGGGCCGCTCGATCCGCGCACCTGCGACCCGCTGTATCAGCGCACCGACGAGGTGTTTGCGAAGCTGCCCTGTGGCATCGAAGGCTCGTGATAGTTTGGGAGTCAACCATGTTGACGACGCGATCTTCTAACTTGGGCCTTGCGACGATCCTGTGTGTGTTCGGCTGCAGTGAAGGCCAACAAAGTGACAGCGACACCGCGCTCACGAGTCCGGGCGAGACCGGCATCACGACCAACGGCGACGGCGATGGCGACGCGGGCGACGGTGACTCGGGTGACGGCGACGGTGACTCGGGCGACGGCGACGGCGACCCCGGCGACGGCGACTCGGGCGACGGCGACGGCGACGGCGACGGCGACGGCGTGAAGTTCGACATGGCCGCGCTCCCCGACGCCGACGACGGCGGCGGCTGCATGGGCATGGGCATGGGCGGCGAGGACGTCGAGTTCTCGTACATCTGGGTCGCCAACAGCTCCGAGGGCACGCTGACCAAGCTCAACACCCAGACCATGGAGGAAGAGGGCCGCTACATCACGCGCCCCGACCACGCGGGCCGCCCGTCGCGGACCTCTGTCAACCTCTCGGGCGACGTCGCCGTGGCCAACCGCGACGGCGGGGTCAGCAAGTTCCTCGCCCGCGCCGAGGGCTGCGAGGAGCAAAACGGCATGCCCGACATCCAGACCTCGACGGGCAAGAACGACGTCTTGAACTGGGACATCGAGGAGTGCCGGGCCTGGTACACGGAATTCGCCGGCCCGAACCTCGCCAACCGTCCGGTCGCGTGGACGGCGGGCGTGTTCGATCAGGGCACCTGCACCTGGCAAAACCAAAAAGTCTGGACTCAGACCGCGCTGCTCGGGCAGGCGGGCTCCATGGAGATCCACCGCCTCAACGGCGACACCGGCGAGATCGAGGACACCGTCCCGGCCCCGGGCGTCGACCTCGGCTCCTGGGGGGCCTACGGCGGGGCCGTCGACGGCGACGACAACCTGTGGTTCTCGACCCACGGCAGCGGCAGCCCGCCCACGCTCAGCCGCGTCGACTACGACACCCTGGTCGTCACGACCTGGCCCGTGCCCAACGGCCTGTCGCCCTACGGCATGACCTTCGACAGCGAGGGCCACGCGTGGGTCGCCGGCTACTCCGGCGGCACCGCCCGCTTCACCCCCGAGGACGAGACCTGGGACGTCGTCGACATCACCGGCCTCGGCATGCAGGCCGACGGCGACGGCCGGGTCTGGGTCGGCAACTACGGCGGCATGGGCTCGGGCGTGACCGCGATCGACGTCAACACCCTCGAGATCCTCGACTTCATCGCGCTGCCCAACGCTGGGGTGACCAAGGGCGTGAGCATCGACTTTTACGGCTACGTGTGGGTCGTCAACATGGCCAGCAGCGCGTATCGGATCGATCCAGACACGCACATGTTCGAGTCCTACGACGGGCTCAACGGGGCCTACACCTACTCGGACATGACCGGCGCGGGGCTCAAGAACGTCGCCTTCCCGCAGGGCTAGCACCCCGGGCTGCTAGGCAGCCCGACGCACTGGGCGAGCGCGGACCTTGGCCGCCGGTCTCGTGACGCGTTGTACTCTCATGCTCACTCGAAGGACTCGGTGCCGAGGTCGCGCAGCCCGCCTTCGGCGAGCGGGCCCATCACCTTCGCCAACAGCGCCTGGTTCCACAGAAGCGACTTGGCCGGCCAGGTGCACAGATCGACCAAGATTCTCTCATCGAGGCAGGTCGGACGCATCGCGCGTCGGGTCATCATGGGGATCGTATACATCTGACGGGAGCACCGATGCCTTGGCTGAGCATGTCTGCGAACCGCGGTCGATACCCCCGGGAGGACGACGAGCTTCCGATCGACCCGGAGAACGTCGTCTTCCTTGCCGAGGAGATGCGGGTCTGCTGGGTCCGTGCCAAGCTCGCGGAGCTCGAGCGCCTGCACCTCACCACAGGACAGAGCCGTGAGGTCCTGAAGATGTGGATCTCGCGGGACAAGGCCGCATGTCCCTACACCCTGGTCGCGACATGGGCCACGTTTGCGGTAGGTGATCTCCTGTTTCCCCGAGCCCTTCCCCCGTTGCCGACCCTCGAGGGCTGCGCAGGGGCCGACGCCCTCACACAGGCCAACCTCGCGCTCCTGTCAGACTCCAGCTCACGCGCCTCGACGGGCTCGTCGAGGCCGGGCCATCTCTACAGGATCAAGTCGCTGGAGAAGGCCCTGGCGACCCGACACCTCGATGCCGCCTTGGACCTGACCACGACTCCAGACCACCCCCTCGCAGCGGGCGTTCTGGCGCGCGCATGGGCTCCCCTCGTGCTGTCCTGGTGCCGGCGGCACCCGGAGGAGCCCGTCTGGGAGGTCGCCAGCCTCGGAGCACGACGGCCCGGAGGCAAGCTCGTCTGGGACCGACGGACGCCGCCGCCGAGCCTCGACCACGACCCAGCCGAGCCCCGCGGTTTCGACGCAATCGTGGTCTCCGACTCCGCGGTCGACGTCTACTACTACCTGGGTGTGAACTGGCGATCCGACCTCTCGTTCGACAACGGCGACGGCGCGTTCGGTTTCCTCGAACATGTGGAAGCCGACTGGCAACAGGCCCTCCCCTCGTTGGACGCTGAGACCCTCGAGGCCATCCAAGGCGCCCGGGACCGCGGCAACCTCACCCACTGGGTCGTCCATGACAGCAAGCGGGCGAAGTCCTCCGCTGAGGCCACCGCCGCCGCAGCGGCCCACTTCGGACTCAAACTTCGATCCGCTGACCTGATGAAGGCCTGAGGGTTCGAGCGCGACGGGCTCCGCGTGATGTGGCCCCTGCGGTGCAGCGGCCTGCTACGGTAGAACGACCGCAGGTCTCGTGTACACGCCTAACTTTGAGCAGGCCGATTTGTACCTCAGTTGGTCCGTCGACGAGACAGCAGACCCCGCGCTGCGTGGTCACGCCTACGTATTCGCCGAGCCCAGTATGGCATCCGCACGGCTCGCAACGGCGAGAGCCTTGCAATCTGCGCGGCGCGGCCGGGTCACACGCCGGACGTCCGCACCTGCCTGAGCCCGTCCTCGCCCAGACCAAGGGCGAGCGGCGTAGGCGAAACTGGCGACGGTCAGCGCCAACGCGCTCGCAACGGTCAGGATCATGCCTTGCGAGACTATCGGACGGATCGCGGGCTGAAGTAGGATGCGCGAGTGAGAGCCGCCGAGCCCTGCGGAGTCTTCAGCCTCGTTCTCCGCGTCCACAACGGCGCCAACGGTCGCTCGACCTGCCGACGGGAGAGCTGAGCTCGTGCGCTCGCCCAACGCCCCGTGCCCGTGTGGATCGGGTCGCAAGTTCAAGCGCTGCTGTCGGCGCCTCCACCAGGGCACGCCCGCGGCCGATCCCGAGGCGCTGATGCGCTCACGCTACAGCGCCTACGCGGTCGGGGCGGTCGAGTACCTCCTCGACACCACCGACCCCGAGGGGCCGCAGCATCGGGACGATCGCGCGGCCTGGGCCGAGGAGATCCGGCGCTTCTCGACGCTGACGCGCTTCCAGAAGCTCGAGGTCCGCGAGGTCGGGCCGATCGTCGACGACCGCGCCGAGGTCCTGTTCTTCGCCAAGCTGTCGCGCGAGGGTCAGGACGTGTCCTTCGCCGAGCGCAGCGTGTTTGTGCGCCGTGATGGCCGCTGGTTCTACGTCTCGGGTGAGCACGTCGCGCCCGACCACGCGGGTCCGTGATCGATCCACCAAGGTCGTGGCACTCCCCGGCCATGACCCGACTCGCCTCCCCGGACTTCGTGCTCCTGTCCTTCGCCTGCCTGAGCCTGGCCACGCTCGCAGGCTGCGGACAGGCGGCGGCGCCCGTGGCCAACGGACCGCTCGTCGGTGGCGACGCCGAGTGGCCCGAGGCGCCGATCCCTCAGCCCGGGGGCAACGGAGAGCCCGGCGACGACGACAGCGGTGGCGACGGTGATCCCGGCGGCGACACGGGCGACGGCGGCGACGGCGACGGCGACGAGTGGGGCGATCCCGGCGACGGCGACGGCGACGGCGGCGACGGCGACGGCGACACCGGAGACGGCGACGGCGACACCCTCTACGACTGCCTCGAGCCCGACGATCCCGACGGCTGCGGCGTCGAGCCCAACATCTGCGAGGCCTTCCCGTGGACCGAGGGCCTCGGCGAGCCCCCGCCGATGAGCCCGGCCTGCTGCATCGACGAGGACTGCGCGTGCATGGACGGTCTGTGCGAGAACGCGGCGTGCACGGCCGACGGCTGGTGCGACTGCAACTGCCAGCTCGGCGAGGATCCCGACTGCGAGGTCGACAGCTGCGCGATGCCGGCCCCGGCCGACGAAGAGGCCGCGGCCTGCCCCGACACCAAGGACCCGGTCGTGCTCTACATGAGCAACGACGACAGCAATTCCCAGGCCTCGCCCGCGTTCGTGCGCCGGCTCGTGTCCGAGGGCAGCGTGGTCCCGGCCAGCCGCGTGCGCGTGTACGAGTTCCTCAACTACTACGATCTCAGCTACGACAACCCCACGGCCGACCCGGTCGACGTCGGCATCCAGATGCGTCGGACCGACCCCGACACCGGCGAGTTCACCCTCCTGCTCTACGCCCAGGGCCAGGCGCTCAGCCCGACCGACCGCCCCGCCTTCAACCTCGTCTACACCCTCGACATGTCGGGCTCGATGAGCGGCGAGCCGATCGAGCTGCTGATCGACACGGTCACCGCGACCGCCGGCCAGCTCCGCGCGGGCGACAAGATCTCGCTGCTGGGCTGGGACACCGAGCAGTCGATCCTGCTCGACGGCTACGAGGTCGAGGGCCCCAACGATCCGGGGCTGATGGCCGCGATCGCTCAGATCGACGCCAGCGGCGGCACCAACCTCCACGACGGGCTCGTGACCGGCTACGAGCTCGCCAACGAGCACTACATCAAGGGCGGCATCAACCGCGTGTTCCTCGTCAGCGACGGGGGCGCCAACGCTGGCATCACCGACATCGATCTGATCGCGGCCGAGGCCAGCGACTCCGACGGCGAGGGCATCTACCTCATCGGCGTCGGCGTCAGCGAGGCCAGCGGCTACCACGACGACCTGATGAACGACGTGACCGACGCGGGCAAGGGCGCGTACATCTTCGTCGACAGCGAGAAGGAGGCCGAGCGCATGTTCGGCGATCCCGAGCGCTTCCTGGCCAACACCACCGTCGCCGCGCGCAACGTCCAGATGGAGCTGACGATGCCCTGGTACTTCGGCATCAAGGAATTCCACGGCGAGGAGTACAGCGCCGACCCGGCCGAGGTCGAGCCCCAGCACCTCGCGGCCAACGACGCGATGAGCTTCCACCAGATCATCCAGACCTGCGATCCCGACGCGCCCCAGCAGCTCGACACGATCAAGGCCAAGGCCACGTACCTGCACCCGGACACCTTCGAGCCGATGAGCGACGAGTACGTCGTGACCCTCGGCGAGGTCGTCAACGCCGACGCCTCGCAGCTCTACAAGGGCGACGTCGTCGTCAACTTCGCCAAGGCCTTCATTGCGATCTCGGCGATGATCGACGCCCAGCAATACGAAGACGCGATCGGCACCGCCAACGCGATGAGCGCGTGGCTGCAGGAGGCCGCCGAGGCCCTCGACGACGCCGAGGTCGTCGAGATGGTCGAGATCATGAGCGACTACGAGGCGGTGCTCCAGGGCCAGTTCGGCTGAGCCCGCTCCGCGCCCCCCCCCGGTCAGGCGCTGTACCGGGCCAAGGCCCGGAGCGCGTCGGTCGTCGTGAACACGCCGACGACCTCGTCGCTGCCCTCACGGTCGACGACGATCGCGGTCCCGAGCCGGCGCTCGGCCATGACCTGCGCGACCTTGGTCAGCGGCGTGTCAGGACCGACCGTCCACGGCTCCTCGCTCATGGCCTCTTCGACCTTGACGTGGGCGATGTCGACGCCCGGCAGCGACTCGACCATCGCGATGTCGCGGCTGCTGACGACCCCGACGAGGTGCCCGCCGTGGAGGACCGGGAGGTGGCGGACGTCGTGGTGGTGCATGCGCTCGCGCGCGAACGCGAGCGTCTGATCGTCGCCGATCGTGTAGGGCTGCGAGGTCATCCACGCGGCGATGGTTTGCTTGCTGTCGGTCATCGCTTCGGCCTCAGTACTGGGCGAGCAGGTAGCGGATCACGTCGGTGCTCGTGACCAGCCCGACGAGCTTGTCGCCCTCGACGACCGGCAGCGAGTGGAACAGGCCCCCGCCAAAGACCTCGGCCGCGGCGCGAACCGTGTCCTTGGACGAGATCGTGACCAGCTCCTTGGTCATCACCGACTCGATGCTGTGCTCGCCGTCGAGCATGGCGTCGACGGCCCGCTGATCGGCCCCGTAGATCGCGAGGCTGAGCTTGATCATGTCGGTCGCGCTGATCATCCCGATCAGCTTGTCGCCGCTGACCACGGGCACGTGGTGGTAGGGGTTGTCGGCCAGCAGCTTGCGGACTTCGCTCAGCTTCTGGCCGGTGTGAACGGTCTGGACGCCCACGGTCATGATCTTGGAGACGGGTTCGTTGCGCTTCATTTGCGCCCCCAACATGGTCGGCGTCCCGGGCGGCCACAACCGCAGACCCCCAGCAAGGGTTGCGCCCCGAGGGGCCCGGAGCCGCTATTTTCGCAGACCGTCGACCCGCGCGACATCGACCACGCGCCGGACGTCCTCGCGATCGACCCACTGGAGCCCGCCGAGCTGCTCGAGCTCGTGGTCCGCAGGCAGCGGCGCGACGATCATGTAGTCGTCGCCGTGATCGCTGGCCACGTGCAGCGCCCGCACGGCCACCGCCCGGCCCTCGACCTCGAACTCCACGGTCTCGAAGCCCTGCGCCGCGCTCGGATCCCAGTAGTCGCTCGCGGTCCACCAGCGCTGCTCGCCGCTGCTGCCGATGTGGCCGAACAGCAGCGGCCGCTTGGCGAGCCCGCCCGCGGCGGGGCCCTCGAGCTCCCACGAGCTGATCTCGGTGATCCAGGGATAGACCAGCCGCCAGCCCCACTCGCTGACCCAGGTGCTCTGGCAGTAGGTCATGTAGTCGTGGTCCGACGGCGGGTGGGTGTCGACCGGATTGCGAAAGATGTGGGTCCCGAACGAGTCGATGTCGCCGCTGTTGTTCGGATAGCTGGGGTCGGTGCCGGCCTCTTCACCGCTGCAGTGGATGTGCGCGCGACCTTGCTGGTGCCCGACCTCGTGCACGAAGGTCTCGGCGACCTGAGCCTTGTCCTCGTACCAGACGCCCCACCCGACCCTCGAGCTCGCGGCGTTCTTGCTCGGCCCGCCGATCTGAGCGATGCCCGAGAAGTCCGGGTACCCCTCACAGGGCACCGCGACCGCGTAGTAGTACTGCTCGGGCGGCGCGTTGTCCTGGGAGCGCAGCTGCGAGAGCGCCCCGAGCAGCGATCCGTTGGTCAGGCTGCCGCCCCAGTTGACGGGCGCCCGCTCGATGATCTCGACCTCGTCGACCGGGTTGGCGGCCTCGAGCTGGAGGCCCATGTACTGCGCGACGGTGAGCTCGTTGCCCTCGTAGTCGGTCCCAAAGGGCTCGCTCAGGTCGGGCGCGGGCGCGCACTGATCGCCGACGTCGTGGTGCACGGGCACCAGGACCACGCGCATCTTCATGTACGTGTCGTCGACGCCGACCGGCTCCGTCCCGCCCTCCCAGGGGTAGTGGGGGATCGCCGCCGTCGGCGTGTCCTCGTGGCCCGGCGAGGCCTCGAAGGTCTCGATCTTGAACTCGACGCCGGGCTGGACGTACTCGGCGGGGATCCGGAAGTTGAAGCTGCCGACGGTGCTCGCGTAGCGACACTCCATCTGGACCTCGCCCTCGCAGGCCGGCTCCGGGAACGCGGTCTGGAGCGTGTCGAACTCGTAGGTCTGACCGTCGAGCTCGAGGGTCAAGATCGCGTAGATCGTGCGCTGCTCGAAGCCCTCCTCGACCAGGTAGAAGGCCCGCAGCAGCGCCGGCCGATCCTTGATGAGCGCGGCGTTGCGCTCGTCCGGGGCCAGCCAGTTGCCGTACTGAACAATCGGGATGCGGACGCCCTGATCGACCGTCACGTCGACGATCTGGATGCCCGTCGAGGGCGGCGGCGGGAGGTCGCCGTCCCCGTCGCCCGGATCGCCGTCGCCGTCGCCGTCGCCCGCGTCGCCGTCGCCGTCCCCGTCCCCGTCCCCGTCGCCCGCGTCGCCGTCCCCGTCGCCCTCCCCTTGCGTCTCGCTGCCCCCATCGAGGCCAGTCGTCGGCCCAGTCGTCCCCGTCCCCTGGACGTCATCGCTGCAGCCAAGCAGGGCCAAAATCGGAAAAAATATCGCAAGCCGCGCACGCCTCATAGCTCTGAAAACTACCTAATCTAACCCGGCGACTCAAACCTCTAGGTGGGTTCTTCGGCTAATCTCCCGCTGATGGCCAAGGCGCCAGATCCCGCTGAGCTGCTCGCGGGCAACCCCGACGCGATCGCGGCCTTTCGCAAGCTCCTGCGCGCCCACATCCGGGGCTACTTCAACCGCGAGAGCCAGATCCACGACGTCAGCCACGACGCGCTGCTCGACCTGCTGGCCAAGCTCGACGCGGGCGCGCAGCCCAAGCACGTCCACTACTGGGTGCTCAATTCGGCCAACAACGCGGTGCGGCGCGAGCTCACCCGCCTCCGACACCAGGCGATCGAGTACCAGTCTTCCGTCCACGGCCCGCGCTTCGACCCCGCCGACCACGCCAGCTTGCTCGATGCCCGCGAGGATCTGCGCAAGATCAACGCGCTGCTCGCCGACTGCGACGAGGTCCCCTACCGGGCGCTCGCGGGCGCGGTCGAGGGCCGCGATCACAACGAGATCGCGCAGGAGCTCGGCATCAGCCCGGGGGCCGCGCGAATGACGCTATCCCGGGCGCGGGCCGCCCTGTCCGATCGCTTCACGGCGCAGCAGAAGATCGACCAGCTGATCTTGCTCGCGCGGCGTGCGGGGCTGGTCGGCGACGCCGGCCCCGAGCCCCCGTCATCAGCCACCACCTGACTCCTGCGACAACGAGTAGCGCGTGCCCGAGGTCTTGCCCGACCGCACGAGCAGACCGCGGTCCGCCATGTCGGCCAGCACCTTCTGCGCGGTCCAGCGCTCGAGGCCCATGTAGCGACGAAAAAAACCCGACGTGAGCCGCTGATCCGGGAGGTGGTGAAAAACACGCAGCACCGCGTCCTCGACCGACTCCCCCGCCTGGACCTCGAGGGCCGGCGTATGCGTCTGGTGGCGCACGAGCTCCCGGACCGTGATCTGCTGGAGTTCCTCGGCATACTCGCCATTGTCGAGGAGCCCTTCGAGCTGCTCGATCGTGAGTTCGGGCCGGCCCCGAACGGTCTGAATCAGCGCGGCTCGGCGCGCCTTGTTCGCCAACAACACTGCGATTTCCGCCATCGACGTGCTCCCATTCCGTTAATGGGAGTGCCAGCTCGATCGTGTCACATGCTTTGTTACGTCAAGCACATTTGCATGTAAGAAGCGTGAACATTTGCAGGATTGGTCAAAAGGTCAATTCGGCCAATTTTGGGGTGCACAAGGGCGCGCGCGTGGTTCGCAGGGTGCTACCATCGAGATGCGCATGGTGGGCAGCCTGCAGATCTTCGAGCGGGACCGGTTTCAGGACGTCCGACGCGTCGGCGCGGGCAACAACGCGACCGTGTTCAGCGCACGCGATCAGACCCTCGAGCGTCGCGTCGCGCTAAAAATTTCGGTCCAGGACACGCTCCTCGACATCCTCGGCAGCGAGCACCTTGAGGCCCTCGGCATCGCCGAAGGGCTGCGCCAATTCATCGACGAGGTCGGCGACGCGGCGCGACAGCGCTACACCCTCGTCCGTGAGGCGCGACTGCTCGCGCGTGTTCAACATCCCAACGTCGTCGCGGCTCTCGACATCGGCGTGCTCGATGGCAGCGAGACCCTGGTCATGCCGCTGCTCTCGGGTGGCCAGCTCGACGGCAAGGCCTACCCCGGCTCGTGGGAGCAGGTCGTCGAGCTCGCGCTTCAGATCGGCGAGGGCCTCGCCGCGATCCACGAGGCCGGGCTCCTGCATCGCGACTTCAAGCCCAACAACGTCCTGTTCGATCGCAGCGGCCGCCCACAGATCGCGGACCTCGGCCTCGCCTGCTCGATCGACGACGCCGACGCGATGGCCGACTGGCCCGGGACGACGGCCTACATGGCGCCCGAGACCCGCGCGCGCAGGCACCGGGACCAACGCGACGACCTCTACGCCTACTGCACGGTCGTGTTCCAGATGCTCCACGGCCACATGCCCTTCGCGTCCGAGCTCGCGCGGGCCGAGGGCCTGGTCTCGCGGATCGAGCGCCGTGACGCGATGCCAGCGGCGATCCACGAGGTGCTCGTGCGTGGGCTCCACCCCAACCCGGACGCGCGCTGGCCCGACATGCCGACGCTGCTGTCCGAGCTGCGCGAGGCGGCCGCGCCCGCGCCCCGACGATGGTGGCCGTGGCTCGCGGCCCCGGCTGTGGCCGCGTCCTTGTTTGGACTGCTGGCGACGACCTCCAAGGTCGTGTGGGCCGACGCGTGCGACGACGTCAGCGACGAGCTCGCCGCGGTCTGGGACCGCGAGATCGAGATCGAGCTGCGCGGCGCCCTCGGCTCGCGCGCGGGGAGTGACGCGCTCAACAGCTGGACCACGCGCTGGGTCGAGCTGCGCGCCCGCGAGTGCGAGGCGTCGGAGCGCGCCAAGCTGCCCCCGACGCCCAGCCCCTGCGCGGTCGAGCTGCGCGAGCGCTTTGCGACGACCGTGGCCGTGCTCAGGACCCCGCACCTGCGCGCGGGCCTCGACTACGCGGCCGTGATCAGCAACCTGCCGGCCCCCGAGCGCTGCCTCGACGCCCCCGCTGACACCCACGCCGACGACCGCAGCCACGCCGACGACCGCGGCCTCGTCGAGCTGCGCGAGCGCGACCGCGAGCTCGGGCTGCTGCTCGCCGACCGCGAGTGGGCGAGCGAAGCGGCGCGCACCCGCGCGGCCGAGTACATGGCGATCGCGCGGGCGAAGCAGGCCCGCTACGACATCGCCCGGGCGATGTTCTGGCGCAGCGAGCTCCACCGCCTCGACGGCCAACTCGACGAGGCCGAGCGCGGCCTGTCCGAAGCCTACGAGCGCTCGACCGCGATCGGAGCCGACCTGCTCGGGGCCGACGTGCTCCTGAAGCTAGCGGCGGTCGCAGGCGAGCGCGGCGAGACCCAGACCGTCGATGCCTACGTCCATGTCGCGCTCGCGGTGCTCGAGCGCGACGCTCCCGATCGCGCCGCCGAGGCGCTGCAGGTTCACGGTCTCGCCCTGCTCGGGGGCTCGGACGCCGATCGGGGCCGGGCGCTCGAGCTCCTCGCCGAGGCCGTGGCGATGCGCGAGCGGCAGTACACGCGCTACGGCGGGCCGCGCGAGCTCATCGGCGAGGCGAGCGAGGCCCTAGCCTGTGCCCAGCTCGCCAACGCGCGCTTCGAAGAGGCCCTCGCCAGCGCGCAGCGGAGCCTCGAGATCCACGATGAGGCGTTCAACCTCTCGACCGCGCGCGCCCAAGCGCTGCGGCGGATCGTCTTCGTCAGCCAGGTCGAGCTCGGACGCCTCGACGAGGCAGACTTGACCCGCCAAGAGCTGCTCGACCCGCTGTTCGTGGCTCAGAATTTCCCGTCCTTCTTCGACACCTGGGCCTGGTTCGCCGCGATCTACGAGCAAGCGGCCGAGGCTGGCATCGCACGAGACGCGAACGAAGAGGGGCGTCGAATCGCCGAGCAGATCGGCGCCGACGCCCCTGGCACAGAAATCGATCGCGCGCTGGGCCTCACTCCTCGTCCCAGTCTACGCAATCAACGGTTCCATCCCCGTTGTTTGCCACGCTGACACAGTAGTAGATGTCCTCGGTCTCGCAGATGCCCGAGCCCAGCTTGTAGGGGGTGCAGATGCCGTAGGGGCAGCAGAGCAAGCCCTCCTGCGCCGGGGCCTGGTAGCCCGGGGCCGGAGAATCGCACTCGAAGACGTCGCAGTAGTCGGGCACCTCGAAGTAGCAGTCCACGTTGCCCCGCGCGGGGTTGAGCTCGCCAAGTTCACAGTAGTAGCGGCTCTCGCCCGACTCGCAGCGGCCCTCGGCCGTCGGCTCGAAGCAGGTGCGGTCCGTGCAACAGACGCTGGCGTCCCAGACCGGGGCACCCTCGCGGTGCGGCTTGCACACCGCCGACGTTCCGGTCGCGGGAGACACGACGTCACAGATATTGGGGTCGTCGACTGCGCCGGGCGTCATTGCGGTGAGGTAGGTGAGGAGGAGCTTAGTTGCGATGTACATGATGGATTTTTCCTTTCGCTCGCGTCTTGCGAGACCGTGGAAGCGTCGCACTCGTCGGCAGCGCCCCGGGCACCAATTCCACCCCGAAAAATCGACCGGCTCCGTACATGCAAATCGATCTGGTCACACCCAGAATTTTCGTCGGGTCGTTGTCGAAGCGGCGGGAGCCCAAACCAGCGAAGGTCACGGCCGGGCGTCGCGCGCGAACCGACTTCAGCCCGTCTTCGTCTTCGCCATACCGGACCGCCTGATCAGTGCCGCGAGCGGCCAGTCCAAGGCAGGCTCCCAAGCTAGAGCTAGCAGCCCGGGCTGCTAGATCACCCGCGCCATCCAGCCGCTCAGCGCCCCCTCGGGTTCAACGCTGAAGCCCGAGACGACGACCGCGCTCCCGTTCGTGGCGATCGCCTCGATCATCGCCTCTTCGTGGGGCACCACGACGCGGTAGCTGGCCTCCAGCGAGCCGTCGAAGCCAATCTCGACGATGAAGCTCTTCGGGTAGCCCCCCTCCCTGTCCGGCCCCGTCACGACCCCCCAGACCCGATCTGAGCCGACCACCGCGTGGCGGAGCCCTTCGGCCGCGCCAGGCCCGCAAGGCGACAGGAGCTTGCGCCAACGCTCTTGACCGTCCTCGTCGACCAGGCTCACCCAGCTCCTGGCCTCGGTGTGCCCGCCAAGCAGCAAGTACTCCCCGAGCCGCTCGGTCACGAACACCGCGGCCGGAAGTTCGTTCGCTTCGAACATCAGCTCCGAGCTCAGCGAGGCGTGGTTGTAGCCGCGAAGCCAAAGGGCCTCGTGGCTGCCCCTCGTGACCCCGATGTGCCCGCCCGAAGGCCAGGGCGTGACCGCGTGCCCTTTTTCGGTTGCGAGGGGCTCGCCGGTTTCATCGTAGTACACGACGCTGTCGTCGGACTTGTCGATCTGAACGAACACGGCGTCGTCGAACGACGTACCGGCCTTCTCGGACTCCATGAATCCCGCCGCGAGCACATCCGAGCTGCTCACGTCGATGTCGCTCAGCCAGAGCTTCTTCTGGCCGGGGAAGGACCATGGGTCGGGTTCCCCGTCAGCCGTCAACCGGGCGAGACCGTTGGAGTTGAGGGTCGGGGACGTAATATAGTACAGATGCTCAGTGTCCCAGCCGAGCGAGCGGCCGCTGCTGTCGCCATAGCTCTCGACGCTGGTCGACCACTCCAGCTCCGCGTCGAGGCTACGACCCTCCATGAAGAGGTCGTTCTTGTCGCTGCCGTCGGGGGAGTATCCGGCGCTGAAGACGGCCTCCTCGCCGACGGCGAGACCGAACGCGCGGGGCTTGTCTCCCTTGTGATGCATCGCGAGCTCGAGGAGCCACACCGGCTCGCGCTGCGGAATGTCGGCGAAGTCGCAGTAATCATCGCCTTCGCCGGCGTCTTCGCCTTCGTCTTCGCCGGCGTCTTCGCCGGCGTCTTCGCCGAGGTCGTCGCCGATCCCATCGCCGATCCCATCGCCGCCCCCGTCGCCAACCCCTTCCGTTTCGTGGTCCCCAGGAGACTCGCAAGCGAGCACGAGCGTGGCGACCACGATGAAGAATGAACTGTATCGTTTGTGCATACCTACTCCTCGCAGTCCGCATAGCACCGCTTCGACCTCTCGCGCCCTTCACCGCCTCGACCCCAGCCCACCCCATTGCTCCAGCTCAGCCTCGATCGCCCCAATTCACATCACGTGTGCCCTTGCGCCGGTCTCGCCCCGAGCGACGCTCACCACCTATTGGCCGCGGGCCGGGCGACGCCTTCACCCGGCGCGGGGAGAGCCCGACTGGCATCAATGCTCGTTGCGTCGTCGCCCTTGCTGATCGGATCCCGGCGTCCCCAGCTCGGGGCTGGGCGAGCGGGCCGGCGGTGGCATCTCCGCCACCCCTACGGCATAGTCCGTCGATGCCCCAGGCCCAGGCATCAGCGGTGAAGAGCGAGCGCCCAGCATGACCGAGGTCGGCGAGCCAGCCACCGGTGGGGGCGGCGACGCGGCCTCGCCCGGCTCGGACCCGGCGCGCGAGCGCAGGCTCGAGATCGGCTTCTTCTTCGACGGCACCCTCAACAACATGGGCAACGCAGACGGCGACGGCGAGGGCAGCTACGCCAACGCCCCGTCCAACGTCGCCCTCCTCTACCGCCTCTACGCCACGGACACGCGCCGCGGCAGCGACGGCGCCGAGCTGACCCGGCGCGCGGTCTACATCGAGGGCATCGGGACCAACACGGGCGGCCCCGACGACATGGTCGACAGCGCGCTCGGGACCGGCAACACGGGCGTCTCCGCTCGGGTCCACGAGGCCTGCCGTCGGCTCGAGCGCGAGGGCCACGGAGGCCGCTACGCCCAGATCACCGTCGACGCCTTCGGGTTCAGCCGCGGGGCGGCCGCGGCCCGCTACTTCGTCAATTGCGTCAACGGGGGCAGCTTCGAGCCGGTGACCACGGGCTTGGCGGTGATGTCCGACGAGCCAACCCAGCTCACCCGCGTGACCCTGCCCGAGGCCAGCGTTCGCTTCCTCGGCATCTTCGAGTCCGTCGCCGCGATCGGCCATTCGGGCGACGGGGGCGACGCCTCCGACTCGGACAACGCCGACGTCAACGTGCACCTCAACGACGGCTCGGCCGAGGCCATCTATCACATCACCGCCCAGAACGAGTATCGCAAGAATTTCGCGCTCAACTCGATCCGCTCGGCGTCGGGCTCACTCCCGTCCGGCGGCACCGAGTTCTCGATGCCCGGCGCGCACTCGGACATCGGCGGCGGCTACCGGGGTCAAGGTGAGACCGTGCAGTGCGTCCAGCCGGCCGCGGGCTACTTTGCGACCCGAAGCGAGGCCGAGCGGCTCCGAGCCGAGCTCCGTCAGCGCTACTCGGACTTCACCGAGCGGGCGTTTCGCGAGCACTACGCCGGCCGGGCCGTGCCGGAGTTCTACTACGGGTACGACGAGCTCCGCGACGACGGGCCCGACTCGCTCGCGAGCATTCGCCACTCGTACTTCGGCAACGTCGTCTGGCGACGGCCACAAGTGCGCCCAGGGCTCGAGAAGATCGCCCTCGAGCTCATGCACGACCAGGCCCTGCGCAGCCAGGTCCCGCTGCAGCCGATCCCCAACCAACGGGCCTACGCGATCCCCTCGGCGATCACCTACATCTACGACATCCTCCACGGCGGCCGCTCCCTCAGCGACATGGACCTCGCGCTGCTGCGCATGAACTACATCCACTGCTCGAGCCACTACGGCGGCGTGAGCGGGGCCGATCGCACGGCCTTCCGCTCGCCGCCCGCGGTCAGCGTCGACATCTACCCCCACGAGCCCGCGCCGAACTATCGCCGGATCGTCCACCGCAACGACCCCGGCTCGGCCCGCTGAGCGGGTCAGTTCTCGGCGACCTTCTGGCCCTTGATCACGACGTTGCCCGAGCCCTTCACGGTCACGTCCTTACCCTTGATCACGATCTTCCCGTCTTTTTTGAGGGTGATCGACGCGTCGCCACACTTGAAGACCATCTTCTTCTTGGCCTCGACGACGATGTTGGTCTCGCCGGTCACGCCGATGTCCTTGGCGGCCTCGACCAGATACTTCTCGTCGCTGGCGAAGCTCATGTCCTTCGAGGTCCGGGTCGTCGAGTTCTTCGACTCGACGAACTTGTCGCCCGACACGCTCTCGCTCGCGTTCTCGCCGACCGTGACCGTGTGATCCTTGCCGATCGAGGTCGTCGCGTTCTCGGCCACGGTCGTGTTCATGCTCTCGCCAACCGTCTGCTCGAGCATCGCGCCGACGGTCACGGTCTTCGACTCGCCGACGGTCTCTTGCGCGTCCTTGCCGATCGCGTCGGTCCGGTTCTCGCCGATGCTCGACTGCTGATCGTGCCCGACGGTCAGCGTCTGATCGTGGCCGACCTGCCCGCGCTGATCGTGACCGATCTCGAAGCTCTCGTCGTGCCCGACCTTCTTGGTCCGGTCGCGGGCGACCTCGAGGTACTCGTCGTGGCCGACGGTCTGGTGCTTGTCGTGCTCGATCTCGATCGTCCAGTTCTTCTCGCCGTGGAGGTAGATCTCTTCGTCGTCGGCGGCGTCCTCGAAGCGCAGCTCGTTCGAGCCCCCGCCGCCGGGCGAGGACTCGGTCCGCCACCCGCTCTGGGTCTTGTTGTCGGGCAAGGTGAAGGGCGGCGGGTACTCGGCGTTGTAGACACAGCCGGTCACGAGCGGGCGGTCGGGGTTGCCCTCCATGAACTCGACGACGACCTCCATCCCGATCCGCGGGATGAACTGCGCGCCCCAGCCCATCCCCGCCCAGCTCTGCGAGCAGCGGATCCAGCACGAGGAGCCGGCGGCGTAGCTCGGCTCCTCTTGCCAGTAGAACTGAACCTGGATCCGGCCGTGCTCGTCGGTGTGGATCTCCTCGCCATCGGGCCCGGTCACGATCGCGGTCTGGGGCCCGTACTCGCGCGGGCTCGGGGTCACCCGCCGCGGGCGCAGATCCGCGTCGAAGGGCACGCACACGAAGCTGTTCGAGTAGCCCTGCCCGCTCGCGCCCGGGTCCGAACTCGAGCCCACGTTGCTGAGCTCGGCCCCGGTGTGGACGACCTCGGTGATCAGGTACTCGCGCTCGAGATCGATCCGATCGTGGCCGCTGAGGGTGAAGCGCAGCCCCGGACGCATGGCCGAGACGTTGCTGCGCCCACGCACGATCCGCGAGCTGAGCAGCGCGCCGTGCTGGGCGTCGCGGGCCCGCGTGGCCAGATCGTCGTCGATGAAGCGCCGACCGCCGTGGGCGAACACCCGACGCTCGCGGTCACGGTCGTCGGGCGCCTCGGCCCGGGCGCTGAGCACCTCGCGCGGCGTCCTCCAGTCGTAGTCGCGGCGCAGCGCGCCCGTGGTCGTCAGCTGCTTGCTCCACTCGAAGCCCTGGATCGACTCGACGTCGGCCTCGTCGGGGTTCGAGATGATGATCGGGATCTCGGCGGTGCCGTCGATGTTCTCGAGCTCACCGTATTGATCGTTGTCGTCACGGAGCGTGAGGATCTCTTTGTTGGTCTCGGTGTCGTGGATGAACTCGTAGCTGATCCCCTCCTCCTCGAGCAGGCGCGAGACCAACGCGAAGTCCGACTCGCGATACTGGACGCAGTAGTCACGCGGCCTGACCCCGCGGCTGACGCTGCCCATGTCGAAGCTGCGGGCGTAGTCGCCGAGCCCCTCGCCGAGCACCTCGCTGACGATGTCCTGGACGCTGAGCTGCTGCCAGATCCTCGAATTCACCCGCTGGCACAGGATCTCGACGGCCGAGAGGACGTGAAAGCGGACGATCAGGTGGTGGTCTTCGTAGCCGAGAAAGTCGATGCGCGAGACCAGCCCGCACAGCGTCCGGCCCTCGCCGATGCCACGGGTGATCGTCAAGATGATGTCGGCGCCGAGCAGCGCGTCGGTGTCGGGGTCTTCGGCCTCGGTCGCCGCGTCGATCAGCGCCCGGTAGGGCTCGTTGAGCGCCTCGCTGATCCATACGCGGGTCACCGACCAGGCGCCCGGATGTTCGGGCAGCGCGAGCTCGTAAGTCACAGGCGAGAGGTGGGCCATGGGTACTCACAGCGGCGGGGGGCCGAGGCGAGGGTACAGCAGCGCGGGATCAAATGCTGAACTTCGCTTGCCCGAGGCCGGGGCCCGTGTCTATGCTGCGCGGGGGTTGGCCGTCGATGACCGGTCTCATCTGGGATATCCAACAAGAGCACCTCGACGAGGCCGAGTTCCTGCTCGAGATGTGGTCAAACTGCGTCGACTCGGCCAATTTCACCCTCGCGCGGCTCGCCGCGGGGCCCGAGGAGCGCCTCCTCGCCCGGGTCGCCGGGCTGCTCGTGGGCGGCCAGCCCGTGCTCGAGCGCCTGCTGTTGCCGGTCATCGCCGAGCCCGACGACGACGAGTTTCGGACCGCCGCCGCGACCTTGACCGTGCTCGAGGGCGCCGGCCTCGACCCCTGCGAGCAGGTCTTGGCGGCCCTCGAGCACGCCGATGAGGTCGGCCAGCGCGGGCTCGTGCGGGGGCTCGCCCTGACCCGGCGGACGGGCCTGATCGACTGGCTCGGCCGCGATCTCGACGCCCTCCGTGGCCCTGCGCTCGCGGGTCGGCTGCGCGTGCTCGCGGCCCACCGCGTCAACGCGGGCCCGCGCGTGCGCGGGTGGTTGAGCGCCGCGGATCTCCAGGTCCGCCGGGCGGCCGCGCTCCTGGCCCGCCATACGGGCAGCCCGGAGGTCCTGCGCCAGCTCCAGACCTCGCTCGACGCGACCGACGACGCCCTGCGCGGGGCCGCGATCGACAGCGGGATCATTCGGGGAGTGTCGAGCGCGTGGGCCCGGGCGTGCAGCGAGGCTTTTGGTCCGCCCCACCCATCTCAACGATCGGCGCTGGCCTGGGTCGCGCTGATCGGCGACGGCGCGGCCCACCAGCGCCTCCTGACCGAGCTCGCCCACGCCCCGACGCCAAACCTGGTCTGGGCGGCCGGCCTGAGCGGACAGCCGGCCGCCGTCGACGGGGTCCTCGCCCTGCTCGACCACCCCGAGCTGGCCCGACCCGCGGGCGAGGTCGTCTGCGCCGTCGCCGGGCTGCCCGCGACCCAAGACCAGTACTGGCTCGATCGTGGCGCCGCGATCGGAGACGATCGCGACGACGCGTTGCCCGAGCTCGAAGACGACGACCTCGACACCGACCTCGTGCCGACCGGGGACGACGCCCTGCGCCTGCCCAACCCCGACGCGATCCGCTTTTGGTGGTCCCAACGCCGCGATCACTTCGTCCCGGGCGTGCGCCACCTGAGCGGCCGGCCCCTCGACATCGCCCAGTTCGCCCGCAGCCTCCGGGAGCTGCCCACGCGCCGCCGCCACCCCCTCGCGCTCGAGCTCGCCGCGCGCTCGACCGGAAGAGCACAGATCGCGACCCGAGCGACGAGCGCAACCCAACACGCCCAGACCCAGGACGTGTTCGCGCGCCTCGCCTTCCTCGACTTCCAGCGCGGCCTGCCCCTCGCCCACTGAGCATGCTCCAGCTCCACAACACCTCGCCCTTCGTCCCGACGATCTTCGCGCTCGCGGATCGCCGGGGCGTCGACACCTTGATCGCCGTGGTCAAGGCGACCTTCGAGCTCGGCGCGGTCGTCGAGATCGCCGCCGAGCAGCGCCCGATCACCCTCGAGGACGAGTACTTCGGCGATCCGACGGCGAGCAGCCTGCGCTACCCGAGCGCGGTCCACCTGCAAAAGCCTGGGACCGACGTGATCCTGATCGGGGACGCGTGCGCGCCCCGGGGCCAGGCGGTGCCCGAGCTCGACGTCGCCCTATGCGTGGCCGATCGAAGCAAGCTGATCCGGGTCCACGGCGATCGCTTCTGGGACCAGGGCCTGCGCGCCGTCCAGCCGAGCCGCGCGCAGCCCTTCGTGCGCGTGCCCATCGTCTACGAGCGGGCCTTTGGTGGCCGGCAAGTCGGCGACACTGGCTCGGGCCTCGCCGACCTCCGCAACCCCGTCGGTGTCGGCTTTGGCGCGGGTCAGAGCGTGGGTGAGATGCTCGGGCAGCCGGTCCCGAACTTCGAAGACCCCAACGCCCCCTTGACCGCGCTCGGCCAGACACCCGAGCCCATGGGCTTTGGTGCGATCGCCCCGACCTGGCAGCCCCGGGTCGCGTTCGCGGGCACCTACGACGAGCGCTGGCGCAAGACCCGGGCGCCCTACCTGCCCGATGACTTTGATCCGCGCTACTTCCACGTCGGCTCGCGGGGGATGACCTTCGCCCAGGCCCTGCGAGGCGGCGAGCCCGTGGCGATGCACGGCTTCGACCCCGATAGAAGCTGGACCTTCGCCCTGCCCCGCTGCCAGCTCGAGCTCATCGCCACGCTGGCGGGCACCACACAGCGCATGAACCCGATCCTCGACACCGTGGTCCTCGAGCCAAGCGAGGCCCGCATGACCATGACCTGGCGCGCGTGCCTGGCCGTCGGCGAGGAGCTGCTTCGGGTCCAGCGCGTCGACATCGGCCTCGGCGGGATCGAGGGCGCGGTCGAGTACAGCGGCGGTGAGGCGTGAGCGAGCCCCTGGCGATCCTGCGCGTGGGCATGTGCTGCTCGGTCGGGCTCGACGCAGCCCAGACCGCGTCGTCGATTCGCGCAGGCGTCACGCGCAAGTCCGAGTCGTGGATCCTCGACTGGGACTCCGAGCCGGTGATCCTGGGTCACCTCGCCGATCGCCACCTCCCGCCGCTGGTCCCGAGCCTCGCCAAGCGAGCGCGAACCAGCGCGATCGAGCCCCGCTTGCTGCGACTCGCCGGGGCGCCGCTCGCCGAGGTGCTGTCGGCCGAATTCGCCAAGCTCGCGCTCCCCGTCCACCTCGCCCTGCCCGAGCCCCTCGACGCCCAGCCCTTCGTCTCGATGCTCGGCGAGCAGGCCCAGCGGCGGATCGATGTCGGCGCCAGCCGGGTGTTCACGGCGGGCCACGCCGGGTTCTTCAGCGCCCTCGCGGCCGCGCGCGACGAGCTGATCACCCCCGGCCGCGCCGAGTTCGTCGTCGTGGGCGGCGTCGACACCTACGTCGACGCCGAGCGGGTCGCGGCGCTCGAGCGCGCCGGTCGACTCCGGACCTCTGGCCCTCAAGACGCGTTCACGCCCGGCGAGGCGGCTGCGTTTGTGGTCGTGGCCAACGAGGCCACCCGCCGCCGCCACAACCTCAGCGCCCTGGCCTGGATCACCTCCGTCGGAGTCTCGGGCGGCGGCGAGCTCGCGACCTTGTGCTCGGCCGTGCTCGACGGCGCGCTGGCTCCCGACCATCCGATCCGCCTGGTCATGGCCGGCCTCAACGGCGAGAGCAAGTCCGCCAAGCAGTGGGGCGTCGCGCGGATCCGCAATCAAGAGCACTTTGCGAGGCCGCTGCGGGTCGAGCACCCGGCCGAGTACACGGGCGACAGCGGGGCCGCGCTCGCGCCGATGATGCTCGGGACAGCCGCGCTGTGGATCCGCGCGGGCACCGTCGGCGGGCCGGCGCTGGTCTGGGCCAGCGCCGACTCAGGCGACCACGGCGCGCTGGTCTTGTATGCTCCTGCCTGAGCTGAGCTGAGCTGAACTGAGCTGAACATGGGATCGAAGACCTTCGCAAACGGACGCGGCGTCGCCCACTCGGGCAGCGGCGGGATGAGCATCGTGTTTCCCGACGTCTGCCTGACCCCGACCTCCGCCGGGCCGGTGCCGATCCCCTACCCAAACATCGCGCAGTCCGCCGACACCTCGGACGGGCCGAGCACGGTCACCTGCGACGGCGAGATGCCGATGACCGACGGGGCCAAGTACAGCAAGTCGAGCGGCGACGAGGCCGGCAGCGCGGGCGGGGTCGCGAGCGGGACCAACCGGGACGCGGCGGAGTTCATGCTGTATTCGTTTGATGTGAAGTTCGAGGGCAAGGGCGCGTGTCGGCTTGGGGATCCCTTGTTTCACAACAACAAGAACACCCTGGGCTGACTGGCCTGGGCGCCGAGATCTGCGAGCGGGTCACGGGGCCTCGTCGGGCACGGGATCGCAGACGGTCTTGTCGGTGAAGTACTCGGCGATGAAGCAGCATTCATTCGTGGTCGGGGATGCCGCAGCGCACCCACGCACGAAGCGCGTCGGCTCGTAGTCTTCCGGGCAGCTCGCGTCTGCGAGGGTGTTTGCGATCTTTGCGCGTAGTTTGTCATCGACCTCCGCGGCGCTGAGCATGCAGGGATCACACCCCTCGCTGGGCGCGGGGATGCACACCGCCGTGAGCGCTCGACCCTCGGTCTCGCCCGTTGTCGGGGTTGGACCGCGGCCACAATACTGCTCCGTGAGCTGCTCGGGGGTGAGCGGCCAGTCCCCGCTGGGATCGAGCGGGTAGCACTGTGGCTGGGGATCTGCGACCGGGCCCGGCGAGCATGCGCCGATGACCGAGGAAAGGACGAACATCGCGAGATAAAGCGGTACGCGTGTCATGGTCAGGGTCCGCACACACACGCCGCGCCGCCGACGGCCCCGGGGTCGCAGGTGCCGGGCCCGGCGCAGCGCTCGGTGCAATCGACGGCGGCCCAGAGGCCCGCCTCGCAGGCGGACAGGGTCTGACCATCGGCACAGACTGAGGGGGCGTCGTCGCAAGGTGTTCCGGTATTCGTGCATAGGCAAATTGCGGCGTCGTCGACTGCGTCACAACCCAGCAAGAGCAGTGATTGATCCGCACAGATCTCGGTGCACGATGACGTGGTCCAGGTCCACCCCTCGGTGCACCACGAGATCGTGTCATTGTCCTCGCACGCCCCCTGCCCGGGGGAGCACCCGTCCGTCGGCGGCTCGCAGGCGCACAGCTGGGTCGGTGACGCGAGGTCGAGATCGACGTCACAGCCCAGGGAGCTCACGCCGGGGCCCAGCTCCGCACAATACTCATCACAGGTCTGGTCGGCCCAAGTTCCCTCCGAGCACCACAAGAGCGAGTCTTCATCGACGCACGAGGCCCATGGCCAATTGCATGGTTCGCCTGCTTGAAGCGTGGGAGGGTTCGACTGCGTCGGCCCAGGCTCGTCGACGCACCCGCACGCCCACAGCGCCAGCGCCAGCGCCCCGCGCGTCGCTCGCGTCACGGCAGTCCTCCCGGCGGCACGGGGCGAGCGGTGAGGCTCTCCCACACGATGACGACCCCCGAGTCGACGCCGGGAGGTCCGACGATGCCCACCTCGTAGGTCCCCGCTTCGATCGGCCCGGCGGCGATCTGATCGCCGACGACAGCGAAGGCGTTGCCGGACCCGGTCTTTTCTCGGCCGCGAACACGTCCGCCCGCCGAGCTCCATATGGCGTAGAAGCCCGTCTTCGGGACCGTCAGCTCGCGGATCGCCTCGAGTCCGTCAGCGGCCCCGCGGACGTCGTCTCCCGCACAGTCGAATTCGATCACGCTCGACCACAGCCCCTCGCCCTGAGCCTCGAACGCCGGGGCTGGGTAGTCGTGGAGCCGCGGGTAGCTCGACGCCGCGTCGGCGAAGTACTCCGCCGTCATCTCGGTGAGGCTCTGGGCGTAGATCGCCTCGAACTCGGTGACTCCGCCCGGGGCGCTCATGTGCGAGAGCAGCGGATCGGGTCCCCGCGTCTCGAGCAACCACCGGACGAAGTGCCCCGCGCTGGGGTAGTCGACATCACCCGAACCTTTGACGGGGAACCACGGCGCGTATCGGCCGAACTGAGGCGAGGCGGACAGCGCCTCGGCCAACCCCTCTTCGAAGAAGGCATCTCGGTTCGCCAGCTCGGAGGCGACCGCGTGGACGAGCTCGTGCTCGACGGTGGCCGCTCCGCTGTAGATCCGCTGCCCCGCTCGGCGGTAGCACCCGCCCCAGTCGCCGCCGCAGTATCGCTCGCCATCGAAGTCCTCGGTCTCCCATACGTTGAGCTCGACGGCGCCTGACACCGTCAGACCGAGGTAGGTCTCGGCGTGACTGATGAAGCTCTCCCAGCGCGCGAAGTCGCCCTCGCAGCGCTGGATGTCGGAGTGGATCGTCAGGCGCTCGGTGGCGTACTCGAAGGGGAGCTCCGGCGGCGCCACCTTGTCGTCACGGGGTCCGTCGTCGATGCAAGCACAGAGCGACAACGCGAGGATGCATGGCCCGTGGCGAAGCGCAAGCTGGCGAAACCGGGGATGCCACATGACGCGCTAGCGGATCAGGTAGGTGAGCTCCAGCGGCGCGCCGCCTCGCTCGAAGGTCAGGATCAGGGACTCGGCCTCACGAAGCTGATGATAGCCGACCACTCAGGCGACCAGTAGCCGCTGGCGCTCCCCTGGTTCGGAGCGGGGTCGTCCATCCCCAGGAGAAGAGCGCAAAGAGGCCGCGGGGCCCGACGGCCAGGCCAGCCCTCGAACAACGCGGCGCCAGGGCGAGGCCGAAGCTGTGATTGACGCGAGGAGCGTGTCGCCTCGCGCAGGAACTCTCGTCGAGGACGCGAGGACGAAACGCCGCGATGGTGGCCCCGCTGCAAGTCGTGGCGACAGACCCCTCGGTGAAAAGGGGCACGCGAGGTGGCGCGAGATCGATTCGCGCGTCTCCAAGCCCCCCCAGCCCCAGACCCAGGCTCGATCGCGCCGCGCCCGAGCGACCCCCGACCCGGCTCGACCGCAGCTCCCGCGCTCCCGCGCCAGCCTCCGACCCACCCCGAGCGCACCTGCGCCGCGGCGGCGGACCCCCCGAGCCGGCCCGTCCACGCGGCCATGCATCCGCCGTCCACCCCCGACCCGTCGCGAGGAGCACCGCATCCCGGTCGCGGCTGGCCTCGGACCGGCTCTGGGGCGGCGCATCTGCGCTCGCGCCACCTTGGACCCCCTCACGAGCGCGGCGCATCTGCGCTCGCGTCGCCCCGGACCTGTTC